>CAZAEW010000053.1:24221-27877 GCA_964484065.1 uncultured Bacillus sp.
GTCTGAAACAGGGGCTCATTCGGACAGCATTGATGAAAAAGACTGGATTCCTGTCCGAAACAAGGGCCATAAGTTGAATACTTAAAAATTAATTATGTGAAAAATAACAATCTTTATGAAAACAACCATAAAAAAGACGGTTCACCCTTGCTGCTTTTTCTTGAAAAAAGTAGCGAGAGAACCGTCCCATCCTAACTTATATTCTTCTTTTTCAATCTGATAATGATATAGATTAAAATCAAAATAACAACGGAGAATCCGATAACAATCCACCATGTATAGTTTCTTTCTATTCCAACAGCTTTTTGATTTATTTTTTTCGATTTTTCACCTTGGATGGTAAATTCCTTTTTCCAATCCCACTTCTGTTTAACTGTTTCCGCATGTAATTTTAAGGTGTATTTTCCCGGTTTCAGCTTCTGATTTTTCCAATCAATCGCAAATGGCATTGTCGTGTTTGGTGCCATCCGGTAATCTTTAACGTCCACTTGATTAATCTTTTTACCTTTTGAATTATAAACCTTTGCTTTTATTGTCAGCTTATTGACAATTACCGGGGTGCTATTTTGGATTTTGGCAATGACGGCTGTATGATAATTCACCAAACCTGGTTTTACGGATAACAAATGAAGCTTCGGCTTTATTACTTTATCGGTTTCCGACAGTTTTAAGCCAATGACGTATCCGTATTTATTAATAATTTGTTGTTTGGGCTCTGTCTGTTTGTCCATATGATTGGAAAAATAAATCCCGCCTAAAATGATGCCGTCAAACTCTTTTTTTGACATTTGCAGCTGAATAGGAATGGTTATCGATTTTTTTGCCGGAACCGTAACAGTCTTTTCTTCAAAGGTGGCAATTTTGGTAATCGGAACCTTTAGACTCTTGTCTATCTTTGCTATTTGTTGCGTATAATCGATCAATCCATTTCGATTTGTGATTGGATTGGTAATCTTGACATCGATTTCTTTATCTTTATTGCTGCTATTAAATATTTGTACTTTAATGACTTGTTTCTGGTCAGGGGTCATCCTCAAATCAAAATAGGTCTGATGCTTGTCCAATTGATTGTCAGGGATAATGGCCCGGACTGCGTAACCAACATCCTCTGCATTCGCTTTGACCATAGGCATCCCCATTGCAACGAAAGTGATCATGCACAATAGAATAGTAATCCGAATATTAAATTTCTTCATTTTATGCCCCCATATACCGCAGATTTACAAGCTGTAGAAATGAAGTTTTATATGTAAAGAAAGTCTCAAATAAAAAGGGAAAACTCTTGATTATTTGAGACTTTTTTGCTCAAATACGGATCAAGGTGCATCAGTTAATGTCCATGTCATTGTTGATGTATATAGTGAATCTGTGTTCATTGAACCGCCTACGACATCTAATGAAATGTTATTTTTCAGCCAAGTTGTATCCCATGAACCCATGCCATAAGGCAGGAGTCCGTTACCAGCGGAAATAGCATTGACGGCTGAATCATCTGTTGGCAGAGTAATTGCAGTGTTTGCTGCAGGTAGTCCCAAAAGCTGGTTCACTACTCCTAATATTATAGAAACTAAACCTGTGTTGAGATGGATTGTAGCTCCCTCCAATGTATCAGGAGTTGCTGCGCCATTTTTAAAGGCTGCGGCACTTACTGTAACATTCCACCCAGTGGCATTGCTTCCTTTATCTGTTACCCTAACATAGCCGTCAACAAGAGATTGATAAGTTTGATCTGTTAAGGAAGCTGTTTGTGTACCAAAATCCAAATCCGGAACATGGTCAAGTGTCAGCAGTCCTCCTGACGGCTGAGAAAATTGAATTTTAGCCTGGGATGTTTTCGTATCTGCTGTAGCTGCAAAGACTCCTTGTGTACAGATGGCCAGCAATAAAACAGATACGACCGCCATAAATAACGTTTTTGGCATTTTCACAAAAATTCCCTCCTCTGTTTATGATTAAGCAACACTAGCTCTTTGTGTTATGGTGCATCAGCTAATGTCCAATCGATAGTGGTTGCATAATCCACACCTGTCTCAAGATTCATAGGGGTCATTTTCAGTAATACACCTTCGTTATCGCTCCACTGAATCGTCGTGCTTTGGTCTGATCCAGTAGTTCCGTCAAAAATTAGCACCTCCCCTGCTAAAGAGTAAACATTGCTGCCATTTATAAATACCAGAGCATCAGAGTCAAGTTGATGCTGTCCATCACTTGTTTTCAAAGGCCCTTCTGCCCGTGCTGTTATTTTCCATTTGGCCCCTTGTCCGCGAGTATCGTGAACAATAATGGACCAATCTTGAACTGCTCTTTGAATTGTGACTTCCTGAAGTCCTAATGTTGTAGTTTTAAATGGAAGTTGATCAGGAACGGTAAATGTTAGTATTACCCCAATTACGGTAGTAGAATTTTCATTGCTTTCAATGCCATTTTTTGTCTGGGTAGCTGTAATCGTTGTGCCTGCTGCTTGTGCAGGAATGGCAACACTGTAAGTTCCGTCTGGGTTTACGGTTCCATCGTAGGTGTAGTCTGGGGTGGTTATATGTACAGTTGCACCTGGTTCTCCTGTACCTGTTATTGAGGTGTCGACGTCGTGCACAGCATTTATGGTTGGCGGAGGTGGTAATTCATCAGTTGCTATTTCAGCATAAGCTGCTTCACTGCCTAACAAATTCAAATTAATAACTGCCTCTCTGGCCGCAATCCCATAGAACTCCAACTTGCTGTCAGGGCTTGGCGGTAACTTAGTAATGTTTAAGTTTTTTAAATTGATTGTCAAAGTAGCCGTTACAGATGTAAGTACGGAAAGATTCAATAATGAACTTCGGACACCAGTTACAGTCCCAGAATTCAATATCAATTCGCTGCCAGGTATCGTGCCGCTGAAAAGCAGGCCGATTGAATAATCGATATGTGCATTGTTCTGAAAAAGAGGATTACTCAAAATAGGTTTCAACTCTTCTGGCAGTTGGTAAACAAAGTATTGTTGGGAGAGTAAACCAAGACCCACAGGTATGTTTCCCGTAAGTTTCAATGTAAGATTTCCAGTATTAGCATTATCATAGCTGGCACTCATCACATTGTTCTCTAGAATCCCAACATTCAGTACTGCCAGCGCCCGGCTGTATTCCAATGTTGGAACGGGTTTGCCATTGGAGCCTGGAGAAATAGACACGATCAAAGGAGTGAAAACAAGAATCATTACCAGAGCCATCATCGAAAAAACTTTTAACGTTTTTTTAAAAAAGTAAAGTGTAATCACAACAACTCCCCTCTCAAAAAAACCGCAATAGATAATAATAGCAAAGCATAACTCTATTACTATTTTACTACTATAAAAAATTATTGTAAAATTAAGAAAAAATGGCGGATTTATCGATATAAAGGTGTCGCCTAGAAAAATAGGCAGAAGGGAAACCCCGATGAATTTAACTTGTCCATAGTAGTTATGTAATTTACATAGGTAAAGGTAGGTCCTTGTTAAACAAAAATCATCCAAATCCTTTTTATTTCAAAAATAATAAATGAATATGCTAAAATAATAAAAGTAATCGTGTGAATCTATGAACAATTAACTATATTAAACTAACATGGTCGGCTTTATTTATAAAATGTACCCTATAGAGTAGACATAGAAAAAAAGTCTATCTATAGGGTACTTT
>CAZAEW010000054.1:0-3993 GCA_964484065.1 uncultured Bacillus sp.
ATTTTATTTGCAGCTGCTCCTTATTGGGTTGGATGGTCAGGGGAGCTTGTTGTCGCTTTAACACTTATTTCACTTTTTATTATCATAACCGTTTCCGATATTCACTATATGATCATCCCTGATAAAATTTTGATCGTGTTTGCAGGGATTTTTTTATTGGAGCGGATTTTGTTGCCGCTTGCACCATGGTGGGACAGCTTGATCGGGGCGGCCGTCGGTTTTACGCTTCTCTTACTGATTGCTTTTGTCAGCAAAGGCGGGATGGGAGGAGGAGACATTAAACTATTTAGTTTAATCGGCTTCGTCATTGGCGTAAAACTGCTTTTATTATCATTTTTTCTGTCGACTTTATATGGTGCGATTATTGGAGTGCTAGCCATTCTCTTCAGACTCGTGAAGAAGCGCCAGCCAATCCCGTTTGGACCTTTTATTGTGGCAGGAACACTGACTTCCTATTTTTGGGGATCGCAAATCATCGACTGGTACTTACGGTTCCTAAACAATGGATTTTAAGAAGGGGTTTTGACTATGGCTTTTTCCCTTTTTTCACCGCGAAATCGGATCGTGAATCTTGTCATTAATGATCACTCCATTCGCTTTGTGGAATTGAAACAAATCAATCCGCCTGCTGCCCAAAGATGGGGGGAGCGTTTTTTGCCCCCCGGAATTATCAGCGACGGAAAAATCGTCGATGCTGAATCACTGTTGAATATTCTGGATGAATGCATCGATCAATGGAAAATACATAAGCGGCCGATCCGCTTTATCATCCCGGATTCGCTTGTGATCATAAGGAAGGTGTCGATTCCTTCCGATATTAAGGACGATGAAATCCACGGTTATCTTTATTTGGAGCTTGGATCGAGCATCCATTTGCCATTTGAAGATCCTGTATTTGATCTCTATCCGTTATCTGACAATGGCAAAATAAAGGAGATTATGCTGTTTGCGGCACCGGAAAAATATGTAGCGGAGTACTCTGACCTTTTTTCAGAACTTAAGCTGAATCCGCTTGCGGCAGATATTTCCCCTCTGTCGACTTATCGTCTCTACCATCAATTGAGTCAGGCTAAAGAAGAAATTTTATTGACCGTTCAGTTTGACTTAACAAATATCAATATGTGTATCTTTGAAAATACCGTTCCCTATGTCATGAGGCATTTTCCCATCGCCTATAACATGGAAAAATGGGAAACGAAGCCCGGCAAAGACGGTGTTAATTTTCATTATCTTGGCGATATTGATGAATTTAAACGGGAATTTGAGGATATTTTTCACGAAATCAGCAAACTGATGGATTTTTACCATTACTCCTTATATAACGGAAAAAAAGAAGTGACGAAATTCCTCGTCTCAGGAGATCACCCTTTGCTTAACATCATTTTTGCAGAAATGAAGGACCGTTATGAACTCCCTGTTTCCTTGCTTGAGCTTCAGGATGAAGCAAATGGAAAACTGGAGAAGCTTCCCTATAAGTACTACCTATCACTAGGTCTTGCGTTAAAAGAGGTGTGATCATGTTAGTAGAAATTAACTTACTACCCAAAAAAGAACCCAAAAAGGTCAACGTACTTGTTATTTCATCCGTACTGATCGCTCTGTTTTTACTGGTAACGGCCTTTTATTTCTATCAAATTAAAACAACAAAAAATGATATTGCATCTGTTGATAAAAAAATAGCAGAGGTTCAAAAATTGGAAACAGAGCTGCAAAATCAACTGAACGCTGGAGCTTCTACAAATTCCGTCACACAACTCAAAAATGGAATCGCCTGGGCGGACAAAAATCGGATCGAAACGATTCCGGTTATGCGTCATCTTACATCTTTATTGCCGGAACGCGGCTTTATTCAAACATTTGCCTACCAAGAATCCGGAACCGTTACGCTGACTGTCCAGTTTGATACTGAACAAGAAGCAGCAAGCTACTTAGACAGCTTGAATCAATCAAGCTGGATTTCAACTGCCAGTCTAAAATCGTTAAATACAGTAACTGACACAAACTCAGGAACATCAGGAACAAACCAAACGAATACTACAACTAACTCAGAAAGCACTTCTACTACCACTACAGTAGGTTCCAATACATCAAGTACTGCTTCAACACAGACCGGAGCGGACAGCCATATTGTTCCGCGCTACACAGGTTCATTTGAAATTCAGTTTAATAAAGAAGCGATTAAGAAAGCCGTTGCAGAAAGCAAAAAAGATGGCAACTTAGAGGAAGGAGTGACCGGTTCATGAACCTTTCTTTCTCACAAAAAGAAAAACTAGCCATTGGCGCCGCTTTGCTTATTTTAATTTTGTATATCGTCTATGCGCAATTCTATTATTTGAGCCCGTTAAAATCAGATTTACAGAATAAACAGCAGTCATTAAAATCGGAGCAGCAGCTTTTGGCAGCATTGCAGAAAAAGAGTACATCTAACAATGAATCGGTTAGTGTAAACACAACCGAACTTCAAAAGCAAGTACCGGTTAAGTCACTCCAGGATCAATTGATTTTAGATTTGCAGCAAGCTGAAACAATCTCAAACAGCAAAATCAAATCCATGACTTTTACGGATGGCGGCGCTGTTGAAACTGTAAGTTCCCAGCCGGCTGCAGCAACAACTAATTCCAATCAATCTAATGGAAACAGTTCAAATGGAAGCGCGCAAACAAACAGCAATTCGAGCAGTTCTGCTCAGCAAAATTCCCAAAATACTTCAGCTCAGCAGCAGAACTCGCAAACGACATCTGCATCAAGCAGTCAGCAGAGTGGACAAACAACAAATGGGGCTTCCGCCCAGCAGCAAACATCATCCGTAAGCGGATTGACGAAAATTACTGTGCAGTTGAGCATTGAATCACCAGCATATGAAGATTTGGAAAACTTTATTAATTCATTAGAAAACATGAAGCGGATTATCGTAGTTGAGACGATCAGCTATACCGGAAGCAAAGAGATTACTTCCCTTAGTGACAACACACAGCCTATGACTTATTCTCTTGCTGTTTCCGCCTATTATATGCCAGGTTTAACAGACCTGCAAAAGCAGCTGCCAAAAGCAGATTATCCTGAACCTGCTAATAAAACAAATCCGCAGGCCGCTTTTGCGGATTTGACCAAAGCGCAATAAGCAGAAATAACCGTGATATTGACGAAATCCTGTAATAACAAGACGACAAAAGTCTTGTTATTTTTTTTTGCCATTATGATAGGATAGAACAAATCAGCGTCCGGAAGAGAGGGGAAGTGATCGTGACGAAGGCAACTGGCGGCAAAACGATCATCGTGAAAATCAATGGACAAAAACGTTCGTTTCATGAAGAACCTGCGAAAAAAGAATTAAAAATAATAGACGATTCAAATCAGGAGACAGTAACGCTTCCTGCACCGCCCGCAACAAATAATGCACTTGAAGAAGCGGCTGCAGCAAAAGAGATCTCAGAAGGAAGTTTTGAGTGGATTCTGCCGGAAAATGCTCCACTTCAAATCGAAAGCAGCGATGTGCGCCAAACCCTGCCATCCGCAACAGACAAAAAGTCGTGGAAGAAAAAACTGGGCGGGTTTAAGTCGATCATTCTACCTGTTATTTTTGCTGTGATTATTGGGACAATCCTTGGGATTGTCATGCTAAAATTAGTCATAAAGGATTATGGGAAACCTGCTTCGATCATGGCGCCTGCTCAGCAGAATACTGGAGAAAATAGGTCTGAAAGCGGAGGAAAATCTGCTCCTGTACTATTAAAATCATGGACCACTTATGTTGTGCAAGGCGGCATGTATTCCTCAAAGAATGCTGTTGCTATGGCTGCAAAACAAGCAGTGAAATCAGGTATTCCTGCACAGGACTTCGAAATAAACGGTCAGCACTTTTTATTTCTTGGAGTGGCCGATTCCAGAGAAAATTCCAGAAAGCTTGTAAATTCATATCAAAGTATGGATGGAGTCTTTTCAAAATCGATCACAATACCTGAAAAGAAATTAACAAAAATAACGGAAAGTGAG
>CAZAEW010000054.1:4093-27790 GCA_964484065.1 uncultured Bacillus sp.
GACGAAATTCCTGTTATTGTCAGTAAATTCACTTATTTTCCGGGAAATAAGAAATGTGAGCCTGTTCTAACAAGAACAGGCTTCATTGTGTTTACAAGAATAAATGGGAAAATTTTCGCAGACTTTAAAGATAGAAATTGTTAGCTTCGTTAAAGTTTGGTACGATATGGTTGTATCTCCCTATATGAAATAAAAGAAGGTAAGGTGATGGAATGCAAACTCTTATTTTGGCCTCTTCTTCCCCGCGGCGAAAAGAACTCCTGCAAAATCTTCGTTTACAATTCCAAATTTCCAGCAGTGATGCAGATGAAACGTTTGACTCAAAATTATCTCCGTCAGAAGTGGTGATGGAGCTTGCCCAGCGAAAAGCACAAGCTGTTTTTCAGGAGAACCAGGATGCGTATGTTATTGGTTCTGATACGATTGTTGTCGCAGACGGGCAAATTTTAGGGAAGCCTGAAAATGAAGCGGAAGCTTTTCAAATGCTTAAACGTTTATCGGGTACACAGCATGATGTTTACACAGGTGTAGCCATTCTTTCAGCAAAAGGTTCTGCATGTTTTTATGAAAAAACGGAAGTGACATTTTGGGAGTTATCGGATTTGGAGATCTCTTCCTATGTGCGCAGCGGTGAACCGCTCGATAAAGCCGGTGCCTATGGCATCCAGGAACTCGGCAGCATGCTTGTCAAAAAAATAAACGGTGATTATTTTGCGGTTGTCGGTCTGCCTGTTTCACGAACAGTCAGGGAATTGAAAAAGGCAGGCTACGTGCTGCCATATTAGGCGGGACCGTTCGTTAACTCCTCCAAAAATAAGGAGGAAAATGAATGTCCACAAAAAACACATTAATGATCCGCGATTTTCCACAGGATGAAAGGCCGAGAGAGCGCTTTATTCATCATGGTCCGCAAAGCCTTTCTAATCATGAACTGCTTGCCATTCTGCTTCGCACCGGGACAAAGGAAGAATCCGTTCTGCAATTATCTAACCGCCTTTTGACCAGGTTTGAAGGCCTGCGCTTATTAAAATCTGCAACATTAGAAGAAATTACGGAGATAAAGGGGATTGGACACGCCAAAGCCATTCAAATTCTTGCGGCGGTTGAACTTGGCCGCAGGGTTACAAACTTAGCCTTCAGCGACCGTTATGTGATCCGTTCTCCGGAAGACGGTGCGAAATACATGATGAATGAAATGCGCTTTCTTACCCAAGAACACTTTGTCTGCTTATTCCTCAATACCAAAAATCAAGTAATTCACAAACAAACTATCTTCATTGGAAGCTTAAATGCCTCGATCGTGCACCCTAGGGAGGTGTTCAAAGAAGCTCTCCGCCGTTCATCTGCTTCCATTATTTGCCTGCATAATCACCCTTCTGGAGACGCAAGTCCAAGCCGTGAAGATGTAGAAGTAACGAAAAGATTAGCGGAATGTGGTAAAATAATTGGGATTGACCTCCTCGATCATCTGATCATCGGTGAAAATAAATTTGTCAGCTTAAAAGAAAAAGGTTATTTGTGACACTAGGATTTTTTTTGACGTTGGGTTATAATATTGTTTATGATTTTTTAGGACTCTTTTCGTTAAAAAACCTCATGATTTTCTAAAAAACCATTGAAAAATGACTATATAAATAGCCTTAACTTTTGCATTTCGTATCAGAAAGGGAGATACAAATATGTTTGGAATTGGTTCAAGAGATCTGGGAATAGACTTAGGTACAGCGAATACGCTTGTTTTTGTAAAAGGGAAAGGGGTTGTCCTTCGGGAACCTTCCGTTGTTGCTTTGCAAACAGACACCAAAAACATTGTCGCTGTCGGTAATGATGCAAAAAATATGATTGGCCGTACACCGGGAAATATTGTTGCGTTAAGACCCATGAAAGATGGAGTCATTGCGGATTATGAAACCACTGCTACCATGATGAAATATTACATACGCCAGGCTACGAAAAGTAAAGGTGGATTTTTTTCCGGAAAGCCTTATGTAATGGTCTGTGTTCCATCCGGTATAACAGCTGTAGAAGAGCGGGCTGTCATTGATGCTACAAGAGCAGCAGGCGCCCGCGATGCTTATACGATTGAAGAGCCGTTTGCCGCTGCCATTGGCGCCAATCTGCCGGTTTGGGAGCCAACCGGAAGCATGGTCGTCGATATTGGCGGAGGAACAACAGAAGTCGCGATTATTTCTTTAGGCGGCATCGTTACGAGCCAGTCGATCCGGATTGCCGGTGATGAAATGGACGAGGCGATTATTTCGTATATCCGCAAAAACTATAATTTAATGATTGGGGACCGGACAGCAGAAATTGTCAAAATGGAAATCGGCTCAGCAGGAGACCCTGAAGGCATTGACAATATGGAAATCCGCGGCCGTGACCTTTTAACAGGACTGCCGAAAACGATCGAAATCACGCCAAAAGAAATCGCCGCAGCTCTTCGTGATACCGTCTATGCAATCGTTGATGCTGTAAAAAACACGCTTGAGAAGACACCTCCGGAATTAGCGGCAGATATTATGGACCGCGGCATTGTATTAACAGGCGGAGGAGCCTTGCTTCGAAATTTGGACAGGATCATCAGCGAAGAAACAAAAATGCCTGTATTAATTGCGGAAAATCCGCTTGATTGCGTTGCCGTCGGTACCGGAAATGCGTTAGAGCATATCAATTTATTTAAAAATAAAGCAAGAGATTCACGATAAATTAGCTTTTTATCCAGATAAAATAGAGGTGTTTCATCATGCCACAATTCTTTTTGAATAAACGTCTGATCGTTCTGCTTGTCAGTATTATTATTCTCGTGGCATTGATTGGGTTTTCTCTTAGGGAGAGGAGTCAGCCGTCTTGGCCGGAGCAGTTTGTTAAGGATACGGCCGGCTGGGTTCAATCCCTGGCAGCAAAGCCTACGGCATTTTTTGTAGGCTTATTTGAAAATCTTCAGGATTTGCAAAATACATATCAAGAAAATCAACAATTGAAAAAGCGCGTTGAAAAGTTGGTCAGCTTAGAAGCACAGGTTCAAAAGCTGGAAAAAGACAATAAACAGCTGCGTGATGTATTGGGCGAAAAGAAGAACCTGAGTGATTTTGAAACAATCCCTGCTTCAGCAATTGGCAGGAATCCTGATCGGTGGCATGAATTAATTGTAATCAACAAAGGGAAAGTAAACGGAATCAAACAAAACATGGCTGTTATGACAGCTACAGGCCTGGTCGGCAAAGTGAAAAGTGTGAATCAGTTCAGCTCGACGGTTCAGCTATTAAGCTCTCTCGATCCAAAAAACCGAATCTCTGCTTACGTTCAGGGGAATGCGAATGCTTATGGCTTGATTCAAGGGTACGATCAAGAGAAAAAGCTGTTATTGTTAAAAGGAATTCCCCATGATGCCAAAATTGAAAAGGGCCAAACGGTGATTACTTCCGGTTTAGGCGGTGTATTTCCTTCAGGACTGCTGATTGGAAAGGTCCAAAGTGTGAAAACGGATCAGTATGGATTAACACAAACCGCTTCGATCAAACCGGGCGCCGATTTTTATGATATTGAAAATGTACTTGTCATTAAGAGCGGAGGAACACAAGCTTCTGCCAGCGATCTGGGAGAAGCAAAGGGGGAGAATTTGTGAAAAAATACTTCCCCGCCCTCCTATTTATGATTCTGTTAATTTTTGAAAGCTTATTTGTTCAGTATTTACCCGGGGATCTTTTTGGAGGCCAAAGAATTTTGGCGCCCCGCTTTTTGATGGTCGCCATTCTTTTTTTTACTGTCTATGGCAGTATGAAACAAGGCATTCTGTACGGATTTCTGTTTGGGTTATTATTTGATATTGTATTCACGGAAATACTCGGAATATATTTATTTTTATTTCCGCTAATAGCCTATTTTATTTCCAGACTTATGAAGGTGCTTCAAGTTAATATTTTTTCCGTTTCTTTTGTTTCGCTTATCGGAGTAGCCTTATTGGAAATTCTCGTTTATGAAATGAATAAACTGATTGGCATCACTTCGATTGATTTTTCGGGCTTTTTGTACTTGCGCTTTTTCCCAACGCTTCTTCTCAACATGGTCTTTATCATCATCGCTGCTTATCCATTAAAACGGCAATTTGAAAAGTTTTCAGAATATCAGCGGATTGACTGACTGAAATTCGTCTATTTCTTTTTAGATAAAGAGGAATTTGTTTTATTTTTGTCGAATTGTAAACGTGGGATAAGATCCAATCAATCATTAAGACTGCTTCGGGCAGCCTATTCTTTTTCGCTTTTGAGGTGAAACTCTTCATGAAAAAATGGCAGAATGTTACAATAAAGGGAACGAAAGATGGGTTAACCCTGCATCTAAATGATGACTGTTCCTACGAGGAATTAAAAAAGGAGCTGGACGAGAAATTGTCCGCCAGCTTCCGAACGAATGAAGACAAAGTGTTAATTCCGGTAAAGCTCGAGACTGGCTATCGATATTTAACAGAAAACCAGCAAGAAGAATTAAAAAGCTTAGTCAGACAAAAAAAGAATCTTACCGTTGATGAAATTGAATCGAAGGTTATTTCTAAGGAAGAAGCTCAAAAACAAATCGAAGAAAATGGAATGACAACCATTTCAAGAATTATTCGTTCTGGACAAGTTGTTGAGGCAGAAGGAGATCTGCTTCTCATCGGTGATGTGAATCCCGGAGGCACGGTCAAGGCTGGAGGGAATATATTCATCATGGGAGTATTAAAAGGGATTGCCCATGCAGGCTGCTATGGAAATGATGAAGCTGTCATTGCTGCTTCAAGTATGAGGCCATCGCAGCTGCGCATCAGTGACTGCTTAAACAGGGCACCTGACCGGGCAGACAGCGCTGAAAACCATCTCATGGAATGCGCATACATAGATAGCAGCCGACAAATTGTTGTCGATAGATTACAAGGATTAATGCATCTAAGACCTAATCTAACTAGATTAGAAGGGGGACGTTAAAGTGGGAGAAGCAATAGTCATTACATCCGGTAAGGGCGGCGTTGGTAAAACAACAACTTCTGCTAATATAGGAACAGCATTAGCTCTTCAAGGGAAAAAAGTATGTTTAGTTGATACTGATATTGGTCTTCGAAATTTGGATGTTGTTATGGGTCTTGAAAATAGAATTATTTACGATCTAGTGGATGTGGTCGAAGGAAGATGCAAAATCCATCAGGCTTTAGTGAAAGATAAACGGTTTGAAGATTTATTATACTTGCTTCCGGCTGCGCAAACAACGGACAAAACAGCCGTAAATCCGGAGCAAATGAAAATATTAATTGACTTCCTGAAACAGGATTATGATTATATTATTATCGACTGCCCGGCAGGGATTGAGCAGGGATTTAAAAATGCAGTGGCCGGTGCTGATAAAGCAATTGTCGTTGTTACTCCTGAAGCATCCGCAGTACGCGATGCGGACCGGGTCATTGGTCTGCTTGAAAAAGAAAGAGGCATTGAGCCGCCGAAATTAGTCATCAACCGGATCCGCAATCACATGATGAAAAAAGGCGATATGCTTGATGTCGATGAAATCACCACCCATTTGTCAATTGAACTTCTAGGAATCGTCGTCGACGATGATGATGTCATCAAAGCATCCAATCACGGCGAACCGATTGCCTTAAATCCTAACAATAAAGCTTCTATCGCTTATCGAAACATTGCCCGCAGAATCTTGGGCGAATCGATCCCGCTTCAGCCTCTTGAAGAACATGAAAAGGGTATGTTTTCAAAACTGAAGAAATTTTTTGGGGCGAAATAAACATAAAAATTTGGTCTGGATCTCTTATGGATCCAGGCCTTTTTATGTTCATTCCATTCATCCGCCAAAGGGGGATAGGGAGATCAATCTCCTGTCATACTCTATTTAATACAGACATAAACTTGTACAAAAAGCGGGAAATGGATGGAAGGTGAAAGGGTATGGTGCGTTCAAGATCGGATGATATTCGCCGCCGGATTGCAAAAAGGAAGAAAGAGAAAGAGAGAATGGTTCACTTTTCGAAGCCGGAACAGATTCTGCCGCTGCCGGAGGAAGAAGAACAGTCCGGCTTTAATCAGTACATTTCCTATGATGGCGGCGGAAATGAAGAAGATCCCCATCCTTTATTTAGAAAGGAAGTTTTCTTTTTCAAAATATTAGCTTCAGCCTGTTTGTTTCTTTGCATTGCCATTTTGTTCCGTAACCACTCTGCTTCGTTTGACCCTGCCAGAAGCGTGGTGAAAAAAGCAATGGGGACTGAATTTCAATTTGCTGCGGTAACAGACTGGTATGAACAAAAGTTTGGGAAGCCGCTTGCGCTTTTACCTGTATCCGACAAAAAGTCGACTGTTAAAACCAATGCAAATACGGAATATGCCGTTCCAGCTTCAGGAAAAATCCTTGAAAACTTTCAAAAGAATGGACAAGGAATTATGATCGAAACGAGTAAGGGAACACAGGTGGAGGCGATGAATGAGGGAGTCGTTCAATTTGCCGGAATAAAGGATGGACTTGGAAAAACGGTGATCATTCAGCATGCCGACCAAACAGAATCATGGTATGGAAATCTTGAGGCGATTAATGTTCATGCCTATGAATCCATCAAAAAAGGAAAAGCAGTAGGGACCGTTTCAGGCTCAGAAGGGAAAGATAAAACAAAAGGCGAATTTTATTTTGCTATAAAAAAAGGCGATCATTTTATTGATCCAATCCAGGTGATTCGTTTTGATTAAGTTGAACGATCTAATCAGGAAGATTCATATCCATCCGTTGTTGTGGATTGTCATTGCAATATCGATCGCCACCGCCCATTTTTTAGAGGTTTGCTTATTGCTTGCGATCATTTTTATCCACGAAATGGGGCATGCTGCTGCAGCTTCTTTTTTTTCATGGCGGATTAAGCGGATTACACTTCTTCCCTTCGGCGGAGTAGCGGAAATGGATGAGCATGGAAACAGACCGCTGCGTGAAGAAATGTTCGTTGTCCTGGCAGGCCCCGTGCAGCATATTTGGATGTATGCTGTCTCATATCTCTTGTATTCAATGTCTCTTATTTCTGGTGATCTTTTTCGATTGTTTCTTGAGTTTAATGGGATGATTTTATTATTTAACTTGTTCCCGATCTGGCCCCTCGATGGAGGAAAGCTTGCCTTTTTATTATTTTCATTAAAAATGCCGTTTCCTGAAGCACATCGAATGACGCTCCGCCTTTCAACTGTTTTTTTAGGCTTATTTGCGATTGTTACTCTTGCCGCCGCCCCTTATCATCTTAATCTTTGGGTTATTATGGCTTTCCTGTCGTTTTCGCTCTATCATGAATGGAAACAGAGACGCTATGTGTTTATGCGCTTTTTATTGGAACGGTATTATGGAAAAAAAGCCGGGCCTCATAACCTGATCCCGATTAAAGCCGGGGAAGAGGAAATGCTTATTCAGGTTTTGCAGCGTTTTCAGCGGGGGTGTAAACACCCGATTATCATCGAGGGAGACGGCAGTGAAAAAAGGATGCTTGATGAAAATGAACTTCTCCATGCTTATTTTACGGAAAAGCGTGTGACAGATAAAATTGGCGATCTTCTATTTTCTTACTGATTTTTCGTTATAATAGATAATATAAAGGAAGAAAAAGTGAGGAAGTCAGATTGGAAACATTGATCGTCAACTGCACAACAAGAGAAAAGCGTTATGCATTGCTTATGAATAATAAAGTAGAAAAGCTGTTCATTGATCATCCTGAACAGCGATCGCTCGTCGGGAACATTTTTTATGGAACCGTGACAAAGGTTTTGCCGGGAATGAATGCTGCCTTCATCGAAATCGGTGAAGAAAAGAACGCGTATCTGCCTTGTCATTTGCTGGAAAGATATGTGTTATCGGATGACCGAAAAAAGAAAGAACAGAATAGTATTGCGAAGTTTGTTCACCAAGGGGAGAAAATCCCTGTCCAAATTATTAAGGATGCAACCGGAACAAAAGGAGCAAAGGCAACCGGCATCATTGAACTCTCGGGAACCCATTTGATTTATATGCCCAAGGGACGTTACGTGGCTGTCTCGAAAAAAATTGCCGATGAAGGTAAACAAAGATTTTTGCGCGGATTAGGAGCTCGGATCAAGGAAGCAGATGAGGGGATCATTTTTCGAACATCCAGCATCTCCTGTAACGAAGAGGAACTGATCGCAGAACTGAATCAGCTGAGACTGGAAGCAAAAGCGCTCCTGCAGCAATCCTCTTCTCTGCATCGGCCCGGTCTGCTTTTGCAAAAGGATTCCTTTACTGAAAAGGTGATTGATTCCGTCAGTAAAATGACCGGCGGAGAGGTCATCGTCGATGATCTTTCCTTAAAGCAAAAGCTGGAAGCGTGCGACCTTGTCAATAAGGGGAAGGTAAAGCTCCATTATTATCATCAAAAGGAAAATATTTTTTCATCCTATCGTGCCGAGCATGAAATCGATAAACTTTTAAAAAGGATTGTTTGGCTTGAAAATGGGGCTTATCTCATTTTTGATGAAGCGGAAGCTTTAACCATCATTGATGTCAATACCGGAAAGTTTTCCGGAAAAATTGACCTTGAGGATACAATCGTCAAAACCAATCAGCTCGCCGCAGCAGAGATCGCCCGTCAGATTCGCCTTCGCGATTTAGCAGGAATGATCTTAATTGATTTTATTGATATGAAAAGGGAAGAGGATAAAGAGCTGATTTTGCAGAAGGTCGAAAAAGACCTTAAAAAGGATGAAAAACAAACGAAGCTGATCGGCTTTACGCCATTAGGAATCTTGCAGCTGACCCGAAAAAAAACGCGCGTTACTCTTTCGGAAGCCTTGCAGGTAAAATGCCCGGTCTGCGAAGGAACAGGAAGAGTCTTGAGTGCAGACACGCTTGCTTTCCGGTTGGAGCGGGAGCTGTTTGAGCATCGCCATTCCGAATTTGAAGCGGTCTTAGTTGAAGCAACAAAAGAAGTGAAGGAGAGCTTTGAAGGCCCGGATAAGAACTATCAAGCTTTGTTTGAAGAAACGGCACATCTAAAAGTGCTGTTTCACATTCAGGAAGCGGCGGCTCCTTTTTATCATATTAAACAATTTGGGGATGAACAGGAGCTCTCTGCGAAAGCTGCTGCTTTCTATTGACCATTTGTTCTAAGTGTGTTAGTATTTTAATGTTATGTTTGTAGCACCCGTGCTACAACCGCTCAGAGCAGGTAATAAGCTTTTGCTTTAGCAAAACGCCTGTAATTGGCGAGTCTTAGTTTATAAGGAGGTGCAGTTATGTACGCAATTATCGAAACTGGCGGCAAGCAAGTGAAAGTAGAAGAAGGCCAAGCAATCTACATTGAAAAATTAAATGCAGAAGCAGGCGAAACTGTTACTTTTGACAAGGTTCTTTTCGTCGGCGGTGAAACTGTAAAAGTGGGCAGTCCTGTTGTAGCAGGCGCAACCGTTACAGCTAAAGTTGAAAAACAAGGCCGTCAAAAGAAAATTATCGTGTTCAAGTACAAAGCAAAGAAAAACAATCGTAAAAAGCAAGGTCATCGTCAGCCATATACAAAAGTAGTGATTGAGAAAATCAACGCGTAAGGTGTTGGTGTTCTAGATGATTAATATTACGATTACTCGTACTATTTCCGATCAAATTGGGTCCTTTGAAATCAGCGGCCATGCATTTTTTGCCGAACGGGGACGCGATATTGTCTGCGCAGGCGTATCAGCTGTTTCCATAGGTGCCATCAATGCGGTGCACGCCCTAACGGGTGTGACCCCGGAGATTGAGCAAGGAAAAGATGGCTTTCTCCGCTGTGTTGTTCCGGAAAACCTGCCGGAAGACATTAATGAGAAAGTGCAGCTTCTTCTCGAAGGTATGGTGGTTTCACTGCGGTCGATTGAAGAAGAGTACGGAAAAAATATGAAATTGACCTTCAAAAAGCGGGAGGTGGAATAAATGTTATTAAAATTAGATCTTCAGTTGTTTGCATCTAAAAAAGGGGTAGGTTCTACAAAGAACGGACGTGACTCTATCGCTAAGCGCCTTGGTGCTAAGCGTGCAGACGGCCAATTCGTAACCGGCGGTTCTATCCTTTACCGTCAGCGCGGAACAAAGATTTATCCAGGTGAAAACGTTGGCCGCGGCGGTGACGACACTCTTTATGCAAAAATCGATGGCGTTGTAAAATTTGAACGCTTTGGCCGCGATCACAAAAAAGTTAGCGTATATCCAGCAGCTCAAGAAGCATAAACTGCATGTTTGAAAACTCTAACCCAATTGGTTAGAGTTTTCTTTTTGAATATAAATTATTAGGGACAGGTGCTTCCTTTTTTAGGGAAAGTCTTCGAAAATAGCTTCAATTTAGCCCTCAAATGGATATAAATGCATAAAAATACTTACTCCAGCCAACTTTTCTGATATACTAAAGCAAACAGTTTTCTGACAATTGAAGTAGGAGAGCGCGTATGGAAAAAGAGTGGAATATGATCGAGGTGCTGCGTCATTCTCGGCATGACTGGTTAAATAAACTGCAATTAATCAAAGGAAATCTGGATTTGAATCGTATTGACAGGGCAAAAACGATCATTGATGAAATTGTGATTGAAGCACAGCATGAAACGAAGTTATCCAATTTACATATTCCCGTCTTTGCGTCATTACTTTTAAGAGCAAATTGGGAAAATAATATTTTTCTTCTGGAATACGAAGTTCTTCAAGATTTTGGGCAGCTAAAAATTAACGAAGCGGAACTGACGGAGTGGACCTCTGATTTCTTTACTTGTTTGAATGCTTCAGTCGCTGCATTTGCTGAAAATCATTTAGCCATTTCAATTGACCCGCAGAAGGATGGGGCCCGATTCTTTTTTGATTTTAGCGGTATAATAAAGCATAAAGAGCGGATTGAAAAATTCCTGAATGAAACGAAGACAAATGAGTTAGTTGCAACGGTTAAGGAATTTTCAGAATCCGAACTCGCCATCGAAGTATACATGCCATTAAGGTAACGGCAAAGAGATGAGCGGTGTTCGTCCGTCTTAAAAGAACCAATTATGCAGACGGGAGGATAAATTTAGATGTTTGTCGATCAAGTGAAAATTTATGTTAAAGGCGGAGACGGAGGCAATGGAATGGTTGCTTTCCGCCGTGAAAAATATGTCCCAAAGGGCGGACCAGCCGGCGGAGATGGCGGAAAAGGTGCAGATGTCATCTTTGAAGTAAACGAAGGATTGCGGACCTTAATGGATTTCCGTTATCAGCGTCATTTTAAAGCAACGCGCGGTGAGCACGGGATGTCTAAAAATCAGCATGGCAGAAACGCCAAGGATATGGTTGTCAAAGTACCGCCGGGAACGGTTGTTATGGATGAAGCAACGAATGAAGTAATTGCCGACTTAGTTGAACACGGTCAGCGGGCCGTTATTGCCAAGGGCGGCCGCGGCGGCCGGGGCAATACGAGATTTGCCACGCCAGCAAACCCGGCACCGGAGCTGTCGGAAAATGGAGAGCCCGGCCAGGAACGCGATGTCATCCTTGAGTTAAAGCTCTTGGCGGATGTCGGCTTAGTTGGATTCCCTAGTGTCGGGAAATCGACACTGTTGTCTGTTGTATCATCTGCTAAACCGAAAATTGCGGAATATCATTTTACGACGATTGTACCGAACCTAGGAATGGTCGAAACAGAAGATGGCAGAAGCTTTGTCATGGCTGATCTTCCGGGATTAATTGAGGGGGCTCACGAGGGAGTGGGCTTGGGCCATCAATTTTTGCGGCATATTGAACGGACAAGGGTTATTGTTCATGTTATTGATATGGCGGCGATCGAAGGCCGCGATCCTTACGAGGACTATTTGGCGATTAATAAAGAACTGAAGGAATACAATCTCAGGTTAACAGAACGTCCGCAAATCATCGTTGCCAATAAGATGGACATGCCTGAGGCAGAAGAAAATTTACAAAAGTTTAAGGAGCGGTTAACGGACGACTATCCGATTTTTCCAATCTCGGCCATTACGCGGCAAGGTTTGAAGGATCTCCTTTATGTAATCGCTGATAAACTGGAAGAAACGCCCGAGTTCCCGCTTACGCAGGAAGAAGAAACTGGGGTTCATCATGTTATGTATAAGCATGAAGCAGACCCTGAAGCCTTCAAAATTACAAGAGATCCAGATGGAGCATATGTGGTGTCTGGGGAAAAAATCGAGAAACTCTTTAAAATGACGAATTTTCAAAGGGAAGATTCCGTGCGCCGTTTTTCCCGGCAACTTCGCGGCCTTGGTGTGGATGATGCCCTGCGGGCAAGAGGGGCTAATAACGGGGACATTGTCAGAATATTAGACTTTGAATTTGAGTTTATCGAGTAGAGGCGGCCTTTTGAACATATTGAGGTGGAGAGATGAGAACGAATAAATTCGATAAAAAATTTTATTTGGTTCGTGAAGACGTTTTGCCTGAAGCAATGAAAAAGACACTTGAGGTAAAAGAAATGCTCGAGAGGGGAAAAGCGGAATCGATTTGGGATGCCGTACACCGCGTTGATTTGAGCAGAAGTGCGTTTTATAAATACCGTGATACAGTCTTTCCGTTTTCTACAATTAAACAGGAAAGGCTTGTCACGCTCTTCTTTCATCTCGAGGATCGTTCGGGCACGTTGTCCAAATTATTAAACGTTGTCGCCCAGTCCGGCTGCAATGTACTGACGATTCACCAGACAATACCGCTCCAAGGCAGGGCAAACGTCACGATGTCATTAAATACGTCAGATATTCGTATGGAAATTGATGAATTCCTGACTGAATTGAAAAAATTAGAATTTGTAGATAAAGTTGAAGTTCTTGGAACTGGCGCATAGGTGAAGGCAATTCGGACCGGCAGATTCGGACTTTGCCATAACAAAAAGGGGAGAGAGATTGTGAAAGTAGGATATTTTGGTCCAAAGGGCACGTTTACGGAGATGGCGGTGAATCGCTTTTTTCCTAATTTCGAACATCTGCCTTATCGTACGATACCTGATTGTATCGATGCTGTTGTCGATCAGGAGGTGGACCTGGCTGTTGTCCCAGTGGAAAATGCATTAGAGGGGTCCGTTCCTATCACGCTCGATTACTTAACGAGAGAAGTGGATGTGCCGATTATTGGGGAAATTACTGCACCGATCAGGCAGCAGTTTATGGTACATCCTGAAAATAAGGATAATTGGGAAAAGGTTACAAAAATTTATAGCCATACCCATGCGATTGCACAGTGTCATAAATTTTTACATAAGTATTTTAAAAATGCTTCTGTTGAAAGTGTCGGTTCGACTGCTGCGGCGGCAATCATGGTAAAAGATCATCCGGAAGTGCTGTCTGCGGCGATTGCCAATGAGGCAGCCGCGGCTGAGTATGGTTTAGAGATCGTCCAAAAGGATATCCATGATTTTGCTTATAACCACACCCGTTTCGTTATTTTATCCAATCAGAATATTGAATCGGATTTTACGGATGAAGGTCTGCTGGGCTATAAAACTACGGTCATGGTTACGCTTCCGGACGATTATGCTGGAGCCCTTCATACCGTTTTGTCTGCCTTTGCTTGGCGCAAGATTAACCTTTCCAAAATCGAGTCAAGACCAATGAAAACCGGTATTGGAAATTACTTTTTCATTATTGATTTGGATATGAAGCTTGATCAAGTCTTAATTCCCGGTGCGATTGAGGAATTGGAAGCACTGGGCTGCGGCGTCAAGCTGCTCGGCAGCTACCCGTCCTATTTGATCGATTTTAATTAAGAATACTGAAAAGAGGATGTCCCTGATCTTATGGAGACATCCTCTTTTTTTCGTTGTAAGCAATATGAAGGACAAATCATTCATTAATAACAAAGGGACTGTCCATAAAAACAATATGAAGGACAAATCATCCATCAAAACCAAAGGGACTGTCCATAAAAACAATATGAAGGACAAATTATCCATCAAAAACAAAGGGACTGTCCATAAAAACAATATGAAGGACAAATCATCCTTCAAAACAAAAGAAAAACGTCCTAAAAAAATATTAAGGACAAAACCTTTTTCGAAAAAAGGTTACTGTCCTTAATATCACTCCTATTCTTGTTCGGCCAAAAACCCGGCTTTATGCAGGGCTGCTTCTGCTTTTTCCAAGTTATCCTGACTGGCAGAAGACAATGTATGAAGGTGAAAACCGTCTGTAAGCTCAGACAAATAGCCTGCCTGGGTTGTCCTGACTTTATTCATAAATTGCTTAACCTCTTCACGGTTCGAAACCATGATCGAGGCAATTAAATCTCCATAAACAGGATGATCGATCCGGACATCTTTTACCGTAACGCCATGATCAACCAATAAATTTAATTCACTTTCCGTATCCTCCGGCAAATGGCGGCAGGCAACGGTCCTTTCATAAAAAGTGGAAACCGCGTTTTGCTTTAAATACATATAGCCTTGGCTGGTTGCAATAATCGGTTCATTTTTCGCTTTTAAAATGGTTATATCGCCGACAATAACTTGTCTGCTTACATTTGCCAAGACAGCAAGTTCACTGCCGGTTAAAGGTGTTGGGCTTTCTTTCAGCTGCTCCAAAATCCATGAACGGCGTTCTTCTCCCAACAATTTTTTTTGCATTGCCATTGGTTACCTCCTATATGCTTCTCACCTAACTATTTTAGCATATTCAGTTTTGCTGCGATGTGAAGAAGTGTTTCTCCAAGCTTATGCACCTCTTCAAGAGAAGTCGTTTTTCCAAATGAAACACGGAAAAATTCCTTAGCACGGTCCTTTTCTATCCCTAATGCCAGCATCGTTTTGGAAGGTGACTGCATTCCAACCTGACAGGCACTGCCCGTTGAAATGGCAAACCCCAGCCGGTTACATTCGAGCATCATCAGTTGGCCTTCCATTCCGGAGAATCCCAGCCCGATAATGCTCGGCAGCTGAGCATCTTCCTCTGCTCCGTAAATCGTCAAGAATGGGCAGATTGGTTCCAATTTTTCCAAGAAACTGCTGCGGAGCAATTGAAACTTTCTGTATTCCTCAGAAAGATGCCCCGATATTTTTTCTGCGGCAAGCGTCATTGCTGCAATTCCCGGAACATTGACTGTTCCAGGCCTGAATCCCTGCTCATGAGTCGTTCCCGGAAAGAAAGGACCCCAGCCAATGGACGGATCGACATAAACGCAGCCAGTTCCTTTCGGCCCATAGATCTTATGTCCGGAAAAAGAAAAGCTGCTGACAAGACTGGCCGCTTTTCTTATCTCTAATTTTCCAAATGACTGAACAAAATCACTGTGAAAATAGATACCATTTTGTTTACAAATACGGGCAATTTCTTCAATCGGCTGTATTGTCCCGATTTCCGAATTAACATGCTGAATGCAAACAAGTGCTGTTTCTGGAGTAATCGCTGCTGCCAATTGCGCCACATCAATGATTCCATCTGAATTAAATGGAAGATAGGTCACGGACCATCCCGATTTCTCCAGTCTCTTCATACTGCCGTGAATGGACGAATGCTCGGCGATTCCGGTAATAATATGGTTTTTCTTTTTTTCTGAAGCGGAAAGCAGGGCTTCGATCGCGAGAAAGTTCCCTTCAGACCCTCCGCTGGTAAAAAATAATCCTTTTTTGTCCACACCCAGTAAGCCAGAGAGTTCCTCCCGGCAATTTTCAAGCAATGCAGCAGCTTGAGAGCCAATATCGTGAAGGCTGCTTGGGTTCCCAAAATATTCAACGGCTGCCTTTACATAAAATTCTGCGGCTTCCCGGTCTAATGGAGTTGTTGCGGCAAAATCAAAATAGATCATAGTACCTCTCCAGGACTTATTTTTATCGAAAAATACTTGTAAATAGTGTAATTCTATGTAAATATATATGTCAAGACACCTGTAAAACAGGAGGCAATAAAATGACACATGATGATGTATTAATCATTGGAAGTGGAGTAGCTGCCTTGCAATTGGCAGTTCATCTTGATAAGGATTTGCATGTGAGAGTACTCACAAAATCAAAACTCAGAAATGCGAATTCCTTTCTGGCCCAAGGAGGTATTGCTGCGGCAATGGGTGCAGATGACCATCCATCCAAACATTTCATGGATACCCTAAAAGCAGGACGGTTTTATAATGATGAGGAGTCAGTCCGGAAAATTATTTATGAAGCACCGGCTCTTATTGAAGAAATTTATACAAAGGGATCTGTTTTTGATAAAAACGAACAGGGCGGCCTGATGCTTGGAATGGAAGGCGCGCATTGTGAAAAACGAATTGTCCATAGCGGCGGAGATGCTACCGGAAAAAACGTTGTGGAATATTTGATTGGTGAATTAAAGGATAATATTACAATAGAAGAAGATGTTTTTGTATACGAATTGATCATAAAGGATAACCGCTGTATTGGCGTTAAAGCGAAAAAGCCGGATGGGAAGATAGTTGCCTATTTTAGCAGTTATGTGATTCTTGCTACCGGCGGCTGCGGCCAACTTTATCCATATACTTCAAACGCTGAGACCGTAACAGGGGACGGGGTCGCGATGGCTTATTTGGCTGGTGCTGAAATTGTTGATATGGAATTTAATCAATTTCACCCCACTTTGTTATATATAGACGGAGAAACAAGAGGGCTTATTTCTGAAGCAGTCAGAGGGGAAGGGGCCATCCTTGTTACCGATGACGGGACCCCGATTATGGAGGGAGTTCACCCGTATAAAGATCTTGCCCCAAGGCATGTCGTTTCGCAAAAAATCTATGAGTATGTCAGCAAGGGACAAAATATTTATTTGGATATTTCTACGATTGCCAACTTTACGGAAAGATTTCCTTCGATTACGGCCATTTGTAAGGAAAATGGGCTTGATTTATCAAAAGGAAGGATCCCTGTCGTCCCGGGCAGTCATTTTTTAATGGGGGGAATTAAAACGGATTTAATCGGCCGCACCTCCATTTCCGGTTTGCATGCGATTGGCGAAGCGGCCTGCACGGGGCTTCACGGAGCAAACCGTTTAGCCAGCAACTCCTTATTGGAGGGATTATATCAAGGGAAAAAACTTGCTGAATGGATAAATAAAAAGCCTCTTTTTCAAGAAATAGCGGAACCAACATTCGCGCAAAAGCCTTCTGACAAAAAAAGCATTGAGCTGCCGGAAATGGATACGCTCAGGGCAAACATGATGGAGAGAGTGGGAATTGTCCGAAATGCGGAGATGCTCCTCAAACAGAAAAACTGGCTGGCACGTTTTTCGGTTCATCAGCTAAAGGAACTGGACGCTTACAGCATCCAAGAGCTGACAAAGATTTTTATGGTGCTCACCGCAGAGCTTATAACTGAATCTGCTCTCAAGCGGAAGGAAAGCCGCGGCGGACACTTTAGAAGTGATTTTCCTTTTGAAGATGACCGCAATTGGATTAAAAAATCAATTATACACAAATACGAGCGGGAAGAGGATAAAGGCCATGAACAAATTCAAACTGTGTTCGCTACTTAATCATTTTTTTATCGAAGATATCGGGGAACAGGATATCACGACTGATCTTATCTTCGCTGATGATACAAAAGGGGAAATTGTTTTTATCGCAAAAGAAGCGGGGATTTTTTGCGGAGAGGAAATTATTAAAACAGGTTTCCGCCTATTCGATTCCGAAATTGCCATTGAAGTCCAAGTCAAAGATGGAGACAGGATTGAAGCCGGACAAAGATTGGCAGTCGTTTCAGGGAAAATCAATGATTTATTAAAAGGGGAAAGAGTCATTCTTAACCTCGTTCAGCGGATGAGCGGAATCGCGACTTTAACCAACAAGGCTGTAGCGGCGTTAAACAGCTCTCATACGAAAATATGTGATACCCGGAAAACGACACCGGGCCTCAGAATGCTTGAAAAATATGCTGTCCGCACCGGGGGAGGATTTAATCACCGCTTCGGATTATACGACGGCATCATGATTAAGGATAATCATATTTCATTTGCCGGTTCGATTACGAGGGCAGTTGAAACAGCCCGAAAAAATTGCGGGCACATGGTGAAAATTGAAGTAGAAGTCGAGACGGAAGAACAAGTCATCGAGGCCGTAAAGGCAAAAGCGGATGTCATCATGTTTGATAACCGGACACCGGAAGAAATCAAGGAATTTATTAAATTGGTTCCTGAGGGAATCGTGACGGAAGCGTCAGGCGGGATTCAGCTAAGCACACTGCCTGCTTATTCCGATACAGGGGTGGACTATATTTCACTTGGATTTTTAACACATTCCTATAAAGCTCTCGATATCAGCGTAAAAGTACTATTGGATAAAGGAGAGGAATAAAAATGAGTATTTTAGCATCATTACAGAGTACAACGATTATTCCTGAGAAATATAAAAGCATGTCAACAAAAGAGCTTGAAGAAAAAGTGCTGGCAGCAAAAGAAAAATGGGGAACGAAATTATACATTCCGGGCCACCATTATCAAAAAGACGAAGTCATTCAGTTTGCTGATGCAACCGGAGATTCTCTTCGTTTAGCTCAATTGGCTGCAGCGAATAAAGAAGCGGAGTTTATTATTTTTTGCGGTGTTCACTTTATGGCGGAAACGGCTGATATTTTAACGTCTGAAAACCAAAAAGTCTACTTGCCGGATATGCGGGCAGGCTGTTCGATGGCGGATATGGCGGATATTCATCAAACCGAACGGGCCTGGGATAAGCTCCAGGAACTTTTCGGGGATACAATTTTACCGTTAACTTACGTTAATTCCACAGCTGCCATTAAAGCATTTGTCGGAGTTCATGGCGGAGCAACGGTTACCTCTTCTAATGCTGAAAAAATGGTGAAATGGGCATTCGAGCAAAAAGAGCGGATTTTATTTTTGCCGGATCAGCATTTAGGACGAAATACTGCCTTTAATCTTGGTGTTGGTTTGGATGAAATGGCTGTATGGAATCCAATTGATCAAAGACTCGAATTTGACGGGGATGTTTCCAAAATCAAAGTTATTTTGTGGAAAGGCCATTGCTCCGTGCATGAGAATTTCACAGTGGAAAATATTCATGAGATCCGGAGTCAATATCCGAAGATGAAAATTATTGTTCACCCTGAGTGCAGCAGGGAAGTTGTCGAGCTTGCGGATATGGCGGGGTCAACTGCCTACATTATTAAAGCAATCGAAAATGCAGAACCGGGAAGCGAGTGGGCGATCGGTACAGAGATGAATCTCGTTAACAGAATCATCAAGGAGCATCCGGATAAAAAAATAGTTTCGCTAAATCCGCATATGTGTCCGTGCATGACGATGAACCGGATTGATCTTCCACATTTGGTCTGGTGCCTGGATACTCTTGAACAGGATGGCAACCAAAATATCATCAAGGTACACGTACCGATAGCCAGCCAAGCTAAATTAGCGCTGGAAAAAATGCTGAATTACGCATAAAGGGACACTCAAATCAATGGAGTCTTACTGCCCGTTTAATTTGCGATAAACCCAAAATGGAGCAAGCTATCTTGCTCTATTTTTTTTGCTTTTTTTAGAGGGGCCGCTTTCCCCCAATCATAAATTTCCGATACTTTGCATAAGTTTTTTTGAAGATTATTAGCACTTTGCCCATTTTCACATACACTATATGGACTTATTCCATAGGAGGGAAATCAGAGTGAAGATCCATATCGTACAGAAGGGGGATACTCTTTGGAAGATCGCCAAGAAGTACGGCGTTAATTTTGAAGAGCTGAAAAAAATGAATTCACAGCTCAGCAACCCTGATATGATTATGCCCGGTATGAAAGTAAAAGTCCCATCTTCAGGGGGAACGATAAAAAAAGATAACCCTTGGGGACATAAACCGGCTGCAGGCGTTAATCTGGGAGCTAATAAAGAAATGCCGACTGCTGAGCATCCGTTTGCGAAAGAAAAACCAAAAGAAATGCCGATCGTTCAAGCACCTATTAAGGAAGCACCGATTATCAAAGAAGCGCCAAAAGCACCATACACTCCAAAAATGCCGATTATTCCTGAAATTGATATAAACAATTATTATACGATGAATATGGCGAGCATGACGGTTAAGGAAGCCCCCCAGCTTCCTCCACAACCGGTAGTGAAAGAGGTTCCAAAGCAGGAAGTACCGCCTCCTGCACCGGTTTGTCCGCCGCCAGTACCAGAATGTCCGCCGCCAATTATGGAACAGCCTATTTGTGAACCGGAATGTGTACCGATTACACCCGTTATGCCGGGAACGGGATTTTGTCCTCCAGTTGACCCGATTATGCCTTATCCCCCGGTAGCAGGCGTCGGAATGCCGTTACCATCCGGTGCACCATTTCCGGCAGTCCCAGGTGTGCCGCCGGCAGCTGCTGGTGCAGCTTATTTTCCTCCGCAGTTTGAGGAAGAATCGTCTTCCATTATGCCGCAATATTCAGGGATGTATCCGGGATTTGCACCCGGCGCAGCAGCAGGAACCCAGCTGCCGCCAGGAGGAGTTCCAGTGCAGCCAACTTATTTACCTCCGGGAGCACAGCAGTTTCCTGCCGTAAATCCAGAATATCCGGCCGGGGGATATCCAGGTGCCGGTTATCCAGGTTACCCCGGTTACCCCGGTTATCCTGAAGTGCCAGGTTATCCGGGCGGAGTTTATCCTGGATATCCGGAGTATCAAGGAGGCTATCCAAGCGCTGCCTATCCGAATGTAGAAATACAAGGCGGTTATCCGGGAGGGGTTTACCCGGGTTATTTTGGAGCCCCGGGAGGATATCCGCAAGCAGCATATCCGACTACCTATGCAGTTCCTTCACCAGGATATCCGACGGGCCCTTACCCTGCGCGAGGACCCGGAGAAGTTGCGGGCGGCGGTTTCTATCCAGGCTATCCAGGGGGGCAGCCCTACCCGGAACAATCGGCAGGAACCGACTATGCGGCTCAGGCGCAGCATCCGTTCTATGGGCCTCCTGCAGGAATACCGAATGGGCAAATTCCTTTCGGATACCCTCCAATGGGGACGGCACAGCAAAAGTCAGCCTCAGAAGCCAATGCGTTGTCTGCTGAAGTACCTCCGCCATTTTCGGCCCAGGCAGGAAAATTACCTGTTTCAACCGGAAGATTAGAAGATTGCGGCTGCGGAACTCCGCAACAGATACCGCAAAAGTTCGTTCCAACAACACCTCCTGTATACACGGCACCATACACAGCACCGACGGGTGTCGCACAGCCGCCGTTTATGAATCCTTATGGAATGGGGCCAGCGGGAACTCCGTACGGACAACAACGGGAAGAAGAAAGCGATGAAACGGACAGTTAGGGGAAGGAGAGGGGATGATTATTTTAATCGTCTCCTTTCCTATTTCAAAAGAAAATTCAACGAACGGATCGTCAAAATGACACCAATACGCGATTCTGTTTTTATCGTAAAAACGGAAAAAGGGTCGTATGTTATTAAGGGGTATCCTAAATACAGCAAGCTTAAACTGCAAGAGACGTTTACATCAACCCTTAGGCAGGAAGGGTTTAAAAAAACCTATGTATATCTTCAGCGTTTAGCAAAAGAACCGCTTGTTTTTGATCGCGAATACTACGGATGCATGGAATATATTCCTCCCCATCCGACCTCTTTTTCCTACCATTCTCATGTAAACCGCAAAGAAGGGCTTGAGCTGTTAAATGAATTTCATCAGGTTACAGCAGCTTGTGTAAAAAGATATAAGACGCTTCTTCCGGTCAGCAATATTCATGAAAAATGGAAAAATCGGCTTGTTTCCTTCAAAAGTAACCGTTCGGTAATACGTTATTATGTTAATGAAAGATACATTTCTGAAATCATTGGGTGGGCAGAATGGTCCTTAAAGGGGATGGAAAATAACGCGAAGTTCTTTCAGGCAAAGCCATATGTCATTTTACATGGTGATGTTGCCCATCATAATTTTTTACGTGATAACTCAGGTAAATTAAATCTCATTGATTTCGATTTAATCAGCATCGGACCGGAATGTCTGGATTATCTGCAGTATGCAAACAGGATTCTGCCCTATCTTGATTGGTCTGCCGATCAGCTTTTCGAGTACCCGAAAATGAAAACATTTTCAACGGAAAAAGCTTTTTTATATGCTTTGGCATTTCCAACCGATATATTACGTGAATGGAATCGAGTAATGAGAGATAATAATCAACCCTATTCCAGCACCTTTAAACAGGTCATTGACTTGACTTTTGACCAATTTCATTTACGTCGCCAATTTATTGAAAAACTAAAAACGATGGTCAGTCAACCGTAATTTTAGGCAGTTGGTTTTTTCTTACAGAATGAATTCCCCTCAGCAGTAACACTCTAAAAATGAGCAAATCTCTATTTGCTCGTGATGTTTTAGCGGGGGGGTTTTACGCTTGAAGGGCAGCAGATTATTTTCACCATTTCTAATCATTTTTCTCGTTGGATTGATGGGATGTTCAACCAATAACCGCTCTGCCGTTAATGAACGTAACGATATAGCAAGACCTATTGGGTACTATTCAAATGAGAACCATCAAAATAATACGACAGGTCTCTTTGCGGATAATGACGGTCCTGTAACGGAACTGCTCGATCATAATTTGGGCGCGGAAAATGATATTACTGACCGTCAAAAACGGGAATCATTGCGCACAAAGGATGAGAATGGAAATCCTCCGAACCCGACAAAGCCTCTTGCTGCGAATGATCAATTCTTAAAAAAAGATAACCGTTTTAGCACCGGCGACGTCAATTACCATGATCATTTAAATCAGAATATCAATAATACTGGTTTCTCAACCGATCATCGAACGTTGGCAAAAATTTCAGATCAAATCCGGGCAAAGGTCAGCGGGGTTAAGAATGTACGGGATGTAAGGTCGGTTGTGTACGGTTCATCCGTCCTCATTGCTGTTGATTTAAAGGACAGATCCAAGGCGGATTCAACCAAAAAAGCGATCGGGCGGGCAGTAAAACCTTATTTGCATGGAAGATCGGCAACGGTCATTACCGATGAAGGGACTTTCAGCAGAGACCGGAATAATCAAACCGGAGTAAGAGCAGAAGGACGAAAATAGCAATGGAATTTTGATAGGCAGGGGGTCCTTTTTGGGTCTCCTGCTTATTTTTTTGGGGGATATAATTGAAAAAAAGAAGCAGACTATAAATGGATAAAGAATTTCTACTTAAGAATAAGAGGTGATTTGCATGAGGTTCAATCGAACGGCATTATTGCAAATTTTAGCAGCCGCAGCCGCCGTTTTTTTCTTCATGCTTATTGTAAGGGCACCGGGTATCACCATAGCAGGCTCTGCCGATAAACTGGACACCCAAAAGACGGAACCTCTGCACGTAAAAATCGTTCTGGAGAGAATCTATCTCGATGGTGAAATTAGTGAAGAAGTCGTCCAAGAGAAAATTTATTCTATGGAAAACTTCTGGGCAAAATACGATCAGTGGCAGTTAAAAAAAATGACGAAAAAGGAAATTTACTTTACGAAACAGGTAGATGATATTTCTCCATTGCTGAAGGCGAACGGTTATTTTGGAATTACTGAAAATGGTGTGTTAACCATTTTCAATGGAAAACCTGGAAAATTTAATATCATTCACTCATTCTTTCAAATAGATGTCAATAAGCTTGAAAGCCGTAAGCAGCAAGAGCTGATTGAGGGGATCCCGATTAAAACAAAAGACCGTTATGTCCAAGTGTTAGAAACCTTCAAATTGTATTCAAGAGAAGGAGGTTAGGATAAGGAAAAAAGCAAAAACCAGTCTGATAAC
>CAZAEW010000055.1:0-6734 GCA_964484065.1 uncultured Bacillus sp.
CGGAGGTTGTTTAAAAGTGGAACCCCCTCCATTTATGGATGGGGAGAACGTCAGATGTATTTTTGGCAAATCGGTTATATGTTGGATAATCAAAAAGCTTTTGAAAAGGAATTAAAGGCCGTTCAGGAATTTGCCGAACCATATAAAGTGCCGAATCGGAAAACCAAATAAATAGTAAATTCTCTTCCATAATTTCCAAGTAAAAATAGAATCAGAATAACTTGATGATGAAATCCTCAAATACAATAGCAATCATAATAATGTTATGTAAACTTATAAAGTGATTCTAAGAAGATTATTTTTATGAGCAAAAACAACATTTTCTATTAGAATATCAACATCTTAAAGGAATGGACATGCTTATCAACGATACTAAAAGAGTTTTCGTTGATTCTTTTTTCGAAAAAGTTGGGGAACCTCTGCCAGATGCGACCGATTCTTGGAAAAGGGCTTTCATCCGGGCTATGAACGACGATATACGGTTCGAAATCCTGAAAAGCAGCGTTCATCGAAGCGTTTCTTTTGCCAAAAATATTGAAAAATTAGTTCTACAAGAACGGTTGCCAAAATCTCCTTGCAATTTATTAAAATATTGGTATAATAAAAAATTATCAAGAAAAAATAGTTGATTGTGTGAATAGATGAGCAAAAATTTAACGTCTATTCCTTGCTTTTTTAAAAACTGAATAAACTAAAGCAATGAAGGTTATGGATCAAACTATAACTGGAGCGGTTTCTGGAGAGAGCACATATTATTGTGCCGCCGAAGGGTTCACTATCTCAGGCAAAAGGACAGAAGAGTAATGAAGGAATCTTTATTATACTTTTTTATTATTCTGACGTCTTAAGAGATTGGAGAACTCCAATCTCTTTTTTGTATTTTTAAAAAGCTATATCACTATATTATGGGAGGACTTCAAAGTGGCAAAGGAAGAGCTGAAACGAGATTTGAAAAACCGGCACGTACAATTAATCGCGATTGGAGGTACAATTGGAACAGGGTTATTTTTAGGCTCTGGTAAAGCCATTCAATTAGCAGGACCTTCGATCATTTTTGCTTACTTAATGGTCGGGATTGCCGTATTTTTTGTGATGAGAGCCTTGGGCGAATTGCTTTTATCAAACGCAGGCTATCAATCTTTCACCGATTTCGCCGTTGATTATATTGGCCCGTGGGCCGGCTTTGTGACCGGCTGGACTTACTGGTTTTGCTGGATCATGACCGCAATGGCGGATATCATTGCAGTTGGCGTCTACGTTCGCTATTGGTTTAACATCCCGCAATGGGTACCTGCACTTATCTGTTTGATTATTTTGTTGGGTCTAAATTTACTGACCGTAAAACTTTTTGGAGAGTTAGAGTTTTGGTTTGCGTTAATTAAGGTAATAACGATTCTTGCCTTAATCGCTGTAGGGATTATTTTGCTGATTATGGGCTTCCATACAGAGGCAGGAACGGTTTCAGTCAGCAACATTTGGAAACACGGAGGGCTTTTCCCAAATGGAGTGGGGGGCTTCTTGCTTTCCTTTCAGATGGTTGTTTTTGCCTATGTCGGCGTTGAATTGGTTGGAGTTTCTGCAGCTGAAACATCCAATCCGAAAAAAAATATTCCATCCGCGATCAATAAAATTCCAATGCGGATCTTGTTTTTCTATGTGGGCGCACTGGTTATCTTACTATGTATTAACCCGTGGAACCAATTAAATGCAACCACAAGCCCTTTTGTAAGGACGTTTAGTCTTGTTGGGGTACCAATTGCAGCGGGGATCATCAATTTCGTTGTTTTAACATCAGCAGCCTCAGCATGCAACAGCGGTCTATTTTCCACCAGTCGGATCCTGTATAATTTAAGCAATCATGGTGACGGACCGGCAAAATTGGCAAAATTAAATAAAAATCGTGTCCCTGGAAATGCATTAGTCACATCAGCGATTGTGCTTTCAGGCGGAGCCATTTTAAGTAAACTTATTCCCGAGCAGGCTTTTGGCATCGTTACAACCATTAGTGCCATTTGTTTTATTTGGGTATGGGGGATTATTTTAATCTCTCATTTGCGCTATCGTAAATTGCGCCCAGATTTGCATGAAAAATCGATTTTTAAAGCGCCTCTGACTCCATTCATTAATTATGTTGTTTTAGCGCTCTTTGTGTTTATTCTAGCCGTCATGTTATTTGCAGAATCAACGCGTACAGCTTTATTAATGACACCTATTTGGTTTATCTTATTATTTATCTTGTATGCTTTTAGAAATCTGTCGGTCGGTAAAATAGCAGGCACTCCTTTTGAGAATCAGGATAATTGATGGAATCAAGGGAAGATTCATGCTGTAATAAAAGATTAGAAAAGCTGCCGAAATAATGGCAGCTTTTCTTTTTTATCACAATGAACGAAGGGATACAGGAAAATAATTTTGATTTAAAAATAGTCTAAATGGACCCCCTAAAAGTTGGATTTAAAGTGTTATAATATGATGCGGCTGTTCTTACAGTTTTAAAAGTTTTTAAGGGGATGTTGGCAGTTGAAGTTCTCATTCAACACATCATGGATTCGAGATTTTGATTTTAGCAGTTTGTTTATCATTGCTGGGGTAATTTTCGGAATGTATCTGTTACGGACGTTTCTTTTGTGGAGTGCCAAGAAACTCCCGAAATACTATGATGCGTCGAAAAGCATGGTAAATTGGTTCACATTCTATGGAACACTGATCTTTTTGCTTCTTTATTTTTCAAATGCCAAATGGATGTTTGCAAAAATCATTAAAATTGGCAATGTCGATGTGACTCTGTTTCTGATCATTGTGGCGATTCTCATCATCTCGTTAGCGAGCAGGGTATCGAAAATCTCTACCAATGTCATCCTGCCGGGTATCTATAATCGCTACCATTTGGATAAAGGCATGCGGTTTACGCTTGACCGGATCATTCATTATTCGATCATGATCATTGCGATTATCGTGAGTTTAACGACAGTCGGAATTAACCTGAGTGCTCTGACTGTGTTTGCCGGCATCATCAGTGTCGGTATCGGGTTCGGGCTGCAAAATATTGCCTCGAATTTTATTTCCGGCATCATTTTGTTGTTTGAAAGGCCGATCAAAGTGGGGGACCGGGTGATTATTGATGATATCACCGGGGATGTTGAAAAAATAAATATGAGGGCAACGATTATTAAAACGGTTCTTAATGAGCATATTATTGTCCCAAACTCCTATTTTTTGGAAGAAAAAGTGATCAACCGCTCGTTCAGCGACCCGAGGATGCGGATTGTGATTCCAATTGGCGTTGCCTACGGGTCAGATGTGGAAAAAGTTAGAGATTTACTGCTGCAAGCGGCAACGGAAGAACATGAGGTGTCTCCGGTTGTCCTCATGACGCCTGCACCTTTCGTGAACTTTGCCGGATTTGGGGAATCGTCCCTCAATTTTGAATTGCTCCTCTGGATTGAGGATCCCAATCAATTAGTCTTGATCAAAAGCAATCTCAATTTTCGAATCAACCGTATCTTTAATGAAAATGACATTGAAATCCCTTATCCAAAAAGGGACTTACAAATTACCAGTATTACAAAAAATGCCCGGGAATTAATCGGTTCTCAGCAATAAGCAAAGGCACGGACGGTACTGCAGCTTTTTTTGAAAGAAGAAGCTGCAGTACCGTTCTTTCTGTTTCTTAAAAAATCATTAAAATTTAATTAAATCGACAAGAAATGTTCTTTACCAAGAATTTCATGTTCTTTATAATTAGCATGAAAGAAAGGAGTGATTTTTTATTTTTCTTCTGCAGCGCCATCATCTTGAATTATGCAAGGGATCCATCAACCATTTATTCCAGTAAAAACGATTCTTCCTATCTCTCCAATACTTTTTCCTATCCAGCCATATTTGTACCGATCCCACCAAGTATTTTAATCATTTGCTTTTTCCAAAATGAAAAAAGTTTCTATACGAATGGAGTGATTTTTTGCGGATAAAAAAATACTTTTTTCCTGGAATTGCTTTATTCTGCCTCTGTATAATCGGCGCAGCATGTTCGCGGACCAGTCAAGCAGAGGAAGATACCAATAAGCATAAACAAAACCATCCGATTCATTTATCCGAAAAACAAGCTGCCAGCCAACGGCAAATTTCCAATGACTATGTCCATGAAAAGGAAATGATTCCAAAAATCCTGCAAGATGGAACCAAGGAGTTTACACTAACTGCATCCGTTTTTCCATGGCAATTATATCCGGGTAAAATTATAAATGTGTGGGGATACAATCAACAGGTACCCGGTCCGCTCATCCGAGTAAAGGAGGGTGACAAAGTATCCATTGTCGTTCGTAATTTACTTCCACAACCGACAACAGTCCATTGGCATGGCCTCGCTGTGCCCAATTCAATGGATGGAGTTCCATCCATGACCATGAATGGAACGGATATGGGCACCCAGCAAGCAATCCCAAAGGATGGCACATTTACGTATCAATTTGCCGTAACTTCACAAATGATCGGCACTCATTACTACCACACCCATGTTAATGATGATTATCAGGAAGACATGGGCTTGCATGGTGTCTTTATTGTTGATCCGGCAAGCAGCAAAGGTCCAAAATATGATGTTGATGCTCTTTATGAGCTTGGCAGTTACAAAGTAGATGGCAGTGATGCAGAAAATGTGTTTATTTTGAACGGAAAATCCTATCCGGAAGCACCTGTCCTTGATGTGAAGTTAAATCAAACGGTTCGGATCCGTTTAGTGAATGCCAGTGCGGAAGAATTCCATGTTATGCATTTACATGGCTATACGTTTTCGATCATCGCGTTCGACGGAAACCCGGTGCCAATACCTCAAGAAGCGAACACGGTAACCCTTGGTCCATCCCAAACAGCTGATATTGCCTTTAAAGCGGTAAACCCCGGCAAGTGGATGTTTCATTGCCATATTCTTGATCATACGATAAATCCGAGCTCTGAGGAAAAAAAATCTGAGCACCAAATGGATGAAATGGGAGGGCTTACAACTTTCATTAATGTCAAATAATGGCTGATAGTTTATTTCCATTTACATCGTAAAGGAACCGATCGGAATTCCGGCCATGATGCCTTTTCCATCCTTTGAAAAAACAACAAATTTATAGCTAAGCAGAAAACATGAGGATTATTGAATACATGGGGACGGGTCCCGTACAAATACTTCAAAAGGTAGTGTTTGTACGAACCGCCCCATCTTTTTTTTAATAAAGAAAATAAAGGTTTTTCAATTTTTCCTTTCATTTGTTATAATTAACTTTTCTAACATATTGAGGGGGAACATTATTTTTATGTCAGTTGAAATAGGCAGTAAGGTGCAAGGTAAGGTTAAGAGCATTACTAATTTTGGAGCATTCATGGAATTGCCGGATGGCTCAACAGGTCTTGTTCATATTAGTGAGGTAGCGGACAGCTATGTAAAAGACGTAAATGACCATCTCAAGGTAGGCGATATAGTAGAAGTAAAAGTATTAAGTGAGAAAGACGGAAAAATGGCCTTATCGATTAAAAAAGCAATCGATAAACCCGCAGAAAAGCCTGCCTATTCACAGCGGCCTCAGCGTCAAGGAAAATTTAATAACCGGTCCAAAGGTCAATTCAAGCCAAAAGAAAATTTTGAAGATAAACTGGCCCGCTTTTTAAAGACCAGCGAAGAAAACTTGAGTACCATCAAAAAAAATTCCAGTGCAAAACAGGGTGGAAGAGGCGGAAGACGCGGTTAATTTGCTGCCTATATAAAAAATATATTATCTTTCATTAACTAAGGTGATGAAGGTAAGTAATGGAAGGTGATGAACATTTTAGAAGTAAAGAAATCCCCATTAAGTGACGGAGAATTCAATAGAGGGGTATTTGCAACTGTTGATATTGCAAAAGGGGAATTGATCCATGAGGCACCCGTGCTTCCTTACCCTAATGAACAGCATGTTTTCATTGAAAAAACACTTCTAGGTGATTATGTATTTGAGTATGGGAAAAACCATACTGCTATTTTATTGGGATATGGTATGCTTTTTAACCATTCCTATACGCCGAATGCCACTTATGATATTAATTTTAAAAATCATACTTTTGAATTTTATGCCTATAAGGATATAAAAGCAGGAGAAGAAATACTGATTAACTATAACGGTGATGTTGATGATAACGAACCACTCTGGTTCAATATCGACAACGAGTGATCATAGGGATGGTTCATGTGCTTATTTTCCTCTCAAGGGAGTAAGCACATACCATCATTCTCCTCCAGAACACTTGAAAATATAAGAAGTTATATAAGGAATCCCCCGTAAAGAAAAGAATGGTCGAATAATAATTTCGCCAGTGCCGCCAAACTCCACATTTATTTCCCGCTGTACATAGCACCATCCCTTCGAGGTGAATACCCATATTTTTCCATAAAAAAATAGCTAGTGAGAAAGAGTTGATATTTTATCTTTTAAAAAGGCTGTTTTAGCAAAGATCGCTGTTTCTTAGTTCAGATTTAATGTTTGACCTTTTACCAAAATCTTTTAATTAGGACTCGAAATCCTTTGGATTCACCATTTCTGTCCGAATGAGCCCTTGATTCGGACTCGAACCCATTAGGATTTAGCATTGCTGTCTGAATGAGCCCCTGATTCGGACTCTAAGCCCTTTGGATTTCGCATTGCTGTCTGAATGAGCCCTTGATTCGGACTCTAAACCCTTTGGATTTAGCATTGCTGTCTGAATGAGCTCCA
>CAZAEW010000055.1:6834-26408 GCA_964484065.1 uncultured Bacillus sp.
TTAGGATTCATCCTTGCTGTCCGAATGAGCCCCTGATTCAGACTCTAAACCCATTGGATTTAGCATCGCTGTCCGAATGAGCGCTTGATTCGGACTCAAACCCATTAGGATTCATCCTTGCTGTCTGAATGAGATCTTGATTCGGACTCTAAACCCTTTGAATTCACCATTGCTGTCTGAATGAGCCCCTGATTCGGACTCTAAACCCTTTGGATTTATCATTGCTGTCTGAATAAGCGCTTGATTCGGACTCTAAACCCTTTGGATTTATCATTGCTGTCTGAATGAGCCCCTGATTCAGACTCTAAACCCTTTGGATTTAGCATCGCTGTCCGAATGAGCGCTTGATTCGGACTCAAACCCATTAGGATTCATCATTTCTATCTGAATGAACCCCGGATTCGGACTCAAACAACAGCCGTAGCAATAATGAAATTCCGTCAAAATGGGAAGCATAACTTTATCATCATTATTTTTACTGGGGAAGGCACAACTCAAACGCTGTGAATCAGAGTGGAAAAGGATAGTATTTCCTTTATTAGGAGTGGAAATTATGAAAACGGAAAATCTGCAAAAATTCACCTTTAATATGGAGAACGAAAATGGTGAGCTGGTGGTGAGAGGCGAAATTAGAGGGGAAAGTGAAATTCCATTTTTTGATGATTTAAAATGTAAAGCTGTCATTGCTCTGCTGAACTCCGTCGATCAGCAGAACTTCAGTGAACCAGAAAAAAACCATCTTTTCAGCCGGTACATAACAGAAATAGAAGAAACCATAAAACAAATGAAACAGCATATTCATTTCCAAGGGAAGACTAACTAGTAAACACGGAAACGGTTCTTGTGTCAACCCTTTCCAGGAGAAAGGAAGCACAAGAACCGTTTGAATGTATCTACCAGCTTTTTACTTGAATGGAAGCTGTAATTCCTTCCAATTCGCTAAATCGTAAATCTACGAAGAGCTGCTCAGGGTTAAAGTTATGGTAATCACGTAAGTATATGGCTACTGCATCCATTAATTCCTGTTCATTGAGATTTCTTAAGCTACCGTGGTTCTTGGCAATTGCAGAAAATCCAACAGACATATCAAAGCCAAGAGCAATGTCAATGGTTTTCTCCCTCGTATCTTCTTTCCCTGCGGTATAAACACATATACTATTGATCAGGTCTTTCTCATTAAATAGTAATTCCATCAATAAGATACCTCCTGCTTAGGATCAATGCCCATGGGACTGTACTTGTTTTTTATTGAAGGATTTTATTCGTCGATAGGATTGGATTAAACTGACTAAACAAAGGAGGGTCATAGGGGCGCAATACCAAACAAAGATAAAACCCCCGTTATTATAAAATGGGATATAAGCGAGGGATACCCCAAATAAAATAATCGATAAAACGAGATAGATACCAATGCATCGATGATAAAAGCTGTATTGGCTAAAGGTTTTTATCCCCTTTTTCATAAAATGATTAAGCTTCTTATCCGTCATGTAAAAGAGAAATAACGAGATTAGCAGAAAAAAAGCATAGAAGGGTAAAGAATAATGAAATAAAGGCACACCCAAGATACAAAAGTAAAAGCTCAATAAAAAGAAAAAGCCCGATATAAATAATGGTGTAAGAAACTTGTAAACGTTTACGTTTCTATCAAATTTTAGCAAACCCATTCCCCCTTGATTCTTTACTTTATCTTATGCAGCAATCCCATTGTTCACAACCTTGTTAAATTTAATTGGTCCATAGTACCGGGGAAGGGGAAAACCAAAAATCAGCATGGCCTAAATAGCCATGCTGATTTTTGATTAAGCGGGAACTCCAACCCGCCACTGTTCGTTTACTGGGTGCACACGCGATTCCTTCCGGATTCTTTTGCGATATAGAGTGCTTTATCGGATTCGTTGATTAAGTCATAGACGGTCATTTTTTCGGAATGACGGGAAGTCGATGCTGCCCCAATGCTGATTTTTACTGTAATCCGCTGATCTTTATAATCCACAACCATTTTTTCAATCATAACCCGTAATTCTTCTGCCACGAGCAACGCCTTTTCCAGATCGGTATCCGTTAATATGATTAAGAATTCTTCGCCGCCGTACCTGCCGATAATATCGGACTTCCGCAGTCGCAGTTTGCATTCATTTGCAATTCTGACAATTACTTTATCTCCAGCTAAATGGCCATAGGTATCATTGACCGCTTTGAATAAATCAATATCAATCATTAAGGCAGAAAGATTGGTTCCATAACGGTAAGCTCGATAAAACTCTTTCTCTGCCTCTTCCATCAGCTTTCTTCGGTTATAGACACCGGTCAAAGGATCAATCTCCGCCATCACGTTAAGTTTCTCCAGTGCAATTGTCTGCTCGGTGATATCCTGAAAAATAAGGATTTTACCAACCAGTCTATTTTTTTGAACGATAGGAGTGGTTCTGAAACCAAGATAAATTTTTTGCTTATCTCTTGTCAGTTCGACGGTAAAATGTTTAGCTGTTTGATTGGCAATCATTTCCCCTTCAGTAAACACCACAATGTTTCTGCCAATGAACTGAGGGTTTAACCACTGAAAAGTTTCTTTCCCAGTACGGTTAAAATCGATGAGTCTATTTTTATGATCAATAACGATAATGCCTTCGTTGATCACATCAAAGATCCGATCCCTTTCAATCTGATACAAATCTAAAAAATTATACTTAAAAATAGCGATATAAAAGCAAATGGCTAACATGGCAAAACCAAAGGTGGTCAAATCATAAAAAATGGGAGTGTTAATGTAAATGATGTACGCGATGGTTGGGCATAACGTTCCTATTAGCATCCAAAAAGCTTGGGTCTTGGCGCCAAAATAGGTTTCTCTCCATTTTTTAAAGAAGACAATCAAGCTAAAGAATAACCCCAAGTAGGTATAGGAGATGAATACGTAATACCAAGGCCCTTTTACCAAGCTGGCTGAAAAGAAGTGGTCGTATCGGCTGATGGACAAACTGGAGTAATACAAATGATGATAGGGGTTGGTTAAAAAAATGAAAAAAGTCATAACTGGGATAAATAAAATGAGAAAATTCGATAGAAAAGAGCTGGATTTATGAAAATAAAACTCAAACGACACAAGTATCCAAAATGCCGTGCAAAAAACAAGCCCTGCTATTTCAAAATCGAGGGAAAATTCAATCTGTCTTAAAGATGCTGAGATTAACTCCATTCCATAACCAAACGTGAAAACAGCAATGGAAAGGCAGGTAAGAGAAAAAAGGGCCGCAATCCTGCTCCTATATTTAAATAAGGAGTAGAAAAATAAGACAATAAAAATGAGACTTATCGAAAACTCAATAATCGGCATCTTTGTCCACCCCAAAAATAGGTTTCAAAAAAAGAGAAAATTAGTCATATTATCCTAAGTAAATCTACCTATTAATTAGATTATAAGACTGTCGGAATTCACAGTCTAGTTACAGAATTCCGTTTCTTGTGCTAATCTATAAAAAGGAATCCTTTTCCAGAATTACTAATAAGGTGATAATCCATATGGAATCAAAAACAATTTTTGAAGCATTCAATTTAAGAAAAATGATTGAAGGAATTCTGGTTTTAAATGATATTTCTTTCCAAATTCCCAGTCACACCACTATTGCGATTACAGGTAAAAACGGTTCAGGAAAAAGCACCTTCCTGAAAATCTTGGCAGGGATTTATAAACCAGACAGCGGGAAAATCATCAGAAATACAAGAAAAATAGGTTATGTTCCTGAACATTTTCCTGAAAATGTGAGATTTAAGCTTAAAGAATACTTGTTGTTAACGGCATCTTTTCAAGGCTTATCCAAAAAGAATATTGAAAAAGAGCTTTTAGATTATATTAATGTGTTTCAAATTGAGGAATTTCTGGACAAGCCTCTCAAACAGTGTTCCAAAGGAACAAAGCAGAAAGCAGGGATTATTCAGAGCCTTCTCATGAAACCTGATGTTCTCCTTTTAGATGAACCGTTGACAGGGCTGGATTCCCGATCACAGCAAAATTTTATTCATCACCTGGAAAAAATCAGCAATCAAACAACCATTCTCTTTACGACTCACGAAAATCACATGATTGAAAAAATAGCATGCCAGACCTTGATGTTGGAATCCGGAAAAATTTCATTCCAACAAGGTCCATTAAAAGAGAAAAAACGAATTATAGTAAAATTTCCAAATAATGAGGTTTTTAAAGAGCTCAGCTTAGTTAATATTCAATACAAGGATAATATAGCTTTCCTGACCGTTGACTCTGAACAAAGCGATCAAACTTTACGAGTCTTATTAAATAACTGCTGCTCGGTGTTGGAAGTAAGGGAATGGAGGTAAAGATGAGAGGTTATTTAAAGTATCAGTTTCTCAGTTACATCCGCTCGTTAAAATTGATTCCTCCTATAACCGTATTTGCTGCTTGGGTATTTATTTTATATGCGTACAAAAATGTGCCAATCTTAAGCAGCTATGAAGTGACAAGCATTGCACTTTATTTGTCCATGACATGGGTTGCAATGGGGATTTTTTCAATTGAAGAAGAAAGTGAGAAGCATTTACTTTTTATCCAGCTTGGCAGCAAGACCCGGTTTATAAGGGGAAAGTGGATAATTTGTATTGTGGTCGCCATCATATTAGGGTCTTTTGCTATTGTCTATCCGGTCGCAATGAATGATTTTAAGGGAACTTTCAAGCCGATTCATCTTTGGTTATCGATCTATAGTCACTTCTTTTTAGCTTTATTCGGATTACTCGTTGGAACTTTTTTCTCGGTTACTTCCTTTGCATCAAAAAAATATGCCTGGCTTTCAGCTGTACTTCTACTTGTCATCTCTCTTTCTTCTGAAGGAATAGTGGGGAAAATGGACTTTTTAAAATGGCCGCTCATCCTCTTTCCTCCAGTTGTATCAGTGCTTAAATTTATGAGCGGGAACGATTCGGTACGAATTGGAGCGAGCTTTTGGATTCAGGCAGCGCTGGTTATTTGCTATACAATAGGGGGATTCATTTTTACGGAAAGATTGTTTTTGAGGAAAGAAAGATAGGGTATAAGAAAAGGGGCTGTCTGGACAGCCCCATACTGGTATTACATTAAGTGAACTATTTTTTCTTCAATATATTTATTGATCAGGAAATCCAGTTTAATTGAAAGCTTAATATAGTCAGAACTGTGCGGACCTTTTTGATTATATAATTCCATTTTTTTTCTTTTAAGTTTCGAAATTTCCCTTAAGGCTGTTATATTTTCAAAGTGAACAATACAGTTAGTTTCCATGATACACCTCATTCAATAATTTTAATAAATTGATGATCCAAGGCATGAATAATGAGACTTCTATTAAAATTAAATTGATAATATCATAGTCTATTTTTCTTGGGAATATGGAATATAAAAGTTAAAAAATTCAAAAAAGCGGTAAATGATACTGATATACCAAGTCTTTTTACATAGCCCTTTCTGACTACTGAATATAATGGATACAAAGTATGGGGTGTTTTATAAAGAACAAGGAATACGTTATACTATAATAATTTTTACTCTTAAAATAAAACTATTTTAAAAATATAAACAATTTAAGAAAACACCAAAGTTATTCATTGTAAAAAAACCTCAGGGAGAAAATATTCAATGAAGAAAAGGGGAACTGCAAATGGAGAAAGGGAAAAGACACACACTATTTTTGGATCTTTTACCAAAGAAAACCCTCAGCCTGGATTAGCTAAGGGTTTTTGTCTTTAATATTTTTCTTCCTTCGACTTCGAACCCACTGAAAAACTTTTTCTTCTATTCGTTAACGAGGTTCGGTTCTCAGGGATGTGATTAACCCAATAAACAAATGGCAGCTGACTAGGACTTATGATTCTCATTTAACCCGCTCCTTTTTATCCATTTTTTTCTGCGTTTCCTTTATTTGAATAAACTATACAATTTCACAGTCAAATTGTGATCTTTTTCGTTAGAAATCCTGACAGCCTTTTTGATTGCTGACACATAAGTTTCACAGAAAACAATTCCGAAAAGTGATACTATTAAGATAATTAGATACACTCCAAGCCAAACGTTTCAAAGATTAAAATAATCTTTAAAGGAGCGCGAAAGTATGGAAAAAGGAACAATCGTAAAAATTTCAACTCCTAATCTAGTTAACTACTTATTAAAAGGGGAGGTTATCCAGGAAGGCATCGCGTTTAATGAACAAGTTATGAGTAAAGTCATGTTTTCACCCTCTAATCAAGTTTGGTATATTGACCAAACCTTAAAAACAGTTTCACCGAACAAATCTTTAGAGATTCATTAAAAATGGTCCCCAACTTATCTATCCTGCAAAATTCCTTTTCCAGCAGAATAGACCTGACAGTCTGTCAGGTCTTTTTTCATTTTTGCTTTTATCTTTTAATATAATACCGAATAATAAGATAAAGCTATTATTCTTCAAATTACTTATTCTGGGATATTGTATTCCCAGTCATTATCACGGCCTCGGCTTCGTCTTCTATTACGTTCTCTGGAGCGATCTCTTTCTCGATTTCGGCTGCGATCTCGGTCATCACTGCTGCTGCGTAACCTGTCATCACTGGAACGATTTCGATCGTTTCCAGCCGACCGATTTCGATTACGGCCTCTGTCGTAATCCCTTTCGCGATCCTCAGGTGGATCTACGACCATCACACTGAAGGAAATCGGACCAACAACCACTGCTTCTGCGCCAAATGTAATATTTTCAGCTGTTACTTGATACAAATGTGCCCCTTCGCCCAAATCCATGTCTATTGCTTGGAACGTTACAATATAGTTTTGTTCGGATGCCAAATCTGCCTCTAAGCCTTGTTGTGCTCGGAAAATTTCTCTTCCATCGCGGAAAATCCGAAATAAAATTTGCGAAGTATCGCTTACTCCGCGAATGCCAACTGTCGTCATCAATTTTGTTTGATTTCTAAAAGCATCCCTGCGCGGAATTCTAATAGATAATGTCGCTAGCTCAAGATTTCTGCTCGAATGGGGAATCCTGATCGGTCTAATTTGGTTAATTCTTTGTACTGGTTCAGTTGCCTGGAAATCTATAATGCGAACCATGTCGTCACTCCTTAATTTTTATGCTATAAATTATGCACTCAGCGAATGGTTGATTGGACAATGGTTTATTTATCTGCAATATGTTCGATTGCCTAAACCCATTTCATTCATTCATTTCATGGTAATATGTAAAATATGGCTGCTATTTTATAATCTAAATATGGAGGAGGGCTAAGCATGAAATTCGTCATTGCAGGCGGTTCAGGGTTTATTGGCAGGGAATTAACAGATACTTTGCTTGCTCAAGGGCATGAAGTCGTCATTTTAACCCGAAACGAGAAAAAATCCTCTCAAAGTATCACATACATAAAATGGCTGAGGGAAGGAACCTTTCCCGAAAAAGAAATCGACCATGCAGACGTGTTTATCAATTTAGCAGGAGTATCGATAAACAGCGGGCGTTGGACAGCAAGCCATCAGAAAGAAATTTACGACAGCCGAATGAAGGCAACTGACGAACTGCTGAGAATCATCGCCGACATACAAAAAAAACCGTCCGTACTAATAAACGCCAGTGCAATCGGAATTTATCCATCTTCTCTTACCTCCGTATATACGGAAAAATCAACTGAATTGGCGAAGAATTTTCTTGGACATACGGTTAATGATTGGGAAAAGAAGGCAGCTGGAGCTGAAATCGATGGTATTCGAACAGTCTTTATGCGATTTGGAGTAGTACTTGGCAGAAAAGGAGGGGCACTGCCGCTCCTGGTTCTGCCGTATAGATTTTTTCTTGGCGGAACCATCGGTTCGGGTAAACAATGGGTATCCTGGATTCATCACAAAGACGCTGTGCGGGCCATTTGTTTTGCAGCAGAAAATGAAAAGATATCCGGTCCCGTAAATGTTACAGCCCCACATCCAGTAAGTATGGCGGAATTCGGAAAAACAATTAGTGCTGTCCTGCATTCCCCGCATTTTCTGCCCGTTCCTTCGATTCTGTTAAAATTAATACTGGGAACAAAAAGTTCACTCGTTCTGGAGGGACAGCATGTTCTGCCGGACAAATTAACGAAAACAGATTTTCATTTTTTATATCCTACACTCCAGAATGCTTTAAGAGATCTATTAATGATAAAAAGAGATGAATAGTTGAGATTACGTCATGTTTAGAAATAGTTAGTTTAGCTTATTAGGTTTATAATAATGATTGAAGAATTTGAATTTCCTCTTACATTTTTACAGCTGCTTGCGAATATGTTCACTTAAAAATAAAACATCCATACCAATATGGAAATTTATTGCTTTCACACTTATATACATATGGAGAAGGGAGAGGTTTCAAATGAAGAAAGGGTTATTAGGGATTGGAATAGTGGTTGTCTTGCTGATTATTTTCTCAGCTATGTTTGTCTCTAGCTACAACGGTTTTGTAAGTTTAGAAGAAAACGTAAATCAATCCCATGCACAAATTGAAAACCAGCTTCAAAGAAGGATGGATTTAATTCCCAACTTAGTGAATACTGTAAAAGGATATGCATCGCATGAAAAAGCAGTGATTCAGTCCATTTCTGACGCTCGTGCTAAGCTTGCTGTAGCGAAAACACCTCAGGCGGAAGCAACTGCTAACGTCGAGTTATCCAGTGCGTTAAACCGTTTGCTTGTCGTTGTTGAGAACTATCCAAATTTAAAAGCAGACCGGCAGTTTACCCAGCTCATGGACGAACTGGCTGGAACGGAAAACTGAATTGCAGTGGCAAGAAAAGATTACAATGATCAAGTCGCAACCTTTAACAAAAAAGTGAAAAGCTTTCCAGGTTCGATCGTCGCCAGAATTGCCGGATTTGAACAAAAAGAATACTTTAAAGCAGACTCTAAAGCTCAAGATGCACCAAAGGTTGACTTTGGGAGCAATGGACAATGAAACCGCGGAGAGTCTTCAGCATCCTTTTGGTGTTTTTCACCTTTTTCCTGTGCTCAGCAAAGGCGCTGGCTGAGGATGTTCAGATTCCGCAACCGGTTGGAGATATTTATGTTCAGGATTTTGCCCATGTTTTAAATGAAACTGAAAAGACAGAACTGATTCAATTAGGAAAAAAAATCGAGGATCAAACTACCGCCCAAGTTGCCGTTTTAACAGTCGATACAATCGGAAATTCATCAATTGAAGAATTTTCAACAGCTGCGTTCCGGCAATATGGAATTGGAAGCAAAAAAGAAAACAACGGCGTCCTGCTCGTTCTTGCCATGAAAGAACAGAAAGTAAGGATTGAGGTTGGTTACGGACTTGAAGGACGAATAACGGATGGAAAAGCGGGCAGGATTCTCGATGATTACGCTATTCCCTATTTAAAAAAAGAACAGCCGGATCAAGCTGTGGTGAACACCTATAAAGCCCTCACAAAGGAAGTACAGGCGGAATATGGAAAGAGCAGCACGGACCAAAATGGCGGGCAAACAGCCCAAGACAAGGGGATAAAAATCCCTTCCTGGATAATGGTTTTGGGCATTGCCATTTTAGTCATACTTGATTTTACTTTTTTCGGAGGAACCCTAACCCGAATTTGTTTAATGATCTTATTCCGCGGAGGCAGAGGCGGCGGCGGTAACTCCCGGGGGGGAGGCGGCGGTTCATCAGGAGGCGGCGGTGCCGGCCGGGGCTGGTAATGCCAGCTCCTTTTTCATGAATGAAAACAGTTGATGGAGAAAGGAGGGCAAGAACAATTGTTCTTCTTTTTTCTTGTTTTGCCTGATTTTCATATCCATGTTATAATACATTTTTTTCAGAGCAGATTTTTATGAAAAAAAAATCCATAAAATGAACTTAATTCATTCGAAATAGGTCTTTTTATTGAAAAAAATTTTATTTATAATTTTTTATGGGTAAAAGTAGTGTAAAATGTTACTATTTAGTATAGAAAGTTATATTATCAAATAAAGAATGAGAGAAACCTTGTTACGGACTTCTAAAAAATAAAGGTTTTTGAAGAAGGGTTTGATACCGTGAGTAAAAAAATTCTAATTATATCCTCTGACCATACAGGTCATGGACACAAAAGTATAGCTGAATCCTTATCCGAAAAGATTGGTATAAATTCAAATACTAAGATACATGTTGTAGATGGGTTTGCGTTAGGCGGAAAATTACTCTTAAATATTGGAAAATCATATGGACCTATTACTCGATATTCAGCACAGCTTTGGAAAATGATCTGGCACCTTTCTGCGTTAAATTCGTTTTTCGTTGATAAATTTATCGAAACGATGATCAAAGAGAACTTTATCCGGCTTCTTGATGAGGTCAAGCCAGATATAATCTTATCGATTCATCCTAACTTTAATGGATCTGTTATTAATATTCTTGAAAAACAGAACAGCAAAATTCCTTTTGTGACGCTGATTGCCGACCTTGTTAATATTTACCCATTATGGGCCGACAACCGCGCAGATTTTATTGTCAGTCCTACAGAAGAAGCAAAACAAAAGTGTATCGAATTTGGCGTACCTGAAGAAAGAATCGTTGTATCCGGATTCCCTGTCCGTGAAAGATTTCACCGTCAAGCAAATACTTTTACAAAAAAATCAAAGCTTTCTTTTTTATTGATGAGCGGGGGCGAAGGAGTCGGAAATATGAATGCCATCGCCGAAAACCTCCTGAATCATTTTGATTGCCAGGTAAAAATTATTGCCGGCAGAAATGAGAAATTAAAATCCGATTTGGAATCTTCTCTAAAAGACCGGTTTGGAGACAGAGTTGAAATCTTTGGTTTTGTCAAAAACATTCAGGACTTCATGTTTGAAGCAGATATCGCCATCACACGCGGAAGCCCAAATGTTATGTTTGAAGCTGTGGCAGCCAATCTGCCGATCATCATAACCGGTGCATTGCCAGGGCAGGAAAAGGACAATCCTTTATTTGCTGAAAAACATCATTTGGCTGTTTCCTGTAAAGATATTAAAAATATTCAAGAAACCATTGAATCTTTACTCGCAAACAATGGTGAAAAGCTCCAACAAATTGTTGAATCGCAACGGAAATATATCAACCATCATGCCGCAGAAGACATTTTAGCGTTTTTGCTTGGCATAGAAGGAAAACAATATATTCCGATGAAAAAGAAACTTCATTTGGCTTTTGTGGCAAATAAATTAAAAAGAAGTACCTAAAAAAGATCGCTTGCCCCTGAAAAACTCATTCAGGGGTTTTCTCTTTTTATTAATCTAATGATACTCAATGGAATACTCTTTAATTGATGAACACCGCGGAGGAATTGAAATATGAAGAACAAACATCGTCCTAACTCCAGGCATACTATTAAACTTACATTATCCCGATCCATTTGGATCATCATTTTATCCCTATTTTTCATTGTCATGATAATTCCCAGCTTGATCGTTTTCGGAGCAGGAGGGGAACCGAGCTATTTCAAGGATTTCATTAACCATTTCACCCAGAAACAGACGCCATCACAAAAACCGCTATTGACGATTGGCTGGGTAGCCGGAAAGACCACCGCTCATATGAATCTGGAAAATTACCAAAATCTATCCATTGTATCACCTGCATTAGCCACGATCGATAATCAATTTAATTTGCAGATTGATTCGGATCTTGAACAGACGAATGCAATCAGTGAACAAGGAAAAAAAGTATGGGCACGATTACTGATTCAAAACGATACAAAGGCAAATGTGCATGCGCTCCTTGCAGATCATGCAAAAACAAAAGAGATTGTGAGGAAGATTGATGAAGCGGCACTGGCAAATCATTGGTCAGGGGTCAATATTGACATAGAAAATGTCAGTTTGGAGGATCGTCAGGCATTTTCGCAGTTCGTTAAAGATTTATCAGGTCCATTAAACAAAGAGAAGATATTGCTATCCATTGATCTTCCTCCGGATCCTTCAGGAAGAAATACAAATGCCCCTTTTGATCATAAACAGCTGGGGAAATACTGTGATTATATTATTTTTATGGGTTACGACCAGCACTGGTCAACAGATCCCGTCCCTGGCCCGATTACATCACTTTCATGGTTAAAAGGAAATTTGCAAGAATATCTCCAAACCGGAATACCGCCGGAAAAATTAGTATTGGGGCTGCCAGCCTATACAAGGATTTGGGAACAGGACCAGCAAGGAAATATTATCAAGAACCCTGCAATGCCTGTTCAAAATGTAGAACAGTTACTTAAGGAAAACCATCGAAATTTAAACTGGGATCCCCGCTTAGGAGAATATTACACTTCTTATACGGACAATAACGTCCAATATAAAATATGGCTGACGACAGTTAAATCCTATAATCGATATCTCAGTTTGGTTTCGCAATATCATCTGGCAGGTACAGCAGTTTGGAATCTTAATCAAATACAGCCGGACTATTGGAATAGAATTTATGGAAGCAATGGCAGTAAGGCAAATTTATAAGATTATAAAATAGTAAAAATGAACTAGCAACATCAACAGCTCCTGCATAAAATACAGTACAAAACTTGAAGGGAGCTGATGAAAATAGCTGGTTGGATGCTTTATACAATGTGGGCTGTCTTAGGTCTTATGCTAATTGATTTTATCATCGGGGCATTTCGTTCACTTATATCGAAATCCTTCTCACATACACTCGTTTTAGGGTACTTGAAAGATCTTCTAAATCTCGTATTTCCATTATTGATAATCCTGTCTTTAATGCAATTTGATCCTAGCGGATGGATTCTCATGGTTTTCTACTATATAGTCGGTCTAGCAATTATCTGGCACTATTTAGCAGAAATTGTCCACAAATGGAGAGCATAGGCTCTCCTTTTTCTGTTGAAAAGGGGCGGAGCTGCGCAAAAAGTGATTCACTTTATCCAAGTGAATGAAAAATATCCATTTATCGACTCTGTAGTAGTGATATTTTGCTTCGCTCACACCGCCTTTATTATGTTGGTGTATGCTCATATTTGTTTTATTTCCATACATGGGTTGGGAGTTGAGATTTATGTATGTTTTTTTGACTCAGCTGAACTGTTCATTTCTGGGCCACTCACACTGTGGCCAATTTCAACAAAACACTATCGTATGGCCTTATTATAATGGCTGCTTTTAACCCTCTCAGTTCTAAAAAAATGTACAGCATAATAAAATTTATAAAACTGTAAAAATACAACCCCCTCAACTATACAAGATCCGTGGTTGATAGAATCGATAAAAACATGCGGAGGAAGTGATGTCATGGAGAGATATCGATGGATAAAATGGCGGACTTTCCTTCTTTGGCTCGGACTTATCATTTTCATTATCATTTTCGTATGGGCAGGAGGTCCAACGGCATGGCAGGTCGCATTAAATATTGCCAGTCTGCTGCTTCAGCTTCTTTTTGCCATGTTATTCATGATTATCCAGTTCGTAGCCTTATTTTGGTTTTTAGCCAGAGGGAGAACGTATTGGATTTTGCCGGGTGAAACGGGCTCCAACTGGGACGACTACAGAGGAAATCCGGAAATCGTTGAAAATGCGAAACGGATTGTTACCCTCCTTAAGGGAGTAAAGGAGTTTAAGGAAATGGGCGGTGAGGCAATCAGAGGTTTGCTGCTGTGCGGGCCGCCCGGAACAGGAAAATCCTATTTGGCGCAAGTGATCGCCAACGAGGCACAGGTTCCTTTTGCGTATGCATCTGCTCCAAGCTTCCAAAACATGTTTTTTGGTGTTGGAAATCTGAAAGTAATGAACCTATATCGAAAGTCAAGAAAACTCGCAAAAGTGTACGGTGCTTCCATTATCTTTATTGATGAAATTGATGCGATCGGAATGAGCCGGCAGAGCGGAGGAGGGGGAGGTGCGTTAGGAGGAATGTTCGGCTTGGGCGGGTCTGGGCTCCTAAACGAGCTACTTTTACAGATGGATCCTCCAAACATCGATAACTCCTGGATTGCTAAGCTCCTGCGTTCACTTGGACTGCGCAGAAAACAAGCGGAGCGTCCGGCTGTGCTGACCGTTGGGGCCACCAATCTGCCCGATGTCCTGGACCAAGCTTTGCTCCGTCCCGGGCGTTTCGACAGAAAACTATGGGTCGATTCCCCTGATTATGACGGCCGGGTAGATGTCTTCCAATATTACCTCCAAAAAGTGAAGCGAGATTCCACTCTGACCCCAGAGCGGGCTGCCCTTGATACGGTCGGTTACAGTCCGGCGCAAATCAAACACATCGTAAACGAGTCCGTCGTAATTGCCCATCAGCGGGGCGCTCAGCTTTCAAGTTACGAAGACTTCCGGGCTGCCATGGAAACGTATGAATGGGGGCTGAAGCAGCCGCTGCGATCAATGAGCGATGATGAAAAGCGGAACGTTGCCTACCACGAGTCCGGACATGCGGTTGCACAATATCTTCTTAAGCCGCACGAGCGGGTCTGGAAGGTGACTATTATCCGCCGCGGCGGTGCACTAGGACTAGCTGCCACGAAGCCGACGCAGGAGCGTTACAATCGAAGTGACAGCGAGATCTTGGCCGAAATTCAGGTTTGTCTGGCAGCAAGGGCAGTAGAAGAAGAGTTTCTCGGGAAAAAATTAAACGGTGTCACATCCGATTTAAAGCAGGCAACAGAGCTTGCAGGCGCCTACCTCGGTGCCGTCGGGATGGGAGATGAGCTGTTCAGCTGGCTGTCGATCGGCTCGGTCCCGGATGGACTTAAATCCCTCCGCCCTAAAATCAATGATTTATTAAAAGAGCAAATGGAGAACGTAAAGACACTGGTTAAGGAACATTCGGAGTTTGTCCATTCAATTGCAGAAGAGCTGCTTAAGCGCGGAGATTTAACAGGCGAAGAAATTGATGATATTTACAAACGGCTTTATGGCAAAAAAAGCCCGGGTTCAGAGGATCAAACCATTTAAAAGAAAAGAAGACAAGCGGAGAATCGTTAATTCGGTTCTCCATTTTTAATTTTTTATGGAAAATATAAGAAAAAGACCTTAAAAAATGATTATTGGCTCGTATTTTTATATAATAGGAGTACTTAAATAGAAAAAACCGGATGATTTTTATAGAGTTATTTTAACGGGAAAGCTGAGGTGAAAAAATTGAAAAAGCTCTTCATTCTTTTGTTGGGTTTATATGCTTTTTTCTATTTATCTTCAAAAGATATGATTCCTTCCCTTGATGAAATGAGAAGTTTTATAAACAACAATGCATCTCAGCAAATTGGGCAGGAAACACAAAAAGTCGCTCCATCCCAAAAGGAAAATGAACCTCAACAGTCAGAAAATCTATCATCTGTGGAATCAAATTCTCAAAACTCGGCTCCTGCTATTTCTGACAGCAAATATTCTCCAATCCAAATTCAAACGTACTGGGTAGGGGTAAAAAACGGGAAAATCACCGTTTCTGGAAAGCCAACCGAATATGGCAAATACATCAAGGCAAATGGGATTATTTTATATATTCAAGAACCGCGTGCTGATAAGAAAGTCACGTTAAAAGTTCCATTCTCAAATGGAAAAGTGTACTATGAATATCCTCTTGATTATTCAGTTGGTGATGTTATTGTCAATCTGGATGAATACAAGAATGGGGTCGAAAATGACCCAAATAAGGTTTTAGGCTACGGACAATTTCAATTATCAGACGGTGATCCCTATTTACTTCCGAGCTACATGATTCAAAGTAATAATCCTTCCATTGTAACATTGGCAAGGAATATAACGGCTGGGAAGAATACCGATACTGAAAAATCCCATGCCATTTTTGAGTGGGTTGCTAAAAATATTGCCTATAATGCTCCGTTGATCAATTCGCCGAATCCGCCGTTGTATTCAGCATTACAAACGTACCAAAATCGTGTCGTATTGTGTTCAGGATACGCAGATTTAAGTGCAGCTCTGCATCGGGCGGCAGGGATAAAAACAAAAGTAGTATATGGAGAAAACCATGCCTGGAATGAAGTCCTGCTAAATGGAGCATGGCAGACAGAAGATCCGACATACGGCTCCGGATTTATCAACGCCAACACAAATGCCTTTGTCAGAAGCTACCAGCCCGCTTATTTTTATAAAAGCGATGCCCATAAAGAAGGGGAATATCCGTGGTGAAAAAAAGCCCTTATTTTGCCTTTGCAAAATAAGGGCTTTTTATGTTGTTATTAGCGGAAGAACTTTAATCCTTCCCGCATTCTTCGCATTATAAAGGGCGATATCCGCTTGCTTTAAAAGGCGTTCCGGATAGAGGGTTGTTACCAAATAGGTCGAAACACCAATCGAAACGATTAGTATCTTTTTATCGTATCAAAAAAATATTCTCAGGTATCTGATATTGATCAAATACAGTAGTAAAATATGGGTCCTAATAGAATATTCTCCTCAAACCTATGCCTTTATCTTCTTGAAAAAACTATATAAAAATAGTAAATTATTATTTAATCATTTCCAATCATGTCATTAACTTCGAAGGAGAAAAGTTGTGAAAAAAAGAGGTGTTCTTGGGATTTCTGCTGGCATTATTTTGTCATGTGCAGTATTTGGCGGATATGAAGCCTACGCTGAATATAACGCCAAAAAAAATTATCAAACGGCCCAAACAGCCATTAATAAATTATTTCGTGATAAAAAGCATCGGATTTTAGCGGATCACGTAAACGAGAAAATATTAATATCTGATCAAGTTTTCATTAATAAAATAAAAGATAGCAGGAAGAAAGCACTGCTTGAAAATGAATGGAATAAAGCCCTTTCCATCCTAAAGGCTGAAATATTGGCAGAAAAGAAAGTATCTTCTTTGATGGAAAAGAGAATTTTACGGGACTCAGTAACACAGAAGCAGATTGAGGAAGCACAAAAGCTAGTAACAGCATTAACAGACAAAAAACTGCAGGATGCTCTGCAAAAAACGCTAGATGAAGCCAACAGGCAAATAAAAGCACAGGATGATGCAAAGAATGCCGTCACATCTTTATTTTCGGATGGTACTTTTAAGCAGCTCGCAGCGAATGTAAATCGAGAAACGTTCAACAAAACAAAATTGTTAGTTGATGCCATTCAAAATGTGAACCTGAAAAGTGAATTATCCAGTCTATTGGATAAAGGAAACATCTTACTTGCAAAAGCGGAAGCAGAACTTGCAGCAAAGGCAAAAGAAAAAGATGCTGCAGCCGCAGGCGTCCAAACAAGTCAATCGGTAAATGCGGCAAGCACAACTGCTTCCGTATCCATACATGCAAGCAGCCCTTCGGAAACGGGATTTGCCAAAATCGTTGCCAGTTCAAAAACAGCCCAGCGCACAGACCAAATTATTACGGTTGTTGCGAGCGGGGCCACTGCTTCTGTCACTTTATGGGAAAAATCAAATAATCTATGGAGAGAAATTTTTTCAACGAGCGGTTATGTAGGATCACAGGGAGTTGGACAAGCTTCCGAGGGCTCTAAACACACGCCAAAAGGTTCCTATACGTTAGGATTTGCATTCGGTCACTCCAATCCGGGAACGATTCTGCCGTTTCGACAAATTACATCGAACAGCTATTGGATCAGCGATGTGAACAGCAATCTGTATAATACGTGGCAGGAAGGAAATTTCGCCGGGAACGGTAACGAACATTTAGCAGATTACGAGAATTTGCAATATTATTATGCGATTGTCATCAATTACAACACAAGCGCCGTAAAAGGGGCAGGGTCTGCTTTTTTTCTGCATGTGAGTAATGGACGCCCGACAGCTGGATGTGTCTCCGTTCCAAAAAGCTACATGGAACAATTGATGAAACGTATTCACCCCGGGGCACAAATCATAAACGTAACCAGCCAAAATGAAGTGGCAAATTATTAAATAAGAAAAAGAGCTTAAATTCAAATTAAGCTCTTTTTTACAATTTTATATGGATTAGGATGCTACATTCACCAGCATGGCTGTTTCATCGCAAGAATGAAGTTTAGGGCAGTTGATGCAGTCTTTCCACATTTTTTGCGGCAAATCGTTTTTATCTACTATAATAAAACCCAGTTTAGAGAAAAATTTAATTTGATAGGTAAGGGCAATTAACTTGGTAATTCCCAATTTACCCGTTTCCTCCATAATTTGCTTTACCAGCTGATAACCAATCTTTTTCCCCGTATGATTGGGACTGACGGCCAAAGACCTGACTTCTGCCAAATCACGGTCCAATATATGAAGGCAGGAAATCCCTACGATTTCGTTATCGATTACGGCTACATAGAAACTTTGCAGGTTCACATAAATGGAAGTATAGGTTCTAGCCAAAAGCTTGCCCTCTTCAGCATAATGGGCAATTAATTGGTAGATACTCTCCACATCACTCATAACAGCTTTTCGAATTAACATTAACAATCCCCCAAAATATTCAATGTTGAGCAGAAGCAGATCTTTAATTTAGAATGAAGCTTACATGCTATTAAAATAATAAAATCCTTTTTTATTTTGATAATTATTAATAAATATACACTATGAAGAATTATTATTCAACCGTAATTATCATTATTGTCTGTTATTCATTGATGCAGCTAATTATTAGATCTATCCTTTTTCCGGGTTGACTTGTTGTGTGGAAAATGACATTTTCTTCTATTTACTTTATACTGAATAGTGATTCATTCATTTTATCATGATAATACAAAGACAGATATTCACACTAAAAACCAATTATTAAGGAGTGACTGTCATGTTGGTTGTTACGACGGAAAAAATTGAAGGATACAAAATTAAAGAGGTGAAGGGTGCTTGCTATGGCCTGGTTGTCAGAAGCCGCGGATTTGCGGGTCAGGTGATGGCTTCACTGCGTTCATTGGCAGGCGGGGAGATAAAAGAGTATACCGAAATGCTTGAGGATGCCAGAAAGCAGGCCCTTGACCGTTTAACACAAAATGCGACTGCAATGGGAGCTAACGCGATTATTATGTTTCGGTACGATTCCGGTGAAATCGGGCAAAACATGAGTGAAATTGTAGCTTATGGAACAGCGGTCGTTGTTGAAAAGGCTGACTGATAAATGAAATGGCTATTGTATTACTTCCTTTTTCAGCTTCTTATTGGGCTTGCCTTCTGGTTTTTTTCGAAAAAGAAAGACAAGCGCTATCAACAAAACACAGGAGTTCTATCAGCTGAATTTGAACCTACTCAGGAAGTATTCTTTGATCCTATTTCAAATGTATTAACGCGGGTATATGTTAATCCACAAACAGGGGAGCGCAAATATGTAGAGGATCATAAAGAGGGAGGGCGCCCTAAATAAAAAACGGATCTTCTGCTTAAAACTTTTCAAAGGTTCCTCCGAATTTTCCATCTGAAAAACAGGTTGCCATTGAGTTTTGGATTCAAGTAATTGTGCAGATCTTGAAAATCATCCGTTCGGTTGCCGAGCCGGATAATTTGCGACCCAAATTCTTTAAAAAAGCAGATCTAGTCGCCAATAAAGCTATCAACAAAACGGATCAGGATAATTCATTCTCATTTTGTTGTTTATTTTCATGAATCATTTCCCTTACATCTTGCGCAATTTTATCAAAAGTTTGATTAACCCGATTCATTATAGCTTCCTGTTCAGTGCTGCTCTGATTATATTCATTTTTATTT
>CAZAEW010000056.1:0-25269 GCA_964484065.1 uncultured Bacillus sp.
GCGAGCCATGAATGACTCCTCCTTCGTGTTTTTATTTTGGTAAAATAAAAACCGTTATGAGACAGCATTAAGGTTATTTTGTTTTCATGCACCTTCGCCCTAGCAGCTAAGGGTTACAAGATGCACCATCATAAATAAAATATATGAGGAACAAAATAAATCCATTAAAGTGTTCACATAGGCTGCAATATTTTACACAAAGGATATTATATAATTTGTTTAGGGGAATAGTCAAGATTTATATTTAGCTATTTTTGCATTTAGCATATAAAAGTTTGTTAACAATGCGATATTTCACAGAATAAAAAAGCCCCTTGTGCTATAATAACCTGGATATGACTTGCATTTGGGAAAATTAAAAAAAACTTCAAATTCATCCTAAAATAATTTAGAAAATTCATGATACTGTAATAATATAGAAGAAAAAAATGGTAATTAAAATCAGGTGATAACTTATGGGAGAACTCGAAAGAGATTTGATCCATCAATTAAAAGATTGCTTTTTACAGTTATTTGACAGTGAATTTGATGTTCTTCACTTTGAAAGTTTTATACGTGAAACATTGTACATAATCCAAAAAATGTTCCGCTTGGAAAGTGCTGCTATTTACCAATACCAACACTGGAAACACCAATTTGATTTTATTGGCGGGGTAAACGTTCACGAAAAAGAGGAAGAAACCCCATCCTCGATTCCTTTTTCGGATCTGAACAATTTATTCGTTCAAGAAGGATATCTGTTGAAATCGAATCTTCCCAAAAAGATGATGAATTACGATTTGTTAATCAGAATCAACAAAAGGGATCAACTGCTGGGGTTTATCGTAATAAAAGATAAACAAGGGTCGATGCTTCATAGAATCACTGGTGAAGGATTCAGAAGGATCGGGGAAGATTACGGAATCTATTGGAGCAAGGTTCAAAGCATCACAAGGATTATTTCCGAGGAAAAAAAGTATAAGCAGCTTTTTCGAGTAACAGAAAAATTCCACTCATCTATGAATATGGACGAGTTGTTAGGAGAAATCATCTTTACCCTTCAAGAAGTATACCCTGCTTTTTCGTATTATTTGCTGCTCTCTCAGGACAATCACAACCATAGCGAACTCCCGATTAGAGATCTTGAATATGATAACGAGAATATTGCTGCAATGGAAGCTTATGTAACGGGAACTGTTCGGTTTGAGGATTACCAGCAGCAAAAAGGATCTGTTCTGTATGCGCCTCTTAAAGGAAAACAGGGAGTTTACGGCGTTTTAATTGTAAATGCGTCGAATACATCTGTTTTTCCTAGAGACGAAGTGGAATTTATTACTCTGCTGGCAAATACAGCAGGCAGCGCAATTGAAAATGCCCAGCTTTACCAACAATCAAGAAAATTAATTTTCGATTTGCAATTAATTAATGAAACATCACATCGTTTAAATTCCAGCCTGCGCTTATCAGAAACGATTCAATATATGACAAACCAGATTATTAATTCTTTTGACGCAGAGGAAGTCGGCTTTTTTTTATATTCATCAAAAGGGGTTTTTGAAAAAATCCTGCCGGGTTCAACCCCGTTTTTTTCAATGGAAGAGGCAAGCCGGTATTTAACCTACGTAAAAGAAAAAATCGAAAAAGACAATGAACCATTGTTTATTGGTGATTTTTGTTTTCCTGGAGAAACGGAACCATCCATATTCAGGTCAATAATGGCTATTCCGATGGACCTGAGCGGTCATTTACAAGGAATTTCCATTGTCATGCATCAAAATCCATATTTCTTTTCGTTTGATAAATTTAAGTTATTGCAGTCATTAATTCATCATTCTACGCTTGCCTTTACGAATTCAATGCTTCGTGAGGAACTGGAAAAAATGATCATTACCGATCATTTAACTAAGCTGAATTCCCGGACATTCCTTGACGAAAAAATACAACGTTCCATGATAGAACATGAACAAGGGACGTTTATTCTTCTTGATATTGATGATTTTAAAAAGGTAAATGATACTTTCGGACATCAAGTCGGAGATGAAGTATTAATCCAGGTTGCGGATTTAATGAAAAGTAATATTCGCGAAGATGATATTGCGGCCCGCTGGGGTGGCGAAGAACTGGCCATTTATTTGCCAAAGGTTTCGATTAACGTGGGTGTTGCAATAGCCGAGCGGCTTGTAGAAAGGGTTTCTGAGGATTCAAATCCTCATGTCACCATTTCCTGCGGAGTTTCTTTTTGGAATAAAAACCAGCCGGATACTTATAACCAGTTGTTTAAAAGAGCAGATGAGGCTCTTTATATGGCAAAGCGAACAGGGAAAAATAGGGTTATTACACAGGAAGAAAATATAAAAGTATGTTAAAAAGCATGGACCGATTCGATTATGCTGGAACTCAGGGATTATCCTGAGTTCTTTTTTGTTCGACACTCTTCATGCTTTTTCGCTATTTCCTGGAAAAAACATTATATATTTTTTTAAAATCACTCCAAAAGCAGAAAACTTTGTCGAGATAATCTTAAAGGAATATTTAAATAGATAAAGAAAGTATAAAAATAGGGAGGTTTGGATTCCTAAGAGGAGGAAAAGCAATGAAAAAAAATTCAAAAGAAGCAATTGTTCAAGCAGCAGTCTCCTTGTTTAATACAAAAGGATATTCCGGGACATCAATAAGAGATATTGCTGGAAGAGCAAAAGTAAACCCAGCAAACATTGCCTATTATTTTCAAAATAAACATGGTTTATTAGAATATTGTTTCATGTCATTTTTTGAGCAATATATATCTAAAATTGAAGAAGGATTTTCTTTTATAGAACAGGGAGCTACATCTTGTTTGAAAAAAATTTCATCTGAGCTTTTGAATTTTCTTTGTGACAATATTCATCTAACTTGCTTTATCTTCCGTGAAATGTCGATTGACTCCCAGTTAGTAAGAGAAATTATGGCAACCTATTTTACGAAAGAAAAATATTATTTGCAAAAGCTTTTTGAAAAAGGGATCGAATGGGGAGAATTTGAAAGACAATCCATTCCGTACATGATTGTTCAGCTAAAGGGCTTATGGAATATGCCATTTTTAAATACAACCTATTTAAGAGAAGTACTATATGTTTTTCCGAATGAACGCTATTTTCTGGAAAAATACACCCGCGATGTCCATAAATGGATTGATGAAGTACTATGTAAAAAACAAGTGCTAATATCCTAGGTGAATGAGGATAGTTCAAGGGAAAATTCCTTTGATTTATCCTCTTTTTCTTTTAGTACTTTCCCTCTATTTACCAATCCGCCAGACTATGATAAATTTTTATTACTTTTTATTATTTTCTCCTCATATTACAAAAAAGTTCAATTTATTTAGTCAAAAAATGTCGTTTACATGGTATCATTAAAGCATTGAACTTAAATATTTGATTTCGCGTTTAATATAGATACGAACAGAATAGTGAATTGAATTGACGTTGTTTTGAACAGGGGGCTTACAAGTGATTTACATCATTGGATTGATTGTTTTTTTACTTGCATTTATCGTAGTAGGTTATGTGATAAAAAAGAAGTATTTTAAGGAAATGGACCGTCTCGAAGAGTGGAAAATTGAGTTAACAGGCCGTCCTGTTCTTGATGAAATGACGAAAGTAAAGCAGTTAAATATGACGGGGCAAACGGAGGAGCTTTTTGAACGATGGCGCAGCGACTGGGATGATATTGTTACCGTCAAATTGCCTGACCTGGAAGAATTACTATTTGATGCGGAAGAATATATTGATCGTTATCGTTTTAATAAAGCGAAAGAAGTGCAGCGTCTTATTTCCGATAAATTACGGGAGACGGAAAAGGAAATTGATGCTATTTTAAATGAATTAAACGAGTTGGTCGGCAGTGAAGAAAAAAATCGTCTTGAAATCGAACAGTTAAAAGAGATGTATCGTGAAGCCAAAAAGAGTTTACTTGCTCATCATCATACTTTTGGAAAAGCTGAAAAGAAATTAGAAGATAATCTCAATGGTACGATAAGTAAATTTCAGGAGTATGAGGAAAAAACAAATAATGGGAATTATTTGGAAGCTCGTGAAACAGTCTTGCTGATAAAAAATCAGCTGGAAACCGCGAAAACTCAAATGGAGACGATTCCGGAACTGTTAATCGAGTGTCAGTCAGTCCTGCCTTCACAGCTTACCGAGGCAAGGGAAGGCTATCGGGAAATGGCCCAGCAGGGCTACTACCTGGAACATATCCAATTGGAAAATGAATGCAATGAATTAGAAGGTAAAGTGAAGGAATGCTTAGATTATGTGGAAAAAGCGGATATCGACAAAGCGACCGTAGAAATAAAGGAAATCAAAGGAAGAATCGATACGCTTTTCGACTTGCTGGAAAAAGAAGTACATGCCAAGCATTTTGTGATTCAAAATGAGCCATTGACAAACGATCTTCTAAACGCTGTACAAGAGGGGGCAAAACAGCTCCAACAGGAACTGAATCAAGTGCAGCAAAGTTATCATATACCTGAAACGGAATTTGAAGTGCAAAAGGAACTGGAAAAGGAATTATCCTCCTTGAATAAGCGATTTAACATTCTATACGGCAAGCTGCAGGCAAATGAAACGGCTCAAACGGCAATTTGCGAAGAGTTAACCGGAATTACCGAACATCTTACAGATGTGCGTGAAAAGCAGGAAAACTTCTTTTTAAGACTTCAGGCTTTGAGGAAAGATGAAATCGCCGCACGTGAAAAAATTAAAGAATTAACAAGGAAAATCCAAGATGCCATGCGGCAGATTTCCAAAAGCAATATTCCGGGGCTGCCGGAGGATTATATCTATCTTTTAAATGACGGAAAAGAAAGCATTGAAAATGTGAAAAGGCAATTGGAAGAAAAGCCGCTTAATATTTCTTCCATCAATCAATATTTGGAAATTGCCGTGTTAACGGTTGATAAACTTGTGAATACAACAATTGAAATGATGGAAAATGTGCTGCTTGCGGAAAAAGTAATCCAGTATGGGAATCGTTATCGCAGACAGTATCCTTCCGTTGCGAAAGCATTAACGGAAGCTGAGTTGGCCTTCCGCAGCTTTGATTATCAAAGGGCGTTGGAACAGGCGGCTACTTCGATTCAAGCGATCGATCCGGGAGCAATAAAACGGATAGAGTCCCTCGTTTCAAAAGAAGAAGTATTCCAATAAGACCATTCCTAAGCAAAAACCGATTCAGCTTAAATGTTTGAATCGGTTTTTTGTTTTGCTATGATGGTAGAGGATGAAAATACAGTTTAATCACATTTTAAAATAGAACAAATGTTTATGATGGGTTTCGGATTGAAAGGTGGAAGAGATGATTTATTTTGATAACAGTGCGACAACAAAACCATTACCGGAGGTGGTTGAATCATTTTCAAAGGTGGCCGGTGAATTTTTCGGCAATCCTTCCTCACTCCATGGAATAGGCGCTCAGGCAGAGAAATTATTATCACAAGCAAGAGCGCAAATTGCCGGCATCTTAAACGTGAAAACTTCCGAAATCTATTTCACCTCAGGCGGAACGGAAAGCAATAATCTGGCGGTTAAAGGAACTGCTTTGATGCATCAAAGCAGAGGCCGGCATTTGATTACATCGAGTGTGGAACACCCTTCCGTCAGCAAAAGCATGGCAGATCTCGAAAAACTGGGCTTTGAAGTAACGTATTTGCCGGTTGACGAAAATGGAGCAGTCCGCATTGAAGAGGTTAAAAAGGCGATTCGTCCTGATACGATTTTACTTTCCATTATGTATGTAAATAATGAGGTGGGAACCATCCAGCCGATAAAAGAAATCGGCAGCTTGCTTGCTGATTTTCCAAAGGTGCTTTTTCATGTGGATGCTGTCCAGGCTGTTGGAAAGGTCCCATTTGATCTAAAGGAATGGGGAGTCGACTTATTCTCTCTTTCCGCCCATAAATTCCACGGTATTAAAGGGATGGGAGCCCTGTTTATCCGAGAAGGAGTAAAGCTTTCAGCACTGAATTCCGGCGGAGGACAGGAACGCAATATCCGCAGCGGTACAGAGAATACAGCGGGTGCTGTTTCCATGGCTAAGGCACTTCGCATTGAGATGGAACGCTCAAAACATGGAATAGCCGGCTTAAGAGATATCCAAAAGCATATCATAAACGGTCTTCGTGAAATGGACGAGGTCTTCGTTCACACTTCACAGGAACATGGTGCTCCTCATATTATTAGTTTTTCCGTTCCAGAGATAAATTCCGAAACATTTATTCATGCATTGGAGGAAAAAGGGATTTTTGTTTCCACGACAAGTGCCTGTTCATCAAAACGGAAAACACCAAGTAAAACTCTTCTCGCGATGGGAGTGCCAAAGAACATAGCAGAAAGTGCAATAAGGGTCAGCTTAGCTTTTGATAATACGAAAGAGGAAGCATGGGAATTTTTATCAGCCGTAAATCAGGCTGTGAATCAATTAGGAAAGGTACGAAAGTAAATGAATTATGACCGTATTCTAATACGTTATGGGGAAATTTCAACAAAAGGCCGAAATCGACATCAGTTCGTTGAAAGGTTAAGAAAAAGCATTAGAGCCGCTCTTCATGCCTATCCGAAAGTGAAGATTCAGGCTGACCGCGACCGAACATTTATCGTTTTAAATGGGGAAAATAGCACAGAGATTATTAAAATCCTCCGAAAAATTTTTGGAATCCGTTCATTTAGCCCGGCTGTAAAAGTGGAAAAGGATATGGGGAAAATAAAATCTGCTGCTTATGACCTGTTTACGAATTTATATAAAGGGGATCAAACGTTCAAAATCTCTGCAAAGCGGGCGGATCGAACATTTGAGCTTGATACTGATGGGATTAATCATCAGTTAGGCGCGCATCTGTTGAAAAGTTTTCCGGGTTTGAAAGTAAATGTAAAAGAACCGGATTTAAACCTGCAGGTAGAGATTAGAGAAGAAGCGGCCTACCTCTCTTCGGAAACGATCATTGGAGCAGGAGGGCTTCCCGTTGGCTCAAGCGGCAAGGCAATGCTGATGCTTTCGGGCGGAATCGACAGCCCTGTTGCCGGATATATGTCGATGAAAAGAGGAATGGAAATGGAGGCTGTTCATTTTTTCAGTCCGCCTTATACAAGTGAACGCGCAAAGCAAAAAGTGATTGATTTATCCGAAAAGCTTGCAGAAATAACTGGATTACTGAAGCTTCATATTGTGCCGTTTACAAAAATCCAGGAGGCTGTCAGAAAACAAATTCCTGAAAACTATTCGATGACGGCAAACCGCCGGTTTATGCTTCGGATTACAGATGAATTACGGCATAAAAATGAAGCACTTGCGATTATCACTGGAGAAAGCCTTGGCCAGGTCGCAAGCCAGACGCTTGAAAGTATGTATGCAATCAATGAAGTGACCAATACACCGATTTTAAGACCACTAATAACAATGGATAAAACGGATATAATAAAAATTGCGCGTGAAATTGATACTCATGATATCTCTGTAAGGCCATTTGAGGATTGCTGCACGATTTTTGTTCCTGCATCTCCTAAAACCAAGCCAAGAAGAGAAAAAATAAATTATTATGAAAGCTTTTATGATTTTGAAACGTTAATCCAAGAAGCCATAAATAATACGGAAACACTTGAAATCAGACCTGGATCTTACCGGGAAGAGAATTTGTTTACGGAATTATTTTAGCAGCCCGGAGAATATAAACTTTTATCTTTAGAATGATGGAAATTTCCTTTTTTTTAATACTTTTCGAATAATTACCACTAGTTATGAAGAATGGAGGCATGTGATTCTACACATTCTATACTCACAAGGAGGTGAAATCACATGCCTGGTAATAACTCAAATAACTTATTAGTTCCCGGAGTGGAACAAGCTCTTGAGCAAATGAAGTATGAGATCGCGACTGAATTTGGCGTACAGCTGGGGGCGGACACGACTTCACGTGCTAACGGTTCTGTTGGAGGAGAAATCACCAAACGCTTGGTAACAATGGCTCAACAACAATTAAGCGGATTTTCCCGATAATCAAAAAAATAATAATATGGCTACAGAGGACGGTTACGGCCGTCCTCTTTTTATTTTTAAAATAAAAATTCACATTTTTCTAAATATTCTGTATAATATTATTTGTAAGGATTCATTTATAAAGGGGGAAATGTATGAAGAGGGAAGAGTTGATTGCTTCAGAAAAGTACAACCTTGTTTCAGAGGTTGAGCGGTTTGCTGCTCATCCGGACAAGCTGGCATTAAAATGGGAAAATGAATGGGGAGAAATGAAACAGATTACATATGAACAGCTAATGAAAAAGGTAAACCAAATAGGAAATGTCTTTTTAGAGCATGGACTCCAGAAAGGGGATGTAGTGTTAATCATCGTTCCCCGCATCATTGAAGCATATGCTGTCTATCTGGCTGCATTGAAAACAGGGTTGGTTGTTATTCCTAGTTCTGAAATGCTTCGTGAAAAAGATCTTCGTTATCGCATTACCCACGGCGAAGTAAAAGCTGTTATTAGTTATTATGAATATGCTGATCAATTTAAAAACATAACCAATTCTCTTCTAAAGTTTTCAATCGGAAAAGAGGAAAATGATTGGATATTTTTGGACGAGCAGATGAAATATGCCCCTGATTCATTGTCAGCTGCAGTGACACTTCGGGATGATATGGCCTTTTTATCGTATACATCTGGAACGACTGGAAACCCAAAAGGAGTAGTCCATACGCATGGATGGGCATATGCCCATTTAAGAACGGCAGCGAAAAACTGGCTGGGGATTGAAGAAAATGATATTGTTTGGGCAACGGCAGGGCCGGGCTGGCAAAAATGGCTTTGGAGTCCCTTTTTATCCGTGCTTGGTTCTGGGGCGACAGGCTTTGTTTATCACGGGAGATTTGAACCTAAAACCTATTTGTCTTTGCTTGAAAAATACGAAATAAATGTTTTATGCTGCACTCCGACTGAATACCGCATTATGGCAAAAGCGGACAATATTCAGGAGTTCCGGCTTTCGCAACTCAAAAGTGCTGTTTCAGCAGGAGAACCGTTGAATCGGGAAGTAATTGATACGTTCCGAAAGTATTTTCAAATTGATGTCCGGGATGGTTACGGACAAACCGAAAACACTTTGCTTGTTGGAGTAACAAAAGGAATGGAGCTAAAGCCGGGCTCAATGGGTAAACCTACCCCGGGAAATTTCGTTGAGATAATTGATGAAGAAGGGAAGATCTGCCCGATTGGAACCGTCGGGGATATAGCCGTTCACATCAGCACCCCGGCCCTATTTAAACATTATTACAAAGATCCGGAGCGGACAGCGATGCAATTTCGCGGTGAATATTATGTGACGGGAGACAAAGCAAAAAAAGATGAGGAAGGCTATTTTTGGTTTGAAGGGCGCGGCGATGATATTATCATCAGTTCAGGCTATACCATTGGCCCTTTTGAGGTAGAAGATGCTCTTGTCAAGCATCCGCTTGTCAAAGAATGTGCGGTAATCGCAAGTCCGGATGATATACGCGGCCAGATTGTCAAGGCGTTTGTGGTCCTTAAAGAAAATGTCGATTCTAATCCCAAAGACTTAACTGCGGAGCTTCAAGACCACGTCAAACGCTTAACAGCCCCTTATAAATACCCAAGAAAAATTGAATATATTAAAGAACTTCCGAAAACAACCTCCGGTAAAATACGCCGTGTTGCACTCAGGGAACAAGAATTAAAAACAATTTAACAATGTTCATAAAATTTTAAAACCTTATCCAGTCAACTGGATAAGGTTTTTGCTATATAATAGGAAATAATAATAAAATATTTTTTCTATATTTTACAGGAAGTTCCTTTTTACTTTTTCCCAGAAGGAATTGTCTTTTAATTTAACTGTTTTTATTTTTTTGCTGCTTAATTTCACCTGAATTTTTTCAACGCAGCGAATACTTAATGCTTCGTTATCCATACCCATTATCGGGTGATCGTTTCCTTCATGGGCAACATTTAAGGTTAATGTTCGTTCAGCTCCTAGAATAAAGGAAGAACCAAGCGTCCGATAACGGTTGTTGTTCACGGATGCCAGTTCGCTTACCTGCATGCAGGAGATTAATGGATCGACAATTGCTCCTCTGACTGATTTATTATAACCGGTACTTCCGGTTGGAGTGGAAACAATCATGCCATCGCCGCGGAATGTTTCAAGATGAAGCTCGTCGACAAAAACATCAACAACAAGAGTTTTTATAATGCCAGAGTGTATACTAAACTCATTCAGGCACTCAAATGTTCCTTGTCCATCTGCTGTCACTTCAATAATGGGATAACGCCGCACTTCTAATTGTTCCTGCTCAACAGCTTCAATTAACTTAGGGGTATCATCAAAACGGAAATCGCAATACATACCAAGATTCCCGAATGTGGAAATTCCTGCATAAAGGCAATCATCACGGAATCCAGTTTTTCTGACGGCTTGAAGGAATGCACCATCACCGCCAATACTCACAATAATGTTGGCATCATGATAATCGGAAACAACCTTAAAACCATATTGCTCGGCTAAATCATAAAGCGGGGCTGCTTTAGCAACCATTTCAGCGTCCTTCTTATGGTAAAAAAAGAGATTACGTCGATTGTTTTCCATGCTAAAAACCCCCAAAATAAAAAATTTGTCAAAATTTCACCTTTTTTGAGACAGGTTTGATAAAATATTCATAATTAATATAATATTAACATTTTTTAGAAAGCTTTCAAAATCATTTATCGAAAAAAGTTAGAAAAAGGAGGAATTGTTTAAGATGAGTGGTAAACGCTGGGCAGCCCTTGGGATTGCAGCCGGGCTCTTTATTTTTTCTGTTGTGATCAATTTATTATTTTCCTTTGCCTTTAACGGTATGAAAACGGATCTGACAGATATATTTGCAGCTGCAGACCAGCCATATACAGAAGAAGTCGTAAAAGACGGAAATGAACTAAAAAAAATAGCGATTTTAGAGATCGATGGAGTGATTCAAGATTCGGGGGATGCCCAATCTTTACTCAGCAGCTCCGGTTATAACCATCAATCATTTCTTAGCAAACTGGATTATGTCAAAGATGATGACGCGGTAAAAGGGATCATTATAAAAGTGAATTCTCCCGGCGGCGGTGTGGTCGAAAGCGCAGAGGTACATAATAAAATATTACAAATAGAGAAAAAGACAAAAAAACCTGTCTATGTTTCAATGGGGTCGATGGCGGCCTCAGGGGGTTATTACATATCTACAGCGGCCAACAAAATTTATGCAAGTCCTGAGACTTTAACCGGTTCGCTGGGAGTCATTATGGAAGGATATAATTACGGAGAACTTGCCAAGAAATATGGCGTCGACTTTGTTACGATTAAAAGCGGCCCGTACAAAGACATTATGAGCCCGAACCGTCCGATGACTGATGAAGAAAAACAAATCCTTCAGCAGATGGTAAATAACTCTTATCAGGGGTTTGTAAATGTGATCTCACAAGGCCGTCATATTCCAATTGATGAAGTGAAAAAAATCGCTGACGGCCGGGTTTATGACGGGCGCCAGGCGAAGGAATTAAACTTAATTGATGGGTATGGCTATATTGATGATGTAATTTCCAAGATGAAAAAGGATGAACACCTCAGCGGTGCCGAAGTCGTCCGCTATTCCGATAATTATGGTCTAGGTTCGATTCTCGGCATGAAGGCCCAGAAATTTTTCGGGACTGGGAGCAATACGGAATTGAGCGGCATCATGAATTTGCTTTCAAAGCCAAATTCACCACGGCTCATGTATCTTTACGCTGAATAGGGGGGCAGAATGGAAATGAATGAGAATCATGACAATAGCCATCATCCATATGAGGAGGCTGCGGACGATCAATCAAAAGAAATTTTGATGGAAGAACACGATCAAGACAAAGATGAATCAAACAGTATTCCGGTTTTGCCAGTCCGCTATGCCGGTTTTTGGATGCGCTTTTGGGCCTATCTTCTTGATTTAATCGTCGTCGGAAGTATCGAGCGTTTAATCATCAATCCGGTTTTTCGCTTTCTAAACATTCCATTGTGGGAAATGAACATGTTTGCGCCGGTATCGGTAGCATCCGCCATCGTGTTTTATTTATATTTTGTTTTAATGACAAAGTTTTTCAGCCAGACACTTGGAAAAATGGTATTTGGAATTAAAGTGATCGATATCAAGAAAAAACGGATAACGTGGGGAACAGTCTTGTTCCGTGAATGGATTGGAAGATTTATCTCGGCCACGATTATTGCCGGCTATGTGATTGTCGCCTTTATGCCAAATAAACAGGGAATTCATGATCTCTTTGCCGACACTACGGTTGTTCATGTTGAGAGATAATCCGGAACGAAGCTGAAATGAACTCATTTTGATTTTTTTAAATAGGTAAACCTGTCAACGGAAAGTTGATAGGTTTATTTTTTTTCTTTCAAGCGATACTACTAATATGTTGAAAGGTTGTGAATGAGTTGAAATGGCTGCTTCTTATTCTAATCATACTGATCTTTCTGATATTGCTGCTCATTTTTACGAAAATAACCATTTACCTGAATTATTATCATCACAAAGATGATGACCAATTGAATATCGAGCTTCGAGCGTGGTATGGCATCATTCGCTATAAAAAAAGCATCCCCCTGATAAAAGTAGATGAACAATCCCCGAGCTTAATTGTAAAGGGGAAAAATGAAGCCGGTGATAAAGCACAAACGGAAGAGAAGACAAGTAAAATTACCCCTCATGATGTGATGACAAATCTCAAGAATTTCCGTGAAATACTGGGACACGTCTTTGAATTAAATAGAATCATAAAAAAGTTTCTAAATAAGGTATCTGTTAAGAAGTTTGAGTGGAGTACCATCATTGGCGTCGGGGATGCCCTATATACCGGGGTCGCTTCGGGAGCTTTATGGGCGGTAAAAGGGAGTCTGCTCGGTTTGGCCAGTGATTATTTAAGTTTCAAAGAAATGCCGCAAATCATGGTGCATCCTAATTTTAATCAAATGATGACAAGAACTGATTTGTCGTGTATGTTTCAGTTTCGAACAGGGCATGCTATTGTGGCAGGATTAAAACTGATTAAGTTTTGGAAGGGCGGAAAGCCTCACCTGAAATCAACTACAGTTGTGCAGAATGAAAAATCAAAATCGTTATAGAACAGGAGGAAACAGATATGTCTGACCATCCAATTCAAGGTTTAATGACAACTGCAATGGAAAGTTTAAAAGAAATGATTGACGTAAATACGATCATCGGCGACCCCGTTGAGACGCCGGATGGGAGTGTTATTTTAACTGTTTCAAAGGTCGGTTTTGGATTTGCAGCCGGTGGAAGTGAGTTTAAACTAGATTCCTCGCACCAAAAGTCTCAAAAAGACTCACAGGGACAGGGTCAAGGACAGGGTCAAGGACAAGGTCAAGGTCAGCAAAGCCAAGGGCAAAATGGGCCCAAACTCCCGTTTGGCGGCGGGAGCGGCGGCGGTGTCTCGATTACTCCAATAGCTTTTCTAATTGTTAATTCGCAGGGAGTGAAAATGCTTCATCTAGATGAAAGCACTCATCTCTATGAAAAAATATTAGAGCTTGCTCCACAGGCAGTTGATAAGATTCAGCAAATGTTCTCTAATAAGGATCAGTCCAATAACAATCAATCTAACAAAGACCAATCGAAAAAAGATCAGTCAAAAAATAGAAATAACTCTCAGGATTCAAATCAAAATCAAAATCAAGACCAATATCAAGACCAATATCAAGACCAAAATCGAAATCGAAATCAAAATCGAAATCAAAATCAAGAATAATTCGGGTGCTCCTTTTGCCCCGAATTTTCTTTTGTCAGCTAATTGTTATTCTTTTAACCTTTTTATATTAATTATTAAAAAAGAGTCAAAATAATTGCAAAAGGAAAATGAAATAGATATATTTACAATGTACATTGGGAAGAAAAAAGGAGGATATTCAAATGGCAAACATTACATTTAAGGGAAATCCAGTAACTTTATTAGGCAACGAGGTAAAAGTGGGGGATCATGCTCCTAATTTTACTGTATTAGCAAATGATTTATCAGAAGTAACTCTTGATAGTACAAAAGGACAAGTTCGGTTAATCAGCGTTGTCCCTTCTCTTGATACAGGAGTTTGTGATGCCCAAACTCGCCGTTTTAACCAGGAAGCATCAAATTTAGGGAATGTGAAAATTTTAACGGTGAGTGTAGACCTTCCATTTGCACAAAAACGCTGGTGCGGTGCGGCTGGTATCGAAAATGTACAGACATTATCCGACCATCGTGACCTTTCTTTTGGTGAAGCGTATGGGGTTGCGATTCAAGAATTAAGACTGTTAGCTCGTGCAGTGTTTGTTGTCGATTCTACAGATACAGTTACATATGTTGAATATGTAAGTGAAGCTACCAATCATCCTAACTATGAAGCAGCACTTGAAGCTGCTAAGGCTGCAAAGTAAAATTAACTTGCAGATCTCTTCATACCAACCAATATTTATTTTTGTAAAAAAGGTCCTGCCATTGGCGGGACCTTTTTAAATAGAGACTTGTACAAGTTATTTAGAATGTTAAAATGAGTAATGAAATCATTGTGGGAGGAAAGAAAATGAAGATCTCTCCAGTAGAAGAGCTTTTTACTTTATTTAATGAAACAGCACTTGTGCTTCAGGAAGAATTATCATGTACCTATCTTGAGGCATTGGCCGAGACCGGAGAAAACCTTTTTCAAGGCACTGTCCTTCAAGAAGAATTAAGTGAGCTCACTGCTAAAAGACTAAGGAAACAATACGAACAAATCCGTTTGGAAAAATTTTCGAAGGAAGAGCTCCGCAGGGCTTTTCAGCTTGTCATTTTAAAAGGGATGAAGGAAAATGTGCAGCCACATCATCAGATGACTCCCGATGCGATTGGAATTTTAACGGCCTACTTGGTCGGAAAATTTATCGAACAGCCATCTTTCCATATTCTTGATCCAGCAGTTGGTACCGGAAATCTGTTAACCACTGTATTAAATCATCTCTCGCAAAAAAAAATAGAATCAATCGGGATTGAGATTGACGATATTTTAATTAAATTGGCATACGTCAGTGCAAACCTTCAGGAACATCCTGTTCAGCTCTTTAATCAGGACAGTTTGGAGCCATTATTCTTAGAACCAGTTGATGCTGTGATCAGTGACCTCCCAGTAGGATATTATCCGAATGATATAAGAGCGGAGGATTACCAGCTAAAAGCAAAACAAGGCCATTCCTACTCACATCATTTGTTTATTGAACAAAGTGTCCGGCATACAAAACCGGGCGGATATCTATTTTTTATAATACCCAATGGATTATTTGAAAGTGAACAAGCGCCGCAGCTTCATGAATATATAAAAGAGAATGTTCATCTCCAGGGAATCATTCAATTGCCTTTAAGCACTTTTAAAAATAAGAGTGCTGCTAAGAGTATTTTAATTATGCAGAAAAAAGGAGAAAATGTCGATGCACCGAAAGAGGTCTTGCTGGTGAATCTTCCTAGTTTATCCAATGCCGTCGAAATGGAAAAAATACTCAAAAAAATAGACAATTGGATGCAAAAAAAATAAAAAATTTTTTCCTGTATTGGAAAAATTTATCGCGCTTGTTTTTATTGCAATAATGAGAATTTTCTAATAATTTTAACTATTTGAATATAACAATATTAATTAAATAGGGGATTTTTAAAAAATTCCTTCTTGAAATAGAGTAAATTCAATGATTAAATGAACAATTGAAGGGAAATATTCAATGTCGGTGTGTGCAAAATAAAAATAATATAAAAAGATATTGCACGATTGATGTTAAAATTGGAAAAAGGAGTGGTAGGAAAAATGGCGAAAATCATCGCGATCAATGCAGGAAGTTCTTCTCTAAAGTTTCAATTATTTGAAATGCCAAGTGAAGAGGTAATCACAAAAGGTTTAATTGAAAGAATAGGATTAAATGACTCAGTATTTACAATTACCGTAAATGGTGAAAAAGTACAGGAAGTACAAGATATTCCTAACCATGATATTGCAGTATCTTTGCTATTAGACAAGCTTACATCTACTGGAATTATTAAATCTCTTGATGAAATTAACGGCGTAGGCCATCGTGTTGTTCATGGCGGTGAATTATTTGCTGATTCCGCAGCTATTACAGATGAGGTATTAGAACAAATCGAAGCTTTATCAGAATTAGCTCCGTTGCACAATCCTGCAAACGTAACTGGTATTAAAGCATTTCAACATGTTCTTCCCGATGTTCCAGCTGTTGCTGTATTTGATACAGCTTTCCACCAAACAATGCCGGAAAGTTCTTACCTATACAGTCTTCCATATGAGTATTATGAAAAGTACGGAATCCGAAAATATGGATTTCACGGAACTTCACATAAATACGTATCAGAGCGTGCCGCTGCTATGCTTGGCCGGCCAAAAGAGCAACTGCGTTTAATTTCCTGCCACCTTGGCAATGGTGCAAGTATTGCGGCAATTGAATACGGAAAATCGATTGATACATCAATGGGCTTTACTCCGCTTGCAGGGGTAACAATGGGAACGCGTTCTGGAAATATTGACCCGGCACTTATTCCATACATTATGGAGAAAACAGGAAAAACAGCCGAGGAAGTATTAGATATTCTAAATAAAAAGAGCGGAATGCTTGGCGTTTCCGGTTTTTCAAGTGACTTAAGGGATATTATCGATGCAGCTAACGAAGGAAACGAGCGTGCACAGCTTGCTCTGGATGTATTTGCTGACCGTATCCATAAATATATTGGCTCATATGCTGCCCGCATGTACGGAGTGGACGGAATTATTTTCACTGCCGGCATCGGCGAAAACAGTGATGTTATCAGAGAAAAAATTATGGAAGGCCTTGAATTTATGGGTGTATATTTTGATCCTGCTCTTAATCAGACTAGAGGAGAAGAAGCATTCATTAATTATCCGCATTCACCTGTTAAAGTAATGGTTATTCCAACGAACGAAGAAGTTATGATTGCCCGCGATGTTACACGGTTAGTACATCAATTAGTATAAAGAAAACTCGTCGATTGGCGAGTCCTTTAGGGCGAAGACAGAGGCGTAGTTGCACTTTCTTATTAGCTAAAAGCAAAAAAGGCAAAAGTACCTGCAAAGGTCTTTTGTCTTTTTGCTTTATATCATATATCATGATATTTAAGAATGGGATAACGAAAACATCAGGAGGTGCTGATGTGGGATTGACAGATCTTGAGAAAGCGGCATTGAAACGGATCGAGGATTGGGAAGATAATTTGCTCAATTATCAGCCGAATGATTTCCAGCAGATCTACCATAAATACGTAGAACGAGCCTTTTTATTGCTGCCAGAAAATATTCAAAAGCAATTTTTCTCGATGGTAGATGGCTGGCTGTTTCATTTACATGGAGTGATCCAAGGATCGCAGCTGCAATTGGATGCGAAAGAGAGAATTTTATCGGTTGGAAGAACGTTCAATCCGGATATAAAAATGATTGAAGAATTAAAGATATTAGAGCTTCCTCAATTGCAATATATTGCGGAACAGCAAATTACCAGGCACCGATTTTATTCTTTTGCACAGGGCGGAATAACCGGGACAGGAGGGGCGCTTGTAATCGGCACGGATATCCCGGCAATGGCCGTCATTAATTTAAGAGCTGTTCAATTAATAGCAATGGCTTACGGTTATGAAGTGAATTCGCCTTACGAAATGATGAACTCTCTAAAGATTTTTCATACTGCCCTGCTCCCTCCTAAAATCCAGAAAGCAGCTTGGCAGTCATTAACGGCTGATTTTGAAGAAAACCATGATTACTATTTTTATGAGGGAAATGAACAAATGACAGATATTTCATGGATCGAACAGCCAATCTATCAAATTTTAAAAGCAATGGTCATTGTATTATTTAGAAAAAAAATGATACAAGGCATTCCCTTAATCAGCATGGTGATTGGTGCATCCGCCAATTATCAACTGACAAGGAAAGTAACAGAATTTGCTCACAACTATTATCAGCTTCGCTATCTTCGCGAAAAAGAGGGGAACATAAATGAGTATACAGGAACATAAAAAACAGGCACCAGCCGTTGTCCGCTGCAAGGTTATTACCGTCAGCGATACGAGGGATCAAGAAACCGATAAAAGCGGCAGGATGATGATGGAACTTTTGCAAGAAGCAGGCCACGAAATCAGTGCCTATTCCATTGTGAAAGATGAATCAGCTGCAATCAAAGAAGAAATCCTCAAAGGCTGTGATGATGCAGCTACTGACGTTATTTTAACAAATGGAGGAACTGGAATTGCAAAACGGGATGTGACCATAGAAACGGTCCAAGGCCTTCTTGAAAAAGAAATAATCGGTTTTGGGGAGTTATTTAGGATGCTGAGTTATACGGAAGACATCGGTTCAGGTGCGATTCTGTCAAGAGCAATTGCCGGAGTCGTCAGGAATAAAGCTGTTTTTTCTACGCCGGGCTCAACGGGTGCGGTTAAGCTGGCAATGAATAAACTGATTCTCCCTGAGCTGGGGCATGTGGTCAGAGAATTAAAAAAAGACCTTTAAAATAGAAGGAGAACGCTCACTCTGACTACGTGAAAGAGTGAGCGTTCTCATGTAAAACTATTGAAGGATTTTATCAGATACGGTTGTAGTGTCATTTGTACGATACCAAATCCAAAGATCGTTGATAACAGATGCCAATTCTGAAATTTCCTTGTTTAACTGGCAAGAACGCGGGAAGTCGGTTTCGTCTTGAAGTTCAGCTTGCTTCATGTTAATGGTTCTTTCGAGGTCAGCAATTCGGTCAGGGATAGAGCCGCGGATTTGTTCCCATTCAAAAAGGATGGAATGTTGCGTGTCTAAATGATAGTTCTCCCAGTCAAGGTCAAGGTCAGGTATATGAATACCCAGGCGATCATCGAATAAAAAATATTCTTTCATTTACTTTCCTCCTTTAGTAAGTTTTCTTAATTTTACTATATTTCTGTCTATAATGATGTATACAAATTATGAACAAAAAACATGCAGCTTAAAAACTGCATGTTTTTTGTTCATAAAAGATTTATCAATTATTCCTCTTCTTTGTTGGTTCGAACTACAAGCACATCACAAGGAGCATAACGAGTAATATGTTCTGAAACGCTGCCAATAAAAAATCTTTCAACTGCATTAAGTCCAGTTGCACCGCAAATAATTAAATCAACGTTGTTCTTTTTAGCGATGTCTTTTGGAATTCTAACCTTCGGTGATCCAAATTCAATAACATAGTCAACATCAGCAATCCCGGCGTTTACTGCCATTTTTTGATAGTTTTCAAGCAGCTCTGATGCAAATTGATCAGCTCTTTCGGTTATCGTGCGGTCGTAAGCCTCAACTGTAGCAAATGTTCTCGTATCAATGACATGGGCCAATAAAAGTTTTGCATTATTTCTCTTTGCGATATCAATTGCCTTTTTAAAAGCCCATTCTGCTTCTTGAGACCCATCGATTGCAACCAGAATATTTTTATACTCAATCCCCATGACAATCGCCTCCCTACCACAATTATACAATATCTAATAGGAATATGTGTATCAATATTTCGAACAATAATGAGGAAGTTTATTCCGGAAAGGGGAGCAAAATATGAGAAAGAAACAGGGAGTAAAACATTCCGCTTTAATTTACGATGATCAAGGTGCAGTTCAAGTAAGTGAGCAGATTATGAATGCCTACAAAAGCGGCTGTATCAACAAAGAAGGCTTCCATGGCGATCTGGGAAGCGCTGTTCATTATAAGTAAATCAACATTCCGCTCGGTCCAATCTTGATATGGAAAACTTCCTGGTTAAGGGCAAAAACCCAAGAGTCCAGAATCTCAGCTGCATATTCTTTAGGGAAGAAAACTTGCGATTGAGGAGGTCATTAGATGTACAGAGAAATGGCTGTGAGGCCTGTAATACCCTATAATCCAAATGACACAAGAATTTGGGGATTCGGATTCAGACCATGGGGATGGGGCTTTAGACCGTGGGGATTTGGGTTTGGATTTGGGGTCCCGTTTTTTGGCGGCCCTTTTTTTGGCGGTTTCCCTTTCTTTGGTTTTCCATTCTGGATATAACCCAAAAGGCTTTGTCTTCTTTAGACAAGGCCTATTAAATTACAAAAAGAATAATAATAAAAGTTTCAGTTGTTTTTGGGGCAAAGTGTTATATTAAAGTTGTCATATGAACTTTTTAAAGAAAAAATCAGGAGGTTTTCCGAATGCGGATCGGAGTTCCGAAAGAAATCAAGAATAATGAAAATCGAGTGGCCATGACGCCAGCGGGGGTCATGAATCTGGTGAAGTCCTGCCATGAGGTTTTTATTGAAAAGGGTGCGGGAATCGGATCGGGTTTTTCTGACGAGGACTATACGTCAGCAGGAGCAATTATAGTCAGTACTGCAGCTGAAGCATGGTCAATGGAAATGGTCATGAAAGTGAAAGAACCTCTGCCAAGTGAGTATTCATTTTTTCGGGAAGGTTTAATTTTATTTACATATTTCCATTTAGCTGCAGAACCGGAATTAACCAAGGCATTATTAGAAGAGAAAGTGACTGCTATTGCTTATGAAACAGTCCAACTGAAAAATAACTCTCTTCCCTTGTTAACCCCTATGAGTGAAGTTGCAGGAAGAATGGCTCCGCAAGTAGGAGCCCAGTTCCTAGAGAAGGTAAATGGAGGAAAAGGGATCTTACTTTCGGGAGTGCCAGGGGTACAGCGCGGAAGGGTAACGATTATTGGAGGGGGAGTCGCCGGGACAAATGCAGCCAAAATGGCAATTGGACTTGGGGCACTTGTAACAGTTATTGATTTGAATCCTGACCGTCTCCGTCAATTAGATGATATGTTTGGGGCTGATATCAGCACGTTAATATCAAATCCTTACCATATTGCAGAAGCCGTGAAAGAATCAGACCTGGTGATTGGAGCGGTTCTCATTCCGGGGGCAAAAGCTCCGAAACTAGTCACAGAGGAAATGGTGAAATCGATGACCCCTGGCAGCGTTGTTGTCGATATAGCAATCGATCAGGGCGGTATTTTCGAAACAACTGACAGGATAACGACACATGATAACCCAACCTATGTTAAACACGGGGTTGTTCATTATGCAGTGGCAAATATGCCAGGTGCCGTTCCAAGGACATCGACGATGGCCCTTACGAATGTCACGGTGCCGTATGCACTAAAAATAGCAAATCAAGGTGTAAAGCAGGCGTGTTTTTCAGATGAAGCGTTATTAAGGGGAATAAATACGCTTGACGGAACCGTAACATATGAAGCAGTGGCACAAGCTCATGGACTTTCCTACACGGATCCCACACAGATTCTGTAAAATATAAAAATGACAGGCCGGGATAATTTTCTGGCCTGTCTTCAGTCTGCCCTGTCTTATTTAAGAATCTGCAGTTCCTTTGGATAATTAGTCAATACCTTCACTCCATCCGAAGTGATATAAACGTCATCCTCAATTCGGACCCCCGCTGTTTCAGGAACATAAATACCCGGTTCGATCGTGAAAACCATCCCTTCCTGCAGGACTAATGAATTGGTTTCAGTGACGGAAGGATATTCATGGACACTGATTCCAAGTCCGTGCCCGAGCCGATGCGGAAAAAATTCTCCGTACCCTGCTTTTTTAATTAAATTTCGTGCGGTTTGATCGGCATGTGCTGCGGTTATCCCGGGTCTGCAAGCGTTTATGGCTGCAAGCTGTGCCTGCAGGACCGTTTCATAGATATCTTTTTGTTTTTCGCTGATTTCGCCATAGGCCACTGTCCTTGTAATATCCGAACAGTATCGTCCGACAACAACTCCTAAATCGAATAATACAAAGTCACCTTTTTGAATTTTATTTGCCCCTGGTATTCCATGCGGATTTGCAGCGTTTGCACCGGTTAGAACCATAGTGGCAAATGACATTTCCGTAACCCCTTTTTTCTTTAACGCAAACTCGATTGCTGAGAGAATCTCTAACTCGGTTTTACCTTCTTTTATTTCACTGACGCCGACCTCAACCGCAAAATCGGCGAGCCTGCAAGCTTCCTCGATTTGTTTTACTTCTTGTTGATCTTTTATCATCCGCAGATCCCGTAATTTTTCTTCCGCAGAAATAAAGGTGCTGTTTGGAAATAAGTTTAATAATTGCTCGTAGCGTTCTACATTCAAATGTTCTTTTTCAATAGCAATTTTCTCTGCTTTATCCAGACGTTTTTTGATTGCGGCCTTTATTAACTCCCATGGACGGTCAACATCTGTATAACCGATAATTTCCTCTTCCCAACCGGATCTTTTGGCAGCAGGTTTTTCCATAGCTGGACAGACGAGAAAACTTTCCTGCTCCTGAAAAACGAATAAACAGAGCAAACGCTCATGTGGGTCGCTGTAAAAGCCGCTCAAATAAAAAATATTTTCTGATGAAGTCATCACGCTGATGCTTACATTGTTTGCCTTCATCCAGGTTCTAAGCTTTTCTAAGCGCAGATTCATAATGGTAATGCCTCCTATAAAAACATAAATTTTTTTATCTATCCATAACAGTTTATACTAATCAAAAAAATTTTTAAAAAAATACTTATAAATGGGCTAAAAGAATAAAAGATAAAAAGGGAAAATGTTTCCTGATAAAGAAAATTATAAATGAAAAATAAAAGGAGGAGAGAAGATGCAAATTTCTTTTCATGGGCATGCAGTTGTTCAAATTAAAACAAATGGTAAAACCATTTTAATTGATCCTTTTATAAATGGAAACGGTTTGACTGATCTTCAAGCGGATGAACTCAATCCTGATGTCATTATTTTAACACATGGGCACGGCGACCATTTTGGTGATACCATTGAAATAGCTCAAAGAAGCGGGGCTCTTGTCATCGGAAGTGCTGAAATTGCCGATTACTTAAGCTGGCAGGGGATAAAAACCCATGGGATGAACATAGGCGGGGCATATCAATTTGATTTTGGCAAGGTGAAATTTACTCAGGCTTTCCATAGCAGCAGTTATGTTACAAAACAAAATGAAATCGTTTACTTGGGAATGCCTTCAGGAGTTCTGTTCATGAACGAAGGAAAAACCATTTATCATTCCGGTGATACCGCGTTGTTTTCTGACATGAAACTGATTGGCGAACGCCATTCGATTGATCTTGCCTTTTTGCCGATTGGAGATAATTTTACAATGGGGCCGGAAGATGCCGCCTATGCGGCAAAGCTTATAAACGCAAAAACAGTTGTTCCGATTCACTACAATACATTCCCGCCAATTAAACAGGACCCAAATCGATTTATTGAATTGCTGGAAAATGGGAATGGGAAAATATTAAATCCCGGCGATTCAATTGAAATCTAATGAAGGCTGACTTTTTTTCTTCTTCCATGCATAAAGATATACAAAGCTGAAAGTGAAGGAGGAAAAAGATGCAAAGAAATCGATATATTCTTTGTCTTTTAGCATGTGGTTTAATGCTTTATTTTGCTGTTCCGCATTTGACAATTACAGCACCTGGACCTCAAGGGGTATTTTCTGTCTCCTGGCTTCTATTTGCGTTGTTTGTAATAGCAGGGAATTTAACAGGAATCCTCTTTGGTCCAAAGGAAAAATCCCAGCTTAAGAAGAGCCGACGCCCGTCACAATCCGAAAAAAAATCACGTTCCTATCATTAGGATTTGTTTTGTTAAAGATCGTTTATTGAATAAGGACCATTTACTCTATATAATTAAATTAATGTTATCCGGTCTTTTGTACCGGGGTTACGGCAATTTATAGATAAAAGGGTGAAGGTCTTGGCTACTAAGCATGAACAAATATTGCAATACATTGATGAACTCCCGATTGGAGAAAAAATATCAGTGCGTCAAATCGCCAAGGCGATGAATGTCAGTGAAGGTACTGCCTATCGTGCCATCAAGGATGCGGAAAACAAAGGATATGTTAGTACGATAGAAAGAGTTGGAACCATCCGGATTGAGCGGAAAAAGAAAGAGAATATTGAAAAGCTGACCTTCGCAGAAGTGGTAAACATTGTGGACGGACAAGTTTTAGGCGGCCGGGCAGGATTGCATAAAACCCTAAATAAATTTGTAATCGGGGCAATGAAATTAGAAGCAATGATGCGTTACACAGAGGCGGGAAATCTGCTGATCGTCGGAAACCGTACAAAGGCTCATGAGCTTGCATTGAAGGAAGGGGCGGCTGTTTTAATAACTGGTGGTTTTGATGCCGAAGATTATATTAAAAAATTAGCTGACAGCCTCCAAATGCCGGTCATTTCAACCAGCTATGATACATTTACAGTTGCTACCATGATTAATCGGGCCATTTATGACCAATTAATTAAAAAAGAAATTATCCTGGTTGAGGATATTTTAACTCCGCTCGATGATACATGCTACTTAACAACAGCAGATACTGCTTCCAAGTGGCATCAGTTTAATCAGGAAACGATGCACAGCCGTTATCCGGTCGTTGATCACAACATGAAGATTCAAGGGATTGTTACAGCTAAAGATATTGTCGGACACACACTGGAAACGCTGATTGAGAAAATCATGACAAAAAATCCGATGAGTGTCAGCGGAAAAACAAGTGTGGCATCAGCTGCGCATATGATGGTTTGGGAAGGGATTGAACTTCTTCCGGTAGCAGATGAATCAAACAGACTTTTGGGAATTATCAGCAGGCAGGATGTTTTAAAGGCTCTGCAAATGATTCAGCGCCAGCCGCAGATGGGCGAAACAATTGATGATATTGTGACAAATCAGATGGTATCAATGAACGGAAGGCCAAAAGGGGACGAAGTATTCACCTGTGAAGTGTCCCCTCAAATGACCAATCATATTGGAACGATTTCTTACGGAGTTTTCACTACCCTTGTTTCCGAAGCGGCAAACCGCATTCTGCGAGGCTATAAAAAAGGCGACCTCGTAGTTGAAAATCTGACGATCTACTTTATTAGACCTGTTCAAATTGAAAGCGTTTTGGAGATTTATCCGAAAGTGCTGGAAGTTGGCCGAAAGTTTGGTAAGGTGGATGTTGAGGTCTTCAACGAAGGAAATCTTGTCGGAAAAGCCATGATGGCATGTCAATTAATTGATAGACATTAAAACGGAAAGCCGCTTTTCTTTTTGGAAAGCGGCTGATTTTATAAGTAAAGAAAGTATAAAAGTTTGGACTTTGAGAATTGTCCAGCTTCACAAGAATAAGCTTCGGAAGCGAAGCATCGCACGAAGGAAAAGCTTAAG
>CAZAEW010000057.1:0-6024 GCA_964484065.1 uncultured Bacillus sp.
TCAGAGGCTCATTCAGACAGCATTGGTGGATCCATCGGGTTTTGAGTCCGAATCAAGGGCTTATTCGGACAGCATTGGTGGATCCATCGGGTTTTGAGTCCGAATCAGGGCCTCATTCGGACAGCATTGGTGGATCCATTAGGTTTTGAGTCCGAATCAAGGTCTCATTCGGACAGCATTAAAGGTGCCAGAATCAACTGTGTCCCAATCAGAAGCCGTAAGGTGATATACTTAATATTTAATTCTATACGGTAAACAACAATCTTTGCGAGAACAGCCTTAAAATGACTAGAGGTGCCCGTCAGCAGTGATTTGGCGCCTCGGGATTTTTGATTTTAAAAATGAAAATGAAAAACCAGCTCCCGAAGGAACTGGTTTTTATTTACTTTATGGAGCCGCATTTGCCGTAATTAATATAAGAAAGTTTTAAACCACCACTCCTCAAAGTGGGTGTTCGCAGAAACAGCCCTGCATGTCCTCCCCGTCGTATAGACAGAGGCTTGTCATTCGTGTTTCAATTAAAACTCCCTTTTACAGCTTAAAGGTTAAAACTTTATTATGGTTACGAACAATGCAGCTTGTAGTAGTATCATACATCATTTTATCAGCATTCACAATGGAAAATTATATAATTTTTGTGGCAATGTTGTTTACATAGGGATATCTAAGGAGTATCAGTTTGCTTGTCTTTGACGTTTTCTTTGCAACGCCATTGCAGATAGTCCTCCAGCAATTAACAATAAACCGGCAGCCATGTAGTTGTAATTAGCGGATGCTGTATTCGGCAGACTATGCACCACAGGAGCTGTTTCAGCAGAAATTGGAGTTACTTTTAACTCACTGACAGCTGCTTGTGCAGGAGATGGAGCTGGCGCAGGTGTAGGAGTTGGAGCTGGTTCTGGCGTTGGCGCTGGTTCCGGAGTTGGTGTCGGATCCGGAGTTGGTGTTGGATCTGGAGTTGGTGTTGGAGCAGGATTCTCATTTCCACCATTACAATTACAAGGCGGCAGATCATTGGCAGGATTGCCATCTTTGATAATGTTCCCAATATCCTCCTCGGAAGGGAGGCCAGTACCAGATGGTACACCATTTGGAAGATTTACACTTGGAGCAGTTGTTGCTGCTGTTGTGGCAATATCAGCACTTTGAGATTGACTTGAACTTGGATCAGTTCCTTCTGCAAACGCAATAGAAGCAAAGAGAGTACTTAGTGCAACCATAAGCGTGAATACAAGAAAATATCGCTTCATTTTCAAAAATATTTCCCCCTTTTACAAAATTTTCATGCTTTCGTTCATTATAACAGACGTTCGTGTTTTGTAAAGCGAATTTATGTCTACAAAAATTGACAAGACCTCAATTTCCAAACGGGAAAAGAATCCCGCTGAGTACCTATAAAACGAACAGCTATTACCAATCTCATATTTTATAAATGAGTATATTTGCAGATTTAAGATAAAAAGATTGAAACCATTTGCCTGTTTTTTTGTAAACGAAAGGAGATTTGCTTAATTCAGCGAAAAAGTAATTTAATCGATTTTTCCTAGGAAAAATGATTAGCTGAAAAAACCTCAATCCTAAAGTATAGAAAGGAACCGATTATGTTAAATGGAATAAGAGTGATAGACTTTAGTAACTATCTTCCTGGTCCATTCGCATCGATGAGGTTAGCGGAACTGGGTGCGGAAATCATTAAAGTAGAGTCCCCGGAGGGAGATCCGGCCCGTCATACCGGCATTCAAAAGAATGGAGCGGGAATTATTTTTCTGGCAAATAACCGGAACAAGAAAAGCATTACGATGAATTTAAAAAACAGGGAAGATGTTGGATTAACGCTTGAACTGATTTCAACGGCAGATGTTGTTTTGGAAAGTTTTCGCCCGGGAGTTATGAAAAAACTGGGGCTTGGTTATGAAACCGTTCAGGCTATTAAGCCTGATATCGTTTATTGCTCTATTTCCGGCTACGGCCAAGATGGAAGCTTTAGCCAACTAGGCAGTCATGATATCAATTACATGTCATTAAGCGGAGTTTTATCGCAATTAAGGGACAAATTAGGAAAGCCGATTCTGCCTTCGATTACATTTGCCGATTTCTTTGGTGGTTTTGCAGCAAATGAGCGGATACTGGCCGGCCTCGTTTCCAAATTAAAAACGGGTCAAGGAAGCTATCATTCCATTTCGCTTGCTGACGTAATGGCATCAATTATGGGAAACCATATTATGGCGGAAAAAGAAACCGGCTACCAGAATGGCATTTCCATTCTAAATGGCACGATTATTGCCTATGGCCTTTACGAAACCTTTGACAAAAGATATGTAAGTTTAGCCGCTCTCGAGCCAAAATTTTGGGAGAATTTTTGTAAAGCAGCTGGCCGGGAAGATTGGATTGCTTATCATTATTCAAAAGCATCGGAAACAAACCCGGTCTTTCTGGAGATGACGAAGCTTTTTAAAAGCAAAACCTTCTATGAATGGATTGATTTTTCGCAAAAGGTTGATTGCTGCCTGACTCCGGTCCTCGAGGTTGGAGAATTAGAGGAAAATCCTTACTTCCAAGAAAAAGAGCTTGTATTCGCCTCTTCATGGGGTGATTACCAGGTGAAAATGCACAGTGACCGGAACTGTCATGGATTCTACCCGCCGCCGCAAAAAGGAGAGCATAATCTTAACAGCCTGTTAGCGAGATAAGTAAGATACAGGACAATCTATAACGTTAAAAACAAAGAGGCAGACCCGATGAGATTTTCATCAATGTCAGCCTCTTTTTATTATATATGCCTATTCATTTACTAGTGCCTCATGGCTTGTCAGGTTTCCAAAGCCTTGAGATTTTGCCAAAATCATATCTGCAAGTGAAGCTAAGGCTTTATGGCCGGCAACATTGGGGTGGACATCTCCCGGAATAATGTAAACAGCCTGCTTGCCATTAAATGCGGTATAAGCGTCTGCTAATTTGCTGCGTGTAAGGAGAGCAAGCGGTTTAATGATTTGCGAATTGACGGCAGGTATGATCTGTTCTCCAAGCTGATGGAGGGAAGCCTGCAATGGGTCGCTGCTTTTGCCAAATGGATTAAAGAGATTATAAACGATGATTGGTGCATTGGTTTGCTTTTTAATATTAGAAATAATCGCACTGAGGTTTATGGCATACTGCTTTTCAGCGAGCAAAAGCTTTTGCTGCAGTTCGGGAGTCAGGCCAATTGGGGTTTGACTTTGCGTGATTTGTGTTAACCCGGATGCCTGAAGCAAATCATTGCTTCCGATATCGAGAATAACAACATCTGCAGATTTTAGTGATTTTTTAAAAACGGGATTTGTCTTAAGGGCATAAAGTAAATCTGCTGAGGTCCAGCCCGGGACACCAAGGTTGGTAACTTCATATTGACCATTTCCTATTAAATTTGGAAATGCATTTGGGGAGGGCTTTGTTTGATTTGGCTCAAGATGGTATCCAAATGTAATCGAATCACCAAGTGCAACAAGCTGCGGCCTGTCTCTGTCTCTCAAAGCCGTATTTTTTTCGGCAAAAACGATGGATGAGAAAATACTGCTGATTCCTAACATAAGACCAAATAGAATAGAATAGCGCTTCTTGATTTTCAATAAAATCCCCCCATTAAAAAAATTTGTCAGCTAAGCTAAATTATAAGAGGATATTTTCCGAAAATTCAAACAATATATTTCTGCAAATTATGCGCATTGTACGTATTTTGTCGTCAAAATCAGAAATCACTGATTATTTCTTCAGAAAAAGTTTGTGATGGAATGCTATAATGGGGTATGGAAAAATGTGCTTGATGAAGAAATAGTCAGGGCTAATAAAAGAATCAAAAGAAAGGGGCACATGCTTTGTTTGAGAAGGCGGGGCAATTACTCCAAACATATTTCGGTTATGCATCCTTCCGCAGGGGACAGGAACAAGTCATTCGTTCTGTTTTGGAGAGGAAGAACACGCTGTGTGTTATGCCGACAGGGGGAGGAAAATCGATCTGTTACCAAATTCCTGCACTTCTTCTGCCGGGAACAACGGTTGTGATCTCGCCTCTTATTTCCTTAATGAAGGACCAGGTGGATGGACTCCTGCAGGCTGGAATACCGGCTGCCTATATAAATAGTTCACTCACTTTAACGGAGGTTAATGAAAGAATCAGGGAAGCCGCCCAAGGAAAGTACAAGCTTTTATATATTGCCCCTGAGAGATTGGAATCATATGAGTTTACAGAAGAGCTGAAAGGAATGGAAATCCCGCTTGTGGCAGTAGACGAAGCCCATTGTATATCACAGTGGGGCCATGATTTCCGACCAAGCTACCGCCATATTCAAAGGTTTACTGAAAGCATCTTGTCCCGTCCGATTGTTCTCGCTCTTACGGCCACGGCAACTCCGATCGTACGCGAAGATATATGCCGGTCCTTGCATATTCTTGAGCAGAATACGGTAATGACAGGGTTTGCACGTGAAAATCTTTCGTTTTCCGTTATTAAAGGCCAGGATCGGCTTCAATTTTTAAAGGAATACTTGAAAAAGAATGAGAAGGAAGCCGGAATCATTTATGCCGCGACAAGAAAAACGGTCGATCAGCTCTATGAAAGGCTGCGGAAAGAAAATATCAATGCTGCCCGCTATCATGCCGGCATGAATGATGAGGAAAGATCCCGGGAACAGGAACGGTTTTTAGAGGATAAGGCAACCGTTATGGTTGCGACATCTGCTTTTGGAATGGGAATTGATAAATCCAACATCCGCTATTGTGTCCATTTTCAGCTTCCGAAAAATATGGAAAGCTATTATCAGGAGGCAGGACGTGCCGGGAGAGACGGGCTTGAAAGTGAGTGCATTCTCCTTTACTCTTCCCAGGACGTGCAGGTTCAGCGCTATTTGATTGATCAATCATCTGGAAGGGAACGGATGAGTCAGGAGCTGGAAAAACTTCAGCAGATGGTGGATTACTGCCATACGGAAAAGTGCCTGCAGGCATTCATTTTAACGTATTTTGGCGAAAACGATCCGGAGCCTTGCGGCAAGTGCGGAAATTGCATGGATTCGCGGACGAGTGTTGATGTCACTAAGAATGCGCAAATGGTGCTGTCGTGCATGGTCCGGATGGGGCAGCGTTTTGGGAAGTCCATTACCGCTCAGGTGCTGACAGGCTCGAAAAATAAAAAGGTTTCCGAGCTGGGCTTTGATCAGCTGTCGACTTACGGAATCTTAAGGGACCAGAGCGCAAAAGATGTCAGCGACTTTATTGAATTCCTGATTTCTCAGGAACTGATCGGAGTGGAGCACGGAACGTACCCAACCTTGTTTGTGACAGCGAAAGGCAAAGAGGTTCTGTTAGGCAGGCAGACGATTATGAGGCGGGAAGCCGTAAAAGTGAAACAGGTTTCGAAGGATGATCCATTATTTGAAGTGCTGCGCGATGTCCGCAAACAGTTAGCCGAAGCGGAGAAGGTTCCTCCGTTTGTGATTTTTTCCGATTTGACGTTAAAGGATATGTGCGCCAAATGTCCGCAGACGGGTGAAGATTTCATACATGTAAGCGGTGTGGGTGAGCATAAGCTTCAAAAGTATGGGGAGACGTTTATCGAGGCGGTCCAGAAATTTTGCGGGGAGAATCCTGATTACAAGAGTGAACTCGTTGTGCAGGAAACTCCAAAAAAGCCATCGAAAAAAGCAGCCGGGGATTCGCATTTGGAGACGCTGGCACTGCATCAGAGCGGCTTAGGAGTGAAGCAGATTGCTGAAAAACGCGAACTTGCGGTAAGCACGGTCGAAAATCATCTTTTGACTTGTGCCGGGCAAAATCTCGGGGTTGATTTTTCGAAAATCATCCCGGAAGAGTACCTTCCGTTATTAGAAAAAGCAGTCGCCGAGGCAGGAAGGGAAAAATTAAAGCCAATCAAAGAGCTATTGCCGGAAAAAGTCAGTTATTTTATGATCAAAGGCTATTTGATGCAGACAAAAAATCATTGTGAATAGCGAATTCTACGAAGTTCACTGCGGATTCTACAAAGTTCACAAG
>CAZAEW010000057.1:6124-23794 GCA_964484065.1 uncultured Bacillus sp.
AATTCTACAAATGTCAAAAAAGGTTCACATTTTAAGGGGTTAATAATGAAAACTTTACCATCAATCACTCCATCCTATGATCCATGGGAAGCCTATATGGACATCGAACAATATGGAGAAATGAAACTAAGTAATATAGAATTTACGACGACAAATATTTGCAATATGCGCTGCGAGCACTGTGCTGTCGGATACACACTCCAGCCGAAGGATCCGGAAGCCTTGCCGCTCAGCTTGCTTTTAAAAAGACTGGATGAAATTCCGGCCTTAAGGGCGCTGAGCATTACCGGAGGAGAGCCGATGCTGTCGCTGGCCTCTGTGAAAAATTATGTTGTACCGATCTTAAAATATGCGCATGAGCGCGGTCTGCGGACACAAATCAACTCCAATTTAACGATTGAGCTGGACCGGTATGAAGCCATCATCCCCTATTTAGATGTATTGCACATTTCCCACAATTGGGGGTCCGCGGATGACTTTGCAAAAGCCGGTTTTGCAAGAATGGAGCGGAAGCCGGATTATAAACAGCGGGTCAAGTATCTTGAAAATATCATTGAAAACAGCCGGGCACTGGCAAAAGCAGGTGTCATGGTTTCAGCTGAAACGATGCTGAATAAACGGACATTGCCGAATCTGGAAAAAATTCATCGGCAAATCGTGGATGATATGCTCTGCGCACGCCATGAAGTCCATCCGATGTATCCAAGTGATTTTGCCGGAAATCTCGAAGCTCTATCATTAGAAGAAATACGCGCAGCCATCCATCATATGCTCGATATCCGCGATGAAAATGTTTGGATGCTGTTCGGAACACTCCCGTTTTATGCATGCAGCAGCAATCAGGAAGATTTGCAGTTATTAGAGCGTTTATATAAGAGTAAAAATGTAACGGTTCGCAATGATCCCGACGGCCGGTCCCGTTTAAATGTAAACATTTTTACGGGAGAAATTATCGTGACAGATTTTGGCGACATCCCATCACTCGGGAATATTCAAACAACCAGTCTTCAAGATGCCTATGAAGCTTGGACAGGTACAGCTGCAGCAAAAGAGCTAAGCTGCCATTGCCCGGGAGTTTCTTGTTTAGGGCCTAACATATTAGTAAAGGAAAGTTATTATCAAAACAAGAATTTTGCTAATCAGAACGCAAAAATTTCAAAAGACTAGAGAGTATCTAAAAGGCGGATTATAATACCGCCTTTATTATTGATTTCATATCAACATTTGGTTCTGTTAAAGTTTTTTATGAAAGCGTTGACATCGTCATAATACCATGATAATATTCTAATATAAATTAAATACACCCGATTCTTTAGGGTTGTTACTGGTCGTGCAGGCAAAACCTAAATTGTCGTCTCTTACATTCATTTGAGGCGTGCAATTTAGGTTTTTTTGTTTTCTTGAGCCACTGCTGATCCGGACAAAGGGGTTCATGTTTCCTGCTTCCAGTAAGAGTGTGTATTTAATTAAAATTGAATATTATTATTTCAGGATTGTTACTGGTTGTGCAGGCAAAACCTAAATTAATCAAAACATTGGCATTTTTTCGCTTATGTTGAAATTAATTTAGGTTTTTTGTTTTCCTGAAGTGAAAACGGCTGCAAAAAATTGTTTTCGATTAGGGTTTAAATAATATGGAGGTGTACTTCATGGCTAAGAAAGATTACACAGGTTTAACAAAGAGCATATTAGAGTTTGTCGGCGGCAAAGAGAATATAAACAGTGTCTTTCATTGTGTGACAAGACTTCGATTTAAATTAAAAGATGAGAGTATTGCCAAAACGGATAAAATTAAAAATTTAGAGGGTGTTGTGACCGTTATGCAAAGCGGCGGACAATATCAGGTAGTTATCGGAAACCATGTGCCTGATGTGTATGCAACATTCTTAGAGGTGGCCAACATTAGTGCAACAACCAATGATGACGCATCAAGCAATAAAAATGTAGGATTAGGTGCCCAATTCATCGACATGATCTCAGGCGTGTTCACTCCAATCTTGGGGGTATTGGCTGCAACAGGTATGATTAAAGGATTTGCAGCATTAATCCTGGCATTGCATTGGGTAACAGCTACGTCAGGAACTTATAACCTATTAAATATGGCAGGAGATGGATTCTTTAACTTTCTACCAATTTTCTTAGGTTACACAGCAATGAAAAAATTTGGAGGAACTCCGTTTATCGGAATGGCGATCGCAGCGGCTTTAACTCACCCAGGGTTGACAGCGCTATCAGCAGGGAAACCGCTTTATACATTGTTTAAAGGTTCGTTAATCCAATCTGACGTTCATATCACATTCTTAGGAATTCCAGTCATTTTAATGTCTTATGCTTCGTCGGTTATTCCGATTCTGGTATCAGCTTATTTTGCAACTAAAGTAGAAAAAGGATTCAAAAAGATAATTCCAGATGTTGTAAAAGCATTCATTGTACCATTTTTAACGATCATTGCTATGGTGCCGCTAACATTCCTTGCTATTGGACCAATCTCAACTTGGGCTGGCAGCTTGCTAGGTGCAGCAACCGTTTGGTTATATCATTTAAGTCCTCTTGTTGCTGGATTAATTCTAGGTGGATTTTGGCAAATATTCGTTATGTTTGGTCTTCACTGGGGACTTGTTCCTATTGCCATTAATAACTTAGCAACAATCCATTATGATCCAGTTCTAGCAACAGTAGTTATGGTATGTTTTGCCCAAATTGGTGCGGTATTAGCGGTTATGCTAAAAACTAAAAACAAATCATTAAAATCACTAAGTATCCCAGCTTTCATTTCAGGTATCTTCGGTGTTACTGAACCAGCTATTTACGGGGTAACATTGCCTCTTAAAAAACCGTTTATTATGAGCTGTATTGGCGGTGCAGCCGGCGGTGCCGTTATTGGTGCGACTGCGGGTAAACTATGGATGTTCGGCGGAATGGGAGTATTCGTTATTCCGGCCTTTATCAAACCGGGTTCAGGACTTGACACAGCTTTTTGGGGAGCAATTATTTCAATTGTTGTATCTTTCGCAGTAGGTTTTATTTTAACTTATGTATTCGGTTTTAAAGATCCTGCAAATAAAGAACAAAAATCAACAGAAGGTAAAAAGGCTGATGCCAATCGCATTCAAAATATAGCAAGTCCTTTAAAGGGAAAAATCATTCCTTTAACGGAAGTGCAGGACGCTGCATTCTCAAGCGAAGCAATGGGGAAAGGGATTGCAATTGAGCCAACAGAAGGTAAAGCTGTTTCCCCAGTAAATGGTGTTGTAACTACTCTTTTTAAAACAAAGCATGCAATCGGGATTACATCCGATGAGGGTGTAGAAGTATTGATCCATATTGGGATGGATACTGTGAAGTTAGATGGCGAACATTTCACTACTCACGTGAAACAAGGTGACATAGTGAAAGCTGGAGATATTTTAGTCGAATTTGATATTGCTAAAATCAAAGAAGCAGGCTGTGAAGTAACAACACCTATTATCATTACAAACAGTCCGGATTATCTAGATGTTACCCCAACTTTAAAAGAAGCTGTGGAACAAAAGGAAACAATACTGACGATTTGTGGTTAATTTCTTTATGGACTGTTGTTAAAAAAGCAACAGTCCATAATCCTTAAAAGTATGGAGGTATCTATGATGAGTAATTCACCATTTCCAAAAGGTTTTTTATGGGGCGGAGCAACAGCAGCCAACCAATTAGAAGGTGCCTATAATGAAGGCGGCAAAGGACTATCCATTTTTGACATGGTTACATTCGTACCTAAAGAAGAACGGGGAAATGAAATCGAAATGGATGTCAGAAGTGAACAGGAATTAGAAGAACTATTAGCAGGAAAACGCGGCGGCAATTTTCCGAAGCGGCGCGGCATTGATTTTTATCATCGCTATAAAGAGGATATTGCATTATTTGCCGAAATGGGCTTTAAAACATTCCGTATGTCGATTTCTTGGCCGCGTATTTTTCCAAACGGTGATGATCATGAGCCTAATGAAGAAGGATTGGCATTTTACGATAGAGTGTTTGACGAGTTATTAAAATATGGGATTGAACCTTTGGTTACTTTATCGCACTATGAAATACCGCTTTATTTGGTGCAAAAATATAATGGCTGGACAGACCGCCGCTTAGTTGATTTCTTTGTCCGTTATGCAGAAACTGTATTCCAACGTTATAAAGAGAAAGTAAAATACTGGTTAACATTTAATGAAATCAATATTTCAACTTTTTCTCCGTATATTGGCAGCGGCATTCTGGTTGATCGCGTAGAGCATAAGGAACAAGCTGTTTACCAGGCTCTTCATCATCAATTTGTGGCCAGTGCCAGGGCTGTGAAAGCATGCCATGAAATCATTCCTGATGCTCAAATCGGCTGTATGTTAGCACGTATGGAAGTGTACCCGGAAACATGCAACCCGGATGATGTGCTGGCAGCATTAGAAGAAGATCAAAAGAACTTATTCTTTACAGACGTACAAGTACGCGGGTATTATCCAAGTTTTATGTTGAGTTATTTTGAGAAAAATAATATCAATATTGATATGTTGCCAGGGGATGAAGAAATTTTGTTACAGCATCCAGTGGACTTCATATCATTCAGCTACTATATGACGATGGTGGCTAGTGGGGCGCCGGATAAGGTAAAAGAAAAAGGTAACTTCTCCAGTGGCATTAAAAATCCTTATTTGGCAGCATCAGATTGGGGTTGGCAGATTGATCCCAAAGGGCTGCGAATTACTTTAAAGAAAATGTACGATCGCTACCAAGTGCCTTTATTTATCGTAGAAAATGGATTGGGGGCCTATGATCAGGTAGAGAAAGATGGCTTAATCAACGATGATTACCGAATCGACTACTTACGGGCCCATATCGAACAAATGGGAGAGGCGATCAAAGACGGTGTAGACCTAATGGGTTATACAACATGGGGCTGCATTGATTTGATCAGTGCGGGAACTTCAGAAATGTCCAAACGTTATGGATTCATCTATGTGGATCAAGATGATTATGGGAATGGCACACTGGAAAGAAAGAAAAAGAAAAGTTTTGACTGGTATAAAGAAGTCATTCGTTCGAATGGAGTAAACGTATAATCAAAAAAATAGGGTTTTGGTTCTTTGCAGCCAAAACCCTATTTGGTAATGGAACCAAAGCCCTAAATAATCCATGCCCTTGGCGGTAGACATTGATTATATAGGTTCTTTTTTATGGAAGTTCTTGTCGAAAATTGACGACAAAAAAGAGAAAGGATAGTATAGAATACAACCCGGTCTTGCTCTAGCCCACTGCTACAGAGGTGAGAAAGATGAAAATCCATAAGGTGATTAATAACAATGTCATAAGTGTTATAACAGAACAAAATAAAGAAATGGTTGTTATGGGAAGAGGTCTTGCTTTTAAAAAAAAACCTGGCGATCCTGTTGATGAAACGTTAATTGAAAAAGTTTTTAAACTGGAAAATAAGGATTTATCAGAACATTTTAAGGCGCTGCTTGAAGAAATTCCTTTGGAGTATATGCACATTTCGGATGATATTATTCGTTTTGCAAAAGAAACGCTGGGAAAGAAATTAAATGAAAGCATTTATGTATCCCTTACCGACCATATTCATTTTGCGGTATACAGGCAAAAAAACGGGATGGAAATTAAGAATGCCTTGCTTTGGGAAATTAAAAGGTTTTATAAGGAAGAGTTTTCCATTGGTAAACATGCACTGGATATTATTGAGCAAAAAACAGGGATTCGCTTACCGGAAGATGAAGCCGGCTTTATTGCTCTGCATGTGGTAAACGCCGAATTGAATGAAGAAATGACCAACATTGTAAATATCACAAAGGTGATCCAAGAAATCCTTACTATTGTAAAATATCATTTTAAAATTGATTTTGATGAGGAATCGTTGAATTATTATCGCTTTATCACCCACCTTAAATTTTTTGCCCATCGGATATTCAGTAAAACGTATTTAAATAATAACGATGACTTTTTATTCAATGTGATAAGTGAAAAGTATAAAGATGCCGCTGTCTGTACAGAAAAAATTAAAGATTTTGTGATGAAAAAATACGACTATGAACTCACTACGGATGAAAAACTATATCTTACCATCCATCTAGCCCGCGTTGTAAACCGAAATTAATTACTGGTGAAAACGTTGACATGATTTATATACCATGATAATGTTTAATTATAAATGATATCCATCCTATTCTTTAGGATTGTTACTGGTGATGCAGGCAAAACCTAAATTGTCGCTTTATGTTTATTTGAAGCGTCAATTTAGGTTTTTTTGTTGGGACACCTCTGATCCGGACAAAGTGGACCGGCTTACTGTAAGGCAGTTTTGAAAATTTTTATAATCTATTTCAGGATTGTTACTGGTCATGCAGGCAAAACCTGGGGAGATAAGGCGATGAGTTTTAACGTCTTGTTCTTCTCAGGTTTTTTATTTGAAAAATTTTAATCATGATAATGAGGAGGAAATCTTATGTCAAACTTTCCAAATGGTTTTTTATGGGGCGGAGCAACTGCTGCTAATCAATTAGAAGGCGGGTTCCACGAAGGGAATAAAGGGCTGAATATTGCAGATGTATTACCTGGCGGGAAAGAACGCCTAACTATTTTAATGAATCCAGGGTTTGATTTTGAGATCCGTGAAGATAAGTTTTATCCGAACCACGAAGCAATTGATTTTTATCATCGTTACAAAGAAGATATTGCGTTGTTTGCAGAAATGGGTTTTAAAGTATACCGGATGAGTATTGCCTGGACAAGGATTTTTCCTAATGGTGACGAGTTAGAGCCAAATGAGGAAGGTTTGGCATTTTATGACCGCGTATTTGATGAACTTCACAAATACGGAATTGAACCGGTTGTGACGATGTCTCATTATGAAATGCCTGTTAATCTTGTCAAAGAATACGGCGGATGGAGAAACCGGGAAGTGGTAACTTTCTTTGAAAGATACGCAACTGCTATTTTGAACCGTTACAAAAATAAGGTGAAATATTGGTTAACATTTAACGAAATCAATTCGGGGCTTCATATGCCGATCATGGGGCTGGGTTTTGCGATTCAAAAAGAAGAAGACAAATATCAACCAACTTTCCAGGCATATCACCATCAATTATTAGCCAGTGCAAAAGCGGTAAAACTATGTCATGAGATTACACCAGATGCAAAAATCGGCTGCATGCTTATATATCTTCCAACGTATGCTTATGATTGCAATCCTGAAAACGTCATGTTTGCTCTTCAAGAAGGCAGATTCTTTAACAATTTCTGCGGCGATGTACATGTCCGCGGGGAGTATCCGGCATTCATCAAACGTTACTGGGAAGAACATGCAGTAGAACTTGAAATCCAAGACGGTGATTTAGAACTTCTTAAAGAAGGGACTGTTGATTTCATTAGCTTTAGTTACTACATGTCGCGCACAGAAAAGAAAGACAAAACTCCTGAAGAAATAGGCCATGGGAATATCCTTGGCGGTGTGAAAAATCCATTCCTTAAGCGGAGTGATTGGGGGTGGGAAATCGATCCGGTTGGTTTACGAGTTTCTCTAAATGAATTATACGATCGATATCAAAAACCATTATTCATCGTCGAAAACGGCCTGGGTGCCTATGATCAAGTTGAAAGCGATGGCCGCATCAATGATGATTACCGTATCGATTATCTTCGTGCTCATATTGAGGCGATGGCCGAAGCAATCAAGGATGGCGTCGAGCTGATGGGTTACACTCCATGGGGATGTATTGATTTAGTTAGTGCCTCAACAGGAGAAATGTCTAAGCGTTACGGCTTTATTTACGTTGACAAGCATGATGACGGAAGCGGAACATTAGAACGCAAAAAGAAAAAATCATTCAATTGGTACCAAAACGTAATTCAATCCAATGGAGAACAACTGGATTAAGAAGTTCAGTTTTTGCGGATAAATCGTATGGTGATTTAAAGACGAAATCACCATGCGATTTCGTCTTTTATTTTTAAGTGAAAAAAGGATGTAGATCAGTGTTAGGAGAAAGTTTTATGATTAATTTAGTGTTATCTGATATGGATGGTACATTCCTGAATAATAATGGCGACTTTAACAGAGAACTGTTCAAAGATGTAAAGCGGATAATGAAAGAAAAAGGCGTTGTCTTTGCTCCTGTTACAGGCAAACAATGTGAACGCATCGAAGAGTTATTCGGTGATGATGCAGATGATTTATGGATATTAGGTGATAGTGCAACACGAATCAAGCATAACGGAGAATTTGTTTATGAATCTCTTTTAAGTAATAAATTGGGACAAGAAATTATCCGGTTACTTGAGAAAATAAGCTTAGAACATACCATTATTGCGTGTACCAGAAACGGCGCTGTCATAAAAGATTCTGTATCTAGCGAAGAAGCCGCTATTGTTAGAAGGTCCTATGCACAAGTAAGACAAGTCTCTGATTTTAATAAAATAGCTGAGGATTTTGTTAAGATTACGATTCATGACCCATTGTTCAGATGTATAGAAACAAGAGAAAAACTATCTCCGTTTTTTGAGTCAGCTTATATTGTTGCTTCGGAAGCTGCTTGGATCGATATAGCTAATGCTAATGTTCATAAAGGTACTACCGTTGAACAATTACAGCGTTTATTGAATGTTACTCCCGAAGAAACAATGGTATTCGGAGATGGCTACAATGATTTAGAACTTATGGCTTGCGGCAAATATAGTTTTGCTGTCCGAAATGCAGTTCAAGCATTAAAAGATACGGCAAATTTTATTACTCGTTCAAATGATGAAGATGCAGTTTTGAACACAATTATTCAAATCTTATCTTTACAGGAAAATCGATAAAAAGGCAAAACCTAAATCAATAAAATCGCAGACATAAAAGTCTGCGATTTTGCTAATTTAGGTTTTGCCTGCATGACCAGTTACAATCCTGTATTGTTTATTGTTGTATCTGTCAATAAGTATAAATGGAAACAAGATATTTACAATCGTTAAATGAACCTAATTTGTTCATAAATAAACAAATTAATCATTACTGTCAAATATCTTTAAGAAAAATAGCGAAACTCTATAAATGGGCCTCGCTTTTTATTGTCCTTCCTCCTCAAAAAAAGGCTTATTGGCGTAGTAATACATAATCCCCATCATTCCGCCGCCGCCAATCAAATTGCCGAGCGTAACTGGAATTAAATTATGGATCGCTCCGTTCAATGAGATCGTTTCCGGATGATGGACAACAAGGGCGATGGCAAAGGTACACATATTTGCGATGCTATGTTCATACCCCGAAATAAAAAAACAGAATACAAACAGCATCATCGAGAACATTTTCGGCCCATCTCCTTTTAAGCCCATCGGGATAAAAAAAGCCAGACAGACCAGCCAGTTACAAAGAATTGCCCTGAAGAACAACTCAAAACTAGGTGTAGTCATCTTTTTTTCAACAACACTCAATAAAAAACTGTTTACGGCAGGATCCGCAAATAACCCAGTTGTAAAAATGAGAATGGCAAAGGCGGCAGCGCCCACAATATTTCCGATATAGCTGAAAATCCATAACTTTGATACGTCGGCCCAGGCCATCTTCCCACGGAGTCCCGCGTACGTATAGTAAAACGTATTTCCGGTAAACAAGTCTCCTCCGCCATAGGCAATCAAAATAATCGCAGTCCCGAATGTTAACGCAGCGATGATATAGGCAAGTGGAGAATGCTCAAGATAAAAATAGTTCCCTGATTTAAAGGCGACGATGACACCGAACCCGATAAACATACTGGCAAGCATCGCTCTTAAAAGGTAACGGACCAGGCTGACTTTAAAGATTTTCAACTTTTTGGCTGCAAGCCGTTCGACTTCAATTAAAAAATGTGTTTCCATTTGATTGACCACCATTCATTAACCTGTTATATTCTCCATATTTTGTGGATGAATAATGGGGATTATGTATAAATAAGGATATTTTTCTTGAATCGAGCTTATAACCTATATTTTTATCAATATTTACTATTTTTAGGTGACAAAAGCTTTTATAATAAAGGGTGGAATGACTATCTTAGGGGGATTACAGATGAAGATATTGGTTGTTGGCGCAGGAGCAATTGGCGGCTATTTTGGAGGGCGGCTGCTGGAAAAGGGAGAAGATGTTACTTTTTTGGTGAGAGAAGGCAGGCGCAAGCAGATTCAAGAAAGAGGACTTATGATTGAAAGCATTCATGGGAACGTTTTACTTCTCCCGGAAATGATTGTTGCCGGAGAAGAGGCTGGACCGTTTGATATCATTCTTCTATCTACCAAGGCTTACCATTTGGATCAGGCTATAGAGGATATCCGCCCATACGTGTCGGAAAATACGATGGTTTTGCCTTTATTAAATGGAATTTTACATATTGAAAGACTTATCAAAGAATTTGGGGAAGACAGAGTCATTGGGGGACTCTGCTTTATTGAAACGACACTTGATAAGGAAGGAAGAGTTCTGCAAACGAGTGCCAGCCATGAATTGGTATTTGGTGAACGTTCCGGAGAAAAAACGGACCGCATTTTAAAAATTGCCGAAGCATTCAGCGGGACGAAGGCCGGTTTCCGTTTAAGTAACAACATTAGCCGGGATATGTGGCAAAAATATATGTTTATTTCCACTTTGTCAGGAATTACAACATTAATGAGAGCGCCGCTTGGTCCAATCAGGGAAAGCAGAGCAGGCAGACAAACACTTTTGCGGCTGCAGGCTGAAATTTTTTCTGTTTTGAAGAAAGTGGAGGCTCCCATTTTGGCAGATATTGATATCATTCAAATGAAACAAATGGATGGATTAAGTTATGAAATGAAATCTTCAATGCAAAGAGATATGGAAAAGCTATCGCAGGTTGAGGCGAATCATTTGCATGGCTATTTGCTGGAAATTGCCGAAAAAGAACAAATCCAGGTACCGATGCTGGAAGCGGTATATGCCAATTTGAAAGTGTACGAGCTGCAATTAAAAGAATAGAAATGATGAAAGGGTCCGTTCAATGCTGCGGCCCTTTTTGTTTTTTAAAAAAAACCATCCGTTTTCAGTTTTCTTTCAGTTTAGCTGTTTAAACTTCAAACTATAAAGACAGTACTTGTTACTTTTTGAAAAAAAGGAGTTTGAACAACTATGGCAAAATCTAATAAATCAAAATGGATTATCGGATTATCTGGCGCTGCCCTTTCGGCTTTCGTCATCGCTCAGGTTGGGGGAGGACAAAATCAAGGTACGACTGCAAAAGCTCCGGCTTCGGCTGCTTCCGTAAGCAAACAGGAACAAGAGCTTGTTCAGCTCGATTGGTCGAACTATTCCATTAATGGGTCCGCTGTTTCAGGTGACACCACAGTCAGCCAGTCTCAGCCACAAAGTGACCGCCAAACAAAGAGGTCATAATATATGCTCAACAATTATTTTTCCGTATGGACACTGATCCGTTGTTCGGGATTTTTAGCTTACTTTTTTATGACCTTGTCGCTGGCGTTTGGGTTGCTGAATTCTTTTTCCTTTTTGAAGAAAAAAAAGGCAGCCTTGATTTCTTATCATCAAACAAGCGGCTGGTACGGGCTGCTGACCATTATTTTTCACATGACACTGCTTTGGAAGGACACGTTTGTTCCATATTCATTGACGGCGCTGTTCGTGCCGTTTTCTGCAAAAAATGCTCCCGTTTTCTCGGCACTTGGCACGTTATCTTTTTACCTGTTTATTTTAGTGATTGGCACATCGGATTTTTTCATAAAAAAACTGGGGCGGGAAAGATGGAAAAAGATTCATTTGGCAGTCATTCCTGCCTGGCTGATGATGGTTGTCCATGGCTTAGCTATCGGTACTGACGCTTCGAAGCCTTGGGCATTGCTCCTATATGCCGGGGGAGTTTCACTGATTCTTGTATTGGGACTTTTACGCTATTTGGATTCATCTTCAATCCATCAGCGCACTTCAGAAACTGGAAAAACCACCCGCTATAATCAAAAATAACCGGCAGAACAGGCTGCCGGTTATTTTTTTAGGGGATTTTTGCTTTATACGGCGAATAAAAAAACGAGGGGGGATCCATTTGGAGATAATGAAATCACTTAATATCAGCATCCGGTTTTTATGGGAAATACTAGCGCTGATCATTTATGGCTACTGGGGGTTTCATGCTGCCAATCACACTGCGATTAACATCATCTTAGGAATTGGGGCGCCTCTGTCAGCAGCGGTTATTTGGGGAACCTTCGGGGCACCAAAGGCGCCATACCAGTTAACTGGTTTTTCGCTGATCCTATTGGAAATCATCATTTTTGGCGGTGCTGCCGCGGCCTTGTTTTTTCTCGAAAAAAACACCTTGGCATTCGTGTATGGGGTGATCGCGCTCATCAATTTAGTTCTTATCCATATATGGAAACAATAAAAAGCCGGCGGAGGATACAGAAATCCTCCGCTTTATTATTTCAATAAACACCGCTGCACTCTATTTTTCCTAATTGTTCATTGATTCATGAGTTTGTTTTTTATACACTGTTAAGGAATGTGATATTGAAATAACAGTGGAGAGCTGATAATGGAGACTCAACATGCAAAAACGGATGAAATCATGGAAGCCTGTTTGCTTGCTGGAAAAATAATGCTTCAATCCGGCGCTGAGACCTACCGGGTTGAAGACACCATGATGAGAATGGCGGCTTCCTTCGGTATTAAAGAAACACATAGTTACGTAACCCCTACCGGGATTATTTTTTCAGCAGACAGCTTCGGCCCGACAAAAACAAAGCTGCTGCGAATTTTAGAACGTTCCACGGATTTAACAAAGGTAACGATGGTAAACAGCATTTCCAGACAAATCAGCAGCGGATCCCTTAATCTTGAAGAGGCTATCAGGCAGCTGAAAGAAATTGACTCAAAAAGCATGGCATTTCCAATGATGGCTCAAGTTGCGGCAAGCAGTATTGCAAGTGCCTGTTTTTTAATTATGTTTAATGGAAGCTGGAATGATTTTCTGCCGGCGATGATCGCTGGAGGAGCCGGATACGTAGGCCTCCTTTCTTTCCACCGCTTTATACCGATTAAGTTTTTTTCGGAGTTCCTGGCCTCGTTTGTGATTGGCCTGCTGTCATTCCTATTTGTAAAAATAGGATGGGGGCACCAGCTTGATAAAATTGTGATTGGATCTGTGATGACATTGGTTCCCGGCTTGCTAATTACCAATGCGGTCAGGGATTTGATGGCAGGACATCTTGTGTCCGGCCTATCCAAAGGGGCAGAGGCCTTCTTAACCGCTTTTGCCATTGGCTCAGGAATTGCCATTGTGCTGACTTTTTTACGATAAAATATTTTGGAGGCTTGCCGAGTGAATATTTTAGCGCAGTTACTGACGAGTTTTATCGCAACGGGTGCATTTGGGGTTATTTTTAATGTACCGAGAGATTCATTCATAAAATGCGGGCTGATTGGAATGGGCGGCTGGTATATCTACTACACTTTGGTGGACAACAATCATGATGCCGTAATGGCTACATTAGCGGCCGCATTTATGGTTGGCGTGGTCAGTCACGTTTTTGCAAGAGTTTATAAAACGCCTGTTATCATATTTAGTGTTGCTGGTATTATCCCGCTTGTTCCGGGGGGACTCGCCTATGATGCGATGCGGAATTTTGTGGAAAATGATTACAATTTAGCGATCAACTTGGCGGCGAAAGCTTTTTTGCTGTCAGGATCCATTGCTTTTGGACTTGTTTTTTCGGAAGTTTTAAATCAAGTGTTCAGGAAAGTTTTTAAAAAAGGAAAACGGGTTAGACAAATATAAGAAATACACCTGTTTTGAAGATGAAATAAATGATAATGGGGGATGGCTTTGATTTCCCTGAAAAAAATGTTTGTAACGACTTTGCTGCTGACAGCCGTGCTTTTGTTGGCTGTTAACAGCCTTTTTATTCATAAACCTGCCAAAAACAGCAAGACTGTGATCACGATCAAAACAACGCCTGTTTTTCAGCGAAAAATAGCTCTGGTTGAAAGACAGCCAGTCATGGCAGAAAGCAACTTGCTAGATGTTCCTTTAATGAATCAGATGGAAGCTCCTCAGTTAAAGAAAGGCTGTGAGGTAACCAGTTTAGCGATGCTGCTGAACTATAGCGGCTTCCAAGTTTCAAAAAATGATTTGGCAGCAAGCATCAGAAAGGTGCCGTACACCTATCCGAATGGCTTGAAAGGAAACCCAAATGAAGGGTTTGTCGGTGAAATGAGCGGCGGAGATGGATTTGGTGTTTATAATGGTCCCATTTACGATTTAGCCCGTTCTTATGCCGGTGACAGGGCGGTGAATTTAACAAACCGTCCATTTACGGATATATTGAAACAGGTAAGAAGTGGAGAGCCGGTCTGGGTGATTGTCACTAAAACTTATGCACCTGTATCCACTTTTGTGAAATGGCCGACTCCGCAGGGGATGATGGATATTACTTATAGCGAACACAGTGTTGTGATCACCGGCTATAATCAAACATCGATTTTTGTAAATGATCCTTTTGGCTATAAAAACCGCCAGGCTGACCGCAATTCTTTTGAAAAAGCATGGCAGCAAATGGGAAGCCAAGCTGTCGTAATTGAGAAGTAACGATCTATTGAAAAAGGCAAAGGAACCTCTCGTCCCTTTGCCTTTTTGTGCTTGCTGTTGTATCGCATTGTAAAATATATTATTTCTGTTATAGCGTATCTACCTATAACAGATTGCCGCGGTTCAAATTCCACTCCGGTGGTTTTTAACCTAAACGATGGAAGCCCTATCCTCTCTTCCATCCTTACGGCTCCTAGGCCGATCCAGTGTGAATAAGTATTTTATAAAACAAAAGCAGAATGCCAGATTATTTTACATTGCGCTTTTTCAATCATTATTAGGTCCTAAATTTGAAGCACAATAATTAATGATACTTTATGATTCGATAAAAGTCAACACTATTCTTCCCCTATTTTACGCAGCCCGATTAAATTTCTTGAACGGAACAGAAGCAGGTGGCTGACCAAAATAACGGCAATTAAGCCAAAGCTGATAAACACACCCATTCTTTGAACAGGATGGAAAAGGCCTCCGGACACCGTGATGATGATTAATACAATCCCAAGGTATGAGGTGTAAGGATAGCCTGCCATCTTGAATCCGGTCTGTTGTTTTTGTGGCTGCGCGCGCAATTTAATTTGTGAAGACAGGATAATAATCCAATTTAAGATGAGCATAACCCCTGCGGCCGTTGTCACGTATTCATAAATGGTTCCGGGCATCACATACGAAAAGACAAGAAAAGCTGCCAAGGCCATTCCGGTCAACAACAAAGCCTTAATCGGCGTTCCTTTTTTGTTTTTTTCGGCAAACATTCTCGGAGCATCCCTGTCATCCGATAATGAAATCAAGATATTGGTAACTGAAAAAAGGGCGCCAACCATAGTTGAAAATGCCGCACTGATAATGATGATGTTAAAAATCGAATCCATATACGGAATATTAAAAGAGGCCAATGCTGTTACAAACGGACTTTTCGTATCATCGATATCCGCCCAGGATACCATTGATAAGACGAAGAAAAGGGACAATATATAGACCGCGGTGAGAGCAAGCAGCATACCAATTCCCGCTTTCGGAACTTCATGTTTATTTTTCAGCTCTGAAGATGCAATTCCGACCACTTCAATCCCGCCAAATGAAAAAAAGACAAAGATTAGAGCCGACCACATTCCGGCCAGTCCGTTTGGAATAAAGCTGGCAGAAACATTGCGCACCGACAATGAAACAGCTTGAGGCGCAATTATATGAGTAATCAGCAAAAAGCCAAAGACAACAAAAATAATCAGGGTGGAAAGCTTGAGAACGGCAAACAGGGATTCAATTTTCCCAAAGTTTTTGACACCTAAAAGATTAATGCCAAAAGCAATGGCAGCGTACATAATGGAAAATACCCACAAAGGAACATGCGGAAACCAAAACTTTGTGAACGTTGCTAAAGCAACCACTTCACTGGACATAATCAATACTCCTGCGAGCCAATACATCCATCCTGAAAGAAACCCCATTGAATTTCCGAAAGCTTTTCTCGCATATGTTCGGAAGGAGCCGGGAGCGGGGTCGCGAACCGTCATTTCAGCAAGGGCACTAAAGACAAAAAAAGCGGTGATTCCTGCTGCAAAATAATTGATGAGTATCGCCGGACCGGCTGTTTTGATCGAGAGACTGGTGCCAAGGAAAAAACCAGCCCCGATAATCGAGCCGATTCCAATAAGGGAAAGCTGCCACCAGACAAGTCCGGAGGAATGTCCTTGCTCCATATTTTCAGCTTTTGTATTTTGAATTTTTTGCTTCAAAACATGATCGTTTCTCATGGTGAAATTCTCCTTTCAGGGAACCTTACGAATAGGTTTCCCCGAATTTTTCCGAACAACCGAATGATTTGAAAACATTCTTTTGAAAAAATAAAATGAATGGGAAGAGGAGGGAAAATTGGATGATTGGTTTTATCGGTTTAGGTATTATGGGCAGCCGAATGGCAAAGAATCTTTTGAAAAATGGGTTTGAAATAACGGTGTATAATCGGTCGAAGGAAAAAGCGGAAGATCTGTTAAAAGCGGGAGCCTTATGGGCTGAATCACCGCGGAAGCTTGCGGAAAAAGCAGATATTATTTTTACAATGCTGGCAAATCCTGCGGTTGTTGAAACCATTGCAGTTGGGGAAGGTGGTTTTCTGGATCACTTTTCAGAAGGTAAACTGTGGGTGGATTGCAGCACAGTTGACCCGGCTTTTTCACGAAGGATGGATGGAGAAGCTGGAAAACGCGGAATTCGGTTTTTAGATGCACCAGTTGCAGGATCGAAAGGACCGGCTGAGACCGGAGAACTTGTTTTTCTTGCCGGCGGAAAAAAAGAAGATCTGGATGAAGTACTGCCGTATTTTAAGGCGATGGGAAAAGAGGTATTTTATCAAGGAGAGACGGGGAAAGGGACCTCGATGAAGCTGCTGTTCAATTTAATGCTTGCCCAGTCGATGGCCGCTTTTGCGGAGGCTGTCAGCCTTGGGGAAGCCATCGGCCTTGAAAAAGAAGCTGTTGTGACTACTCTTTTAAACGGGGCGACGGCAGCGCCATTTTTAAAAGGCAAGCGGGAAAAAATCATGAACGGAGATTTTTCGGCGGAATTCCCGCTTGAACATATGCAAAAAGATATGCAGCTCGTTTCTCAAGCCGCTTATGAAACTAATATTTCACTTCCAATTGCAAATGTAACAAAAGAAATTTATGCCATGGCAAAACAGCAGGGCTTGGGAAAAGAAGATTTCTCAGCCATTTATTCGCTCTTATCAAATAACGCTTTAAAATCTTAGAAAACAAACCCTGACCGGGTTTGTTTTTTTGTAGTGTCAGGATGAAGGACAAAACCAAGAGGGGAAGCAGTAGAAATGTCTTTCATCGAGTGGATGAACGACGATATGAGAGGGGCAACGTAAGAAAACGTCGTTCATGAAGCCAATGAACGACGATATGAAGGGAGCAACGTAAGAAAACGTCTTTCATCTAGGTAATGAACGACGATATGAGCAGGTAAGCGCAAGAAAACGTCGTTCATCGAGCCAATGAACGACGATATGAAGGGGGCAGCGCAAGAAAACGTCGTTCATCGAGCCAATGAACGACGATATGAAGGGGGCAGC
>CAZAEW010000058.1:0-22480 GCA_964484065.1 uncultured Bacillus sp.
AAATGCCGGAAATCGGTGATTATAAATATGGTTTTGCCGATAAAGACGTTTCCATTTTCCGATCTAAACGTGGTTTGACACGTGAAATCGTTGAAGAAATTTCAAAAATGAAAAATGAGCCCCAGTGGATGCTTGATTTTCGTTTGAAATCATTGGAACACTTTTACAATATGCCAATGCCGCAATGGGGCGGAGATTTAAAAGCATTAAACTTTGATGAAATTACTTATTACGTAAAGCCTTCTGAAAAATCGGAGAAATCATGGGATGAAGTTCCTGAAGAAATTAAAGCTACTTTTGATAAGCTTGGAATTCCCGAAGCTGAGCAAAAGTATCTTGCCGGTGTTTCCGCGCAATATGAATCAGAGGTTGTTTACCATAATATGAAGGAAGACCTCGAAGCATTAGGAATTGTCTTTAAAGATACTGACTCTGCTCTTCGCGAAAATGAAGATATTTTCCGCGAACACTGGGCAAAGGTTATTCCGCCGACAGATAACAAGTTTGCGGCATTAAACTCAGCTGTTTGGTCCGGCGGTTCTTTCATTTATGTTCCGCCAGGTGTGAAAGTGGATACACCATTGCAGGCTTATTTCCGGATTAATTCGGAAAATATGGGACAATTTGAACGTACTTTGATCATTGTTGATGAAGGTGCAAGTGTCCATTATGTAGAAGGCTGTACAGCACCTGTTTATACAACGAATTCTCTGCACAGTGCTGTGGTAGAAATCATCATTAAAAAAGGCGCATACTGCCGTTATACGACCATCCAAAACTGGGCAAACAACGTTTACAACCTTGTAACGAAGCGTGCCGTCTGTGAAGAAAACGCAACAATGGAATGGATTGATGGCAATATCGGTTCAAAATTAACGATGAAATATCCTGCCGTTATTCTAAAAGGAGAAGGCGCGCGCGGCATGACGTTATCAATTGCGATTGCCGGCAAAGGCCAGCACCAGGATGCCGGAGCCAAAATGATTCATTTGGCGCCAAACACATCTTCAACGATTGTGTCAAAATCGATTGCGAAGCATGGCGGCAAAGCAACCTACCGCGGTCACGTCCATTTTGGACGGAAAGCAGACGGAGCTCGTGCTAATATTGAGTGCGACACGCTGATTATGGATAATCTATCCACTTCAGATACCGTTCCATTTAATGAAATTTTAAACGACAATATTTCGCTTGAGCATGAAGCGAAGGTTTCCAAAGTTTCCGAAGAGCAGCTCTTTTATTTGATGAGCCGCGGTATTTCGGAACAGGAAGCAACGGAAATGATCGTTATGGGCTTCATCGAGCCGTTTACTAAAGAATTGCCAATGGAATATGCCGTTGAGATGAATCGCTTGATCAAGTTCGAGATGGAAGGCAGCATCGGCTGATCTCTTTTTGAAAAAACCGCCTCTTTTTAAAAAGAAGCGGTTTTTTATTAGAGTTAATTTTACAAAATTTAGATATTTTTCGGTTAGATTGTGAACTTTGTAGAATTCCCTGTGAACTTTGTAGAATTGGTCCAAAATTATGTAGAATACCTTGTGAACTTCGTAGAATTCTTTGTGAACTTTGTAGAATCCCACCCGAAATTTATAGAATCCATGACAGCAGTACTAAAATTCATCTGAACAGGGCCTAAATCTGGCCCAAATTTATGCTATTATGAAAAATAAACGTTACTTTTAATGAAAAATGTCTCAGAAAGGGTAGAAAGAATGGAATGGCTGATTTTAATAATTGTCGGGATTGCGGCCAGCTCACTTGGATCGCTCATCGGTTTCGGGGGCGGAATCATTGTGGTTCCGGCGCTGCTATTTTTAACAACACTGCCGGGATTTGAGCACATAACCCCTCAAATTGCCGTTGGAACATCCTTGTTTACGATGATCTTTACCGGGTTATCGTCGACACTGTCATATATGAAATATAAAACAGTAGATTACAAAAGCGGACTTATTTTTTTAATTGGGAGCGGACCGGGAAGCATCCTTGGTGCATGGGTTACCGAATCCTTAAATTTGCATTCCTTTAATCTATATTTTGGCATCTTTATTCTGTTTGTTTCCGCTGTATTAATGGTAAAGGATAAATTGAAGCCGATTCCCTACCGCAAGGAAAAAGGGATTGCGAGAACATTTACGGATAATACCGGACAGACGTATGAATATGGATACGGGGTCGCAACCGGAATATTGGTTGCGTTTATCGTCGGCTTTTTATCGGGGATTTTTGGAGTTGGCGGAGGTTCGTTAATGGTGCCGACTATGATTTTAGTCTTTTTCTTTCCGCCCCATGTTGCCGTGGCAACCTCGATGTTTATGATTCTTCCGACATCCATCTTAAGTTCGATCACTCATATCAGCCTGGGCAATGTCAATTGGTTTTTAGCGCTCGCATTAGTGCCAGGGGCCTGGATTGGCGCTAAAGTCGGCGTTTATTTAAACAGAAAATTAAAGAGCAAGACGATTGTTTTGGTATTAAGAACGGTGTTAATCATCGTTGGAATCCGTTTGATGTATCAAGGAATCACAGGTTAAAAGAAGGAATGAATTGAATGGAAACCATTCACATCTATCATACAAATGACATCCATAGCCATTTCGAAAATTGGCCCCGCATCGAGGCCTTTTTGAAGGAGAAGAAAAAGCACCATCTGAACAGAGGGGAAGAAGTATTTCTTTTTGATGTTGGCGATTTTGTTGACCGCTGGCACCCGTTATCGGAGGGGACAAAGGGAAAAGCCAATGTCGCGCTGTTAAATGAGTGCGGCTATACTGCTGTTACAATCGGAAATAACGAAGGTGTTAACTTATCCCACGAAGATTTGGACCATCTTTATGGCGAAGCTGAATTTGATATTCTCACCGCCAATTTTTATGATGGCAGCAGCTTGAATCATCCGGAATGGGTGAAGCCGTTTAAAGTCTATTGCACAAAGCAGGGAACAAGATTCGCGGTTATCGGGCTGACCGCGTATTTTTCCCATCTCTTCCAACTCCTTGGCTGGCATCTGACCGAGCCGCTTGCCGAGCTGAAACAGCAGCTTCACCAAATAAAAGAAAAGGCTGATATGATTATTTTGCTGTCGCATCTGGGGATCAATAGCGATGAAAAAATGGCTGAAGAATTTCCGGAAATTGATGTTATTCTCGGGGGGCATACTCATCATATCCTTCAAAACGGAAAGCTGCTGAACGGAACATTGCTTTGTGCTGCCGGCAAATATGGAAACTTTGTCGGCCATGTATCGCTTGAAGTGTCGGACCAAAAAACAGTTCTCCAAAAGACTGCCGAACTTTTTGATGTTCACCATCTCCCTGCAGCATCAGGAGAAAATGAGGTAACTGCGGCGTTTTTTCAAAAAGGAAAAGAAATGTTAAGCCAAAGAATTTCTTTTTTGCCGGAACAGCTGCCAAGTGATTTTTCCAGAGAAACGAAGCTTTCCGAACTGCTTTGTGAAGCTTTAAGGGAATGGTGCCAGACCGACTGTGCCTTTTTAAATGCAGGACTCCTGCTTGGTCCGCTCAGTGGGGAAGTAACCAATTTTCATTTGCTTTCGGTTCTCCCGCATCCAATCAATCCTTGCAAAGTTGAGCTGAGCGGGAGAGAGTTAAGCCGGGTTCTTATCCAGACCAAGGATGATAAATGGCTGGAGCATAAAGTGGCCGGCCTTGGATTTAGAGGAACGGTGATGGGAAAATTCATTTACAATCAAATTGATTTCAAAGAAAATAATCAAGTGATTGAAATTAACGGACAGGAGATTGATCCCTTTCGAAAATACAGTTTGGCGATTCCGGACATGTTCACGTTTGGCCGCTTTTTTCATGAGATCTATTACTGTGAAGCTAAAAAGTATTATCTTCCGGAATTTCTGCGCGATTTATTGAAATGGAAACTCCAAAAGGACATTTAAGGAACTCTTTCTTTTTCTTGTCATAAATTGATAAGGAAGAGAGGGGGGCAGAAATTGATTGATCTATCGCCTATCGAATTAGAGGGCCATATTTTTTTGGCCGTCACTGTTCGTTTGCCTAAAACAACACTGCTGACCGTATCCAACCAAAAAGGCTATATTATGTGTGGAGCGCTGGATGTCGGTTTGTTAAATGATAAATTAAAGGATCGGAAAATTATCGCGGCAAGAGCCGTCGGCGTCAAAACCATTCAGCAGCTTCTGGATGCTCCGCTGGAATCGGTAACATTTGAGGCGGAGGAACTTGGAATTCACAAAGGAATGACTGGAAAAGAGGCACTATTAAAAATGATATAAAAGCCTTTGCCATTGCAAGGGCTTTTTATTAAATAAGGAAAGTATAAAAGTTTGGACTTTGAGAATTGTCCAGCTTCACAAGAATAAGCTTCGGAAGCGAAGCATCGCACGAAGGAAAAGCTTTAGCTTTTTCGAGGAGCGCCTAGCCCCTCAGGGTCAAATAACCTTCGGCCCAAAAAGTCAAAGTGCGGACTTTTTGGGCCGAAGAACATTTGACCATCGGGGCTGAGCACTAAGGGATGCTTCTATGAATATGCATCGCAAGAACAAGCTGTGCTTGTTCTGAAGGCGCTTGCGCATTTCTTAATGTATCACAAAATTTTCGTAAAAATATGGACTTATGCATAATGAAGACTGGTATATTAAGAATGGATAATAGGATATCTGCCAGACTGTTCATTTACAGGGGAAGGGAATTAGGATGAGACTTGTTGAAACATCAACGAAATTAACCGACACTTATCTTGGGAAAGCCATATATAACAATAAGGGACAAATTCTCCTAAATGAAGGCGTTAAGCTCGATGAACATCTTTTGAAACGGCTGATCGAGATGAACATTCATTATATTTATATAAAAGACGAATTAACGGATGACCTTAAGCTTCATCAAACCTTGCCAATGGAATTTCGTAAAAAGGCGATTGCCTCGATAGAAAAGCATTTCGATGAATTCGAAAGGCACCGCCACTTTTCAAATGTCCTTGTTCTGGAAAAAACAGCACAAAGCCTGATCCGCTTAGTACGGGAAATTCAAGCAGAAATCAAGAATAATCTCGATCTTCTCACTTTGTTATCTGATGTTTATACATATGATAATTATATTTTTACTCATTCCTTGAATGTGACGATGTATGCGCTTGCGATTGGAATGAAATTAAACCTGAAAGACCGTGAACTGGAAAGTCTCGGACTCGGAGCCATTCTTCATGATGTCGGAAAAATGAAGATTCCCGAAGAAATTCTTTTTAAACCAAGCCAGCTGACACTGGAAGAATATAATGAAGTCAAAAAACATGCCGAAGAAGGATTTGAGCTATTAAGGTCCATTCCGACCGTTTCATTGGTTGCAGCGCACTGTGCCTATCAGCACCATGAAAGGCTGGACGGTTCCGGCTATCCGCGCGGAATAAAAGGCAATGAAATTCATCATTTTGGAAAAATTATTGCCGTAGCTGATGTGTTTGATGCGGTTACCTCAAACAGAGTCTATCGTCAGGCGATGCTGCCGCACGAGGGGCTGGAAATTTTATATGCAGGCTCTGGAAAGTTATATGATAAAAAAATGATTGAGGTGTTCCGCCAGGCAGTAGCTGTCTATCCGATAGGCATTACAGTGGAGTTGAATGACGGACGAAAAGGGGTAGTCAGCAAACAAAACCTTGGCTTGAGCGACCGTCCGTTCGTGAGAATTTTTGAAGAACACGGTGAAGAAGTCAATCCTTTCGAGGTTGATTTAAAAACAGCTCTCGATGTCATGATCACCGCCTGTGACACCACCTTCAAAAAAAGTTGATGAATAAGCGCTAGTTCCCTCTTTTCGAGCATACATATAGCTTGTAAAGGAGGGATTTTTAGTGCCGAGATTTCGCGCAAAACCCTTGCGCAAGGGCCCTTTGCCGCTGCGCTATGTGCTTCTTTTATCATTCATCTTTTTTCTTTTTTCCACAGCAATCGGACTATGGATTATTAATAGAGCGATAGAGCCAACCTTAATGAGTTATGCTCAGTCGCAGACAAGGAAAATTGCGGCGCTTGCCATCAGCAATGCCATTTCCAAAAAAACCATCAATAATGGTGCAGCCGACTCGATTGAAATCGTTCAGGGAAAAGACGGTAAGCCGATTGCAAAAATGAATCCTGATGTCGTCAATCGTATATTTGCTGAAACAACAGCACAAATTCAAAAAAATTTAACTTCTGCGGAGGCTGGTGATCTTGCATCTCTTGAAAAATTAACCGATGTCAAAATTGAAACGGACCCAAGTAAAAGTAACAATGGAATCCGCTGGTATATCCCAGTGGGACGCGCGACCAATAATGCGTTGTTTGGGAATCTCGGCCCGCTGATTCCCGTGGAATTTTTTGCAGTCGGGGATGTCCGTCCTGATGTGAAAACCTCTTTTAAACCATTGGGAATTAACAACGCCTGGGTTGGTGTCACGCTTCATTTTTCAGTATCCGTGCAAATCATTTTGCCATTTGCCTCAAAAGTAACCGAAATTGAAGAAAATATCCCGATTGGCGGGACTTATATTCAAGGCGATGTACCGCAATTTTATAACAATGGCAATGGCACGATTCCGTCCATTCAATTGCCTGAGAAAAAGAAATAGGTAATGGCGTTTGCCTTTACCTATTTCTTTGCTTTCCTTGCTTCAATTCTCTCTTGCCGTTCCCACAATCTCAGATGCGGATAAGGATCAAATGACCATTCTGTATGACCGTTATCCTTATACATTCCATAATGCAGATGCGGCGGGAATTTTCCTGATGTTCCCGGAGGTCCGTAGCCGGAGCTGCCCACACCTCCGATAATTTTTCCCGGCTCAACGATTTGTCCGACCTTTACATCTCTGGAAAAACCGCTCAGGTGCGCGAAATAGTGGTACGTATTATTGATGTCCCTGATGCCGATTCTCCAGCCCCCATAACGGTTCCAGCCTTTCATCTCGATGATTCCATAATTGGTGGCGCGGACAGGGACTCCATACCCGGCAAAAATATCGGTTCCTTCATGAATTCGGCGGCCGCCCCAGCCTCTTGCATCTCCCCAAGTCGTTCGGTAGCTGTGATTGGAACGAATCGGCACCGGAAAAGAATGCTTGTCTAAATCAAGCCTTCCAAAATGACGGTACACTTTTGCCTTGCCATCAATAATTCCGACCGTTTTATCCCGCTTGTAGTAATTCCACAATCCGATCTTTAAATTTTCCGGGTCTGCTCCATAGGAGAGAAGGTAGTTGGCAATGGAATACAGAACATCTTCATCATTTTTTAAACTCGCTTTGCCGTCTCCATCCCCGTCCATGCCAAGGCCGTCAAAAAACTGAATCGAAAGAGGATTTTCATCGGAATGATGTGGATTTGTAAGACCCGCCCACTGCTCGGGGCGAAAATAAATTCCAATCGTCCCTTCAGCTTTTGGCAAGTCACGTCGGGCAAGGCGTACGCTTCGCTCGTATTGATCAATGGCAGCCAAATAGTACCATGGTATTTGGGTAACTGTTTCGACCTTTTTATATAGTTCCATCCGTTTTCTATATACGTCATCAGTCTCCTGAGCATGAGCATCAAAAGCAGTAAAAAAAAGAATCAGGCAAGTGATCAGCGTGAAAATTGCCCGCACGGGAATCCTCCCTTTCAAAAAGAATTTACAAATGTAGTTTATGAGTTCTAAGCTATTTCATTATCGCTAATAATTGGTAATCGAATCTGGCCAACTTGTCGCACGTTTTTCAGTATGTTAAAGTGACAAAGTAAACCATTAACACTGAATTTTTACTGCATATATGATAATAATGGGGTGGGAAAATGAGCGAGAAACAAGAACATGTCAAAAAGCCTGATTGGTTAAAAATAAAATTAAATACGAATAAGCAATATACCGGCTTGAAAACAATGATGCGGGAAAAAGGCCTGCACACGGTTTGTGAAGAAGCCAGATGCCCGAATATCCATGAATGCTGGGGTGCTAGGCGGACAGCAACCTTTATGATTTTGGGGGATATCTGCACACGGGCGTGCCGCTTTTGTGCTGTGAAAACAGGCCTGCCGACTGAGTTGGATTGGAAAGAGCCGGAACGGGTGGCTGATTCCGTTCAGTTGATGAATTTGAAGCATGTGGTTGTAACAGCAGTAGCCCGGGATGATTTAAAAGATGGCGGAGCGGCTGTTTTCGCGGAAACAATTCGAGCGATTCGCCGGAAAAATCCCTTAACAACGGTAGAGGTACTTCCATCCGATATGGGCGGGATCGAAGAAAATTTGCGGATTTTAATGGAGGCGAAGCCGGATATATTAAATCATAATATCGAAACGACTCGGCGCTTAACCCCAACTGTCCGTGCCAAGGCAAAATACGGCCGTTCATTGGAATTTTTGCGCAAGGCAAAAGAAATGGCTCCGGCAATCCCGACAAAATCAAGTCTAATGGTGGGGCTCGGTGAAACAAAAGAGGAAATAATCGAAGTAATGGATGATCTTCGTGCCAATCAGGTGGATATTATGACAATTGGGCAATATTTACAGCCGACCCGTCAGCATCTGAAGGTTGAAAAATATTACAGTCCGGCGGAATTTGAAGAGCTTAAGCAGCTGGCGTTATCCAAAGGGTTCAGTCATTGTGAAGCAGGACCGCTGGTGCGTTCCTCCTATCATGCGGATGAACAGGTAAGTGCGGCGGCAAGCTATAAAAAACTCCAAGATCAGGAAGCTAAGGAAAAGCGTCTTTCATAAAGGGGATGAAAGACGAAATGCAACCAGAGAACATAAAAATAGTCCTTCATAACAAAATGAAGGACAAACCAGCGCTCACTTTTATAAATTAGGTCTCGATATAACGTCATCCGGTGTTTCTCCATTGGCATTTTCATTATTGCTCAATGGTTTGCCTTGCGGAGATTTTTTCATTTTTGTAATAATGCTCGTAACGTTCCGCCGGGCATTTTTGCTGGCAGAATCAAGATGGGACAGATTTTCAACATCTCTGATAAAATGGGTATTATCGGAGACATAGACATGATAATACCGCGGAACAACAGAAAAAGCGGTATGTTTTACTTGATCGGCTGTCAGACTTCGGTCTTTTGAATCGGTTCTGTAGGCAATCAGTACTTCCTGATCAGTAACAAGTGTTGCAACGTCATGGACATTTGGAAGTCCTGCGCTGAAGCGGCTGATAATATTAGCCACTTGCTCACGATTTAATGACGCATAATAATTATTGTCTTTACTGCCCATTACCGGGCTTTTTTGATGGCGGACATATCCGTAGTCGTTGCTGACATTCCGGATATTCCTCGTTGAGCCTTCATTATATAGTTCATTTCTATTTGTATTGACATTAAGCGTATTTCCGCTGCGCTGATAAATACCGCGTTTATTCGCAGTATCATCAGCAGCACAACCTGCTAGAGCTGTTAAGAAACACAGCCCCGTGATTAAGGCAAATTTTTTCACCCATAAACACCTCCTTACCTTTAGCGTGACCAGGATCAGGATTTTTTTTCTTAGTAATTGATGGTGAATCGGTTATAATGAATGTAGGATTGGCTGGAAAAATGAGGTGAGATTTGAAATGGTTACTGTCAACAACATTACCTATGATATCGTCCAAGATGAGCGGAACGGGTATAATGAGGAAGCTTTTTTAGCCAGGTACAGCGATATTTTAGGAAGATATGATTACATTGTCGGCGATTGGGGCTATGGTCAGCTTCGTTTAAAAGGTTTTTTTGATGATCAAAACCAAAAAGCAACCTTTGATACGAAAATCAGCACGTTAAGCGAGTATTTATACGAGTATTGCAACTTTGGCTGCGCTTATTTTGTTTTAAAAAAGGTCAAAAAGTAAAGAAGGGAAATCTCCCTTCTTTTTTAATCCCCCGAACCCCTTGCAAATGGCGGCTGTGAATCTTTATTCGGATCATCATGCGGAATGTGAGCACCCGGCATTTGTCTAGGAATATCCTGGTGCATGCTTTTATATTCATAATTAAAACTGCTGTAGCGCCTCTGTCCTTCTTCCCAAGGAGTGCTTTTAAGTTCAACAGGCTCGTCGCTGCGAAACGCAGAGCCATAGGGTCCATCCGGAAACTCTTCCGCTGTTAAATAATTTTCCCGTTTTTCAACAGATGAAAAATCTGAATACTCTCGTTTGTCATGATTCATGTTTCTCACTCCTTTGAAGCTATTATGTCAAGTAGAGTAAAAAACATGTCTGCCAATTATATGATTTCACTTAAAAAAGATCGCAGTTCTTCCGCATCTTCTTCATTCAACTGAAAAGCATATTCTAAATAACCTTCTTCATCTAAATCATCTTTGCCGATAATGGAAAAACGGCTTCCTTGCAGGTCAAGAACCATCATTTTTCCATAGTGGCGGTCGGTTTGCACAAGTGCTAAATCGAAGCGTTGGTTTTTGCCAAGAAAGCTGATAAAACGTGTTTTTGTTTCTTCTGTATCATCGTATAAAAAAAAGCGTTCTGTCATTTTTTTACCCCTTTATTCCGGAATTAATATCCATACCCCTTTATATTATCAAAATTGCAGGATAATTGGGAGTAAATGATAATAATTCTAAACAATTTCATAAAAACGAAAAAACCCATATTGCCAATTTATGATACAATACAGGTATATTTGTGTTTGCCGACTTCTAAAGAGGGATGAGAGAAATGATCCGAAAATCTGCTGAAAGAGTTGAAAAAATTCTCCGATGGGGGAAAATCTTTTTACCGCTCTCATCGCTGCGCTATTATCCTCCCAAATTTATATTGCGGGATCCACTCTATTCAGGAGTCAAAGCCGCATTTCAGGCCGGTTATGAAGTAGCCGTTATTGTGTTTTGTCTGAAAAGCTCTAAAGAATTAATGGAACAGCTTGGACAGGCTCATTATTTGAAATACATAAGAAATGTAAAGATGATGTTTCAGCGTGCTGTTGAACAGGAAATTTCCAGGGATGACCTTATTGCTTTATGTGATTACTTCAATGAGGGGGCATCACTGTTTATTAACATCGATTATGACCGCCATTCCATTTCGGAAATCGAAGGTCTCATAAGCAGAGTAGCCTTTGCTGTTGAGCGCAGGATTAAATCGCAATATCCCAACCTGTATCCGCAATTAGAAGCCGGCTATATGTTTATTGAAAAAAATCACTTTTCGATTGAAGAAGCCATTGCCAGTGCCCAAAGGCAGGCATCTGCTATTGCAGAGAAAAGAACGGAGTCCGAATTCAGCGGAATGATGTACAAGATGAAAAAAATCATCTGTCAAAGAGAAATTACCCTTTTAGCGCAGCCGATTATCGATGTTAAAACCAAAGAAATCCGCGCGTGGGAAATGCTGGCGCGCGGTCCAAAAGGAACCGTTTTGGAAAATCCTCTGCCATTGTTTTCAGTTGCCAGGCAAACGGGTACACTATATGAATTAGAAATGGTTGTTTTTGAAAAAGCATTCCAACAAATAGCCGACACGGGTTGCAAGGAAGATATTTTTGTGAACTGCACGCCGCTGACATTGGGAAATATGAGGTTTATCGGTGACATCAAGGAATTATTAGAGAAAAATAAAAAACTTTCACCAAAGAGAATCACGATTGAAATAACCGAGCGGGACTCCATTGATGAATTAAAAAACTTCCGCTACAATATAAAAATTCTTCGTCTAATGGGTTTTCGGGTCGCTGTTGATGATACAGGTGCAGGATATTCAAGCTTAAATACCATCAGTGAAATATTGCCTGATTTCATTAAAATTGACCGCTCTGTTATCGAGGGGATCGACAAAAATACGGTCAAGGAATCGATGCTGAAAGGTCTGCTTCTTATCGCGAAGGAGGCCGGTTCGCTGGTTGTTGCGGAAGGAATCGAATGCAAGGAAGAGGCATCTGTTTTAAAACGGAATCAGGTTGATCTTGCGCAAGGATATTTTTACGCACGACCGGCTGCTTTAGCAAAAGTTTAATCATGTAAGGGGATGTGGATAATATGTATTTTGTAGATCGGGAAAAAATTGAGGAAATATTGTTGTATCTTGAAGAACTCATCGACCTTTTCTCCAAACAAAAGGAGTGGTCGACACCAATGGAACAGGCGGCACTAGAACGCCTGACTCAAATGATGCTTGAAGCCTTTCTCGATGTAGGCAATATGATGATTGACGGCTTTATTATGCGGGACCCCGGAAGCTATGAGGATATTGTCGAAATCTTAATGGATGAAAAGGTTATTTCAGCTGAAACCGGACAAACCATCAAAAAACTGATCGCCTACCGTAAAATGCTTGTGCAGCATTACACGCAAGTGAATCATTCTGAATTGCAAACAGAATTTGCAGCGAACCTGCAAACCTTTGCTGTTTTTGCGAAAAATGTCCGGGAATATCTTGTCAATGAGTTAGGACCGGTTTCCGCTTTTAGGAATTAATGGAAGGACTGCTCTGCCGGCAGTCTTTTTATTTAGAGGAGCGATTTTTAATGAAAAAATATAAGGGTTACTTGATTGATTTAGATGGAACGATGTATAAGGGAACCGAACAAATTGAGGCTGCCAGTGATTTTGTAAAAAGATTGCGTGAAAAAGGAGTCCCTTATTTATTTGTCACAAACAACTCATCGCGCACCCCTGCTCAGGTTGCCGAAAAATTACGGGATTTTGATATTCCTGCGGAGGAAGAGCTTGTTTTTACTACAAGCCTGGCGACAGCGAATTATATTTATGAACGAAATCAGCATGCTTCTCTTTATGTGATTGGCGAGGAAGGGCTGCATTCGGCCTTGAAAGAAAAGGGATTTTCATATCGGAGAGAAGATGCTGATTATGTTGTTGTTGGGATTGACCGGGAGCTGACATATGAAAAATTAGCTGTGGCTTGTCTCGCTGTCCGCAATGGAGCAAAATTTATTTCCACCAACGCAGATATTGCCCTGCCGACGGAACGCGGCTTTATGCCGGGGAACGGGTCGATTACGTCCGTCATTTCGGTTTCAACCCAAACAAAACCAACATTTATTGGCAAACCGGAAAGTATCATTATGGAGCAGGCTCTGAAGGTATTAGGCACAAGCAAAGAGGAAACCTTGATGGTCGGCGATTACTATGACACCGACATTTTGGCAGGAATGAATGCGGGAATGGACACGCTGTTGGTTCATACCGGCGTAACGACGAAAGAAATGCTTGCCCGCTATGACCGGATGCCGACCCATACTGTTGACACATTGGATCAATGGGAAATATAAAGAAAACCCGCCAACATGGCGGGTTTTCTTATTCTTGTTCTGCACGGTGGGCCAGGCGGCTTGAAGCAGCGGCGGCAATGGCACCGACAAGATCATCCAAAAAGGTATGGCATTCTCCGGTGGATTTGTCATTTAAATGGGCCAGAATTCCCGGCTTTTGTTTATCAATATAACCGTAGTTCGTAAACCCGATTGATCCATACACATTCACGATCGAAAAGGCTAATATTTCATCTACTCCGTATAAGCTTTCATCTGTTTTAATGATCGTTTGCAGAGGTTCCTCCAGGCAGCCTTTTTCCGCAAGAACATCGAGCTGAATCCCTGTGATGATCGCATTTTGGACTTCACGCTTGGACAGCACGCGCTCAACATTTGCGAGGCAGACCTCCATCTTTAAGTTTTCATGATATTTATGTTGAAGGTAATAAACCAAATCGGCGATATCTTGAACCGTAACCCCTCTTTCTTTTAACCATCTGCGGGCGGTTTCTTCTGTTATTCCAACCTTTTTATTATCTGCCATTTCTTTCTATCACCCATTCTTTAAAAATAGCTTGCTTAACTTACCTGTTGATTTCCGCTCTAATCAACATAGCGGCAAAATCAACAACTAGCCCTGACATAGCCTTAAAAATAAATGCCTTTTCCTTAAAATATGCCGTTTTTAATAAAAGGGTTAAGTTTATTCTATATTACTTTAACCAGATTTGCTTCTTTTACAAATTTTTTATTCATAAACATATATATTGCAGAGAGGATAGGCGGAAAAGAGGAGAGGAAATGCTCAAGAAAATGCTTGAAAAGGAATATGGAGTAGAGGTGCAGGAATACGGAAAGCTTGACTCGTTTGAAGCTTTGCAAGGGAATGGCTGGATTTATTTAATTTCAAAACCTGGCGCACATCAGGAAGATGAAATCCTTGAACTGGAACAAATTGCCGGGCATATGAGAAATTATGGTGACAGCCACGTTCCTGTTTTTCTGCCTTCCAAAGAGGGAAATTTATTGACCAAGTGGGAAAACAACTACTATTGTGTATTGGCAACACGGCAGACAGGCAAACTGCAAAGCAATAAGCTGGGGAGAAAACTCGCACGATTTCATGAGCGGGGCCGAATGATTCCCTTTCAAATCCAGCGCTCTAGCAGAATTGGTAAATGGAAGGAATTATGGGAAAAACGGCTCGAACAAATGGAAAAAGTTTGGAATGGTCTATTATTTCAAACGCCTGAAGATGATTTTGAACGCATGTTTATTGAATCCTATCCCTATTATATGGGTTTAACGGAAAATGCCATTCAATATTTAGTTGATACAGAAATTGATGAAGAACCAACTGATGCAGACAGCGGTACGGTTTGCCATGAGCGGTTCTCTGACCATTCATGGGGCGTCAATTTTATGGTGAAAAATCCATTTGATTGGGTGTTTGACCATCGCAGCCGTGACCTGGCTGAATGGACAAGAGAGCGTTATTTTCGAAACAACCAAACGTACCAGCCTGACGTCGCGGAATTTTTTCAGCAATATTTAAGCGCAGCAGCACTATCTTCTTTTTCATGGAAATTGCTTTATGCGAGAATATTGTTTCCATTGCATTATTTTGAATGCATTGAGAGTTATTATATTACTCGCTATGAGCAGGAAAAAAAAGAACTAGAAGAGCACCTTCATAAAATCCTGCGGCAATCAAGTGATTATGAGTGGTTCCTTAGCCATTTTTATGAATTGGCAGGCGCACCAGTTAAAAAATTGTATATTCAAAAACCTGAATGGCTTAGTTAAATGATAAGCCACAAGAGTTAGTGCTATGTTAATATAATTATTGTAGGGAATTTAATCATAAATGAAGAAGGGATGCAGCATGAAACCAACTATTTTTATTACTCGCAAACTTCCAGAAGCTGCGATTGAAACCATTCAGGATCAATATGAAGTAAAAATGTGGAATTATGAAGATGTACCTGTTCCGAGGGAAACGTTAATCGAAGAAGTGAAAAATGCAGATGCATTATTAACCATGCTGTCTGATTCCATTGATGCAGACGTGTTAAATGCAGGGGAAAGGCTGAAAGCGGTCGCCAACCTGGCAGTCGGCTTTGACAACATCGATCTAGAAGTCGCTACTAAAAAAGGAATTGCTGTATGTAATACGCCTGATGTTTTAACAGATACAACTGCAGACCTTGCTTTTGCACTTTTAATGGCATCAGCCCGCCGAATCGTCGAAGCTGCTGAACTTGTTAAGGAAAATGAGTGGAAAAGCTGGAGCCCATTGCTGTTAGCTGGCCATGATATCCACCATAAAACAATTGGAATTGTGGGAATGGGGAAAATTGGGCAGACTGTGGCGAAGCGGGCAACCGGATTTGATATGGAAATCCTTTATCACAATCGGACGAGAAAACCGGAAGCGGAGCAAGAGCTTGGGGCTGTTTACTGTTCGTTTGATGAATTGGTAGAGAGGTCTGACTTTATCGTTTCTTTGACACCGCTTACAAATGAAACAAGAAATATGTTCACTCGCGAGACATTCAAGAAAATGAAACGTTCTGCTATTTTCATTAACGCCGGCAGAGGACCTGTTGTCGATGAGGATGCCTTATATGAGGCACTTATTGACAAAGATATAGCCGGTGCAGGATTAGACGTATTTGTAAAGGAACCAATCAGCGCTGACCATCCGCTGTTAAAGCTCTCAAACGTTGTCGGCCTTCCTCATATCGGCAGTTCGAGTGTTGAAACAAGGGTAACGATGATGAAGCTTTGTATCGACAATATCATAGCAGTTCTAAATGGGGACGAACCAATAACGCTTGTCAATAAGGACTGGAAAGCAGTAGCGAGTGTTTAATAAGAACAAAAAAGCGATTGCCTGTGCGGCAATCGCTTATTTATCCATTCATATTAAAAAACTTGCTCTACTTCAAGTACACCAGGAACTTCTTCTAAAAGAGCACGCTCGATTCCGGCTTTAAGAGTAATAGTTGAGCTTGGGCAGCTGCCGCATGCGCCAAGAAGGCGAAGCTTGACAACACCATCTTCAACATCAACTAATTCACAATCTCCGCCATCGCGAAGCAGAAATGGACGTAATTTATCTAATACTTCTTGAACTTGTTGTTTTAATTCTGCCAAAAAAATCGACTCCTTTCCTAATCCTTATTATACTGACATTGCAACTAAAAATCCATTCTGTATCCTTGAAATGGCAGATTTAATTGCAATTACTTCATTGTTACTGTGCTTATAGTGTAAAATGAAAGAAAAGCCGAGGTATATCGATGAAACAAAATCAAATTGCCGAAATTATCGTTTATGGAACAGAGCAAATTTGTTCAAGCTGTGCTGGCTTACCCTCTTCAAAAGATACATTTGAATGGCTTCAGGCAGCGATAACCAGGAAATTTCCCTGTCAGCACTTTCACTTTTTATATGTTGATATAATGAATCCTCCTCGGGATCGTTTCATCCGGGAATTTGCCGAAAAAGTAATTGCCGAGGACATGCTTTATCCTGTTGTTGTCATTAATGGCAATGTAGTCGGCGAAGGTAATCCGCGTCTGAAATCGATTTTTTCCGAACTGATAAAAGCCGGATACAAGGAAGGGTAATTTAGAGTTTTTTCAGTTATCAGCCGTTATGATACTTATAGAACCAAAGAACACCTGATTTTAATAATCTGGCTACCCGTCCGGTAATCGCCCGATCTGCCATTACGCCGAATCCTTGTTTTTTTCCAAGGGAACCGAGAACGCCTTTTAGCTTGATTGGCGGGAAAGATGCCGGAGGAGTTTCGCCTTTCCAGCGCTTCTTTAAAACTTCCACAATTTGGACAGCCTGTCCTTCAGCCAACTGGGCACTTGGTGCATAAGGAAGGCTTGCACTATCCCCAACGACGAAAACATGTTCATCATCCGGTAAATGGTGAGCAGGAGTTATAATGGCTCTTCCGGTTGAATCGTGTTCGATTGGAAGGTCACGGACAAGTTGATTTGCCTGAATGCCGGCCGTCCAGACAATCACATCACAATAGATCGCTTCATTATGGTTGTACAGGGCATTTTCTTCAACTCTAGTAATATTTGAATTATTAATAATTTCAACATTGTTTTTGGCAAACCAATTTTCTACATATTTACTGAGTCTCGGATGAAAAGCTGAGAGAATATGTTTTCCGCGGTCAAATAATTTTATCTGTAAATCTTCCCGGCTTTCGCTGAGTTCGCTTGCTAATTCCACTCCGCTGAGACCTGCACCAACAATTCCAACCACTGAACCAGGCCCTAAATTATTTAGGATTGTATAAGTGTTTCGTGCATTTTCAATCGTTTGAATGCTGCAGGTATACTGGTCAGCACCGGGTACGTTATGATATTTATCTTCACAGCCAAGGCCGATGATTAAATCATCATAGCTGATTTCACTTCCGTCTTGAAGAAACACTTTCTTTTCGGATAAACTGATATTTGTTATTTCACCATAATGTGCTTTGAGACGCGGATGCTCCGGGAAGGTTACACGTACTTCTTTATCCGGAACAGTTCCAGCTGCTAAGGCATAATATTCGGTTTTCAAACAATGATAAGGAACACGGTCAACTAACGTAATCATGACATCTTCAGGAAGCGCGTCAGGCAGGAGTTCATTTAATACCTTCATTCCCCCGTAGCCGCCGCCAAGAATAACTAGATTTTTCATAAAGCTCTCCTTTTCTTAAAATATAGTAAAAAATTCAAGTGGAATTTTGATTCATAAATCGATGCCTGTTGTTCTTTTTAATTTTTAAATAAATATAATTTTCAGTTTGCTTTAATCCATAAAAGAGTATAACTAAATTGTGTCAAAATAACAACAAATATTATTCGTCCGTTGACAATTTCCGAAAAATATTTTTGATTGACGTCGAATTTTGAAAAGGGTAGGATATGGAGTTAGTAGAGGTGAAAAAGATGATGAATCCAATTATCGAGTTTTGTGTGAACAACTTGGCTAGCGGCGCGCAAAAAGCTCGTGAAAAACTGGAAAGGGATCCAAACCTCGACATTATTGAGTATGGATGTCTTGGTTATTGCGGAAAATGTGCGGCGTCACTTTTTGCGCTTGTAAATGGAGAAGTGGTCACAGGTGAAACAGCTGACGAACTTGTTGAAAACATATTCCAATATATAGATGAAAATGAAATTTACTAAAATGAAAAAAAGGAACAGGCTGCCTGTTCCTTTTATTTATTCTCTCTAATTTCATTCCAGCGTTCTTTTGCCATTTTGATAATATTGGTCTCATTCGATTCCCGCTGTTTTTCAATCACAAGGGAAAAATATTGAACGGCCTTTTGTTTGTCATTGATTCGCCTTGAAAGTTCAGCGATTAAATAAAGCAGTCTCAGTTCTGAAATTTGTGTTCCGCGATAGTCACCATGATAAAGAGAGTCATCATATTCCTTTATGGCGAGCCGCAAAAACCTTTCTTCTTGGCTGCGGTTTTGCTGCATGCGGAAGAGCCAGGCTAGTCTCATGTACAATCCGGCAATGATGATATGTTTTTCATTTTTTAATGTGCAGCAATAAATGGCAAGTTTGTAAGTTTGAATTGCCTGGCTGACTGTCCGTTTTCCGCCATAGTCATGAGGAGTCCAGCGGTCGGCAACATTTTCTTGGATCAGTTCTCTTGTTCCCGGCGAAAAATAAGCGGAGAAATCAGCAGAAAATGAGAAACCGCAAGAAGGGCATACTTGAATATGATAGAGGATCGGGTTGGCTTCTTCATTTTCATAATAAGGAAAAAAGTCAGAATCATAGCGTGAAACTTTTACAAAACGCGTCCGGACTTTTTTGCTCACAAATTGGCTGTTGCAGTACATACAATTATATTTTTTATCATAAATTGGTTCTAATTCAGTCATGGTAAATTCTTCCTTATTTTTTTTTAAAAAAGACAAAATCATTCGTATCACTTATATTATAACGTAATTTGGAGGAAAAAAGTCCTATTAAGAGCAGAGCTGTTCTTAACATGTTTATTTAGTTGAGTAAGAATTCCAAAGTGTTTATACTAGAATAAACTACTATTAATACGGTAAAAAATTATAAAAACAGGAGGAATTGGATTTGAGTGAAGATGTTGTTTTTCTTTCGGAAGCTGCCGCACTTCAAATAAAAGAAATGATGAAACATAATGAAGAAGAGGGTGCGTTTTTACGGGTTGCCGTAAAAGGGGGCGGCTGCAGCGGTTTGTCTTATGGAATGGGTTTTGACCATGAAGCGGGAGAGGACGATTTCCGTTTTGAACAGCATGGAATTTCGATACTGGTAGATAAGGAAAGTGCACCGGTTTTGAAAGGGACAAAAATCGATTATAAACAATCGATGATGGGCGGAGGCTTCACCATCGACAACCCAAATGCGATCGCTTCCTGCGGCTGCGGTTCTTCATTCCGTACCGCAGCCGAAGCTGGCACACCGGAAGAATGCTAAAAAGTCAGGGCGTCCAAGCGGGCGCCCTGACTATTTTTGGTCAAACAGTGAGGAACTGTGCAATGGCTGGATTTTGGATTTTGGATCCATATACGATTTTGCGTTGTTTACAGCAGTTGGTGCTTCACCAAAACCGCAGGCAATCAGTTTAACCTTTCCTTCGTAAGTGCAAATGTCACCTGCTGCATAAATTCCCGGGACATTGGTTTCCATTTTCGAATTCACCATAATGGAATTTTTATCGATTTCCAAGCCCCATTCTTTAATGGGACCGAGTGAAGACACAAACCCGTAATTGCAAATGACGGCATCGACATCGATCGTGACTTTGCCTTCGCCGTTTACCTCTTTTATCACAACCTGTTTAATTCCGTTTTCATCCCCGATTAATTCATCCGGAACAAACGGTGTTTTAATCGCTGCTTTCGATTTTTCTAAGTTTTCAACACTGTGCTCGTGGGCACGGAATTTATCTCTGCGGTGTACAATCGTCACTTGTTCAGCGATTGGCTCAAGCATTAAAGCCCAGTCAACGGCAGAATCTCCGCCGCCGAATACAACGATTTTTTGGCCGGCAAATTGATTTAAGTCTTCGATAAAGTAAAAAAGGTTTTTGTGCTCGTATTGGGCAGCGCCATCAATTTCTAAGCGGCGCGGCTGAAACGCCCCGTTTCCTGCTGTTACAATAATGGTTTTGGAATAATGGACTTCTTTATTGGTGGTTAATTTAAAAATACCATCCGGCTGTTTTTCAACTTTTTCGACCGATTGCTCAAGTGCAACCGCCGGCTGAAACTTTGCCATTTGTTCTTTTAAATTGTTGATCAGTTCCCCGGCACGGACTTTTGGAAAACCCGCTACATCGTAGATATATTTTTCTGGGTAAAGTGCTGAAAGCTGGCCTCCAAGCTGTGGAAGGCTTTCAATAATTTTTACAGACGCTTGTCTCATTCCTCCATAAAAAGCAGTAAACAAGCCTACAGGGCCGCCCCCGATAATGGTAATATCGTAAACAGTTTGATCTTCTTGCACTTTAAATCCCCCCATGTAAGTTTCACTTAATCCAAATCCTCAGTACATCATATCATAATTTCACATTTTCGACACATCTTCACCGCGTTCCTTAAGTAATAAAATGGAATTTTACGAATTATGATAAAATTACCAAAATGTTGAATTTTTCATTTTATGAATAAATTGCTTGAAAAAGAATAAAAAAGCAGATAAGATGATATGTAAATATATTTGTTACTATTTTGTGACGAAAAAAGCACATTTATATGGACGTTTACGTGAATAATATCACATTTTTTATGAGTGTGTACGTGAACTATATCACAATCTTTTTCTTGTCATAAAAAATAAAATAATATTATCTGAAGAAGATAAGAAAAACAAATTTTAAAAAAAATAAATAAAAAAGGTGGAAGTGATCACTTTGAGAAAGCCCAAAGTTGTTATTCTAGGAGCAGGTTACGGCGGTCTTATGACGGCTGTGAAATTACAAAAATTAGTTGGTGTCAATGAAGCAGATATAACATTGGTCAATAAAAATGATTATCATTATGAAACCACTTGGCTTCATGAAGCATCTGCAGGTACATTGCATCATGACCGTGTCCGTTACGAAATTCGTGATGTAATTGATCGAAATAAGGTGGAATTTGTTCAAGATACCGCCGTTGAGATTAAGACAAAAGAAAAGAAAGTGATTTTAGAAAAAGGCGAGCTTAGCTTTGACATCCTTGTTATTGCATTAGGGGGCGAACCTGAAACATTTGGAATTAAAGGCTTGAAAGAATATGCATTTGGAATCACCAATGTTGACGCTTCCCGTAAGCTGCGCGAGCATATTGAATATCAATTTGCTACTTATAACACAGAAGAAGAAAAGAAAGATGAAAGATTATCGATTGTTGTTGGCGGTGCCGGATTTACAGGAATTGAGTTCCTTGGCGAATTGACAAACCGAATTCCGGAGCTGTGCCATGAATATGATGTCGATTTCCATAAAGTAAAAATTACCTGTGTGGAAGCAGCACCGACTGCTCTTCCAGGCTTTGATCCGGAACTCGTTAATTATGCCGTATCTCAATTAGAGAGAAAAGGGGTTGAATTCCTCATCGGCACAGCGATCAAGGAATGTACGCCAGATGGAATCATTGCCGGCAAAGGTGACGAAGAACCGTATGAAATCAAGGCAGCTACAGTTGTTTGGGCAGCCGGTGTTCGTGGTAATGCAATCATTGAAAAATCGGGTCTTGAAGCAATGAGAGGCCGTGTTAAAGTTGAAAAGGACCTTCGTGCTCCTAGACATGACGATATTTTTATTATTGGAGATTCATCTTTATTTATAAACGAAGAAATTAACCGGCCGTATCCGCCGACAGCTCAAATTGCCATCCAGCAAGGTGAATGCTGTGCTCGTAACATCGCAAAATTGATCCGTGACGAAAAAGAGCTGGCACAATTTACACCGGATATCAAAGGAACTGTATGTTCACTTGGGGAAGACGATGCCATTGCAGTTGTTTTTGGCAAAAAATTAACCGGCGGAAAAGCTTCATTCATGAAAAAAATGGTTGATAACCGTTCTCTTTACATGATTGGCGGCGCATCACTTGTCATGAAAAAAGGTAAATTTAAAGTATTTTAATGATAAATACGTTATAATTGAAAAAACACTTGAAAAGGACAGAGAAATCTGTCCTTTTTTTATAAGTAAAGAAAGTATAAAAGTTTGGACTTTGAGAATTGTC
>CAZAEW010000059.1:0-8134 GCA_964484065.1 uncultured Bacillus sp.
CAATTCATACGTCAATTCTTGTGTCTTTTAATAAGAAAGCACCCGAAAACGGAACTCTTTATTTATGAGGTGCCTCATTTTTTATTTGGTTTTAAAACAGTTTCTTCATCATATTTACTTGAAAATGCAGGAGGCAATCGCTTTTGCCTCGACAAATTCAAAAGCAGTCATATGAGAAATTTGTCGAAAAATAAAATTGGGAATTGACTTTTGAAAGGAAGGCGCTTACAATACAAATATAAGAAACATGTAACCGGTTACATAGAGCTGATATATTTACAAACTCTAACACCGGTTTTCATTTTCCTCAATATGTAACGGGTTACATATCTCCTAAACTGCAACTATTCAATTTTAGAAATGTAACCGAACTTAGGTTTTGGCAAGGGAAAGGTGGTAAAGCGGATGATTACAATTAAAGATGTTGCTTCAGCAGCAAACGTATCTGTGGCCACAGTTTCCAGAGTAATCAACAACAATGGCTATGTAAATGAAGATACCCGAAAAAGGGTCCTGAAGGCGATCTCCGATTTAGGTTACCTTCCTAATGAAGTGGCCCGGAGCCTATTTAAAAAACAGTCTAAAACAATTGCTCTCATAATTCCGGATATAAACAATCCATTTTTTCCCGAAATTGCAAGAGCGATTGAAGATTTATTGAGTAGTAAAGAATATACATTAATCCTTTGCAACTCGGATGAACAAGTTGAAAAGGAAATCATGTATCTAGACGTTATGAAGCAAAAATATGTGGATGGAATCATCTTTGTCCCAAATAAGTTCACGCCCACCATTATAAAAAAGAGTGACATTCCGATTATTGCACTCGACAGGCCAATTGGAGATGAAATCCCTTCTGTTACCGTGAATAATTTTGAAGCGGCAAGACAGGCTATTCAGTATCTAAAAAAAATTGGCTGCAAAAAAATCGCCCATATCCGCGGGCCAAATACGATCCTCAATGCAGAGGAACGATATCAGGCATACCTAGAAGAAGCAGCAAATGAACCATGGTTTTCTCCGGAATTAATTGTTAACGGAAACTACAATGTTACGGATGCAATAGCAGCAACGAAAAAATTGCTAAGCGACAATCCGGATATAGACGGAATTTTTGCCGGAAATGACCAAATGGCCGTAGGGGTTCTAAAAGCTTCAGAACAGTTGGGAATCCGTATTCCAGAAGACCTGTCCTTAATCGGTTTTGACGGGATCCAGCTATCTAAATTAACGAGCCCGGAAATCACAACGATGGCACAGCCCATCTACGAGCTTGGAAAAACTGCGGCACAGCTATTATTGGACATCATTGAGGGAAAGCCGCTTGCGAAAAAGCATTATCAGCTTTCTGTAAAATTTGAAAAAGGTCAATCTACCAGAGGTGACAACAGTTGAAAAATAAGAGAGTAACAGTTATCGGAAGTATTAATATGGATTTAGTAACCTTAACCAATCGGGTCCCGGTCATGGGGGAAACCGTAATGGGTGAATCCTTTCATACGACTCCCGGCGGGAAAGGAGCCAACCAAGCTGTTGCGGCAGCGCGGTTAGGCGCCGATACGACAATGATTGGATGCGTCGGGAGTGATTCATTTGGCCGGGAGTTGGTGCAGCATTTACAGATGGAAGGCATCAATACCGAAAATGTGGAACCGGTTACACATTATTCAACAGGTATCGCTTCGATCACGATAGCTAACGGGGATAATCAAATTATCGTTGCCCCCGGTGCAAACTATCAAGTGACACCGGAATTTGTTGCAAAACTCGAAGAAGTGATTGCAAACAGTGGAATTTTATTACTGCAGCTTGAAATTCCCCTTGAAAGTGTGGAAAAAGCGGTGGAATTGGCCAGCAAGCATCAAGTGCAGATCATATTAAATCCGGCACCGATACAGAAGCTGCCTAAGGAATTATTGCTAAAAGTCGATTACTTGACTCCAAATGAACACGAGCAGCAGCTCTTGTTTAGCTCGGCTGACTGGACCGAGGAAGAACGCTTGGCAATCCTGAAGAAATGCATTGTCACTCGCGGTTCAAAAGGAATTACCGTTTATCGTGACCAACAAATAGACATTCCCAGCTTTAAGGTTGACGTTGTCGATACAACCGGTGCTGGAGATACCTTTAACGGGGCATTGGCCTATTACTTGAGCGAAGGGGCTTCCCTTGAGGATGCATGCAAATATGCCATTGCAGCAGCTGCATTGTCTGTTACTAAATTTGGTGCACAGGGCGGAATGCCGACAAACGAACAGGTAAAAGAGTTTTTAGAAATCCAAAAAAGGAATGAAGCAAAATGAAAAAACACGGGATTTTAAATAGTCATATTTCCGAAGTGCTTTCAAAAATGGGCCATACCGATACGATTGTCATTGCTGACTGCGGTCTTCCCATTCCTGATGAGACGCCGCGGATTGATTTATCTCTAAAAATCGGGACACCTTCCTTTCTCGAAACGCTTCAAGCGGTGCTTGAGGATATGGCGATTGAAAAAGTAACATTGGCCAATGAAATCAACGAGAATAATCCCCAGGTTGAAAAAGAGGTCATCAGTTTAGTTGACGGGGTTCCGGTTGAGTATATAACCCATGAAGAACTGAAAGCGTTAACGAAGAATGCGAAGGCAGTAATCAGGACAGGAGAAGCAACACCATATGCCAATATCATTTTACACGCTGGAGTGATTTTCTAATGAACAGCATGCCTGTCATTCAAATGAAAGGAATAAGCAAAGCATTTTCCGGAAACAAAGTGCTCGAAAATGTCGACTTTGAGCTTGTGCCTGGAGAAATCCATGCGCTTATGGGCGAAAACGGCGCAGGTAAATCCACTCTTATTAAAGTCTTAACGGGGATCTACGAACGTGATGCCGGCAAGGTTTTTATAAAAGGAAATGAAGTTCACTTCAAAAACCCGAAGGAAGCGGAGCAGGCTGGGATCGCCGTTATTCATCAGGAGTTAAATATAATTCCTTATCTTACCGTTTATGAAAATATGTTTTTGGGCAAGGATCTGACAATTGGCCGGACGGGAATTACCAAGGATAAGGAAATGAAGAGAAAGACAAAGGAATATTTAAACCGGCTTGGAATTGATCTTGATCCGAATACAGAAGCAGGAACTCTTTCAGTCGGTCAGCAGCAAATGATTGAAATTGCCCGGGCGGTTGCTGCTCATACTGAAGTGCTGATTATGGACGAACCGACAGCCGCGCTGACTGACCGGGAAATTGAAGCGCTTTTTAAGGTCATTTCCTCGTTAAAAGCAGAAGGTGTTGCCATCGTCTATATTTCCCACAGAATGGAAGAGATTTTTCAGATATGTGATCGTATTTCTGTTCTGCGTGATGGACAATTTGTCGGGATGAAAAACATTCCGGAAACAAACTTTGATGAAATTGTAAAATTAATGGTTGGCCGTCAGCTTGGCGAACGTTTTCCGGAGCGGGATACGAAAATTGGTCCGGAACAATTCAGGGTAGAGGACCTAACCTGCAAAGGCAGCTTTGAACATATCAATTTTTCCGTCCGCCAGGGTGAAATTATCGGCGTAGCCGGGCTGATGGGAGCCGGCCGAACTGAAATCATGCAGGCAATATTCGGCTATCGGCACCTTGATAAAGGCAGGATTTATATTGATGGAAAGGAAGTAGCCATCCATAAACCATACGATGCCATTCGGGAAGGAATTGGCTTTGTAACGGAGGATCGGAAAATCCAGGGGTTAATTCTTGAACTGTCGGTTCGTGAGAACTTCACGATCACAAATCTCGGCAATATTTCAAAAAACGGCCTGATTTCAAACAGCAGGGAAGTCAGTTTCGTCGATAACATGATTAACAAGCTCTGCGTTAAAACATCCGGACGCGACCATTTGGTGAAGTCGCTCAGCGGCGGGAATCAGCAAAAGATTGTTATTGGAAAATGGCTAGGCATTAATCCTAAAATCTTAATTCTCGATGAGCCGACGCGCGGGGTAGATGTCGGAGCCAAGAAGGAAATTTATCAGTTGATGAATGACCTTACAAAGCAAGGCGTTTCGATTATTATGGTCTCTTCAGAGCTTCCGGAAATACTTGGCATGAGTGATCGAATTCTCGTCATTCATGAAGGAAAATTAGCCACTATTTTAGAAAAATCAGAAGCAAGCCAGGAAACAATAATGCAAGCAGCAACAGGAGGGTATAATAAATGAAGTCCTCAAATTTATTCTCAAAACAAATTTTGCAAAAATTAGGGCCTTTATTCGGATTACTTATCATTACCGTGGTACTATCAATTGTCAGTTCCGATTTTTTAACTCTCAATAATATTTTTAACGTTCTTCGCCAGGTTTCAATTAATGCTCTAATTGCTTTCGGAATGACGTTTGTTATTTTAACGGGAGGTATTGATTTATCTGTCGGTTCCATTTTAGCACTGTCCGCCGCGATAACAGGCGGAATGATGACGAGCGGAATGGACCCGATTCTCGCTATGGTGATTGGTTTGGCATCAGGTGCAGTGATGGGGGCAATCAATGGTTTATTTATTACCGTGGGCAGGGTTGCGCCATTCATCGCAACATTAGCAACAATGACTATTTTCCGCGGCGCCACTTTGGTTTATACAGACGGCCGTCCGGTTACAGGCCTTTCCAACAGCACATTTTTTGAAATGATGGGCCGGGGTTACATGGGCTGGGTACCTGTTCCGGTTGTTTGGATGCTGATTTGCTATGCTATCCTCTACTTTGTCTTGAAAAAAACAACCTTTGGACGCAGGGTCTATGCCATTGGCGGAAATGAAGAGGCATCTGTCTTATCAGGGATCCGCGTTAATCGCGTTAAAATTTGGATCTATTCAATAACGGGTGTTTTGGCAGCGCTTGCCGGAATTATTCTGGCATCACGCTTGAACTCAGCTGAGCCAACAGCGGGGGCTTCATACGAACTCGATGCAATTGCCTCTGTTGTTCTTGGCGGTACAAGCCTTTCCGGAGGCCGGGGATGGATTTTTGGAACATTGGTCGGGGCGCTCATTATCGGTGTTTTAAATAATGGGCTGAATTTAATGAATGTAAGCTCCTTCTATCAACAAGTCGTTAAAGGAGGTGTTATTTTACTAGCTGTCCTACTTGACCGTAAAAAAGCTGCATAAATAAAATTAAAATTATAGGAGGAAAAACAATGAGAAAGGCATTCAAAGGTTTTCTTTTATTAACAGTATTGATGCTTGTTTTAGCGGGCTGTTCCACAAAGGCACCGGGCACTTCTGATAAATCGGCCGGCAAAAAAGGCGGCAAAATTAAGGTTGGTCTTTCGATTTCAACATTAAATAACCCGTTCTTTGTGTCACTTAAAGAAGGTGCTGAAAAAGAAGCTAAGGCTCAAGGAATTGACATTATTACAGTTGATTCACAAAATGATTCCGCAAAACAGGTAAGTGCAATTGAGGATTTAATTCAAAAGAATGTCGATGTTCTAATTGTCAATCCAACTGATTCTGATGCTGTGACAGCTGCCATTAAATCAGCTAACGATGCAAATATTCCGGTAATTACTGTTGACCGCAGTGCAAACGGCGGTAAGGTGGTTTCTCATATTGCTTCCGATAATATCGCCGGCGGTAAAATGGCTGGGGAATATATCCTTGATAAAATTGGGAAAAAAGGAAAGGTTGTTGAGTTAGAAGGAATTCCAGGATCTTCTGCAGCTCGTGAGCGCGGCGAAGGCTTCCATAAAGCAATTGACAGTGTATCCACTGTTCAGGTAGTTGCAAAACAAGCTGCTGACTTTGACCGTGCCAAAGGGTTAACTGTAATGGAAAATATTCTGCAATCCCATAAAGACATTCAAGCTGTCTTTGCTCATAATGACGAAATGGCCCTTGGAGCTGTTCAAGCTCTTGAAGCAGCAGGTATGAAAAATGTAGTAGTTGTCGGATTTGACGCAACTGACGATGCTGTTAAAGCTGTTAAAGACGGTAAAATGTCTGCAACTATTGCCCAAAAACCAACTGAAATTGGTAAAATTGGTGTTCAAACAGCAGTGAAAGTAGCCAAGAAACAATCCGTTGAGAAATCTATTCCAGTTGCATTGGATTTAGTAAAATAGATCTTTGGACTGCCATAAGCGGGGATGAAAAATCCTCCTCTTATGGCAGTTTTATTTTAGCTAAAGGAAAACTTCGTGAGCATAAGCATCGCAGCCGAAAAGCTGTGCTTTTCGGTGAACTATACCTCTGTCTTCGCCGTTAAGGCTCGCCAATCGGCGAGTTTTCTTTATTCTTTTATTCCGATCACCCGTATCCGTTTATAATCAGCGACCCATTCCCCGTTATTATTCAAAACGGCATTTAACCTGTGTTCAACTTTGGTTATGATGGAGCCTCTGTTTTCGACCGGAATCCCCGTGAACATACTGCTTCCAAACATTTCAATCCAGTTCCTCAATCCATTCTCTCCGCTCAAAGTGGTTGGCCGGTCAAAGTGCTGGGCGAAGGTTACTCGAAATCCCGCTTCTTCCATTAAAGTAGAGTACTCGCCGATGCTTGGAAAAAACCATGGAAAATGCTCTTTGTTAAATTGGAATCCTGCTGCATTGATTTGCTTGATGATTTCATCTGATAGGATCTGAATGTTTCCTTTACCGCCTAATTCTGCAACAAACCTCCCTCCTTTTTTCAAACTATTATAGATGCCTTGAAGCGCTTTGTTTGGCGGCTTTATCCAATGCAGTGCCGCGTTCGAGAACACCGCGTCAAATTCTTCGTGATATTCCATTTTTGTGGCATCCTGAACGATAAATTTAATGTCCGGGTATTTTTTCATTGCCTGGACAATCATATTTTCTGATTTGTCCGATCCAGTAACATCAGCCCCGCACTCAGCTATTTTTTTTGCTAAATCACCTGTACCGCAGCCAAGATCAAGAATTTTCTCCCCTTGTTTTGGAGCTAATAATTCGACAATATGATTCCCGTAATTTGAAACAAATGAATGGTTTGTATCATATAAATTGGCGTTCCAGCTATCTTTTACTTTTTCCATCTTTCCTCGCTCCCTTTCAACTGTATATTTTTGTTAATTTGATTATAATGAAAAAGAAAGATAATGGAAATTAACAAAAAATTGATTTATTGATAACTAACTGTTATTAAGAAGGGATTCTATATGGATATTAGATGGCTGAAAACATTCATTATGGCTGCCCGGTATGAAAATTTCCGGAAAGCTGCGGAGGAACTTTTTCTCTCACAGCCTGCAATCACCAAGCATATCAGACGACTAGAGGAACATTTAAACATTCAGTTGTTTGAAAGAGCGGGGAAAAACATTTTTTTAACGCCGGCGGGATATAAATTTCTTCCGCTTGCACAGGAGATCATGTCGAAATATGAACAAGGCTTAGATGATTTTGAATCATGGAAACAGGGGTATAAGCGAAAGTTGACGATAGCAGCGGCACCGCAAATTGCCGCGTCTATATTGCCTTCTATGTTACGGGGGTTTATGGACAAAAATCCTGATATTGAGGTTTTGTTAAATGTTCTTAACTCTTATGAAATCGGCGAGGAAATCAGTGCTGGGAGAGCGGACATTGGTTTATCAAGAATCGAGCCAATTCAGACAAATATCTATTGCTATAAGGCTCACGAAGAGGCTGTCATTTTAGTCGGGCCTGCAATGGATGCGGATAATGAAAAGGAAGCCATGCAAAAATACCGGTTGATTACGCATAACCATCCGGAATATTGGGATCATCTTTTGAATGATATTAAGAGGCATTATCCAAATGTGCGGACGATGAAGGTGAATCAAATTGAGATTACGAAGCGCTTTATTGAACAAGGGCTGGGGATTTCATGCTTGCCGTATTCGATGGTGAGAGAGGAATTGCGAATGAAAAAGCTGGCAGAAATCAAGCCGGAGAAAATCAATCTGCCAGCGTCGTCCACCTACCTGTTAACAAAAGTCGAAACAAGTGAGACTCGTGCGTTTGTTGATTTTTTTCAGAGTGAGCTGAATCGCTCAGAATAGATAAAGCCGCTCGGTGCCCTAAACCGAATGAAAAATACGAATCCGGTCATCGATAAAGCCGATCAGTGCCCCAAACCGCTGGAAAAAGCTGAATCCGGTCATTGATAAAGCC
>CAZAEW010000059.1:8234-22361 GCA_964484065.1 uncultured Bacillus sp.
GATAAGGCCGATCAGTGCCCCAAACCGAATGAAAAATACGAATCCGGTCATCGATAAGGCCGATCAGTGCCCCAAACCGCTGGAAAAAGCTGAATCCGGTCATTGATAAAGCCGCTCGGTGCCCCAAACCGCTGGAAAAACACGAATTCGGTCATTGATAAGGCCGATCAGTGCCCCAAACCGAATGAAAAATACGAATCCGGTCATCGATCCGCCCGATGGATTTCGGCGCGAGATAAAAAATAAATTAAATCCTTTTATATACCATGTCTTTAATTCCATTAAAGAAAAAACAAATGTTCAAGTTGTTTTGAAGAAGGATTTCAAAACTTTTTAATAGAACTGTAAATTATAGGGAGCTTAGGTTAGTTAAGAAGAGAAAGGTGAGATTAGAATGGGTCAAATAAAAATCTATGGAGTTAATACGATTCTAAATCCAATTAAGGTCAAACTATCCAATGTTATACACTCGTGCATGGTCGACGCACTGGATTTGCCTTCGGATAAGAAATTCCACCGTTTTTTTCCTATGGATAAAGAAGATTTTTATTTTGCTAGCGGAAGAACTGAAGCATATACAGTAATTGAAATCAGTATGTTTGAAGGGCGTACAGCAGAAGCAAAAAAGCTTTTAATAAAATTGCTTTTTGAACGGATTAAACAGGAACTAAACATATCCAATCAAGATGTTGAGATTACCATTTTTGAAACGCCAAAACATAACTGGGGAATTAGAGGATTACCCGGTGATGAGTTAACATTGAATTATAAAATTGATGTATAGAATTTACTTAAGTCTATATTTGAATGAAAAAGATAGAGGTGAGATTGATGCTGAATACTGAAGTTACAAAAACATTAAAAATTAAATATCCTATAATTCAAGCTCCAATGGCTGGAGGAATAACAACTTCCAAATTAGTGGCAGCTGTTTCAAATTCCGGGGGTCTGGGAATGATTGGAGCCGGCTATTTGACACCTGCTCAATTGCGGGAACAAATCAGAGAAGTAAAGCAGTTAACCTTAAACCATTTTGGCGTAAACCTTTTTGTTCCCAATGAATTTAATGTTCAAAAAGAAAAAATAGAATTTTCTGCCCAGCTGTTACAGCCCATCCGCAGTCAATTAAATATTGAAAAAGACCAAAGTGAAATTCCTAATTCACAAAGCTATTTGAAATCATTTTATGAACAAGTCAGCGTGCTGATGGAAGAAGAAGTTCCGATGTGTTCTTTTACATTTGGTATTCCACCCGAAAGCGTAATTACTGAATTAAAAAAGCAGCAGATCATTTTAATAGGGACTGCAACTACTGTAAATGAAGCTGTTGAAGTTGAAAAAAGCGGCATGGATTTTGTAGTGGTTCAGGGATGCGAGGCGGGAGGCCACAGGGGTAATTTTCTTAACGGTCATCAAGAAAGTTTAATTGGATTAATGTCATTGATTCCGCAGGCAGTAGATGCTGTAAAAATTCCTGTCATTGCAGCCGGGGGAATAATGGATGGACGGGGCTTAACGGCTTCTCTTAGTTTAGGTGCAAAAGGGGTCCAAATGGGAACAGCCTTTTTAACCTGTGTTGAAAGCGGGGCACACCCATTACATAAAGACGCCATTCTTCATTCAACTGAAGACAAGACAGCCTTAACCCGTGCCTTTTCCGGTAAATGGGCCAGAGGAATTAAGAATCAATTTATTTCAGAAATGGATGAGTACGAAACCTCTTTTCCTGATTATCCAGTGCAAAATTCACTTACTCAACCGATTAGAAAAGTCTCAGCTTTGCAAAATAATCCGGAATATATGTCGCTTTGGTCCGGTCAAAGCCCAAGATTGGCAAAAAATCAAACCGCTTCAGAATTAATCAAAAATATTATTTCTGAAGCTGCTTCCCAGAGAATTCCCTGATCCATTTTTACATATTTCATGCTTAACAGGGAATTTTATATGTATCTGGAAAGTAAGGAGGTTTTTCCGTGGACAACAAAGTATTTAATGCAATCAATCAACTTTCTGGACATTGTTCGCCAATTGATTTACTAATGATATTTTTATCCAAAAAGATTCGTTATGTATTTATTTTTGTTTTGATATATATGTGGTTTAGAAATGATTATTATAAAAAAGTGTCTTATAAAGCGATAATGTCTTCGGTGGTTTCATTGTTTATTCACAGCTTGATTAAATTATTTTTCTTTAAACCACGTCCATTTGTAAAACGGCGGGTCGGCATACTCATCCCATCGAAAACAGATTCCTCATTTCCAAGTAAACATACTCTGCTGGCATTTGCTATATCTACTTCTATCTTTCTTTATGATCGTGTTCTTGGTTCAATTATGTGGGTAATATCAATGTTGACTGGCTTCTCTCGAATTTGGGTAGGACATCATTATCCATCTGATATTATCGGCAGTGCTTTTATTGCCTCTTTGACCAGCATAATCTTAGATAAAACTGCTGGAAAATATTCAATCAACATTCCATGCAATCTGAATGACTGTCGTACTGAGTGAAGACTCACTTTATCGGTATCATAAGGTTTTCCTTGAAAAAGGTAAAAATAATCATACCTATGCAAGAATGAAAAAGCAACGGATTATCGTTGTTTTTTTTTTGTTCTTTTCGAATAGCAAAAATGACCAAACCGAAAAGAAAGTTTTTAAAGCGTAATAAATAAAAGAAAATAGTGGAAGACTAAACCTGTTTCCATATTTAGAACATTTAACCATAAAATCAAAGAGGGCATTATGACAGTTTGGAAAAAACGAATGCAAAAATCCTTTTCTAAAAAAGTAAATATGAATTTCCAGCAGGAAACAATCTCTGAAAAAGAACCTAGCCCGCCAGGTGCTCTTTCCAATAATTTGCTTGAAAACATTAATACTTTAAAATCCAAATACAACAACTGTCCTGATGTTATTTTCCGTTCATTTTTGATAGGGGATTCGCAAAAGGCTGTTCTTATCTATATTGAAGGTCTCTCAAATATTGAAGAAATGGATAAGAATGTGTTAACCCCGCTAATAAATCTTGAATCAGGAGCTCTGTTAGATTATGCAAATCTGGAGGAGAATCTCCCTGTTTCAAATATACAACAAGTCAATATGGTGCAAGATGTGATTAAACAAATCTCGGAAGGAAACCCTGTTCTTTTAATTGACCAAAAATCACAGGGTATCTCAATGGGATTAGCTAAATTGGAAAAACGCTCCGTTGAAGAACCAAGTGCTGAATCCGTTGTTCGCGGTCCAAGAGATGGCTTTACGGAAACATTAAGCGTTAATATTTCCCTTTTGCGCCGAAAACTGAAGGGCCCCGATTTAAAAATGAACTCCTTCAGCATTGGTCGCTATAGTCAAACAAAAGTTGTCGTTATGTACATTGATGGACTTGTTGATCAGACGCTTCTTGAGGAGATTAACAACCGATTAAGCCGCATTAATATTGACGGTGCGTTGGATAGCGGGTATATCGAAGAGTTCATTGAAGATTATCCATATTCCCCTTTTCCGCAAATTTTAAATACCGAACGTCCAGATGTAGCGTCCGCAAATTTGCTAGAAGGAAGAGTTGCTATTTTAGTTGATGGATCCCCTTTTGCACTTGTTGCACCCATTACCTTTTACTCTTTGTACCAGACTGCAGAGGATTATTATCAGCGGTTTTTAATGGGGACGTTAATCCGATGGCTTCGATACGCATGTTTACTGATTGCTTTATTGCTGCCATCCACCTATGTGGCCATACTTACCTATCACCAAGAAATGATACCAACAACCCTTTTGCTGAGCATTGCTAAATCCAGAGAGGAAATACCGTTTCCTGCTCTGGTTGAAGCTCTTATTATGGAGATTACCTTCGAAGCTTTGCGGGAGGCGGGGGTCCGGCTGCCAAAGCAAGTTGGCTCTGCTGTTAGTATCGTTGGTGCATTGGTGATTGGACAGGCTGCAGTCTCAGCTGGACTCGTTTCAGCTCCGATGGTAATGGTGGTAGCAATCACGGGAATAGCTTCTTTTGCCATACCACGCTATAACGCGGCTATTGCCATACGTATGCTTCGCTTTCCTATTATGTTCATGGCAGGAACATTAGGGCTGCTTGGGATCATTCTTTGTCTATTAACGATTATCGTTCATTTAAGTACCATTCGATCCTTTGGAGTTCCCTATTTATCACCGATGGCACCAATGAAGGGGAATGAGATGAAGGATGTTTTATTAAGAATGCCATGGTGGTCTTTGAAAAAACGTCCCCGTTTGACAGGATACGGAAACGAATTTCGCCAATCAACAGGACAAAAGCCAGATCCGACCAGAGAGGGCTGAACAGGAGATGAACAAAACATGATTGAAAGAGGAAAAATTTCCGGATCTCAAATGGCGATTATGATGAATCCTTCTATTTTTGCAACCGTTTTACTATTGGTCCCTGCTATTACTGCGAAACATGCAGAGCAGGATATGTGGTTATCCCCGATTTGGTCATCCCTTAGCGGATTTTTAGCGGTTTTTTTAGCCTATAAACTAAATAAGTTATTCCCCCAAAATACTCTTATCGAATATAGTGAGCTTATTTTAGGAAAAGTTTTAGGTAAAATTCTTGGAGCTGTTTACTTATTTTTTTATTTGCACCTTGCCGGCATTATTGTTCGTGAATATGGTGAATTTGTTTCAGGTACATTTCTTCCGCATACTCCCATGCTGTTTATTTTTGGCACCATGATTTTAGTGTGCGCTTTTGCGGTTTATGGCGGACTTGAAGTGATGGGAAGATGTTCTGAAATCATTGTCCCGGTTATGCTTCTCTTTTATTTATTGATTTTTTTCATGCTTTTAAAAGACTTTCACATCCAGAATATGTTCCCGCTTATGGAAAATGGGATAACACCTTCTATTATTGGATCCATTGTTCCGCAAAGCTGGTTTAGCGAGTATATCCTTATTTCTTTTTTCCTGCCTTACTTAGCCGATCAGGAAAAAGGGCTGAAATGGGGCATGCTCTCGGTTACAAGTGTAATGTTCTTTATGGTTCTGACAAATTTTACATCTCTTCTTTTGTTTGGAAAATTAACATCAAGGTTAACCTATCCAGTTATGATTGCCACTCAATACATAAGTATTGCACAATTCCTGGAGCATTTAGAGTCAATTGTTATGGCTATATGGGTTGCAGGAACATTTATTAAAATAACAGTCTTTTATTACGTAGTAGTTCTTGGAACTGCCCAATGGCTTAAATTATCTGATTTTCGTCCGATTGTTTTTCCAATTGGACTTTTGTTAACCGTTTTTGGAGTATGGTCCGCACCCAGTTTGCAGGAACTTTCCCATTTTCTTAGTACATCAGCTGCCTTTTATTTTCTCTCAATGCAAATTATTGTGCCGTTCCTTCTCCTCCTTATTGCTTTAATTCGGACTAAAATTCAGAAGAATAAAGAGACGATAGCAGGATGAAGTTCCAAAATCTGATAAATATAAAAAAGATGTTACTAATATTTTTTATTAATTTAATCCTTCTCCTCCTCTCCGGTTGCTGGGACAGACAAGAAGTGAATGATATAGGGTTAGTAACAGCGGCAGGCATTGATAAAATATCAGATAAAACGATTGAGCTTTCCATACTCGTTTATATTCCAAAGAGTGCAGGAGGCGGGCAGGGTATGGAGGGATCAAGCGGAGGAGGGGGGGCTCAGACTTTAGTGCGGTCTGCAACTGGAGTAACGATTGCGGATGCGATGTCTAAACTTCAGGAAAAAATGCCGCGTCATATTTTCTGGGGGCATACGGCAATTTTCATCTTTCAGGAAAAAGTGGCAATGAAGGGTCTAGCCAAACATGTTGATTTTATCATTCGGCATCCTCAGCTTCGTGAACGGTCATTACTGTTTATTTCTAAACAAAAAGCAAAGGATTTGTTAGCGCTGATTCCTCCTTTGGAGCGTGATCTGGCAGTTGTTCTCCGCGAATTAGAATCACAAAGGATGGGGATGGAAGTAACAGTTGAAGATTATGCTGAAATGTTAATTAGTGAATCCGGGGATACCGCGGTTCCATGGATTAAAAGGCTGCCGCCGCAAAAAGGAAAGGATAAAATGGCAACCATTGCTTACATTGCGGGTACCGCTATATTTAAGAAGGACAAAATGATTGGCAAAATTAGTCAATCCGCTACAAGAGGGGTGCTGTGGCTGCGAAATGAGGTTCAGCTTGCAACGGTTACCGTCCAGCCAAGAGAAGCGAAGGGATATGTCTCATTTAGTTTGCAGAATGCAGCAACCAAATTAGTCCCGAGGATTGAAAATGGAAAATGGACGATGAGGCTTAAAGCAGACGCAGAAGCGGATATCATACAAAATACAACTCCATTGGATGTGACCAAGCCTGCAATCGTTCAAAGTCTGCAACAGCAGTTAAAGAAGGAAATTGAAAACAAAGTAAATTTAGCTATCTTACAGGTCCAGAAGGATATGAAGGCGGATATTTTTGACTTTGGAAATGCCTTTTACAGAAAATATCCCAGCCTGTGGAAAAAGGAAAAAAAACGCTGGAATCAAATCTTTCCAAATGTTGATGTAACCATCGACTCGAATATTAAAATACGAAGACAGGGAATGAACTCCGTCCTTTCTGCCATTATTCCGAAAGGGGTAAAAGAGAAATGAGCTTGGGTGCCTTATTTGGAAGTACATTTATTGTTTTTTGTATGACGCTTTTTCAATGGCCAAAAATAAACTCCAATCAGAAAAAGGAAAAAGCGGTATTCATCACCTTGAGCATATTGGGATGGCTCCTTATGAATTTATTGTTCACCTTTCCGAACATCCCAGGACCTACCCAAATGATCGATTCGATATACAAGCCTCTTGGGAAATGGTTAGAGTAGGGACAGACCCCCGCTAAGGTAAAGCGTTAACGTAGTGGGGGACAGACCCTGCAAAAGATCACTTTTTCGAAGACCGCTCTGCTGATTCCACCGTATGCTTCAATAACATTGAAATGGTGACAGGGCCAACACCGCCGGGAACAGGGGTAATGGCGCTTGCCGCTTTATAACAGGAATCATATTCCACATCGCCAATATTCCCTTTATTATAACCGGCATCCAAAACGATGGCGCCCTCTTTTAACCATTCTCCTTTAATAAATTCAGGTTTTCCAACTGCTGCGACAACAATATCACCCAGTTTTAAAAGATCAGGCAAATTGGCTGTTTTGGAATGGCAGGTCGTTACGGTAGCATTTTCATTTAAAAGCAGTGCAGAAACCGGTTTTCCCAGGATTGGGCTCCGGCCGACGACAATCGCATGTTTTCCCTCAATCGGCAGCTTATAAAATTTTAAAATTTGTAAGATCGCCGCAGGAGTACATGAAGGATATACTCCAAATCCCAATGCCGTTTGTCCATAGCCGGCGCTTGTAACACCATCTACGTCTTTTTTTACATCAATGGCTTCAAAAGCTAAGCGTTCGTCAATTTGATCAGGCACCGGGTGTTGAAGGAGAATCCCATGAACAGAATCATCATGGTTTAAATCTTGAATCACTTTCATTAGTCCTTCTGTATCCGTTTCTTCCGGCAGGTGAATCCGAATAGATTTCATTCCGATTCTTTTGCAGGCATTCCCTTTCATTTTGACATAAGTCTCTGATGATGGATTATTGCCAACCAAAATAGTGGCAAGGCACGGTTCGATCCCTTTTTCCTTTAATGTTTCAACTCGTACTCGTAAATCCTCTTTAATATCCTCGGCAACGGCATTTCCATTTAAAATTAATTTTTCCATAACAAATCCTCCTGAAAAAAATTTAAAAAAGAGATAAGGAAATAAATCCTTATCTCTGCCCAGACGACCCGACCATATTAAACACAGCTTCCTTGTGGTCAGTTCCACAAATGCCGTCAGTTACTGTGCTGATTTCCTTTTATAAGCAAAAGATAACATATCGAAGTCAAATGTCAATCATATTGAATCGTTTTTAGGATTGGATTTGCCAAAGGAAACCCCAATCTCATCGATCATAAAGTTCCATAAAGGTCGAAGCCACTCTACAAGGCTGTATTTCTATTTTTTGCCACACATTTCCCAAAACATAAGGTTCAACCTTTAGCCAATTATCCAGTTCCTCTCTTGATGGATAGTCCACGATCATCAAAGAGCCGATCATTTTTCCTTCATCATCAAGTAAAGCAGCTCCATATAGATGCTGTCCTTCTTTAAATCTTCTTTCGACAGATTGTAAATGTTCTTCTCTTGCCTTTAATCTTCTGCCGAGAGCGTCTTCATCCGTACCATCATATGCTGTAACGATAAACTGCATTTTCAAGGCCTCCCTCTAAACGGTTTTGTGAATAAAAAGATTTAACAAAATAATCATAGCAAACAGTTGAAAAAACGGGAATCCAGTATCGATCAATAGCTTTGTTCGAATAACGTAAAAAGTGTAAATTTTTTGAGCTATAAGGAAAGTATAAATTTTACAAATTTATACTTTCCTTATACGCATAAGCGCAACTACTCCTCTGTCTTCGCCTTTAAGGCTCGCCAATCGGCGAGTTTTCTTTATAAAATGGAAACATTGGCATAAAAATGAACTTTTTTTGTTTAAACAGCGAATATATATGTGAAATCATGTACTAGCTTTAAAGGGGGATGCAGGGTGGATGAAAATGAATTACAGAAATGGCTGAAAGATATGGGGGATGGCGACGAAAGTGCCTTTGAATACATATATGAAGTAACAAGCAAGGATGTATATCGAACGATCGCTTTTTTTATTTGCAATAAGCATGATATTGAGGAACTTGTTAATGAAGTTTATGTTCAAATGTGGAAGTCGCTTCACACATTTGATAATACCCGATCCTTTCGCTTTTGGCTGCATGGCATCGTGGTGAGGAAGGTCAAAGATTGGCGGCGGCAATCATGGCGCAGATTTCGAGTTTTTGAGAAAAAGAAAACCTTTATACAAGAACAGGACTATGACGTTGCCGTAGAGACTGTACAGCATGAGTTACAGAGTGAACTTATTGAAATACTGAAAACATTGTCACATAAGCATCGTGAAGTGATCATATTACGGTATTTCCACGATCATAGCATTGGAGAAATAGCACAATTGCTTCAAATACCTATCGGTACCGTAAAATCCCGTCTTCATAATGCGTTGAAATTTTTAAGAAAAGACATAGAAAGTTTGCCAATGGGAAAGGTGGGTAACATTAATGGATTTTGAAAAAAAATTACGTCATGAACTTCAGGATGCTTCAGAAAGGATGTTGCCATCTCAGCATCTGCAACCCAGAGTAACAGCCTCATTCAGGGAGTTCCACAGTAAAAAAGGAAAAGGGCGCAGTTCGTTAAAGAAACGTCTAATGGTGGGGGTTTTTGCAGCAGCCCTCATTGCTCCAGCGGGGGTTTACGCCGGGTCAACATTGGTTGATAAAATAATTGGTACTCCCGAAGAGGCGAACAAACAATATGGGATTGTAGAAGCGGAATACCAAGAGTACAGTGAACTGTTTGAAGTTGCACACCAAATATTTTCAAAAGAAGATTTTGAAAAATTTACTGCTGCATGGAAAGAGTACATGGCCATCAATAAAAAAACAATTGTTGTTGATGGAAAAAGAGTGAGCAGTGCTTCCTATCGGCTTAGTCCTGAGGAATTAAAAAAGTTTGACGAAGCTTATTATAAGCTTGAACCTTATTTAAATAAAATTCAAAGCAAATTTAATTTTACGGTTGATGAAGCAAAAAAATTAATGAATTTCCCAGTTAAGTACCCAACCTATATACCTAAAAACTATCAATTGGAAAGCATGGATGTAAAAACAAAAATCACAAGCGGCAAACCTAAGCCGACGATTAACATTACTTATAAAAAAAATAATGCGGATGAATCCCAAGCAATGGCCTTTTGGACCTTTACGATTTATTTATCTGAAAATGTTGAAGAAAAACTTCTTCCATTCGGGGATAATCTCGAATCCTTTGAAGGTGCACCGTATGATTTAAGGAAGAACTACACCATTGACGGCTGCAGAGTAACACTGGGTGAGTACAAATTCGGTAACAGGATAAAAGGGGTGCGGGTCATTGTTCCTGCGAAAAACGGACAAAGCTCCTATCAAATGTATATTCGTGCCAGTACGTTACCCAAAGAAGAACTGGAAAAGATTTTAATGTCGATGGTGGAAAAGTAATATGATTATAGGAGAGGGTTTGGAAGGAAGTTTCTCCACAGTCTGCTGTTAATTCAGGGAGACTGACAAAATCAGCAAATGCAAAGAGTTTTTTTGCTATCGAGAACATAAAAAAAGGAGTATCAATTTCATATGAATTTTGATACTCCTTTTTTTCTTCAAAGCGGGATCACCCATTATCTTTTGCAAGGGAATCCCGGTCACTAGCTAATGGAGGCTGCTCTAACCATCCGTTTTTCACCATTATGAGACCGCCGTCTTCTGCAAATTGTAAAAGTTCCAAATTAAGCCGAAGGTAATCAGCACCGAGATCTCTCCTGCTGCTGACACTCAAACCAGTGCCATAGTAAGAAATGGATAGTTGTGTTGATAATTGAATTTGATACATCATATATTTATCTGAAAAAGGCGGTGTGGTAGAGTTTGTAACCAACTGTTGCATAGAAACAGGTACATTTAAATTCTCTTCATCAAATATTGATTCAAATATTTCGATATGTTTGTTGCTAATGTCCCTGCCTCTTAATATATGCTGGCGGACTTCATTTGACCGAACCACTTGGCTAAATCCAATCTTTAAAGCGGCATGTAAATGCATTTTAACGATGTTGAAAGTAATATCTCCAATTTCAATAACGCTAAGCGGCCGGCGCTTTCCCAACCACCCGGTAAAAAAACTTTTATCTTTAACAAAATCGACAGTGTTGGGTGGTGTGACAGTAGGAGGCCGTGTGTAAAGTCCTTTCGAAAGCATTACATTAATGATTTGCTCAAACAGTGTCATTGCTTCTGTTGCACAAGTTATATAGTACTTAAGTAAGTCAGGCCGAATCGAAGTACTGACCGAAAAAGAGTATCCTGTCAGCCCTTGCATCGTCATGATATAAAGATAATATAAGTAGAAAGAGTCCAGAAAAAGCCGAGGTGCGTGAATGTCTGCGTCTTCATTTTCCGTAAACCCTTTTGGAATCGGGTAATTTTCTTTTACCATGAATTCAGTTACTTTTTGTACATGATTTTTTGATAAATCAAGGGAACCTTGGTAGAGTGATTTGATTTCTTGATCTTCGATATGTTCGAGTGCATAACGAAAAAAACAAATGGACATGGTTTCAAAAATATATTGAGTCCAAAGACTCGAAATTTCTGGAGCTGTTAATGGAATTTGGTTATTTGTCTTCAAAATACACCCTCCAAGAATATTCGTTATCGGTAAGTGTTCCTATTTTTTCTCAAAGAATTAAAAATATACAACAACATTCTCTGCAACAGAAATTCGTAAATAAAAAAAGACACAAAAGGGTCAGCAGTCATCGACCTTTTCTGTGCCGGTTTTTTATTCATTCAACAAATGATAGATTAATCTGTTTTTATCCTCGAAAAATTGTTTCATTATCTTGTAATGATTGGTTTCTTCCAATGAGGATTCTTTGATTCCGCTTTCCGTCAGTTCCAATATTTTTGATGATGGGTATGCCATTAAAATCGGTGAGTGAGTTGCAATAATAAATTGTGAGTTTTGGTTAACCAATTCATGAATTCGCGATAGCACTGATAACTGCCTGAGTGGTGAAAGTGCTGCCTCCGGTTCGTCTAAAATATAAATGCCGTTTCCTCTGAATCTGTGCATAAATGTGGCAAAAAAAGCTTCCCCGTGTGATTGATTATGCAGAGATTCCCCGCCATAGGAATCAATAATTCGGGACCCGCCCCCTGATTCACTATCTAATTCCTGGATGTTGGAGGCCACATTATAAAAGCTTTCGGCACGAAGGAAGAAACCATCTTTTGGTTTGTTGATTCCTTTAATCACTTTAAGATAGTCGCTAAGGTTGGAATATGAATCGTAAGTGGAAAAATGAAAATTTAGCGACCCGCCTTCCGGATTAAACCCCAGTGAGATGGCAATGGCTTCTAACAAGGTTGATTTTCCCATTCCGTTTTCCCCAACGATGAAAGTAACATTTTTATGAAAAGATAGCTCGTTTAGCATCCTTATACTGGGAATCGTAAAAGGATATTTTTGAAATGAAGGAACCGATTCTTTTTTTAACTGAATACTTCTTATATAGTCGCTGGCGAATATATCCATATTTATACCTCAATGAACAGGATTTATTTAAAAATAATCATAGCAAAGAACTGGAAATACTGGAATCCCAAAGAAAATCCAAAGCTCTGTTTTTTCATAGGGCCTCAGGAATCAAAAGGTATTCTTGAATCGCTTTCTTGCAATTTTTAATTGAGAAAGGAAATCAGTGGACCTTTGTCGAATATATAGATTTATTCCCGGTTAGATAAATTTGTAGAATTAGAGGGGAAAGTGGGGATAACTGGGAAACAGCACCCTGAATTAACTTCTTAGGCATAGGATAATCAGCGGAATTGAGACAATTACCTTCCAAGTTAATAAGCTCTCATAATTGGAAAGTGAATGTAAAAATATATCTGATTTTCGCATTCTGTGTTATCCTAGTTATATACAAATCTTTGAGGTGAAAGCTATGCAAGTTACTGTAGTAAACTCTGAAAATGGAAAAGACGGTAAAATGACTCCTGCATTTTCTAGAACTAATCCATTTCCAGCGAAGGTTCTCAAAAATGTAAATTTAAATGGGACGGGCTCAGGCAAGGAAACAAGACACTTCGAATTATCATTAGAGGGATCAGGTCTTTCTTATGTACCGGGTGATGCTCTTGGGGTTATTCCTTCAAACGATCCGGAATTAGTTGCTTCCCTGCTTGAAGAAATGAAATGGGATCCGGAATTGGCTGTGTCAATTAATAAGCAAGGAGAAACACTTCCTTTAAAGGAAGCGCTAACATCTTATTTTGAAATTACCTTACTTTCGAAAAAGATTTTACAAGGGGCAGCGGCATTTACAGAAAATGAAGAGTTGCAAAAACTTTTGCTTGTTGAAAATGCAAACCAGTTAAAAGAGTATTGTTATGGTCGTGATTTGCTTGATATGCTGCGTGAATTCGGTCCATGGAAAGCCTCGGCCGGGGAAATTATCTCATTATTGAGAAAAATGACACCGCGTCTTTATTCCATAGCCAGCAGCATTGCCGCGCATCCTGGTCAAGTTCATCTAACGATCGGTGCTGTACGCTACACCACCCATGGACGTGATCGGAAGGGAGTTTGTTCCGTTCAAGTTGCAGAACGTCTTCCTGAAGGTGCGACAGTTCCTGTATTTGTTCAGCCAAACAAGCATTTCCATCTTCCAGAAACGGATAAGGATATTATCATGGTTGGCCCTGGGACAGGTATTGCTCCATTCCGTTCTTTTATCGAAGAACGTGCAGTAACTAAAGCAGCCGGAAAAACATGGTTATTTTTCGGGGACCAGCATGAAGCATGTGATTTCCTTTACAAAGATGAATTAGAACAATATCAAAAAGACGGCGTATTGACTAAATTAAGTACTGCGTGGTCTCGTGATACAGCGCAAAAAGTATATGTGCAGCACAAAATCATTGAAAGCAGCAAAGACTTGTTCGAATGGCTGCAAAATGGCGCATACTTCTACATTTGCGGCGATAAGCAAAATATGGCGAAAGACGTCCACGAAGCGCTTATTACTGTTATTGAAAAAGAAGGCGCTATGTCACGTGAAGAAGCTGAAGCACATCTGAACGATCTGCAAAAACAAGGCCGTTACCAACGTGATGTATATTAATAAAAACAAGTGCTAATCGCACTTCCGAAAAAGAGTGAACTTTTTCCTTAATAAAAGGAGAGAGTCACTCTTTTTTTAAAAATGTGAAAAAAATGTGAATTTCATAAATAAAAGAAGATTTAGAGAAAAGTACTAAGTAAAAATGCACACTTTCTGCAAACTTTTCGTCTATATTCAATTTTGTGTTTATCAAAACCCTTTTTTGTTGGCAACTGGATTTTATCCCGGTTGCTTTTTTTGT
>CAZAEW010000060.1:0-6360 GCA_964484065.1 uncultured Bacillus sp.
CATCATGCGTTTTTGCTTTCCTCTGTCCGAAGATGCTCTAACTTCGGACATCCATGATGCGTTTTTGCTTTCCTCTGTCCGAAGATGCTCTAACTTCGGACATCCATGATGCGTTTTTGACTTCACCTCTGTCCGAAATACCCAAACTTCCCTAGGGTTTTGTGTCCGAATCAGATACCTTAGGTGAAATATCAAATAATTTATTCCAAAGAAGAAACAACAATCTTTGCGTTTACAGCCTTTTAATAAATGTTTTTAGGTTGTTTTAATCTCTTTCTATTATTTTTCTAATAAAACTATTATTCATTTTGCTCCTTAATTTTTGCTTAATAGAAAATGGGAATGATGAATGAACAAATCAGGGAAATGATTACATAAATAGAGGGCCATCATCCTATTTGGATAATGGCCCTCTGCAATTTCATTTGATTAATAGTTTACTTTTATTGATCAGGGTAACCAGCCTTTTAACATTTTTTATTTAAATCCATCTCTTCCCCTTTCTTATACGCAATTCCCCTCCATTAGTATTTAGACCAAGGAGGGGATGTCAAATTTTGAAGGCGGACATACTCAAAATGATGGCTAAGTACTCTATCAAACGAGGAGCAGTCCTTCTAAATCGATAATTTCAATTTTTTTATTTGCCCCTTGTTTGATGTAACCCAAATCTTCAAGATGAGATAACTTACGACTAATGGTTTCAGGAGTAGTTCCAAGATAAGAAGCTAAATCCTTTTTGCTCATAGGCAATATAATCTCATTTGATTGATGATGATCCATGCATTCGGCTAAAAAAAGCGCTATCCTTGTTTCCACCTTCTCGGTGGCAAAACGAGCCGTTTGTTTTTCCGATTGTTCTAATCTATTTGTGAGTTCAGTTAGTATTTTTAGTGAAATGGATGGATACTTTAAAAGCAGTTCTTGTAAGTCTGATCGTTTGATCAAACACACTTGAGTGTCTTCTATTGCTTCAGCATAGGCTTCATGAAATGTTTCTTTAAACAAAGCAAGTTCTCCAGTAAAATATCCAGGAATTAAAATACGTACCATCTGTTCTTTTCCGGATTCAGACAATCGATAAATTCTTATTTTCCCATTTTTAACAATATAAAGTGAATCCGACGGGTCTCCAGCCCGATAAATGATTTCCCCTCTTTTGTACGAAAAAGATTGAACCATTTCCATGATTTCATCTAATTGTTCATTTTCTAAATGATTAAAAATCGGAACTAATGAAACGCACCCTTCATCTGTTCCGAAACAATGATGATGTTTTGAATGGGCACAGGTTTTATGATGTGAATGATTTTCTTTGGATTCCATTTTTCCAACACCTCTGTTTCTAGTGGCAAATTGAATATTGTTACAATTCATCTCAATCCTGATAAAAATGATTTTATATAGATATCATCCAATTTGACTCAACCTATTCATTAATTGAATTTTACTTGAACAGCTTGAGGCTTGTCTGTTGCTTTTAAACTTTTACCACCAAATTTAATTAGCCTCATCGCATTTAAAATAACCAGTAATACGCTGGTCTCATGGATAAACATGCCCGATGCCAAATGAACAGATCCATTTAATACTCCAACTAATAGGACAAACACAATCAATACGGCAAAATAAGTGTTCTGCTTCATATTGCGAATCGTTGCTTTCGATAGAGAGTATGCATGCGAGAATTGCATCAGCTTATCTGCCATTAAGACTACATCTGCTGTTTCCATTGACACATCTGTACCGCTCTCGCCCATTGCCAATCCAATATCAGCTGCGGCTATAGCAGGAGCATCATTAATCCCATCCCCAGCCATCGCAACGACATGGCCTTCTTCTTTTAATTTCTTTACGAACTCTACTTTATTTTCCGGCAATAATTCTGCATGATACTCGTCTAAACCTAATTTTTTGGCAACTATTTCAGCGGTATATTGATTATCACCCGTCAGCATCACGATTTTCTTAATCCCATTTCTTCTCATTTCCGCTAATGCTTTTGGCGCATCTTCACGAATTTGATCAGCAATCGAGAAGATACCAGCAACTTCGCCATTTACCGCTGCGAAAATAGCAGTGTTTCCGGCCCTTTCACGGCTGACTGCATAATCCACAGCCTCTTCTGGAATATGAATCTTTTCAAGGTTCATTAATTTACGATTCCCTGCGACGATTGTTTTACCTTCAACCTTGGCACGGATCCCATTTCCTTTTATGATTTCTGCATCTGCAGGCTCGCTCATAAGGTTCATTTTTCTTAGCTTTGCTTCTTTAACAATAGTTTGACCTAAATGATGTTCTGAAATCGTTTCAGCTTGGGCAACTAATCTTAGCAACTCATTTTCATTTTGATGATTGAATGTCTTAATATCCGTAACTTCCGGTTTCCCTTTTGTTAGCGTACCTGTTTTATCGAATACAAGTGTGTCGACTTTGGAAAACTTATCTATCACTTCTCCCCCTTTAACAAGCACCCCATTCTTGGCTCCATTTCCAATTCCGGCAACAGTCGATACCGGAGCTCCAATAACCAATGCTCCTGGACAAGCAATAACCAAGAATGTAATGGCCATTTGCAGATCCTTTGTTAAAAAAAATACGATGAGGGAAAAGGCAACAACTGCGGGCGTATAAATAGTGGAAAAATGATTAAGAAATTTTTCTGTTTTTGATTTTGTTTCTTGTGCTTCTTCTACTAATTCAATGATTTTAGCAAAGGTTGTATCATCGCCGACTTTTTCTGCCAAAATTTCAATATACCCATTATCGACAATAGTTCCACTAAAGACTTTATCATTTACATTTTTTGATGCAGGTACAGATTCACCTGTTACCGCTGCTTCATCTAGTGAAGCTTGGCCAGATATAATACTCCCATCAACTGGGACTTTTCCACCTGAGCGAATCACCACACGATCGCCTTTTTCTACCTCTTCTGCCGGAATGGTGAGATGATTTCCTTCACGGATCACAATGGCCTCTTGTGGAGCCATATCAATTAAATTTTTCATAGAGGAACGTGTTTTTTCTAAAGTTCGTGCTTCTAAATAATCTCCGAACAAGAATAAGAATGTAACAACTGATGATTCCGTAAACTCTCGAATGTAAAGTGCGCCAATAACTGCAATTATTACCAATAATTCAATACTAAAAGCTTTCATTCGCAGTGACTGATAAGCCTTAATCGCAATAGGAATACCTGCGATAATGGTTGCAAAAATGAAAGCCATATTTTTGATATCGCCATTTTCCATTAAGCCGAACAAAAATCCTAAGGCGATAAAAATAAATGAAATAGCAGTAATATTATTTTTGTGTTTATTAATGGTCGCGATCATACCTTTTCCTCCTTCTCATCCAATCTTTTTAAATTAACTAATTTCGTTATACTCAAATGTTAAAGCACCTGCTTTTTAATAAAATTGACCATAATAAAGTTTGCAAATTTTTCATTTAAAAATTTTTTCATCATCGGTATTTTCGCTGCAAAAAAGGACCTACAACCATTACAAGTAAACATGGTGATAAGTCCTTCTTATTTAACTTTATTAATCAAGAGACCTTAGCTGATAATACTTGGTAACCCAAATTTTTAATCCTTTCTTCTAATTGACTTGCTTTAATTTGAGATTCATCAAATTCTGTTTTAACCTTGCTTAAGTTAAATAAAACCGTTACTTTATCTACACCCGTTGTTTTATTCAATGTCGTTTCGATTTTTTTAATACAGGATGGACAAGTTAGCGGCTCTAATTGAAATACTGCTTTTGACATTTTGTTTTCCTCCCTTGGTTTTTATATTTTCATTTTAGCTAAGCCGTTCTAAAGGGTAATTGACGAAGGTCAAGTTTATAAATTTATAAAAAAAAATAACGATCTGTATGCTTTTGCACAGGAATTGAAAAAGCGCACATGGTTAACCATTGTTGTTTGTGACTTGTCCCCTATATCATGCCGGGTACACACAAAAAAGGGCTGGCTATTAGCCAACCCTTTTTCAGAATCTTATTGTTTATATTGAGGCTCTTCTTGCTGCATTTCTTGAATACGCGGCTCTAAACTGTTTATGATATCTTGAGTTTGCTGGGCAGCGTTTTTGTATAGTTGCTTCGCTTGCTGATTTTCCGTCTGTAAAGCAAATGTTTCAAAACTGGCTTGTGCACTTTTTAATCCCGCTAATGTTTGGGTTACTTGAGTTGCTACAGTCATTTTTTTCATCCTCCATTTTATCTGATTACAAAACGTATTTTTCGTTTATTAATTAGGAAATATAACTGGGAAAGATTAGACAAATCTAACTTGCGCTGCCTTCCTTCCCCATTTTGTCAGCCATTTATTCATCAAGTCGGTCGCGATCTTTTACATCAATATCGTCTTCAATAATATCTTCTTGCTTTGTGTTTCTGTCCTTCATTATGTCTTTGTCAGTGTCTGTATTTTTATCTTTAGACGGGTCGCGATAATTGTTATTTATATTGTTATCACGGTCAATTATTCCGTCATTATTAAGATCTTTACGGTCCAAATCATTATTTATGTTTCGATAATCCGGGGTATTAGCCGGCGTATTGACTCGCATTGGCGATTTTCGGCCATCATTGTCATTGTTACATCCGCTTAATGCCATCACAGATAGGATAGTTCCGACAAATAATACATATATCTTTTTCTTCAAAGGGAAAGCCTCCTTAAATAAAGTTCGGTACATATATAGCTTTCCAAATTCAAAAAAATTTTTGCTGGCACTATTTTACTAAGGTGGAACGGTCCACTGTTTTTCTTTTTTAATGGAAAAATAAAATGAAAATATCATTCAAATGACACCAAAAGGTGTCATTTATAGGAGGTATAAAGATTATGCAAACACAAGAAAATTTACCAGAAATCCGTAAAACCATCGTTCTTAACGCTCCGATTGAAAAAGTATGGAAAGCTGTTTCAACTTCAGAAGGCATTGCAGCATGGTGGATGCCAAATACATTTGAACCTGCCTTGGGACAGGAATTCGTGCTTCACACCGGCCAATTCGGTGACTCGCCTTGCAAAGTAACAGAGCTTGACCCGCCTAACCGTGTTGGGTTTGACTGGGGCAGGGATTGGCATCTTTCAGTTGAACTGAAAAAGTTGGATGATGGAAAAACGGAGTTTACGCTAGTACATTCCGGCTGGGATAAGGAAAAAGTAACCGAATTTGGACAACCGCACACGGTCATTCGCGGATTTATGGACGGCGGTTGGGAAAAAATTGTTAAAGAAGCACTTCCAGCATATATCGAGGCTTAAGTGTGGCCGAACAACCTAAGCATGATGTATTCCAGGCAATCTCCGATCCGACCCGTCGCAGTATGCTAAAATTACTTGCTGAAAAAGAAATGTCGATAGCTGAAATGGCAAAATACTTCCCGATAAGCCGTACAGCCGTGAATAAGCATCTCCATATCCTTGCTGATTCGGGTCTTGTCAGTAGTCAGAAGGCGGGACGTGAAACCCGTTTTAGGCTTAAACCCGAACCACTGGCTGAAATACAAAATTGGCTTGCCTTTTTCGAACATTATTGGGATGAAAAGTTGGCAGCTCTGAAAGAATTGGTTGAGGAAGAGAACGATGAATGATAAGAGAACTGAGATTGTGTTATGAACATTCTCAGTTCTTTTTTTGAATGGCTTTCCATCATTCTGCACATTGTATGGTTATAACATTCTTACTAAAAATCCAAAGCCAAAAAGGATAGTGATATTCGCTTCTTTTCGGAGGGCGGGCGGTTCCTGGAAGCCTCCTTTGCAAATGCCCCGTTTGCGAGGTCTCCACACTAGCGCCTTGTCTTTTTACATGGCTGTATTTGCAAAAATTGCTGTTTTTTCGTTCAGTTTTAATGTTTGGCTTTTCCCCAAGACTTCCGATTCGGACACAAAACCTTTGGATTCATCACTATTGTCCGAATGAGCACCCGATTTAGACACACCCCCCTTTGGATTCACTACTACTGTCTGAATGAGCCTCCGATTCGGACTCAAATCCCTTGGGATTCATCACTACTGTCCGAATGAGCCTCCAATTCGGACTCAAATCCTTTGGGATTCATCACTACTGTCCGAATGCGCAGCCGATTCAGACACAAACCACTTTGGATTCACTACTACTGTCCGAATGAGCCTCCGATTCGGACTCAAATCCCTTGGGATTCATCACTACTGTCCGAATGAGCCTCCAATTCGGACTCAAATCCTTTGGGATTCATCACTACTGTCCGAATGCGCAGCCGATTCAGACACAAACCACTTTGGATTCACTACTACTGTCCGAATGAGCCTCCGATTCGGACTCAAATCCCTTGGGATTCATCACTACTGTCCGAAT
>CAZAEW010000060.1:6460-22156 GCA_964484065.1 uncultured Bacillus sp.
CAAATCCCTTGGGATTCATCACTACTGTCCGAATAAGCCTCCGATTCGGACTCAAATTCCTTGGGATTCATCATTACTGTCCGAATGAGCACCCGATTCAGACACAAACCCCTTGGGATTCACTACTACTGTCCGAATGAGCCTCTGATTCGGACACAAATCCCCTTAGGCTTCACCACAATTGTCCGAATAAGCCCTTTGTGGCGGAACAAATTTTTACCCAAAACAACAAAGTATACGAAAATAGCCTTTTACATAAATCCCCTTAATTGTGACAGGCGCGGAATAAATTGTGAACTCCGCGGAAAGTGAGCGAAAATCCGCGGAATAGTTGCGGAAACTCGCGTAATTATTGCAAAAAACCCGCGGAATCCGCACACCAGCACAGGAATTCTTTCGGTTAAAACGTACTTAGGAGTTTCGCGCCTTCAGCTTCAATCTACATGGTAATAAAATCAACAATATTCTTTAACATAGCCTATAAAAAAAGGAGCCCCAAAACATGTTTGGGACACCTTTCATCATTTTTGATCTTGAACAGAGATTTAGGTATACTCTTCCCGGATTAGTTCAGTATATACTGACCATGTCCAACCGGGATAATTCCGATGTTAAAGGCTGCCTGGAATCCTTCATGGATGGCCTCATAAATCCGGCGCGGCTCCACAGCATCACCAACCGTATAAACCGGGATTCCCATCTGCTTGATTCCTTTTGCCAAATCATTGATTGGCCTTGACCCTATGGCAATTACCGCGGAATCCACCCTGCTTAATATTTCGTCTCCGTCTTTCCCTTCCAATCTCACTTGATTTGCGAGGATCGCACTAACCTTTCGATTCGTTAAAACCCTAATCTTTTTCTCAGCCATTCGCTGTAATAATAGCCCGCGGGTTAACGGCCCTACATCCAAAGCAATATCATCGAGTTGTTCAACAACTGTCACCCGTTTTCCACGGTCGGCAAGATATTCCGCAGTCTCGCATCCCACCATGCCGCCGCCGATCACCACGACATTGTCACCCACAACGGCCGAACCTCTTAAAACCTCCTGCCCCGTCACCACACTTTCCCGGAAAATTCCCGGAATATGCGGAACAATTTCCTCTGAGCCGGCAGCCAAGATCACAACATCCGGATTAATTCGGCGCACCGTCGATAAATCGGCTTCCACTCCCATGATTATTTCCGTGTCCGACATCCTTACTTGATGAATCAAGTGCCGCCGTAAATCATTGAGTTCTTCCTTATGAGATGATTTTGCCGCCATTATTAACTGGCCGCCCAAGTGCTTGTCTTTTTCAAAAAGAAATGTCTTGTGACCGCGCAAAGCAGCGACCCATGCCGCTTCCAGTCCGCCAGGACCTCCGCCGATGATCATGACCTTTTTCCGATTCACTGGCGCAGCCAAATTAAATTCCTCTTCATGACCGGTCATTGGATTAACCATGCAGGCAATATCTTCATCCTGGAACAAACGGTCAATGCAGCCCTGATTGCAGCCCACGCAATTCCGGATATCGGCAATCCTGCCTTCCGCCACTTTTTTCGGCAGTCCTGGATCGCCCAGCAAAGCCCGTCCGATCGCAACCAAATCTGCCTTGCCCTCCCTGATGATTTGTTCAGCCATTTCCGGTTTTTTGATCCGGCCAACGACTATAACAGGAACGGCTCCCTTGATGGCCTGTTTTATGGCAGCGGCATTATCGGCGTAAACTCCCTGAGGAATGGCCGCCGGCGGAATAATCATCTGCGCGGACTCATAAACCCCGCCAGATACATGAAGCGCATTGACTCCTGCCTCGACGAGAATCATCGCCCATGTTTTTGTATCTTCTATGGTCAGCCCGCCGGATACAAATTCATCCGCACTGAGCCTATATATAATAGGAAAGTCTTTTCCTACTTCTTCTCTTACACTTCGAATGACTTCAAGCGGGAAGCGCATTCTGTGCGCAAAGGTGCCGCCATACTCGTCAGTTCGCTTATTGCTGTATGGGGATAAAAATTGATCAAGCAAATAGCCGTGAGCCCCATGAATTTCAACTGCGTCGAAACCGGCATCTTTTGCACGGCGCGCCGCCTGGCGGAAATCATCCACAATTTGGTTGATTTCAGCAACCGTCAGTTCATGCGGCATTTCCTGTTTAACCGGGCAAGGAATAGCGGAAGGTGCCACAACGCTTTCCCCGCTGACATCCGAAGTGGTCTGCCTGCCGGCATGATAAAGTTGGATGGCAATTTTAGCGCCGTAGCGATGAACCGCGTTCGTCAACCCCCGCAGCCCAGGAACCAACTCATCTTTATGTATTCCCAATTCATGGCTGAAGCCTTTGGCAGCTTGATCGACATAGGTCGCTTCGACGATAATGAGGCCGACTCCCCCTTTTGCCCTTGTCTGGTGATACCATTTCAAACGTTCGGTTACGCTCCCATCTGCTTCGGCAAAATTCGTAACCATCGGAGGCATGACAAACCTGTTTCTCAGTTCCATCGAACCAATCCGAATCGGTTCTAGTACCTTCTCAAACTTGAATTCATCCATTCTAAATCCTCCTTCACATTTTAAGATGAGCTCAAAAATTCCACTCAAATTAACTTTTTGAAGCTAGATTTATGCGGAGATCAAGATGCCGTCCTTTGTGTTTAGCTAAACGTAGATGCCTTCACTATTCATTATAGCGGAAATTTTTCTCAATTTTTGAAAGATTGGTGAAGATTGTATTACATATCAAGAAAGGGCCTTTCCAAGGAAAATAATACCACTAGTAAACTTTCTTTTATTGCACTAAAAATACTAGTCATTCCTGCCGAAAATAAAGATAAGACTACATCGAAAGAGGGGCATCATAGAACATGGGCACAGGCTATACGAAAACAATATCATTTAAACTATTACTTTCTATTTCCGCCATCATCGTGGTTATTTGCAGCACGATTGGATTCCTAAGCTATAATTTTGCAAAAAAGGAATTGATGAACAGCGGAAAGCTCGACCTCCAGCATATTGTCAAAGGGGTTATTCCAACGCTGGATGATTTAAATAAACAAGTTGAATCGGGACAGCTTTCATTAAAGCAAGCCCAAGAAGAGGCACGTGTCCATATCCTTGGGCCCCTTTCGGGTACAGGAAAGACCAAAGTTTACGATTTTTCGCATTCCCCTTTCCTTTATAAAACACAGGGATATGTTTTTGCCTATGACCAAAAAGGAAGGATCCAAGTACATCCTTCAATCGCACCCGGCACCGATAAATATGATACAAAAAACAATGAAGGCGTTTACGTAATCCGCGGGGTTCTAGATGCTTCCCACGCAAAAACAACAGAGGGACACTACTTTTCATATGCTTGGCAAAATCCGGGAGAAATCCAGGAAAGAGAAAAAATGGCCTATATCACTTACTATAAGCCTTGGGGCTGGAGTGTCGGAATTGGTGCTTACTCTGATGAATTTTACTCCAATCTGACAAGTCTAAAACTGCTCATTACCCTCCTTTCGATAGGAATGGCATTAATGAGTTTAATCGTGTTTTACTTTATGGCAAGATCGAAAATGAAATTATTAAAACAAGCTTCTGAGGTATCTCTGCAAATCGCAGAAGGGGAATTGCATGTGCCAAAACTGCCGGAGGGGAACGACGAAATTGGTCAATTAGCAGCCTCTTTTAATAAAATGGCGTCTGGATTAAGGGAAATCATGTTCCAATTGAAGGAATCGAGTTTTCATCTTAATCAATCCGCAAGTGAATTAGCGGCAGTATCCGAAGAAACCTATGCCAGCAGCGAAGAAATCAATTCCTCAATGGACGAGATCTCCAGCAGTACGGTCACACAATCGGAAGAGGTCGAGAAAACATTTAAACAAATGGAAGAGCTGACCGATTCTATAAAAAAAATGAATGAAGAAAGCGTCCGAATCAAGGAAGTGACGAATATTTCAAAAGAGGCTACCTCACATGGAATCGAAATTATCGCCGTTCTCCAAAAGGCAAACAAGGAAACGGAAAAAGCCTCCGAAAAAATAAGTATTGGAATCACAAACCTTTATACGAAAATCCAGGATATTTCCCGGATTACCGAAACCATTCAATATATTACGCAGCAGACAAATCTATTGGCACTGAACGCCAGTATTGAAGCAGCAAGAGCCGGTGAGCACGGCAAAGGGTTTTCAGTTGTTGCCAATGAGGTAAGAAAGCTTGCTGAAGAATCGAATGTAGCAACAAAGCAAATTCAAGAAATGATCGCAGGGATTGAAAAAGAAACAGAAATCACTGTCCAATATATGTCTGAAACCGTTAATAGTGCTCAGCAACTGCATGAGTCAGTGGTCAAAACAGAGGAAGAATTTGCGGAGATCGAGAAAGCCGTTAACCAGACAATTGAGGCGGTAGATCAATTACATGACGAAATCAATAGGGTAACCCAAAAAACGGATCACGTGCTGGATGCTTCCCAAAACATTGCTGCCATTTCTCAGCAAACGGCCGCTTCGTCAGAAGAAGTAACCGCATCACTTGATGAGCAGGTAAGAGCGATCTCAAATATCACCAAATCTGCCGAGAGTTTAAATGCAATAAGCGAAGAATTGAACTCGCTCATTGTAAAATATAAATTTGAATAGCAAAACATAAAATCAAGGGGACGGTTTTTGCGCTAAAAATCAGCACAAGGACCGTCCCCTTTCTTTTAAGATGCATTATGAACTTTGTATCCTTTTTCAGATCTGCCCACGATGGGCTCTATCGTGCAGATTGTTAACAACAACACCGCACCAGCAAGGGCTACAATTGCCCCCACGTATAAGGCGAAATCATATTTTCCCGTAAAATCAATGATAAAACCGGTTAAAAACGGGGCCAGTATTCCAGCCATCGTTCCAAGCGTTGTAAAGACCCCTGTAATCATTCCGGCATTTTTTTGAGAAAAGACCATAGGCATTGTAAAAAATCCGCCCATCGTAAGTGTTAAAAATCCATTAGATGCTGATATTAACGCTACAGCCGCCCCTGCACTTGTTGCTCTTGACCCAAGTATTAATAAAATACCGGCAATAGCAAGCCCAATAATCGGAAACAATTTTCTTCCAATATTCTGTCCATATTTTTTCGATGCCATATCAGCTAAATAACCGCCAAAGGGATAAGTGAAGATAGCGACAAGATAGGGCAGCATGGAATAAAATGCGCTATGCTGCAGATTCAGACCGCGCCCATTCACAAAGTACGTTGGAAGCCATGTCATAAATAAGTAAAAAAGATAGTTGGCACAGAAATAGGATAATGCACAAAACCACACAGATTTAGTGGAGAGGATTTCCTTTTTCGTTAAGAGCCCGCTGGTATCCGAGTTTGAATGTGAACCGTTATCTGCTTGAATATAATCCAGTTCTTCTTTATTGATTTTAGGATGCTGGTTCGGTCTGTCTTTCCCAAACCTCCACCAAACTAAGCACCAAATTGGACCAAGAAATGCAAAAATGTGAAATACCATTTGCCAGTTCCATGCCTGGATAATCCAAGTTGCAATTGGCATTGTAATAGCAATACCGAATGGAATACCAGCTTGTATAAATCCGGTCGCTTTTCCAGATTCCTTCCTTGGAACCCATCTCGCTAAAATCGAATGAATAGCAGGTAAGGACATACCTTCACCAAGCCCCATCAAAGCACGTATCAACACCATCAATAAAAGAGTTGAACCATAAGGAGTCAGATAGACAAATAAAGACCATGTTAATGCTCCAACCATAACAATTTTACCGCCGCCAAACTTATCGGCTAATCGACCTCCAGGCATTTGCATAATAGCATAACCAATAAAAAAGGCAGTAGAAACCAAACCAAACTCTGTGGCACTCCAGTTGTAATATTTCATCATCGATGAACCAGCCATCGACATATTTGACCTGTCCATATATAAGACCAAATAGCATAACCCTAGCAAGAGAATAATTCCCAACCGTTTATTACCCACTTTTAAATTCATGATTTTCCTTCCTTTTCTAAGAAATCATTTCAATTTCCCTTTAGAAAAATTCAAAGAGTTCAGTTAGGCGGGGTTCCAATTTTATTTACATGGTTACTTTACCCTGCTATCAAGATATAAATAGCCTTAATGTTCACTTCTGAGCATACCAGGAAATATTGTGCCTCACTCACCCTATTGTGACAACTTCTCTACACGTGTTCCGAACTTTTTCACGCAAAATAAATTTTTTAATTTTACCTGATTCATTTCTAGGCATTGTTTCCAGCACTTCAATTCGCTCAGGATACTTGAACTTTGCCACATTCATGTTGGCAAAAAAACTCCTGACTTCATCTAATGTAAGCTCTTGTTCAGGCTGGCTAAGTACTACATAAGCACAAGTTCTCTCTCCTAATCTTTCATCAGGCATTCCCACAACAGCGGCATCCTTTACTTTCGGGTGCTGAAGTAAGATATTTTCAATTTCCACACTGCTAATATTTTCACCGCCGCGGATAATGATGTCTTTCTTTCTTCCCGTAATCCGGATATAACCAGCCTCATCCATAGTGCAAAGATCACCGCTATAATACCAGCCGTCATCATCTAATACACGGGAAGTTAATTCCGGTTCCTTCAGATATCCAACGAAAACATTCGGTCCGCGGGATGCTTCCTCTCCTTCTACTCCAAATGGCACTTCCCGGTGAAACGGATCAACGACCCTATTCTCGATACCCGGCAGAGCCCTCCCGTCCGTGTTAACGATTCTTTCAGGAGGATCATCGGTACTGGAAGCAGTGTGCGGAACACTTTCAGTTGATCCATATACCCCCATTACCTTAAAACCTACTTCGAGAGCCTCTTTTACAAGATGCCTTGGAACAGGGGAACCCCCGCACATAAAAAACCGCAATGACGAAAGATCATATTGTCCTTTTTTTGCTGAAGAAACGATATCATAAACAAAAGAAGTACATAAATTGCCAAATGTACATTTTTCACGTTCAATCAGCCAAAGACTCTTTTCAGGAGTAAAAATATCCTGAAGAACACTTTTTGCTCCTATTAGGAAGGAAGCAGTCACCCCATGGTGAAACCCAGTCGCATGGGCTACCGGGGCCGGCATCAGAATGGTATCAAGATAAGTAAGATTGAATGTTGCTGTATATGCCTTTTCACTCGCAATAATGTTATTGTGGGTTAGCATGACTCCTTTTGGAAAACCCTCCGTGCCGGAAGTAAATAAAACGGACGCCACATCATCCGCAGTTCTGCTGCTTCTGGAAGGAAGGGGGCTGCATTCTTTGATAATTTTATTTAAAGTGATGCCTTCATCAACCTTATTTTCTTTTTCAACGATGACGACTTCTTTCAGGCTTGGAACCTCAGATGCTAAAGAATGCATCATGGCCGGATAATCAAACTTTCTAAATTTCGAAGGAATAAACAATACCTTTGATTCACATTTATTAAGAATGTATGACAATTCTTTTTCACGAAGATTTGGTAAGATTGGGTTTACCACAGCACCAACTTTTAAGCACGCAACATAAATAACGGTATACTCAGCCCAGCCCGGTAATTGCATGGATACAAAATCTCCCGGTTCAACTCCAGCCTTTTTCAAGAAAGCTGCTACTCTTCCTGCTGCTGCATCCAGTTCACTATATGAATAGTTTGTTCCTTGAAGATCCACGACAGCAGTCTTGCCTGGAGAGCTTTTTACAGACATATCCCAATAATCTTCAAGCGTAGCATCGCCCCAGTACCCTTTTTCCCTGTATTCACGCTTCCTGCTTTCGCTGATTTTTATTCCTAAAGACATTTTTTAAACCTCCCCAAACACCGATCTTTCCAGATCGATCCTGTTCCTTTTAAGGAATCATGCACCCGGATACTAGACTACCCCGCAAAAACGAATGTATGGTTAGAACTCACATACTAACTTAAGCGGGAAGCGGACTCGGATATCAAATTCCATTCCTCTAAAAATAAAGGGAAGGAACAAGCCCCTTCTTAACATGTTGACTTGCTCCGATGTGCTGTTAGAAAATAAACCCTCTAATGATCTTCTCCCTTTTACCCCTGTTATCAACAAAATATCGTTCATTCCGCATCCATTTAGGCAAAGGCCAACACTTTTCCTGCCTTTACTTTCTTGAACTCCTCAATGAGGACCGGAACCACTTCAAACAAATCTCCAACTACTCCATAATCAGCGACTTCAAAAATCGGTGCATCAGGGTCCTTATTGATGGCAACAATGACTTCGGATGAAGTGATCCCAGCTAAATGCTGAGTAGCTCCTGAAATTCCACAGGCAATATATAGTTTTGGAGCAATTCTTTTGCCAGATTGGCCGATTTGCAGCTGAGCTGGCATCCATTCAGCATCAACACAAGCCCTTGTTCCGCCTACGGCTCCGCCCAGTACGTCCGCTAAATCTTTTATGAGTTGGACGTTTTCGGCTTTACCTAATCCCCTGCCGCCGGCAACGACGATCTCTGCTTCTTCTAATTTAATGCCTTCACCAACAGCTTTTACGACCTCCATCACTTTGGTTCTGATTTCCTCAGCAGGAGTAGGAATCACTTCATTGACAATAACAGCCGTTCCTGCAGTCTCCGATGGTTTTTTTTCATACGATCCCGGGCGGACTGTCCCCATTTGCGGTCTTGTTTCAGTAAAAACGACTGTGTTTAAAATTTTGCCTCCATAGGTTGGTCTTGTCCATGCAACTGCACCATCACTGCCCATTTCAACTGCTGTACAATCAGCTGCAGAACCTGCTTGTAATCTTCCAGCTGTTCTTGCTGCCAGATCTCTCCCATTATGGGTAGCTCCTATCATTAAGACAGATGGTTTATACTTTTCTACTAATTTTACAAGCGCATTGGTATAGCTGTCGGTATGATAGTCTTTATATTCTTCACCCTCTATAACAATGATTTCATCTGCCCCGTAAGAATTGACTGTTCGAACCGCTTGTTCCGCGTCCTTGGCGATCACAACGGCAACCAGTTCTTCACCGCTTGCTTTTGCCAGTACATTCCCTTGGTTTAATAGCTCCAAGCTTACATTTTTTACTTCGCCATTGTCCGTTTCTATAAATACCCATGTATTCTTAAACATACTCATTGATATCCCTCCATCCTATATAATTTTAGCTGCAACTAATTTTTCAAATAATTGAAATGCCGCTTCGCTTCCCGATTTCTCTTGAATCTTTATACCCGCTTCTCTTTTTGGCGGTGCGAAGGTTTTGATCACTTTGGCTGGGGATCCGTATCCGACTTTTTCCGGATCAATACCCAGATCAGCAGCAGTGAATACATCTATTTTTGCTTTATTCGCAGCCATCTTTGTTTTAATCGTAGCTAACCTCGGCTCATTAATAGAATCGACTACTGTAAGAACAGCTGGGAGCTGAACCTCCACTCTTTCATATCCTTCATCTGCCTCACGATTCACAATCAGGGAAGTGCCCTGTGCTTCAATTTTTTCCACATAAGTAGCCTGCGCCATGCCAAGATGTTCGCCAATGAGCGGACCCACCTGTCCATCATCCGTATCCGTTGCTTGATTGCCGCAAAGAACGACATCAAAGCTGCCCAGTTTTTTTATGGCTGCAGCTAATATAGAACTGGTTGAATAAGCATCTGATCCTTCAAAGGCAGGATCACTAATCAGCACAGCTTTATCCGCACCAACTGAAATGGCTTCTTTTAAAGCCGCTTTTGCTTTATCTGATCCCATCGAAATCACTGTTACACTTCCGCCATGTGCTTCTTTTAGCTGAACAGCTGCTTCCAAGGCATTTTTATCATAGGGATTGCTAATATGGGGTACACCATCTTTTATTTTTCCAGCTTCTAAATCTATCTTAAGCTCTTCCATATCCGGGACATGCTTAACGCATACTAATATTTCCATAGAAGAAGACCTCCATTTGTTTATATTTCTAGATTCATTGTAGGATTAACTCAACATTTGTCTGGCAATGGTCATCCGTTGGATTTGATTGGTTCCCTCGAAGATTTGGAATACCTTGGAGTCTCTCATTAATTTCTCAACAGGATACTCCTTGCTGACGCCATATCCTCCAAAAATTTGAACGGCATCGGTTGTGACCTTTACAACCGTATCGCCACAGAAGGTCTTTGTAATCGCTCCTTCTCTCACAACCGGTTTGCCATCATCCATTAATCCCATCGACCACTGAACTAAGTTACGGGCTGCTTCTGTTTGGATTTCCATATCAGCCAAAATCATTTGGACTGCCTGGAAGTCACCAATCGGCTTTCCAAACTGCTTTCTTTCCTTTGCAAATTTAACTGATTCATCAATAGCCGCCTGACAAATACCGACTGCCAATGTACCAACGAAAGCTCTGGATACGTTTAATGTATTCATCGCAATTTTGAAGCCGTCACCTTCGCTGCCAAGTATGTGGTCTGCTGGTACACGGACATCTTCAAGAATAAGGTCTGTCGTATTCGATAATCGAAGACCCATTTTATTTTCATGACTGCCGACGGAAAGACCCGGGCGATCCCTTTCTACGATAAAGGCTGATAGACCTCTGCTTCCCTTGCTTTTATCTGTAGAGGCAAAAACAACATAAACACTGGCAAAGCCGCCGTTCGTAACAAAGCACTTTGTACCGTTAAGAATATATTCATCTCCGTCTCTGACAGCTGTAGCTCGAAGTGCGCCTGCGTCAGATCCTGCATTTGGCTCAGATAAGGAAAATGCCCCAAATGCTCCCGGAACGATAATGTCCGCAAATAATTTTTTCTGTTCCGCATTTCCTGCGTAAATAACGGATCGCAGGGCAACAAATGTGGTGACAAGGGAAATGGCAAACCCGGCGTCAACCTTTGCTAATTCTTCAAACATAATGGCTGTTGTTTTAAAATCAAGGCCTGAACCGCCGAATTCTTCCGGAATCTCCAGTACGTGCAAACCCATATCAAAGGCTTTTTTGAGTATTTCTAACGGAAACTCTCCTGTTACGTCAAACTCTTTTACATAAGGCTTTAATTCTTTAAGCGCAAATTCCCGGACTAATTCTTGTAACTCTCTTTGCTCATCTGTAAGTACGTGTGCCATAAATAAACCTCCGATTATTAATGTTTTTACTCAAATACTTTTTCTGGCATTTTGCATTTTCTAGCCTTCCCGATATATGATTCCAACCCCTTGTACCGGATAATTCCATGAATAGCCTTCCATCCCTTGATTTAGGCGTTCGCATATAAGGCGGCAGTTTCCGCATTCCAGACAGCCGACATGATCAAAACTCAACAGATCTTTCTCCGCATCCCACTTATACCGTTCAGCCGGGCAGCATGTCGTACAGGCACGATGATTACAAGATTTGCAAGCCACTTTATCTACCACAATGTGAGGATGATGATCATCACTATCAAAACGGTTCTTTGCTAAACGGTCATCCATCGCAAGGGCCTTCATAGTGCTCTACCTCCTTTTAGGACATCTTTAAAGACATCGAAATATGGGATCTTCCCTTTTATGGAATGTTTTAAGACTTCCAAGACGGATTTGGATGGGTTACTGTCGACAGTATAAAGAGATTTCATTAGACCTGTCGCAAGCTCAGGGTACGTGGTAAATAAATGACGCGAATAACCAATATAGTCATGGGAATTTTTAAACGTCTTCAAATCCTTCAGCACCATGCTTTCAAGTTTCGCTTCATAATTTTTTAGTGTATTTTTGGAAAAATCCTCCGCGTCGATCGCTTGGATCGCCGTTTCCGCAGCTGCAATTCCTGATAGGATTGCATAATCCATGCCCCTTACCGTAAAACCTCTATTCACACAAAAGCCTGCGGCATCTCCGGTTAATAGAAACCCGTCTGAGCAGAGCTGTGGCAAAGACTTGAATCCGCCTTCTGGAATAAGGTGTGCCGAATATTCAACCAGCTCCCCGCCTTCGATATATCTTGATAAAGCAGGATGCTGTTTAAGCTGTTCAGAAATGTCAGCGATCGGCAGTTTTGAATTTTTCCAGCCGGTTGAATCAACTACCAGCCCAAGCGAGATACTGTCTTTGTTTGTGTACAGGAAGGCACCGCCGCTGATCCCCTTATTGACATCCCCTACACACAGCATGGCGACACCTTTACCGCTTTCTGTGTTAAAACGGTCATTGATTTTTTCTTCAGACAATCGAATGACATGCTTAACACCAACGGCAATGTCTTTCACATTGACCGGCTTGATCAACCCGGAACGCTCAGCAACAAGAGCATTTACACCTTCCGCACTGATGACAAGATCCGCTTCAAGCTCTTCATCGCCTGTTTTGATCCCGCATACCTTTCCATCCCTGATGATTAATCCCTCTACCGTGGTGCCAGGCACCAGCATGGCTCCTTCTTCCTCAGCCTTTCCTGCTAACCAGGCATCGAACTGCCCTCTTAATACCGTATAGGATTGCTGCTTTAGAGATGTGAAAGTGGAGTCAATAGCCATACTGTCTTCCGGTGTCATCATCATCATGATCTCACGCGTTACTTCGCGTTCAAGCGGAGCGTCAGCCCACTCCCCAGGCATTAATGCTTCAAGTGCATGAGTGTAAAGACGGCCGCCAGTCATGTTTTTCGCTCCAGGAACACTTCCTCTGTCAACAACAATGACTTCTTTCCCTGCCTTGGCAAGACGATAAGCAGCTGCCGCTCCCGCGACTCCGGCACCAATAATAATTACCTGATATTTTTCTTCAGACACAGCAATTACTCTCCTTTAAGAATCAGATTCAGAATATTCTTGAAATTTCCAAGAAGAATAACCAACACATTCAGACCGGAATTTCGGAATTATTTCAAAACCTTGTCCGGATTGATGATTTGTTCAATCTCTTCTTTTGAATATCCGTATTGGGTTAAAACTTCTTCCGTGTGGTAGCCAAGCGGTTTAGAAGTGACCAGTTCTGGATCACCCAAATGGCTAAAACGTACAGGAGCCGTCGGGATGGCTACCACTTTGCCAGATGGATAGGTGAATTTTCTAAGAACATCGTTCGCCCACACCTGTTCGTCTTGAACAACCTCATCCATGGTATATCCTTTTTCAATTGGGATATCATTCGCTTTAAAGAGTTTCATGATATCTTCAAGAGTAAATTTAATGAGCTCCGATTCAAGTATTTCAATAATTTCCCGATTTTTTCGGCGTTTATTGACTTCTTCCACTGTGTTGTAGTCCGCATTTGTGATTAAATCTTCCCTGCCAAGGAGTTTCATTACCTTTGGAAAATCCCTGTTATACTCCGGAGCACAGAACAGGAACCAGCGGTCATCCTTTGACCTATAGGTATTGTTAAAAGGATTTGATACTTCTTTTCTGCTCTTTGGATAGACATTCCCTTTGAATTGGGAGGAGACAACGGCAATATTCAGCATAAATACTGCAGTATGGTGGAGGCTGACGGTTACTTTATCGCCTAAACCTGTTTTTTCCCTGCCTACTAATGCAGCACAGATACCGGATGTTAGACACATCGTTGCCTGAAAATCTCCATAAGCGTTTGGTTCTAACAGCGGCGATTCTCCTCTTTCCGTCATCGATACTAATGCTCCGCCGCGGCACACATAGGAAGTAGCATCGTATCCAGGGGTATCTTTTTCTGGTCCTTTCTCGCCGTAGCCAAGAATTTGGGCAAAAACAAGTTTAGGAAATTTTTCGCTTAGGATCTCATAGGAGAATCCCAACTTTTCCAGTGCCTTTGTTCTGTAGCTTGTGACCAGGACATCCGCTGATTCAATCAATTTATAGGCTGCTTCTTTTCCCTCAGCTGTTTTCAGATTCAGACAAACAAATTTCTTATTAAAGTTGGCAATATCAAAAGCTGGATTTTCATCATCACTGTAAGGCATATTAAAGACTCCGCCTTGTGTCCTGGCTGGATCGCCAATCGGAGGTTCTATTTTGATGACTTCTGCTCCCCATTCTGCAAGAACTCTCGGAACGGTTGGAGCAGCATAAAATCCTGTTAATTCAACTACCTTTATGCCTTCTAACGGTTTCATATTGGTGAATTCCTCCTGGTATTATTGGATTCTAATCATGTCTTTTTTAACCGAATCACTGCTCCTCTTTAGTGCTTTATCTGCAAAAAATGGAGCAGTAATTCAGGATAAATTCAATTCATCTCTAATTTGCTTTTTTCAGAGGATTTGCCTCTTTTGCGGCAATCGGTTTAATTTTTGCCAATGTCAACATGATAACGGCTCCGAGAAGCGCCATGCCGGAACCTAAATACATAGCTGTTTCATATTTACCGGATGCATCGATAACAAATCCGGTAAGGATTGGAGCTGTAATCCCGGCAGTTGTTCCAATTAATCCGTATAAACCTACGATCATCCCTGCGTTCTTTGGAGCAAGAATGATTGGAATCGAGAAGAATCCACCTTGTGTAAGAGTTAAGCCACCCATAGAAATGGATAATAATAGAATTGCTGTAAAAAGACTGCTAGTTTGAGTAGCAAAGATTAAGGCAATACCGCCAAAGATTAAACCAGCGACCGGGAACAATTTACGTCCTATATTCTGGCCGAATTTTTTAGCTCCCCAGTCAGCCAGCATTCCGCCGAGCGGATAAGTGAATACCGCAACCAGATACGGGAACATGGTGGCATAGCCCGCACTTGCCAGGGATAAGTGACGCCCTTCAGCAAAGTAGGTTGGCAGCCAGGTTAACAGTAAGTAAAAGACGTAGTTGTAACAAAAATAGGATAGTGTAGCTCCCCAAACGGATAAGCTTCCATAGACATCTTTTGCAGGTAAAGCTGTTCCGGCACTTTCCTTTGCACCTTGGCCGGCTTTGATATATTCTAATTCTTCATGACTGATTGTTTTGTGTTTTTCCGGCTTATCTTTACCGAATCCCCACCAAATTAAGCTCCAAATCGGACCTAAAACAGCAAATAAATAAAAGATTGTTTGCCAGTTAAAGTGCTGGATTAAATAGACACCCAGAGGCATGGTAATGGCAACACCGAGTGGAACACCGATGAGAGTAAATCCTTGTGCTCTTCCAGCCTCCTGGCTTGGCACCCATTTCGATACCATCGAAGAAGCGGAAGGAAGTGTAACTCCCTGCCCGACACCTACCATTGCACGGACAAGAACGAAAAGACCAATGGATCCCGCAAACGGGCTGAGTAATGTAAATAAAGACCAAAATAGCGTTCCAACAACAATGACTTTTCCAGCGCCGAATTTATCAGCTAAGTAACCGGCAGGTAACATGGTGATCGCATAACCAATAAAAAATGCTGTTGAAACTAAACCAAATTGTGTGGCACTCCAACCGTAATCTTTCATGATGGTAGAACCGGCAATGGAAATACTGGATCTTCCAAGATACATAAAGGTATAGCACAATACCAAGATAAAAATGATTAACCAACGTTTATTGCCCACCTTTGATGCCAAAACAAATTCCTCCTTTATATCTGATTTTGCAGCAATCTGACTTCTTCTTCAGAATATATGATGTCTATCTATATATCTAATTCTTATTGCATAGGGAATTCGGGCAACCTATAAAAATTGTATATAGATTCACAAAAAGATATTGTCATAAAGGAATTGATTATTTGGTCAATAAAAACATACATGAGTCTCAACTCCGAACCCATGTATGGAAATAAAACAAATAGGAGCAATACACCAACATAATAAAGGCG
>CAZAEW010000061.1:0-22095 GCA_964484065.1 uncultured Bacillus sp.
TAGAGCGCACGCCTGATAAGCGTGAGGTCGATGGTTCAAGTCCATTTAGGCCCACCATAATAAATATTCTGCAGATGATAAATTATCATCTGCTTTTTTGTTTATAATGGCAAACATGGATGTATACACCCATGTTTTCGATAATTACACCGTATTGTGTAGTAATCAAAGGTGGGGGGAGCTTACTATTGCCATTATTATCAAAGATTCTGTGCTTCTGGCATTTTATTAGAAAAAATTACCATCAAATGTTATTCGAAAGCTGTCTTGATAAACAATTAAAAGATCAATTAAACAAAAAGGTTTTATATCATTCTCAGAAAATACAAGTGTTATCAAATAAAATTTCATCGCGCATATGATCAGATGCCTAATAAAGATTACCAGTTTGACGAAGAAATGAAATAATACCAGCAGAACACAAAAAAGACCTTCCAGATCGGAAAGTCTTTATTTTCTTCCAGAACAAATATATTATTTCGTTACTAAAGGAGAATATTGTTCAATATTTTTTAATAATTCATTTTGAGTTTCTTTTAATTCACCAACAAATCCGTTAATTTTGTTAAGAACCTCTGAGCGATTTTTTTGTTGCAGTTCAATTGCTTCTTTAAGATTTTTTTCTAATAGTTCATTAGATTTCGTAAAGAGCTCAAGCGTTTTGTTGCTGGTGCCGAATGCCAATTTTTCAGCTTTTTGTCCAACTTCATCGAACTTATCTGTCCATTCAGTCAGATTATTCACGCCAGCTTTTTTAAAAACTTCTTGTAAAATTTCTTTCCATTCTGCTGTTAACTTCTTTGTTTCTTCTTCTAACTGAATCAATTGATCACGAGTTGTTTGGATGAATCCTTTTTGCAGATCTTCAAAAGCTTGCAGTGATTTTTGCTCTACCCCGTTTTGTAAAGACTGAATCGTTTTAATGCTGTCAAACCAACCTTCAAAAATACCGTCAATTACTTTTACTGCTTTTTCTTCTTTTTTTACTACTGCCATTTTAAACCCTCCCCAAAAATAGTAAGGCCAAAAGACCTTTATATAATAAAACTTATTTATCTATTTATAGTAAAAATAAGTTTTATTAAAAATGTTTTAGCTATATCTAGTATTAATTTTTAGTTTTTTCGTAAGTTAGTAAATTTTTAAAAATACTATATGTGTAATTTACACCTACATGTTTAATATGTCAACTGAAAACTTTGAAAAAGATGGAAACCTCTTTTCAATTATAGATTTTGTTTATATAATGAATGTAATTATTCTGAAGGGATGATGGGTGGCCGATGATTAACTAATCTTATTTCAAACATTTGAAAATTTTTTCAAATAAAAAATAGGATTAGTCTGCCCATTTTCTATATAAATTCACAAGCTATTTTTTACAGTAGCTTATTTTCATGATGAAAAATGCGACTAATCCTTCCAATTCATTGGGAGGATTTTTTTCTCCCTTGAGAAAGAAAGGGTGATTCTATGCAAGAAATCGTAAAGTTCCATCATATTCGTTTGGAAAAGTTAGATCGTGTTCTTTTTAATGATTTGAATGGCTCAATCAGTCATGGGGAAGTGATTGGTCTCATCGGCCGAAATGGGAGCGGAAAGACCACACTGTTACAAATATTGCTTGGAAATGTAAAACCATCTGAAGGACAGATGGAATGGAAAAATCACAATACAAATGTATTTTTAGTAGATCAGGAGAAGGAAACATATGAGGATGATCAGGTTACTCCTTTAGAAGCAGCCCTGATGGCGAAGTGGCATATACCGGATGTTCCATACGAAATGCTAAGCGGCGGAGAAAAGCTCAAAATTCGGTTAGCAAAAGGCTTTGCTCTTGCGCCAGATTTGCTTTTATTAGATGAACCAACGAACCATCTGGATATTGAGAGTACGAAGCTGTTAATTCATCAAATAAAAGATTTTCTTGGAACGATGATCGTTGTTTCACACGACAGATACTTTTTGGATAAAGTTGCAACAAAAATTTGGTCCATTGAAAATGCGAAGCTAATCGAGCAAAAAGGAAACTATACAAACTATATAGAAATACGTGAACAAAAAAGATTAACTCAGGCTAGAGAATACGAAAAACAGCAGCGGAAAATTGATCTAGTCGAAAGCCAAATCAAAGATTTGACATCGTGGTCGCAAAAAGCCCATGCTCAATCGACTAAACAGGAAGGATTTAAGGAATTTTACCGTGTAAAAGCAAAAAGAATGGATTCTCAAATCAAATCGAAGCGCAAACGTCTTGAAAAGGAACTGGAAAAGAAGAAGATAGAACCTGTGAAGGAGGAACAACTTGTCCAGTTTTCATTAGATACGAACGGAAAAGTGGGTAAAAGATTTCTTGAGGTGAATCATTTAAAAAAGCAATTTGGGGAACGAATCTTATTTGAACACACGAATTTTACGATTCAAAATGGGGAAAAAGCAGCGCTGATTGGTCCAAATGGCTGCGGAAAAACGACTTTGTTAAATATTATCATGGGACGAGAGCTTGCAGAGGGGGATATTTGGGTATCTCCAGCTGCAAAAATTGGTTATTTAACGCAACAAGTATTTGACCTTCCGCTTGAACAGACGCCGGAACAATTATTTAAGCAAGAAACCTTTAAAGAGCGTGGCATGGTTCAAAATTTAATGAAGCATTTAGGATTTACAGCTAGTCAGTGGTCAGAGCCAATAGCGCTGATGAGTATGGGAGAGCGTGTAAAGTGTAAGCTTATGAAGTATATTTTGGAAGAGAAGGATGTTCTGATACTAGATGAACCGACTAACCATTTAGATTTACCTTCAAGAGAGCATTTGGAAAAAACGTTAGCAGAGTATACAGGGACGCTGGTCGTTGTTTCACATGATCAATACTTCTTAAATAAAACGACTTCAGTTCAGTTGATTTTTGAAAATGGCCGTATTCAAAAGAAATTAAACAAATCCGTTGAAAAGACAGACTCACTTTCGGAACAGCTCTTAAAACTGGAAACTGAGTTACAGGAAGTGTTGGGGAAATTAAGCTTTTTATCATCAACAAGCCAGGAATATAAAGAACTCGACCTAAGATTTAATGAACTGACCAAAAAGATGAAAATGTTAAAAAACAATAATTGAATATGGAAAGGAAGTTGAAGGCGGCTCTAATGCTGCCTTCTTTTTTAGCTATTAGCCAGGAAAGTATAATTTTTTTACAAATTTATACTTTCCTAATACGCACGACGGATAGGATGTCCTAGTCAGGCGAGTGCCACAGGACGTGGCACTCTACGAGCCTGGAAAGTGCACTAAGGAAAACTTCGTGAGCATAAGCATCGCAGCCGAAAAGCTGTGCTTTTCGGTGAACTACGCCTCTGTCTTCGCCTTTAAGGCTCGCCAATCGGCGAGTTTTCTTTATAAGCATTATTACTTATTTTTATACGTTTGTTATGAAGGAAATTTGCTCCTTGGGTCGAATTTGTATATAAGGAGGGAAATAAGCAATGGGATCATTTGATAAGCAGCTGAATGATTTAGAAAAAGGAACGATTTATACAACCGAAGAGATCGCCAGCATCGTTTACCACAAAAAAAATGCTATGGTTTTGTGTGAAGATACCTCTGTTTTTACAAAGGAGGGTCCTTCATCCCGCTACTTAGTGAAAAGTAAAATTGAAACCTTTATCCATCAAAATGATGGTGAATCTTATTTTGTCCCGAGCTCAAAACAGTTAATTTATATTATAAAAAAATGCAATTCACTAGGATGAAAGCATGGTTAACAAGCTGCTTTTTACTGAATGGAACCGCTTAAATATCTTTATGAAAACTTGACAAAAAAATTTAATTATGCTATAATTTACAATTAAAATATTCGAATGTATAATAGGATTCTCCTGGCCAGGGGAATCCTATTTTTTTGCTCAAAAATAAAGGAGTGATAGCATGAAACAAGGTGAGTCCATAACATCATTGGTTTCAGCTTTTTGCAGAGCTTATCATAGCCAAAACGATTTTCCAAAAATCTTTAATGACCATCTAGCCAAAGAGTTAATCTATCCAGATGAAATTCAGGAAATAACAGAGAATATGGTTAAAGGCATTCCATTTTTCAGCCAAGAGATGGCGCTTAAGTTAAAGGGACAAAAAGAAGAAATGTTAAAATGGATTACCCAGGTTCAATTATCTCCAACTCCATTGGCGCGTGCTGCTTTTTGCGAACGAGTGCTGATGAATGAACGGATGCTTGGATTAAAACAATATATCATTCTTGGAGCCGGTTTAGATACATTTTGTTTTCGGCATCCAGAAATGAATGAGTTCCTCGAAATATTTGAAGTAGATCATCCTGCTACGCAGGAATTTAAAAGGAAAAGGCTGAATCAGGCAAATTTTAATATCCCGAACAATCTCCATTTTGTTTCGATGGACTTTACCCAAAAATTCTCAAAACAGAAGCTAATGGAGGAAGGTTTTGATCCTAACAAAAAATCGTTGATTAGCTTGTTAGGTGTTTCCTATTATTTAACGAAAGAAGAAATAGCACATTTAATCGAGAATCTATTTGCCAGCCTCCCATCTGGAAGTTCCATCGTATTGGATTATGCAGATGAGAATCTATTCAAAGAAAAAGGTAAATTTAATCGGGTTGAAAACATGCTGAAAATGACAGCAGCAGGCGGAGAACCTATGAAATCGTGTTTTTCCTATGATGAAATGGAGTGTATGCTGGAAAAATCGGATTTACTCATTTATGAACACTTGTCACCATCCCAAATTAATGAAGAATTTTTCTTAAATCGAAATGATGACTTATCAGCATTTGAGACCATTCATTACATCCATGCTGTAAAAAAAACAATATAGACCGGCTGAACCCCCTTTGCGTGCATGCTAAAGGGGGGTTTTTTCAGAAGAGAAGAAACTTGCGCTGAAAAATTTTCACTGAAACCAGGGCATGAATTTGGGGGAATCTGAATCATACCCTGTCCTTGTCTAAACGGATAATTTATTAAATGTGGGAATAAATGACTAAATATCAAAAAAACATGAAAATAAATATTGACCTAAAGTACTAATTTTGTGAAAATTTAAATAGGATAAGAATTTTATAAAAGAGGGGAGGTGGAATGTGTGAAAAAAGTACTAATCCTGTTTCTGAGCACATTTATATTTACTGCAGGACCGTATGCAATCAAGGTACATGCACAGGAAGTGACAAAGCCGAATAACAGCTTAACTTTGGTAACAAAGATTTTGTCGGCAGCAACAGAAAGTGTTCAATCGATAACCTCAAAAAACACAAATGATCCGTCACATTCGAATGAAACAAATAAGACAGAATCAAATTCAATTTTGTTAAAAGTATCACAAACGATCAATGATATAGAGAATTCTGTCCAAAATGAAGACAAGTCAGCAGAATCTGTTCCATCTGTACCAAACAAAGAGGCTGTCCTTGCTTTGACAGGAACTGCCCAAACCTCTGGCGGACAAACGACAAACCCAGCATCAGTGAGCGGAGTTAGTAAAACAGGAAAAGATGGACAAGTTGTACAGGAAAACCAACCAATAACTTCAAAAGTGAGTACGAATATTGAATCAGCAGCTTCAAATGATTCAGGACAAAATGAAATCAGTGATCGGTCCATTGTAAGTACAAAGCTGGACTTGCCATTAGCTGGAAACGTTAGCCTTGATTTGCTTCCGACAGGATCAAGCTCAACAAATACCGAATTGTTAGATTTGGGAATTAACGGCTCCGCTCTTTTGGGCGATGTGAATGTTGGTCTCCTATCAAGCAGCCAAGACAATAATGGGCTTATTTTCAGGAGTTTAGCCGATATCGATTTAAAAAATCTATTAGGAAAAACACATTTGGGTGTTCTTGAGACAAGCCAGGAAATTTCAGGTGATACTGTCATAACCAATAGAGGGCTGCTTATTCTCAATCTGGAAGACACGCTCCTTGGGAATGTCCATTTAGGAGTCGTGGAAACAAGTGGAATTACACCTTATAAGACAATTTCGGATGGATTAAGTAACGGAAATATCGATAGTTCTACACCTGAGGACAATCATTCAAGCATGGAGGAAGTGAACCAAAAGGAATCGCCAGAGGGCAAAAAAATCTCTGAAAGTCTGCCTTTTGATGTGAGGCAAAATAAAGGATCGCCTCCATCCTCAGAACTAGCAGAAACGGCTGATCCAGCTGCAGACTTAACCTTTACAAATGCCGTCAGTAAAATTTGGAATAAGCAAACAGAAAAAAATCCTGCATGGGTTGGACCTAATTCGGTTGATCCTTCAAAGCCTGATCTGCCATCTGTACTTTTCTCAGTATCATCAAACTCTGGCAGCAACGGTTCCGGGAGCGGTTTTGGCGCTTCAGGCGGTGGATCAGGGGCTGATGCACTGATCGACTCTGTGTTTCAAAAAAACATAGAATTAAAAAACCAAATCAAATTAATTTTACAAGAACTATCAGATGAATGGATTAAAGCGCCGCCAATTAATCCTCCGCAAGCATTCTTCTTCTTATCAAATTAAAAAATAAGGAGAAGGATGGAAAATGAATAAAATGTTACCTTATGAAGAAATTTGGAAAATACTAAACAACCTTTTAAATAATAGTTCCATGCTAATGGGAGATAAAAACAACAGCAGATATGAAGAAGACGTATTTCGTCATTTAATTGACGAGACAGATGACTATTACATGAATGCTTTCAATTTACTCTCACAAATAGACGATTTAGTTTGGGAAATACCTGGTGCAGACTTTTCGTACAGATACAAATCTGTATGCTCCCAACAGCAAAAATTTGCAGGGTTAGAGATGACAAAAACTCTTTATAAAGTAGCAAATGACCTTTTAGAATTAAGATTCGTCCTTAAAACAAGCAAGGAAAATTTAAAAACAATGGTTGATGAGTTTGTCTCTCTATGTCCGTTTTCGGAAGTGATCAGACAAATTGTTAGCCAAACAATTGGAAAAGAAACAGATTTCGGGTATATCTCTGTTTACTTACATTTTCGTGTAAATAATCAACTATTCCCGATGAAAATTTCATTTTATACAAGAACGAATGTTTTATTAAATGAGTATTTGCAAGCTGACCTTAATAAAATAGAGGATTTAGAATTTATCCGTCATGCATTGGATTTACGAAATTGGCTTGAATCCGTTTCTCAAATACCTGAAGGAAATAGGAGCAGGGTTCAGTCCTATGTTGATTATATTTATGAGAAGGATTTCCCGATTGAGGAAGAGAATCTTGTCTTATCAGGTGAAGATGAGTGTTTGTTTGAAGAGGGAAAAAGGATGAGTAAGGTATTTATTTATTCAGGAGATACGAAAGAGCTCATCATTGCTGAATCTCTGGATACGAATACCGCCAAAGATACCTATAAACATATTAAAAAGCTGATCCCAACTGCCAATATGGAAGTCTTGGGAGCAAGGGATCTTCAAACTCTTCTTCGTACGAACAGGGAATTAAGAACGATAAATATGACAACAAACATTTATCAATTTTTAAAGGATATTTCTAAATCAAAAAATGCATTTGCTCATTAATAGCTTAACAGAAACTTCATCTTGACCGAGACCATAAAAATACCCTGCCTTATCCCACCCAGGCAGGGTTATTTTTTGACTTCCGGCAAGAGATCCACTTTCTTCACTTCCTTTTAAATAATCGCGTTCTTCGTGTATTCTTGAAGCTGTTCTTTTGTTAAATGATTTAAAAATTGATAAAGACTTATTGACTCCATCCCGTAGCTTTCACAAGCAGCCCGATAACACTCATATGCTTTTTGATAAATTTCCATCCTAATCAGCTCCTAACTGTTATATAACAACTAAATAATGTATAACTAATATATAACAGATATACTTCATCGTCAACAACAATTTTGATAATTTTCGAAAAATCGACGCTGATTCACTCGATGCATGGACTTATGCCCGACAAAAGAGGAATCGTGGAACAAAATGGGATTCCTATTCAAAAAAAGCTTGAAAATCCTTTGTATCTTATTGCCGGCAAAAATTCTCCCTCTACCTGCTTCTGACGGGATGGGAGAATATCGAATTCTTCGCAACCCTCAGTGAGAAGGGAATCAATTACGAAAAGCTTGAAAAATGTCTGCAATCCGTTCGCCTTTAGGAGGACCGCCATATCCGGGTGGATGAGGGGGAAATTGTTTCATAATTGAAACTTGTCATAAATTCACCTGCAACATTCCTGATATTTACCCAAGTCTCTCGAAAGTTCGAATAAATCCACCTTTCCATTAATAGAATAATTCAAAAAATAAAGTGGTGGAATAATCGAATGGAAGAGACGAGCTATCTAGAGATAAAAGGGATGCATTGTGCAGCCTGCGCGGTAAGAATCGAAAAAGCCGTTTCCAAAATGGAAGGGGTTATCGATGTTAATGTCAGCTTAACAACTGAAAAAGGACGGTTTACGTTCAATAAGGGTCGGACAAGCTTGTTGGAAATCATCAATAAAATTAACCATATTGGCTTTGCAGCGAACGAATGCAGGCAAAATGACCCTCAATCAGAGCAGCAAAAGCGAAATGAAATGAAGGCCCTTCAGTCGAAATTTATCATTTCGGCAATGTTGACCTTCCCTTTGGCATGGGCGATGTTTGCTCATTTTAAGCTGACTTCGTTTGTTCACGTGCCGGACTTGTTTTTAAATCCTTTTTTCCAATTAGCGATTACGATCCCGATTCAGTTCGTCATCGGTTTTCCATTTTATGAAAGCGCATGGAAGGCACTGAAAAACGGAAGTGCCAATATGGATGTATTAGTCGTATTAAGCACTTCAGCCGCTTTTTTTTACAGCCATTATCTCACCTTTACCAGCCCTCATTCTCACTCGAATGGATTGTTCTATGAAACAAGTGCTTTTATTATAACCTTTATCTTGTTGGGAAAATGGCTCGAAGCAAATACGAAAATGAAAACAACGGAGTCTATCAAGAAACTGTATCAATTGCAGCCTAAAACGGCCAACTTGTATGTGAATGGGACAGAGGAAAAAGTGCCTGTTGATGCCATTTCCCCGGGGAATGTCATCATCGTGAAACCAAGGGAACGAATCCCGGTAGATGGGCAAGTGATGATTGGAAACTCGATGATTGATGAGTCGATGTTAACAGGTGAAAGCAAGTCGGTAGAAAAAAGGATTGGAAGCTTTGTTTATGCCGGGACCTTCAATCAAAATGGATTATTGAAAATAAAAGTGACCAAGCGGGAATCGGAAACGACTTTGTCGCAAATCATTCGGATTGTTGAAGAGGCTCAGGCTTCGAAGGCGCCGATTCAATACATTGCGGATCGGATTACGGCTGTTTTCGTTCCTGGTGTTGTTTTATTTGCGCTTGTTACCTTTGTAGTCTGGTACTTTATTTTTCCAAATGGAAATTTCCATGAAGCAATTGAAAAAGTAATTGCGGTCTTAATTATTGCTTGCCCATGTGCCTTGGGACTGGCAACACCGACATCCGTTATGGTGGCTAGCGGCCGGGCTGCCCAATTGGGAATTCTTTTTAAAGAAGGGAAATTCCTTGAATTACTCGGGAAAAATACAATGGTAATCTTTGATAAAACGGGGACGATAACGAAAGGGGAACCAAAAGTTACAGACCTTTATGTTCAACACTACAGTGAAAATGCTTTTTTAGAAATCATTGGCGCCGTTGAGAGGGCTTCCGACCATCCTGTCGCAAGGGCGATTGTTCGAAAGGCAGAGAGCAAGATTCATAGCCTTCCCATCACAGCTCAAGTGCAGTTTTTCCCGGGATACGGTGTTAAAGCATCCGTGAACGGGAAAAAAGTGGTGATTGCTAATCCCAGGTACTATAAAAATAATCATCTCATAATTCCCAGTAAGGCCATAAATATGGTGGAAGGGTTTGAAGATGAGGGGAAAACCGTTATGCTTGTTTCGATTGAAGGCCGTTTTGCCGGGATTGTAGCCGTTGCCGATGAAATCAAACCCACTTCCAAATCGGCGGTTTCCCGTCTGAAACAATTAGGAATGGATGTTTTGATGCTGACAGGGGATAACAGCAGCACAGCCAAAGATGTGGCGAAACAAGCAGGAATCAAAAGGCTTTTTGCCGAGGTGACGCCGCAGGAAAAAGCGGAAATCGTTCAGCAGTTGCAAAAGGAAGGAAATCGGGTTGTTATGGTAGGGGATGGGATTAACGACGCTCCGGCGCTGACAGTTGCCGATGTGGGAATCGCGATCGCGACAGGGTCAGATATTGCGATTGAATCAGCGGATATTACTGTCATTACCGGTGATTTGAATCGAGTTGTAGATGCCATTATGATCAGTAAAAAAACGATTATCAATATTAAGCAAAACTTTCTTTGGGCATTTTTGTATAATATCATTATGATTCCGTTTGCGATGTTTGGCTTATTAGCTCCATGGCTTGCAGGGGCGGCAATGGCTTTCAGCTCTCTGTCGGTTGTGTTGAATTCGTTACGATTAAAACGTATTAGAATCTAGAGGGAATTCATATTTCAGCAGTTTTACGATGCCATCACCACAAGTAGGGGAGAGCAGGTTGAAGCTGTGTCAAACTAAATGATGCAGGACATTGAGGAATGTGCAGATTTTTAACAAATACATATCCTCATTAAATCAGGTAATAATATTTTAGGTCATCTATTGTTGAAATAATCCCACCTTTTTTTTCTTTTTATAGAAATCCTGGCAGCAAGATGATTGGAAGTGAAAAATCGCATCGTTAGGGGGACCAGCCTTGTTCGAGAAGATAGTGAAGTCTGTGCCTAATTTATTTACAATTGGAAATTTGTTGTGCGGTGTTTTTTCTATTACCTTTAATATGAGCGGATTTATAGAAGCAGCCTCCATTTTCATTTTTCTTTCGGCTGGGTTAGATCTTCTTGACGGCAGGATTGCCAGAAAGCTAAAAGTGAACAGCGAATTTGGAGTAGAATTGGATTCCTTAGCCGATATTGTAAGCTTTGGCGTTGCTCCTGCTCTCTTATTTCATTCTTTAGCTGCGCCTTCGATTTTAACTTCATTGGCATTTATCCTTTTTCCTACAATGGGAGCATTAAGATTGGCTAAATTTAGCGTTAAACCTACTATTGGCTACTTTAAAGGATTACCTATTCCAGCTGCCGGATTGCCGCTGGCTGGTATGGGATATTTTCTATATAGCAATGCATGGATTACCTTAATCCTCGCTTTTTTAATGATAAGTCCAATTAGGGTTAAAAAACTTTAATTATTGCTTACTATTCATAAATAAAGTTGAGGGAGTAATTTTCAGATAGTTTTTTGTGCAAAAGACAAAATACGGCAATAAAATTTTGTGAATCCGCATAACAAATATGCGGATTTTTTTGTTTGGTTCCCTTCAAGTAATCATGCCATTAATTTCATTCTGATTTTCAAGAGAAACAGGAAAAAATATTAAGGCTGATAACCCGAAGGAGGAACAATTGAAAAAATTATCAGTAATCGGCGGTATTACCATGTTAGTTTTAACAATTGGAGTATCTTTCGGAATGACACAAGTTAATGCTGATTCTTTAAGAAGCAGAAACCAAACTTTTATTTTATCCGCAGGTTCAGCAAATGTTAGTACTGATCCAGGTGAGTTTGGACAAATGATCGAAACTCGAGGAATAAAAAAAGAATCGTTAGGTTATCAGCATAATGATAAAAATGATCGATGGCTTGAAGAAATATTCCTTAACGGAAACAATAGTTGGATAAGTAGTTCAGAGCTTTCCTCACAGTTTCCGTTTACGATAACAGCCTCCGCAAACAGCAAGATTCTAAGCGCACCCTTAATCAGTCAAAACCCGGAATTACGAAGAGGATGCGAAGTAACTTCGTTAGCAATGATGCTGCAGTACGCTGGGGTTAACGTGAATAAAATGACCTTGGCAGCTCAGGTTCGAAAAGACACAACACCATATAGAAACAACAATGGAACTGTCTATTTTGGTAATCCACACACCGGATTTGTAGGGAATATGTATACCTTTAAATATCCGGGATATGGGGTATATCATGGACCTATTAAAGCTTTAGCAGACAAATATCTGCCCGGCAGAATCGTGGATTTCTCAGGGAGTCCATTTGAAACCATTTATCAATATTTGAATAACGGAAAGCCTGTATGGGTTGTTAATAATGTATTGTTTGATACAGTTCCCTCCCAGTTTTGGCGGAAGTGGCATACACCAACAGGACCGATTAGTATTACAATGAAGGAGCATAGCGTTCTTGTTACAGGATATGACCAAAATTATATCTATTTTAATGACCCATTAGCGAATATAAAAAATAGAAAAGTCTCCATTGCTGGTTTTAAAAGAGGATGGGAACAAATGGGAAGACAAGCAATATCATATAGATAAAAAGCAACCATTTTTAGTAAGTAGTTGAGTTTTGAAGTAGAAAAACAAAATTTTCATTCTATTTTTTAGTCCAATTCGCAAATGGATTGGACTAATTACCTTTATTTGTATTTCAAGCATTATATGGTTAAATGCTTAAAATAGCATTAATAATGGAATATCAATTAGCTAGCGGACAATTGTTTTTGATCATATGATATGAGTCCGGTTCAATACCGAACTCATGCCTTACAAGCAGCTTAAAAATTCGCGTCTAACTTTTAGGGGCAAGTTCGTTGATGTCAGAAGTTTAAGTTAAGTATCTTCAGACAGAGGAAAGCAAAATCACATCATTGCTGTCCGAAGTTTTCGCATCTTCGGACCAAGTATTTATATGCTAATACAATTGCTGATTTTCATAAAAGGCAGTGTAAATTCTGATGATAATTCAGTTGTGTATTTTAATTTTCTACTCAATGACTGAACTATTTACATTTTTAGTATTGTTCATTTTACGTTCAATATTCAAGAATTACCCATCTTCAATTATAGAAGGATCATTCAGCAGCCAGGATGGATATCTAAAATAGCAATTAATGGGGAATTTGTAAAAAAACATCGAATTTTGTTGACTCTTGTTTAAAGAAGTGTTAAAATTTCAAAAATTCACAAAGAGGAAATGGGGTTGAGGAAGTGGCTTATTATTTTTTAGAACCTTCTCGGACATTTAGCGAGTTTTTATTGATTCCTAACTTAACTACGAAGGATTGCACTCCAGAAAATGTCGATGTAAAAACACCGATTACGAAATTTAAAAAAGGGGAAGAACAACCAGATATTTCACTAAACATTCCGTTTTCATCAGCTGTGATGCAGTCGGTATCTGACCATAATATGGCGATTGCACTGGCTCAATTAGGGGGTATTTCTTTTATCTTTGGTTCTCAATCTATTGAAGATCAAGCGGCAATGGTTAGAAAGGTAAAGGAATATAAGGCAGGGTTTGTTGTCAGCAGATCCAATTTAACGCCAAACCAAACACTTAAAGATGTTTTGGATTTAAAAGAGAAGAATGGACATTCTACGATTGCCATCACGGATGACGGAACCCCGCATGGAAAACTTGTTGGGATTGTGACTAGCAGAGACTACAGAATTAGCCGTGACTCTTTGGATAAGAAAATCAGCTCTTTTATGACTCCAATTTCTTCACTTATATATGGGAAATCCGGAATCACTTTATCAGAAGCGAATGATTTGATTTGGGCACACAAACTTAATTGCCTGCCGATTATTGATGAAGAACAGAAACTGCAATATCTTGTTTTTCGGAAAGATTATGATAACCATAAAGAAAATCCGTTAGCACTTCTTGACAACAATAAAAGCTATATTGTGGGTGCTGGTATTAACTCAAGGGATTATAAAGAGAGGGTGCCAGCCTTAGTCGAAGCAGGAGTCGACATTTTGGTTATTGATGCTTCTGACGGATATAGTGAGTGGCAGGGTGAAACACTCGAATATGTAAAATCCAACTTTAACGTTAAGATTGGCGCAGGTAACGTTGTGGATCGTGAAGGCTTTATGTATCTTGTTGAGGCAGGTGCAGATTTTGTTAAAGTAGGGATCGGCGGCGGATCCATCTGTATCACAAGGGAACAAAAGGGGATAGGACGAGGACAAGCTTCTGCATTGATTGATGTTGTTGAAGCCAGGGAAAAATACTATAAGGAAACTGGTATTTACGTTCCTATCTGTTCTGACGGCGGAATTGTACATGATTATCATATTACGCTTGCATTAGCTATGGGAGCAGATTTCGTCATGATGGGCAGATACTTTGCAAGATTTGATGAGAGTCCGACCAAAAAACTTAAAATGGGCAACAATTTTGTTAAAGAATTCTGGGGCGAAGGATCGAATCGGGCACGAAACTGGCAGCGGTACGATACCGGAGGCAAACAGGGAATGAAATTCGAAGAGGGTGTAGATTCCTATGTGCCATATGCCGGCAGCCTAAGGGAAAATTTAGATAAAACGATCAGCAAAATCAAATCCACCATGTCCAATTGCGGGGCAAAAACGATTGAAGAGCTGCAGCAAAATGCCAGAATAACGTTAGTTTCCGCAACCAGTCTGGTTGAAGGCGGAGCCCACGATGTCATTATGAAGGAAAGCAATGTTTCCGTGGAATAAAATGAAACGTCTAAAGTAAAAATCGGGTCTCTCTTCCAAAAGAAGGAAGGGAGACCCGGTTTTTTCATTTACACTGTTTCTTCCTCAGTACTTAAAACACTTTCCTTCTTCCTGGAAAATATAATTTCCAGTGCATCCGGAAGTGCTATCAGCGCGGGTACAAAGACAGGGAGTAAGATAAAGCAAAGCACAACCAGACCTGTAATGACAGCGATGGCCAATTCAGCTAAAAGCAGGATTCCGGAAGGCATTAGAGTTGCGAAAGTTCCTCCAAGTATAATAACTGCCGACATAATGACGCCGCCAATTTGCTTGGAAGCCAAAACTATTGCATGTTGCGGCGTCATATTAGGGTATTCCTTAAAGCGCATCATTAAGAATATGCTGTAGTCGACTCCTAATGCAACAATGATGATGAAGGAGAAGAACGGCACGAAGGAAGAAATCCCTTCCAGTTTCTGCAAATCTAAGAAAATATAGTTGATAATGAACATGGACGCATAGTAAGCCCCTACAAGTGATGCCGTAATGAAAACCGGGGTCCAGAAAGAGCGAATCACAAAGAACAGCACTAGCAACACGCCAATAATGACGATTACGGTTGTTCTATTTAGATCCCGGGTCAGCATTTTATTCATATCGTTCGTTGTAGCACTTGACCCTGATACACCTACTTTTGAATGGGAAAGGGCGGTGCCTTTCAGTCCGTTAGCAACTGTTTCATTGATTTTATTGATCGTATTTAAAGCTTCCTTTGAATAAGGGTCGGCATTCAAGACAATCGTCATCTTTGTGATTTTTCGATCCTTGGACATGAACATATCTAGGGATTTTTTAAAGTCCTTATTCTCCAATGCTTCTTTCGGAATAAAAAAGGTCTTATTCGAATTAAGCTGGGTGAGGAAACCATTTGTCTGTCCCAAACCGTCCGAAATCTGTTTTAACCCGCCGTTTACATCTGACAGCTTTTTCCCAAACGTGCTAAAGCCGTTAAGACCGTCTGCAAGCTTTTGCTGGCCTGATTGCATTTGGCCTAGTCCATCAGTTACGCTGTTCATATTGGTAATAATCGTTCCGATTCCGGAAGATGTCTGCCCAAGTCCGGCTTCAAGTTGTTTCATTCCAACAGCCATTTGCGATAAACCGCTGCTCATTTTACCCAGATTTTGATTTGCTGTAGCAAACCCGGCCGTAACGACATTATAATTAGCATTTAAGGTTTGAATTCCTTCAGGTGTAATCTGACTTAAAGCTGTTGATAGGTCATCGATTGTTATATTTAATTTAGAGTAATTAGAATCATCTTTGGGAATGGAATAACTGCTCCCTAAATTAGCCACAATTGTTTTCATTGGTGCCAGCTCACTTTTTACGAAAAGAAGAGCATTTGCAGCCTGTTGGTAGCTGCTACCCATTTGTGCATATCCAGCTTGCATATTTCCATAGTTACTGGAAAGCATTGATAAGCCGGAACTCATTTCCGATAGTTTTGATTCTAGGAGAGCCATTCCGCTGATGATTGACTGCGTATTTCCCCCGCCGTTGATGCCGGCTTGTATTTGCGATAAGCCATTGGTTAAAGCGGCCATACCGTTATGAAGCTTGGCTGTGCCATCAACCATTTGACTTACCTGGGAAAAGTCCGCTGAGCCAAATCCATCCTGGGCTTGCTTTAATCCACTGTAGATTTGATCCACTCCATTTTGTGTTTGAGAAATACCGCCTGTAACTGATCCCATTTGATTGTCAATGTAAAAACCGCCAATTTGCTTTCCTTGGGGCTGGGTTACAGAAGAGACCTGTTTAACTCCCTGAACATTCTTCAACTGCTGAGTCAGATTATCAATGACTGCCAGAGATTCATTATTATCAAGTGCTTTGTTATTTTCAACTACTACGGTTGCAGGCATTGCTTGACCTTTGCCAAAATGCTCCGTAACGATATTAATCCCTTTAGAGGAGGGATAGGAGTTTCCAAGTTCTTTAATGGTATCAAAATTCAGTTTTTCCTGATGTAAATACACTGTAGGTCCGATTAGTAAAAGAATAACCACAATCGATATGATTGGATGCTTTGTTGCAAAGGAGGAGGTTTTTCCCCAGAACTTATTCTCCTTATGGCCGCCGGCATTCTTGGAGGGCCAGAAAAGTTTTTTGCCTAACACCTTCATGATAAAAGGGGTTAAGGTCAAAATTTCGAGCAAGAGAATCGTTGAACCGATGACGACAACAACACCGGATTTGTAAATAGGCGATTCGGCAAAAACGAGAGCCAGGAACGCAATAAATACAGTCAGAATACTATAGGCAATCGTTTTACCTGCCGTTTTATAGGTATTAACGATTGATTCATCTATTGAGTGGCCATGAGCAAGTTCTTCCTTAAATCGATTGAAAAGGAGGATGTTGTAATCTGTACCAATCCCAAAAAGAATCAATATTAACAGCATTTGCGTAAGACTCGTAATAGGAAATCCTGCTTTATCAATTAATTGAGCTGCAATTCCCATTGAACAAAGGTAGGAAAAGGCAACCGCTAATAAGGACACCAAAGGTGTTACAACTGACCTGAACGCGAGGATCAGGACGACTAGAATAAAGATCACCGTCAAGGCAGCACTTTTCTCGACACCTGCTTGTGAAGCTTTCAGATAGTCATTATTGATAAAGTCCTCACCGCTGAGATAGTATTTCACTGGTACTTTGCTAAGCTTACTGTCCAGTTCTTTTTTGATGGCATCTATTTCTCTCGATTTCTTATCAAGCTTGTAGCTTACCATCAAAGTCGTGCCATCTTTTGAAACTAATGAGCTTTTTGCTTCAGGCATGCTGAATGGATCAATCATGTCAGAAATACCAAGCTTCGAGCTGCTATTGCTGATCGCTTTTACGCCTTCACCGATTTTTTTCATTTCAGCATCTGAAATTTTATTTTTATCGTAAAAAACGATAAGGTCGCTCGTACCTTTTTTGGCATCCATCTTTTTTAAGATGGAATCGGCGATGACGGAAGGGGCATCTTTACTCAGTGCCTGCTGTCCTTTTGCTCGCAGAATGGCATTAATGTCCGGCTGAAACACGGTCAGCAATACCGTCGCAATGAGCCATATTGAGAAAATAGCCCAGCGGCCTTTGATGATTTTTCTCACTTTGTATTCCTCCATTTAGAAACATCAGATTTACAGTTCATAATTATGATAGCGATCCGGCCAGATGTCAATCATAAAGTGACACGATGTCATATTGATAATTGTATTGGATTGACAAGGTTTTACGGGTGACTTATCATAAATCTATGTCCAATTAAATGACGATATGTCGTTGCAAAAGGGAGTGACTAGATGCCAAAACCCACCTTTTTCAATTTAACGAAGGAAAAACAGCAAATATTAATTAGTGCCGCCAAGAAAGAATTTTCGAGGGTTCCGCTGTACGAGGCATCGATTGCAAATATTATCAAGGATGCCGGAATCCCAAGGGGCAGTTTTTATCAATACTTTGAAGATAAAGAAGATGTCTTTTTCTTTTTACTGGAGCAGGATTCGTTACAGGTTTATGAGCAATTTATATCCATCATTAAAATTAACAACGGAGATATATTTGTATCTTTCGTTGATTGGTTTAAATCGATCCTCATTAACTTTGAAGTATCTAAAAATCGGCAATACGTTAAAAATGCATTTTTAAATATGAATTATAAAATTGAAAAAACATTTACGAAGAATTTTTATGAGGAAGAGGTAAAAGTAAGATTTTTTGAATTAAACGGTCTTTTAAATTGCGAAAACCTGAACATAGCGGGTGAAGAAGAACTCTATCATATCTTAAAAATCCTGATGGTTGTGACGATTCAAAATATTGTTGATGTTTTCTCGAGAGAATTACCGATTCAAGAGGCGATGAAAAACTTTTCATTGGAGATGGATTTACTGAAAAGAGGCTTCAATAAGGGAAAGGAATAAGACCATAAAAATGGTTGATGAACTTGATGGAATTTTTAATTGGGCGAGAAAGGCCAATGAATGAAAATAATCTAGAAATAGACAAGATTATTATGAAAAAATTCTAAAAAGTGCTAAAAGTCATATTATAAAGAGCCGATTTAAATTATTATAATATTTAAATAGTAGAGAAAAGGGTGATCGTATGTATTGTCCTGAATGTGGAAATGAAATGATGGATGATGGTGTTGATTATTTCTTTTGTCCTGCATGCGGCTATGAAAGAGCATATGCTAACTTTCTTTTAAACCAATATCAAAAAAACAATCATCTTGGTAATACTGATTCTTATCATTTCCGCCGCTAGGCGGTTTTTTGGTCTTTTTTAGCCCTTTTCATAAGCTTGCGTGTCCTGCAAAAAAGCGGTCCAACAATTGGTATATTCGCCGTTCCATTAAGTGGACAACCTCCGTAAAATTAATAGTAAAAGGAGGTGAAAATCATGCACAAACACGATGACAAACATCATTCCAAAAAAGAAACTGATGGAAATATCGATATGGTAAATAATATCAATATTCAACTTTCCCAAGACCCCGCTTCCGGTGCCACTGCCACTGCATCAGCTCAAGCTGCTCAGGGTCCTCCCAGTTTTGTAGTTCCCGTTTATGCTTACGTCTACAGCGATCTTCCCCAAGACCCTACCAAGGCTAATCCAATTGTTACTTTCAATAATGTTACTGTCCTTGCCGGTGGAGTCACTTTTAATGGTACTTCCTTGACGGTCCCTAGTGCCGGAGATTACGCGGTTTTGTGGGAAACGATATTCTTAGCGACTGACGGCGATCATCAGCATGCTGCCTTTGGGATTTTCGTCAATGGAAATCTTCAGAATGCTACTCGGTCTGGAATTGCCATCTTTGCACAGCAGCAAGCTGCGTGCATCAACGGGGATTCTATTTTGCATTTAAATGCCGGAGATGTCTTGACTCTCCGCGCTCTTATCCCGGCAGGGAGCACTCAAAATGATATTCCTCTAACCAACACTGTTCAATATCCTGGAGCTATTCAACCCATTAACAGTGCGTCACTTAGGATTGAGAAACTCAGTTTTTAGTATGTTTTCTCCTAAATCCATCAGTCACATTATTTGAAGAACCGGCTGTCATAGCCGGTTTTTGTCTATTCAACTAGAGATTAACCGCTTTTATAATTGTTCTAGGTATAATATCTTATTCTTTTTTCAGCAAATTATCCTTTTCTTTTCCAAGTAATCAAGGACATAACTAAAGCCAAAATGACCATAAAAATTGGCATCGCGAGGGGATGTTTTACCATAATAGGTGATTCCCAAGGAAACATCCAGTCACTTATCATTTGTAATACCTCCTAATAATTACACCTATAATATTTCCACTCTCTTTTAATAACGGTAATTATTAACAATAAAAAAGGAAAAACCCATAAAAGAGGAAGCCATAAAACCATTGGAAATACCTCTAAAGCAACTTTTAAATGTTCTGGCACGTTCGAAGAAACACTATATCCTAAATATAGTGACAAAATGGTGAGGGGAATGATTAATTTTCGACTATTATCAATATTTGTTAGTATCTGTATAGAACGAATCGAGAAAAACATATGCAGTGAAACCTTAAAAAATGTAGAAATAACCATAAATAAAACACCTATCGCATCAAGGTTTCTCAAAAATAATCCCATGTCTATTTTTTTTATCAAAGTATACATTGGAAAGACTTGCGACTTATAGTCAAATTCAACTAATCCCATTATTAAAATCAATTGACTTATGAAAATAATCATTCCAGAAAGAATTGTCGCTAAAATAGTTATCTTTGCTATATTTTTTTGATTAGAATTAACGAGTGGCCAAACCATTGCAAATTCTAATGTTTGTGCAAAACCTTGACTGGCACCCAAAGGAAACGAAGCCCTCCCAATTGGCTGCCACCCCTCTTCTAAAATAGGCAGAAAGTTTTCAATCTCTAAAATATTACTCCCACCAACCAGTATGATTAACACAATAAATAATAATAAAAAAAATGGCAAAATTAACTCTCCAACTCTCCCTAGTACCTCGATTCCTTTTAATTGTACATAAGCTGCAACTAGTAAAAAAGGAATAATTAAAGCCAAAAATGGGGTATCGGGGTAAAGAATAGTTTGAAGCATAAACTTTATATCGTTTAATCCTCTTCCCAATTCATATAAAGATAAAAAAGGATAGAGCCAAGCGATAGGAGTTCCAACCCATTTTCCTAACTGTGCTGGAAACCATTCAACCAAAGTTAATCCTGAATTTAAACTCATTAATAAAAGATAAACTCCAATCGCAAGCGTGCCAAAAAATATTGAAATAATCGATACAATCCAAGCATCCTTTCCCGCTGAAGCACCAAAACCAAATATAATCGTTGTTCCAACTTGAAAAAACATGGTTAGGGCAAACAGTTGGTATTGAGATATTTTTTCCATAAAACACCTCTAACAGATATTTCATATTCTTAATATCTCTAAATGTATGACGAATTATTACTTTATAATCAAATAATGGATAATCATGGTAAAAGCATTTCTCTTTTATTGTAAAAATAATAATATCTTAAACACCAAAAAGATGTCGGAAGTATAAAAAAGGAGAATGAGAAATGGCTTTAATTCAAGTTAATTTTTTGGTGAAGAGTGTAGGTTTAAAGACTTATACAATTGAATATAATCAAAAGCCTCTCTTTCTGGTGAATAGTGTTGGTAAATCCATTTTTTTGCTTGATGAATCACTCGATTCCGCAAAAAGACATCTTGAATAATGGAATGTACAGCTTCCATAAAGTCACTCTTTGTTTCATATAACCAACCAGTTTCTTTATGACGAATCAGTTGGAGATTTGCTTCATTTTTTCGGGCAATAACTGGCCGGCCGGCTGCCATTGCTTCCAAAAGCGCAAGCGATTGTCCTTCAGATTCGGAAGAATTTATCACGATATGTGAATTCTCATACCATACCTTCATGACCTCATAGGGGACAACACCAGCATAGTTCATCCAAGCCCGTTTCTCTGACTCTTGTTGAACCATTTTATGGACTTTCTCATCTAATTTCGCCCCAAGAATAGAAAAATTCATATTCGGATAATCATAAATTAACTCATCGAGTGCCAGAAGAGTGTGCAAAACATCTTTTACGGGACGTAATCCTGCCGGAAGAAGAATGCGAGGAGCGATCTCCTTTATTTTTGTTGAGATATTCCAAGGCAGCCAGATACCTTGAGGAATGACAACCGTTTTCTCCGCCCATCCCGAATACAACTGTTTCACCTTTTCCTTCGCATCTTCCGTAAAAACAGTAATAAAAGCAGCATTATTTAAGAAGGAAAAAATTTCTTCGTCCAAATTTGCCTGTAAATCAACATTGATATCGGTGCCGCCCATTGTGACCAAAAAGCCAACCACAAGCGCCTGCATTTATGTACGGGGTGAGGTTGGTTTATTTATCGGATAGAACTAACGTTCGTTAAAAATTTGTGTTAGGTATTACCTTTTGATATAATATAA
>CAZAEW010000062.1:0-21748 GCA_964484065.1 uncultured Bacillus sp.
AAGTTTGAGTAACTTCAGACACCAGAGCGAAAAAATCGAAGGTTCATGTCCGAAGGGTAAGGACCTTCGGACACCACAGAGTAAAAAACGAGGGGTGATGTCTGAAGCTTGAGTCACTTCGAACATCACAGTCCAAAGTTTGCCTTGAATAACAAAGTATACGAAAAGAGCCTTATAAATAGATTAAGAGCAGCAAAAAGGCTATTTACTTTTAACTTTAACAGTTCACGGCGTGTTGGGGACAATTCATCTTTTCTATCAGAACCAGAGTAAATTAAGTTATGCAATGAAAGAGGGATAGACTCAACATATGGTGTCATGGGTGAGGCTGCTCCATGGAAAGAATGGAGAGCTAATCGCGAGTGGTTGGGCAGTACAAAGTAATACTCCAATTAATGTGAAGGCATTAGAGGATATGTGGATAATGCATAATATAAGAGGATGGTAAAAATGAAACAAAGTGAATTTGAAAATAAAATAAAATTGCAAGGTGTAAATTTAGAACAACTAAATATAGTAATAGGAAGGAAAACAAACGTACCATTTTCAACAGGTTGTTACCACGAAGATGAGAATTGGATTTTGTATGATGTTGATGAAAGACAAAATTTTTCAATTATTGAAAAGGGAAGTGAGGACCGGATTTTTAAATTTCTATATATGATAATAATGGGTAAAATAGGGAAATAAGTTCATAGATTAGGAAATGTTTATTAATTATTGATTAAATGGTCAGGAAACTTTATTGGACAATTGCAACTAATGATGAAGATGCGAGGCGCTTTAAAATGTTGGAGGATAATTAAATTATGATTGGACTATTTAATAATGAATTTTTTAATGCTTTTATTAAAGAAGAAAAAATTAAATTATCGAAACGAGGAAAAATTGAAGGCTTTTCTATAAAAAAAATTTCAAATGAGATATTCAGTGATATCATCGTGAATAAAGAAGACCTTCAGGAATTATATAATATTAATTTCTATGTTAAATGGGAAAATACTCAATTTGAATGTGGATGCAATGTGGAAAAACAGGTTATATATTTGAGATATTATGATAGTTATACTATCGCTAAAAAATATGATTTTGTAGAGTATGATAGAGGCTGTTTTTATAAAGAGGTACCGATTGATGAATGCAGTGATTATATGTATGAAAAAATTGATTATCTGAATGATGCTGCTAAAAATACATTTGAGGTATCAAAAGCAGAATTTATATATATATATAGGAAAAATGTTGATGAATTAAAATAGTTTAGGCCAACCAGTAGATTTAGAATCTACTGGTTATTAACGTAAACTTACCAGCAGACCACATTAAATAATTGATAATATAATTATAAAAAATGGAGTAAGCTATGACTAGGTTAGAATATGAAAAATATATTTTGGATCAAAAAATTGATATAAATAAATTGGATATAGCGATTGGAGAAAAGAAGGTAGTCCCCTATATTACAGGATGTTTTCAGGAAAATGTAATTTGGAAAATATATATGGTCGGGGAGCGACATGATTTTGATATTGTTCAAGAGGGAAATGAGGAAGAAATATTTGAAGCAATGTACAGCATTACGGAAAGTCGAAAGAAATGTCTCGGAAATTAATTGTTTAATTTAAATCAATAAACACCATATTTAAGGCTATCAATACAAAAAACTTCTAGTTTATAATAACTTAGAATTGGAATAATACTGCAAATTGTTGCTTCTTTAATGTAAAACTTAGATAGTGTTATAATGCAGACCCGAAAAAGTGAACAGTGCCTATTGTCATTGTTCGTTTTTTATACTCTCTAAAATCCTCGTGCCAGGCAGCGCACGATTATAATATTGGAAGACTTGGATTAAGAACAGGCTTCAAAGCAAGTGCTAAACGAAGATTCACACATATTTGTGACAGGTTTAATGCTGTTCGTTATTTTTCTAGGACTAAAGACTTTATTTCTCCATTTATCTCCAATTTCCGATATAGAAAATAGTGGAAATTCCTCATATTTCCAAACTGCATTTTCCTTATAATAGAACTATAATAATTTTCTTGATTTTCCATAATATACAAGGACTTTAGGGCCTGTGACATGACAATGTAGAAAAATGGAGTGAACAAAATAAAGAAAAGATTATCAGTGCTTTTGGTATTGTCCATGTTGCCTCTTTTAACAGCCTGTTCGGAAGCATCTTCTGGAATTAAGGCCGAAGGTAGCAGCAATGCCAGTTCGGCCAAGAATAATGAGCCAAAAGAAAAATCCGCAATCAATGATGATCCAAACAAAAAAGTGAACTTAAAATTGCAATTATTGAAACGGGATGAAGCAGCTGGTGTAACCATTGAAAACAATGATCTCTACCAGTTGGTAAATGATGAAATCAAAAAGAATCCTCAAAAGGGTGAGGGTAAGGGATTTATTTTGTATTTTGGCGACATTTTTACAAAGAAATCCGGGGAGAAATCAGTGTTAGTTTTTGTCATCAATCGGTATGATAATCCAAACCAATATCACCTTTAACCCATTAATGAAGGTTGAAAACTTAAAGTTCGAAACAGTTAAGTAAATTTATATATGGAAGGTCCTTCAGTGATTCATGATTGTTCTTTTTTATTTTGGGAGCATTGGAATCGTATTTGTCGAAAATCATTTTATCTATTTTGGCATCGTTACCTTGAACTTAATTAGAAAATGCCTTTACAGGAGCGGGTAAAGGATTTGTTAATAGAATCGGTAATTGGGAGTACTTTTTTAATTATTTAAAGGTTGGGATGAGGATGCTTTGTGAAAAAATATAAATATTTCATTATACCATTAGTGACACTAATATTATTTATTAGTGGTTGCAGTAAGGATAGGAATAAAGCAGACATAGATGAAAAAATGTTTGATGAGGGGAAGCAAGTAGTGAAGCTTTACAGTAAGGTCTACAATGGAGAAGATGATAAAAAGGTAACAGTGGCCACTGATAAATACTTAATAAAATATCAAGCATCTAACACTTTATCTTTCCATGAGAAACTATTTGTAGGTTATATTAGGTGTCTGGAACTTTCATATCAAGTTTATGCTAGTGACAAAGCTATTGGAGATAAACCAAAGATTAGGCAGGATAGAGAAGAAATGAAAAAAATATTGCTAAAATTTAAAGATACATTTGGTATTTCACTTGAAGAATAAAAGTTGGGTGCTGGGTGCTGAAGAAGTACAAAATTGAGAGTTTGTAATTATGGAAAGTACAAAAGAATGATGAACTGCACTAAGCAAATGTGGTGCAGTTTTTCTATGCGTTTCAAGATTTGATATGCCATGCATGGATAAAAGAATAGATCCAGTAATTTATTTACAAATTTTGAAACCGTCTCCTTGTTAAGAACGTATAAATTATTAATAGTGTGAGAAATAAGGAGAGGATCTGGGTGCCAACTTGTAAGAATTGCGGGGAAAAATGGTCTTGGTTTTATTCATTAAAAATGATATTTTCATTTCGCAAAGGTGCAAAATGCAGTCATTGTGGGAAAATTCAATTTCCAAGCAGGGCTAGTAGAAATAAAATTTTTATGGTAACTCTGATTCCGATTTTTGTTAATTTTCTTTTGTCAGTATTTATCTTTCCTGAGATTGCTCATCTTTCTTCAATGGTAAAGGTCTTATTAGAAATGATCATTCTTCTAGCCGTAATATTGACTATGCCATTTTTCTTAGATTTAAATGACAAAGACGAACCTTTGTGGTAACAGAAGCTGGAGAAAGACGCAATAAATTTTACAAGATAGATCGAAAGGAAATATTCAATGACTACAAAACTTGAAATACTAATGAAAATTACTCCTGTCCTAAGTGTAATATTCATCTTGATTGGCGTAATAACAGCAATATTTGCTGCATTTAATCATAATGTGACGGCTATGACTGCATCGTTAGTCTTAATTTCACAAGCTGTACTTTCGATTATATATGTTAAAACATTTAGTGGGATTTGGAGAAGATAAATCTTTTTAAATTAAAGATTAATGAGGAAATCACGGTATTGGAAGAGGTGCGGAAATTGGGAACTCAAATTGTTAAAAGACGCAAATTAACCGTTGCACTTGCATTGTTAGCTCCTGCTTTCATTTCTGGAGGCATGGCATTAAGAGATTACTTTGAATTTTCGCCGACTGTCGGATGGATTAGCGGTTTTGTATTATTGTTGCTTTCATTAAACTTTGCAGTAAAAGACAAATGATACGAATTAAAAATTTGTGTGGAGGTATTTATATTGGGGACAGGCAAAATTCTTTTAACCGCCATACTAGCAGGGATTTATTCAAGTATTTTAAATAATTATGAAGAAGATTTCGGGCTGAATCGCATTGTGAGTATATTATCGTTAATGATTTTAACGTTTATAACAGGGTATTTGCTATTTAGAATAGGGAAAAAAAACAAGGAAAATTAGTGAACGAAAAATCATTTAATTCCATGAGGATCATTCAATGAAGGAATTTGAATAGTTATGATTAACAAAGGCCTTACACTCAAATGGAGTGTAAGGCCTTTGTTTTTTTCTAAGCGGACTGTGTCAGACTAAATGGGTGCCAGGCGCCAGATAATGGACAAATGTCTTGGGACTGGCACTCATTTATAAGGACAGTGAGACTATTTTGAGATTAACTTGAGAGCAAAAAGATACGTAAAAATGCCTATATTCAGGGGATAATGAATATATCCTGACGGGCTGGCTGATGCAACGAATACAGCCATTTTGCTGAAATATTCTAATAGAGATAGTGAAAAATGACGATTTTACATAAGTTCGCAAATCGATAGAATAGTCCTACTATTTTTTGGAGATTCATCATAATTCAATTTTTATACCATCTTTATCGTTCTAATATCACATTAAGAGGAACGCTATCACACCTTTATACCTAGATAAAAGTCTCAAATTCAAAGTATTTTATAGGATTAAAGTTTCAAATAAAATTCGACCCTGCTTTAGGGTTATTTGACGAATTTTCTGACAAGTGATAAAAAATAGAGGAGGAAATTTAGACCAGATTTGTAAACAGGAAATCCCAAAGGGAATAAATTGGTTTATCATTTAATTTTTTTATGATAAAAAACTGCCCATATTCCATGGGCAAATAACTGTAAAGGAGATGGGGAGAATGGCAGGACAAATTCGGATGACTCCGGAGGAGTTAAAATCAAGAGCAACCCGTTATGGACAAAGCGGAAGTCAAATCGAGCAAATCTTAAGTGACCTTACTAATTTGCAAGCTGTACTTAGCCAGGAATGGGAAGGTCAGGCATTTAACCGTTTTAATGATCAGTTCAATCAGCTGAGCCCAAAAGTTCGTGATTTCGCTCAATTGATGCATGATATCCATGATCAATTGAACAAAACAGCGGATGCGGTTGCAGAGCACGATGAGGCATTATCCAGAAACTTTGGCCTTAGTTAATTTCTGCATGGCAGAAAATCAGAAACTAAAATCCATCTGTTCTTAGCCTAAGTTACTAAGCAAGAGCCACGCGACAAAGGTTGTGTGGCTTTTGGTCTTGGATTCTGTGCTAAAGCCTTCATTCCCCTATCATTTCACCCGTCTCGAATATAGCAAGGAGATAAAAATGAAGTCATTGGTAAAAGCAATATGCGCGGCCACAGTTTTTCTTATTGGATTTCTATACATAATGCCGCTTTTTTCATTAGCAGAAAGTGCTCCTGGAAAAAAGGACCTGGAAGCGAAGGCCGATCTTTTTCAGGACCAACAAGAGTCTGAGTTAGAAAAAATGGCACCTGATTTGTTCAAAAAGCAGACAGAGGCCGAAATCAATACAAAAGAAGCTGAAATAAAAAAGGTTAAACAAAAGATTTTTGCCAATCCCCCAAAACCAGATACCGAATTTAAGAAAATGGAAAAGGTGATGTTTACTCGTGACTATTCTGTCCCCCATACAAACACACCTAATGAAACCAAACAACTGCAGGTGAAAGATATTGTGAAGTTCACCGCCTTCGGCGCAGCAATAGCGGCAGCCTGTGCAGGAGTATTTATTATTTTAAAAAAATGGCTGGGATAAAGTGAAACTTTACTTGAAGTGGGGTCTTACTGCCAGCTAATGCGGGACAAAGGAGTGAGGATCGTGCCAAATGATACACATATTAACGTAACCGTTGATTTTAGGGAGTGGTCCAAAGGGAGTTTTGATTTGCGAATTCCGGTGCACCAGCCAGTAAAACAACTGCTTGCCAATTTAGTAGATACCTTGAATTTGGGATTACCGAAAGAATCGCTGTTTACCATAAAAATTCCCGCTAAAGAAATCTTGCTTACGGATGATGACAGGCTTGTGGATTACCCTGTGGCTAACGGTGATATTTTACTGGTTTTATAGACTGGGAGGAACAGAAGCAGCCTAACATAAAAAAGGAGTTTTAAGAAAATGAAAGAAAAAACAGTCAATATGGAGTCGTTTACCTGCCAGTTTGTCGTTTATCCAGATTTATGGCAGATGAAGCTTGCGAAGTCGCAGACCCAAGTGAAAGATGTTCGTCAATTGGCTTTAATGAATGAAATATCCAATTTATTTGTACCGGTCGTTATTGAAGAAGAAGAGGATGTATTCAGCTTTTCTTTTTTGATCGATCAAAGGGCGAAAACGTGGGAGGAAATCCGCAAGCTGAACCGCAATGATAAGCTCCGCTTATTGTGCAATTTTGCCCGCTTCAAAAAATACCTATCTTCACGAATCACATTCTTCTTACATCCGGATAATTTGGTATTCGATGATAATTTAATGCCGGCATTGGCTTACCGAGGAATTCGGGATTTGGTTCCCCCTTACGAGATGAATGAAGAAAAATTTCTTCTCCAGTATAAATGCTTGGCTGTTGCTTTGTTTTCGAAAAAATACAATTTCGATGAACTGTATTACGGCTCGTTAAAAAATACAAAAGAAACGGAATTTGAACGCAAAGTAGCTGAAATGGAAGACATCGACGCTCTCAGCAAATTTTTGCAAACAAGCTACATAAAAGAGGAAACAGAGATGCAGAAAAAGATGCAGCTCGTTCCGAAAAAACGATTCCGTCTCTATCAACGATTAGCTTTTTCCATGATCGCTTTAGCGGTCATTTTGGCTGCTCCACTCGCCTATTTTGGTTTTGTCAAAATTCCTTATCAAGGACATCTTCTCGAAGCGGATCACGCCTTTTTGGCAAACGATTATAAAAAGGTGATTCAAGAACTGAAGGGTCAAGATCCCGAGAAACTGCCGAAATCCAACCAATACGAGCTGGCATATGCTTACATTCAATCAGAGAAGCTGACAAAGGAGCAAAAGGATTCCATTTTAAAAAATGTCCGCGCAAACAGCAATAAGAATTATTTATTGTACTGGATTTACAATGGCCGGGGCGAATTAAACCGTTCACTCGACCTTGCCAAATACCTTGATGACCCAAGGCTGATCATGTACGGACTAATTAAGCAAATTGAAAAAGCCAAAAGTGATCCGGATTTAAGCGGCGCCGAGCGCGAGAAGAAAGTACAAACCTATACGGATCAATATAAAAGTTACAAGGAAAAGTACGGCCTGGACAAAAAAACGGAAAAAGCTGCTGTGAATGCACAGAACCAAAAACAGCAGTCCGCACAGACCGGCACGGATGCTAAAACTCTGACACCGGGAAGCCTGTCTGCGGGCCAATAATAGTAATTCAATATAAATATTCGTACGGACTACAAATATTGATTTGTGATGAGAGAGGAAGAGAAAGATGGCACAACGATTATTGCTGCTAAGCTGTGGAGATCAATTGCACAAATGCCATTTAAAAATAAATGAATCAAAGATAGTGAAAATCGGCAAAGATTTGTCTAATACCATTACCTTCAGTGATTTGAATTATTCACTGTCGATCGGCTGGAACGGTGAATACTGCATTATCGGAGAAAAACAGCTGCGCGTCAACGAACGGCTGACCTTACAACATCAGGATTTTACGATGAGGCTTTTCCTGATGGAAGAAAATCAGCGCCACGTATACGATATAACGCAGCACTGCAGCATTACTTTTGGAAGAAACGAATATGATGATGTCTGTGTGAAGAAGTCTGCTGCTGATCTTGTTCTCATTCGTGAACAGCCGGGCGTACCCTTTCAATTGCAAGTGAACAGCGGACAAGTTTTTCATAATTCCCTTCAGGCCGGCGGTGATATCTGGCTTGAACCGGGGGATCAGCTGTATTTTGACGGCTGCATGATCCAGATCGGCAAAGATACGCTCGAGATTCTTTCACCTGAATCGCTTGCCTCAACAAAATTGGTCCGTTTGTACGGTACGAATCATGGCTTTGGCGAAGAATATCCTGATTATCATCGCAGCCCGAGAATTATCTATCGAGAGCCGGAGGAAAAGCGCACCATCGCGAAGCCTTCCAATAAGCCGACAAAACCAAGCGAACAGCTTGCACGGACCATTGTACCATCGATTGTCATGATCGCCGCCACGGTACTGATGTCGTTCATGCGGCCAAATGCGATTTATATGATCGCCATGCTGGCGATGACAGTGACAACGGTTATATTTTCAATTACTTCCTATTTAAAAAATTTGAAGCAGTATCGGATTGATATAAAGATTAGGGACAGAAGCTACCGTGAATATTTAAAGCGGAAAACAACGGAACTGTACAAAGCGAGTGAAGAGCAGCGGCATGCCCTCCAATATCATTATCCAAGTGTAAAACAAATCCGCGCTATGGCCTTGAGCGTTCATTCGCGTATTTACGAAAAAACAATGTTTCACCATGATTTTCTCATGTTTCGTACCGGACTGGGACAGGTGAAAACCAGTTTTGAGACTGAATTCAGCGTCGAAGAGTTTACACAGGAAAAAGACGGGCTTATCGAGGAAGCCCGGGCAATCAGCACTCAATATCTGACCATTGATCATGTGCCGGTCGTAACAAAGCTTGCAAAAGGACCGGTCGGCTATATCGGGCCGCGCCACCTGGTGCTTGAACAATTACAAATGCTGGTGATGCAGCTGGCCTTATTTCATAGCTACCACGATTTGCAATTCGTGACGATTTTTCCGGAAGAGGAAAAAGAAAAGTGGAACTGGATGCGCTGGCTTCCGCATGCAAGCCTTCGGGATATCAATGTGCGCGGCTTTGTTTACCATGAGCGTTCCCGCGACCAGGTGCTGAATTCACTTTATCAAATCATAAAAGAACGCAAGCTTGCGGTCGATGAAAAAGCGGGTCAAAAAGAAAGGCTTTATTTTTCACCCCATTTTGTCGTTTTGATTACCGATGAAAAATTGATTTTGGATCATACGATCATGGAGTACTTTAATGAAGATCCGAGTGAGCTCGGCATTTCGCTGGTGTTTGTGCAGGATGTGATGCAATCCTTGCCTGAACATGTGAAGACCGTCATTGATATTCGCGATGCAGCGTTCGGAAATATTCTTCTTGAAGAAGGGGAATTGGTCAACCGCCGGTTCACCCCGGATCATTTCCCGGAAGATTTTAATAAAGAAGATATTTCGCGTGCTCTGGCGCCGCTCAATCATTTGCAAAATTTAAAGAGCTCGATTCCAGAGAGCGTTACCTTCCTGGAAATGTACGGTGTGGAAAAAGTCGAGGACCTAAGCATAGCACAGCGCTGGGCGCAAAATGAAACGTATAAAAGCCTTGCTGTTCCGCTCGGCTTGCGCGGCAAAGATGATATTGTCAGCCTCAATCTGCATGAAAAAGCTCATGGTCCGCATGGCTTGGTTGCCGGGACGACCGGTTCAGGTAAATCGGAAATCATTCAGTCGTATATTCTTTCTCTTGCGGTCAATTTCCATCCGCACGAAGTTGCTTTTCTGTTAATCGACTATAAAGGCGGCGGGATGGCGAATCTCTTTAAAAACCTGCCGCATCTCTTGGGGACGATTACCAACCTGGACGGAGCGCAATCAATGCGGGCGCTTGCTTCGATCAAAGCGGAATTGCAAAAGCGCCAGCGTTTGTTTGGCGAATATGATGTCAACCATATCAATCAATATCAAAAACTGTATAAATCAGGCGAAGCTCGCGAGCCGATGCCGCATTTATTCTTAATTTCCGATGAATTTGCCGAGCTCAAATCCGAGCAGCCGGAATTTATGAAAGAACTCGTATCAACAGCGCGGATCGGACGTTCTCTTGGGATCCACCTCATTTTGGCGACGCAAAAACCAAGCGGTGTCGTCGACGACCAAATTTGGTCGAACTCGAAATTCAAGCTGGCTCTCAAAGTGCAAAACTCCAGCGATTCGATGGAAATTTTGAAAACCCCGGATGCCGCGGAAATCACTTTGCCGGGACGAGCTTATCTGCAAGTCGGCAACAATGAAATTTATGAATTATTCCAAAGTGCCTGGAGCGGTGCCGATTACAACCCGGATAAAAATGATCAGGATCTGCTGGACACAACGATTTATGCCATCAATGAGCTCGGTCAATACGAAATTCTTTCGCAGGACTTAAGCGGGCTTTCCGGAAAAAAATCCATTGCCAAAGTGCCGACCGAACTCGATGCCGTTGCCGATTATATTCAAGACTTCGCGAAGGAAAATCAAATCGCGGAGCTGCCAAGACCATGGCTGCCGCCGCTGCAGGAGAGAATTTTTGCCCAGGATTTACATCCGGTAAACTTTGAGGAAGAGTGGAGAAGTCCAAAGAAAGCATTGTGTGCCACTATTGGATTACTGGATCAGCCTGAACTGCAAGCGCAAAATACTTTAACACTGGACTTAACGAAAGATGGACATTTAGCTGTCTTTTCAATCCCTGGTTACGGTAAGTCTACCTTCTTACAAACAGTAATAATGGATCTTGTAAGACAGAATAATCCGGAAAGTTTGCATGTTTACTTAATAGATTTTGGTACTAACGGTTTACTTCCCTTGAAAAACTTGCCTCATGTCGCAGATACGATTCGAATTGAAGAAGCAGTAAAGTGTATGAAATTCATAGACCGAATGGTTAATGAAATGAAGTCAAGGAAGAAACTATTAAGCCAATATGATGTTGCAAGCATCGAAATGTATGAAAAAATAAGTAACCGTCAAATTCCGAGGATTGTGGCAGTTATTGATAATTACGATGCTGTGAAAGAATCCAATTTTAATAATGAGTTTGAAATGATTGTGCTGCAAATGGTTCGTGAAGGTTCAAGTATTGGTATTCATGTCGTCGTAAGTGCCAGCAGGCAGATGAGTTTAAGAATGCAAATTACCAGCAATATTAAACTTCAAGCTTGTTTATATTTGTTAGATAAAAGTGAGGTAACTTCGATTGTTGGAAGAACATCCTATGAAATTGAAGAAATACCGGGACGCGGATTAATTAAAATTGAAAGTCCAACTTTATTCCAGGCAGTGTTACCTGCTAAAGCAGAAGATGATCTTGAGCGGATTATTCTTTTACAAGATGAGATTGCAAAAATGGATGAACTTTGGAAAGGGGCGCGGCCAGAGGAAATTCCAATGATGCCTGATGTTATCGACTTACTTTCATATAAGAAAAATAAACAATTGTTGAAAGCTCAAGAAGCAGGCCTTCTTCCAATTGGCCTGGATTATGATAAGGTACAAGTTACTGCACACAATTTTTCATTAAGTAATCACTTGTTGGTTTACGGGTTAGATAACTACCAAGTAACGGAAATATCTTTAAGTTTATTGTCTCAGCTCAATACTGGCATGCTGGAAAATATGGTCATTGTAGATACAAAAGAGTATGGGTTAATTCAATTAAAAGATAAGGTTAAAAAATATGTGGTGGACGAACCGGAAATCATTAATCAATTTAATGATTGGAAAACTTTAATTAATGAACGCCATCAGGCATTGTCTGAGGCAAAAATCTCGGGGAAACTGGATTCGATTCATTTTAAACAAGAGTTTGTTTACATCCTGGATACGGAGGAGTTTTGTAAAAAGGTCTTTGTGAGTGAAGAGGATGCTGCTTTATTAATTGATATGGCTAAAACGGTTAATGTATTTTTTGTCTTTTGCGGACAAGAGGAATACTTTAGCCGCAACAGAGACCCGCTCGCTTATAAATGCAAAACGAAATTAACATCCGGGCTAATTAAAATGCCAGCTAATGATCAAAGTGTCTTTTCAATAAAATACATTAGCAATGAGGCTCAGTTAACAAGGGATGAAGTTTATTATTATTTAAAAGGTTCTTTAACAAAAATCAAAATGCCATTAATTATGAGTGAGGTATACGTATGAGAAAAGTATTGTTATTGATTATTTCTATTATTTTTATGGGAACGCTGGTGGGCTGTTCATCATTATCAGTTGAGAAAAAGATAGATTACAAGAAGTATGCAAAAAATTTAAATGAGCGGAATATGGGTGTGATATTGCATGCAGGGCATGGGTATGCGGAAGTTAGACAGGAGGCATATGTACTTACATCTACTCCGGAAGCACAAAATACAGCTATGGAAGAGAAAAATGTTATTTCCTTTAATGGTATATATAATGCTAACGATAACACAGCAGTAGGAATGGGAGTAGGAAGTAATGAATCTAGAATAGAAAAAGGGAATAAAAAGGAACAACTAGAGCAGGAAGAATCACCACAATTTAAAGTGAGTTACGCTAATAATCAATATATTAATCAAAATACAAATGAAACACTTAACTTAAATTTCATTTTTGATAAACTTCAAGGGATTGAAAAATTGAAACCCAAGAGATATACGTACGATTTATCTAGACCTCCATATGTTTATTATGAATTAAACGAGCAAGAATTTAATCAAATCATAAATGATGATTTGAAAATTCAATACGATAGATACAAAGATGCATCAATAAAAATTGATTTTCAAGAAGGAAAGGCTAATGAACTTTATATTGTTGAGATGGAGGTATATATCGAGTTAGAGAAAAAAGACGTTAACGGCAAGATAGTATCTTATTATTTAGATAATGACTTGCAATTTGACAGCGATAATCTTAAGGCGAGTGAAAAATATGAAAAAATGAAAGCCGGGAGGGAGTAATATTGTACAATCTGTTATCAGACGAAGGGAAACTATCTCTAGCAGCAAAGGATATATATGGTTATGATCAAAAGGATATAAAGAAGAGAACACTTGAAGAAAAATATAATGCCACAATGTTCGACAAAGGTTCCACCAATACTATTACTGGATTTTCAGGGTATGCATTACAAGATAATAATACAGGCGAAATCGTTATTGTTTTTGTGGGGACACAGGCTGAAAAAGACATAGGCGATATAGGGGCGGATGCCGCCATTGGCTTGAACAATCTTACGGGCAATTATGTAAGTACTGCACAAGTAGATGAAGCGGATGCTTATTATCAAATGGTTAAAGCAGAAGCCCATGGAGCAAAAATATCCTTAACCGGGCATTCGCTTGGAGGTGGGTTGGCTGATAGTGTCGCTATGAGAAACCCTAGTGATAATCTCGATGTACTTTCATTAAATCCCGCACCATTATTAAGTGTAGACGTCGTTAAGTACGGATATGGTTTTGACAAAAAAAATATTCGCAATGTTATTAATGAAAATGACCCTTTACATCAAGGTGTAAAGTCAGCCGACATGGTTATTCCGGGCCAAATGTTTATCATCCCAAATGGGAAAGGACATTCTTATAAATTTGAGAACTCTGACTTTGATAAATATGGGAATCTTAAATGGTTTGACAAGCTAAAAAGCAACAATGACACAGGGTTGGACTGGTTTCCGGGGTTTTATGAATTGGTTTCATCAGCTGGTGATATTTACAAAGGCATAGCAGAAAAAAAGATGAGCAAGGGAACTGCGTTGAAAATTAGTGCTGTTTCATCAGTCAGTGGAATTTCCAATCTTGTTTTTGTAATGCTGACTTTTGGTGATTTTAATGCATTAAAGACTAAATTATTAAGTCAAAACGAGGGCTTTAAAGCTACTATTTTAATGAATGAATTGGTAGTCAATTTGATAAAAATGGAAGGCATTAATGCGATTGGATATATTGAGAATTCCTTTGCTAATATGAAAGAACGTGTCAACGCTACGTTAGATAATGCATTTCATATAGCGTTCCAAGGATTCAAACTAGGTGTAGCTTTTTATTTAACCCGCAGTGAAATAAAAAGTATTTTTAAAGAAATTGGGTTATCGTATCTCCACGAATTTAAGGACATGTTAAAAGGAGATTTTTACATTAATCCGCATATTGAACAAATTGTTATCAGTCATTTAATTTCAAGATATCAAACCTACAAAACATTGTTTTTACAGGATCCACATAAGGGAATTAACAAAAATCTAGTGAATGAAATCTCAAGTGATATTAAAAATTTATCGAACGATATCGCTCTGCTTGAAAGTGATGTTACATCAGCAGTGGTATCTATGATGGAAAAAGATGAAGAATTAAAGAATACGTTATTTAATCACTTGGTTAGTTAATAAAAGGAGAGATTGCTATGAATGATCGCGTAATGATGTCTAAAATCCATAGTAAATTTGGCGCGACAGGGGCAACGAATGAAATAGCAAACACTGTTAAGAAATTAGAAGAAGCAGTAATAACTTTGAACGATCATATTACAAACTTAAATAAAGTTATTGATGAACACATGAAGGGAAAAACTAGAGATGCCTTTATTGAGAGGATTAATGATTTAGAACGAAAAAGGAGACGGATTGAAAATAAAATGAGGGATCTGAGGGGGTCAATAAATTGATAAAGAGGCCGGAAATGGAAGAAGTATTGCCATTGGGAAGTGTCGTTTCTCTTAAATCTGAAGAAGACCTGGAGTATATGATTGTCAGCAGAGGTTTATTACTGGATGAAAAAACCTTTAAGGATTATGGCGGTGTTATAGTCCCAATAGGGCTATCGAAGGATAGTTATAAATTGTTTGATGCTACAGATATTCAAATAGTGAAATTTAAAGGGTACGTAAATCGTATGGAAGGTGAGTTTGAGGAGAAGTTCACAATTTGGAGGAATGATTTTACTGCAAGGGTTGATGCTGCAATTGAACAAAGTAAAGAGGAAAAAGGGGAAAATGATGAAAAGCAACTCTGAAAAAGCTGGTGAACTAGCATTAATTGGCGGTATTATATCCATTTTAGTTTCTCTGGTTTTATTTGTATCATTGCAATTTTCATATAACATCATTATCTATTTATTTGTAGCTATGTTTTATATGGGTACTTTCTCTATTATCATTTCATTTTTTTCAGGAATTATCGCCATTGTGATTAGCTTATTAGTTAAAAGAAACCCTACTGTAACAAAAGGAACCATTTTATTGATATTAGGAATTTTAAACTTAATCTTGGCTTCAGGATTAGCATTACCTGCTGTCATTCTTTATATAATTGCAGGGATAAAAACAATGAAAAACCAAAAATTAAATGAGTCATAGTTTAATGCGCAATCTATTACCTTTTTCTTTATCTTATCAATCTAATAGAAAAGAGTTGAATTGTCATCTACCAGATTGCTTCCTATTTATATATCATAGGGATCTCAGTGACAATTATTGATGGTCTAATGGTTTTCTTTACATATAGTCCCTTTACGCCATTTTCGAATGAAATAGTGCAATATTTCGAAATTGGAGTAGGACTAACATTTATCTCTTCACTCTTTGTTTGGCTAAATGGAAATCGTTCTAGGAATGATGAAAATAGAACAGAATTCAAAAAACAGAATGATAATCGTGTCTTCATCAACCAAGCGTGGGAGAACCGTATGAATTTTGCAAACAAGTATGTTGTTATCTCTATTATCGGATTGGTACTCGCATATATTTTGAATTTAAATCTTATAAGTTATGGGAATATAGTTATATTTATTTTTGAAATCTATTGGGGCTTTATCGCTATTATGAGGGATGATGAAGAAGAGGATGAAAGCTGGATTGAGAAAAGAAGCCGTACAGTCAAGAGACTTTTATGGCTTGTTGATTACCGTAAGCACCCTTTTCATGTTCCCTATCTCCTTTTTATTGCCATTGTCATCTCCTTCTTTATTGCGAATCAGTCTGGATTAGAGCTTGATCATTTAGAGATAAGTGATGAACAGGATGGATGGAATCTTCAATTGGGTATGATTACCCTGGCAGGAGTCGTTTTTGCTAGTGCATTTATCTATGTCATTCAAAATAGTGATTTTTTCGGAATTCGGAAGAAAAGGCAAAGCGAATGGAAAATAATTGGTCTTCATTTTGCTGACTTAATGGTTAGTGCGTTAACCATGTTTGTGTGGATTATTACCTTTATGAGTGCAAGATAAGAGATAATCGGAAAAATATGTTTTAATTTTTGTCGAAATACGTTTGATTCTTTTATTTGGCAGAAATGAAGCAAGAAAAGAACACTAAGCGAACAGTGCAAGTCACTGTTCGCCATTGTCGGTTAAAGGCAATAACCAATGGTAAAAAAAGATAGAATAAGCGTCCACACTGCTTCAGTGAGTCAATATAAAAAAACAATGAATTTACGGTTATTTATACTACGAAGATGAATATTGGTGTAAGAAGCTGAAAAGGGAAGTGGAAATCCTTCTGCGAATCTTTGATAATGAACGAAAAATACGAGATAAATAATTTGGAGATGTAAAGATGTTTAAAAAATTGACGGTGGAGGATTTTGCCGTTTTAAGAGGTCCTCTTGAATCGGGAAGGCAAAGCCCAGAGAATTTTGGCGGGATATTTATAATTGCTATTTTTTTGCAAGCATTGCTCGTTTACTTAGAGTATTACATAAAGCAATACTCAATATATCCAAACATAGAAAGGATTTTCGAAATTCATTTTTGGGTAACTGTTGCTTTGGTAGTTCTGTCCGTTCTCTATAGCATTCCATTCATCTATATGAGAAGCCAGAAAATGCAATATTTGTTAAGTATATTAATCTCCCAAAACACATTTTGTGTTCCGGTATTTTTATTAGCTATAATTTTCCTAGGCACTAAGGAATCCGGTATTAAAGTAAATGAAAATTCCCTGCAAACATTTACCCAGGTAACATTACTTTTTGGTTTATTGATAATCATGGTAACATGGGTACGATTTTATATTTTATTGCAAAAAGGACAATACCGAAAAGGGAGTAAAAAAGATGAACTCAGAAGTAAATTTGAAACTACTTCCTATTTGCCATTGGTTATTATAGGGGGAATCGGGATAGTGTTTGTGATTCAATATCTACTAAGGAATGCCTCATATAGTATGGAAACGGATATAATGCAGACATTTATTATGATCGTTTTACCTATATTAATATTTTTTGTTATGCTCTTTGTACTTCCCGAGCAGTTAGTCATCCTCTATTGTAAGTTTCGTTTTAAAAGCTTTAATTTTAATCAAGATGGCGAGTTATTCTCAGAAGTAGAAGATATGGGAAGAAAGTTGAAAGATGGGATTTGAGAACCGTCCACTTATTTTTGATAATGTACTAGTTTATGAGATAACTCAATTAAAAGCAAATTGACATTATTACAAAGAAATCCGGAGAGAAAGTGCTATTAACTCTGGCCGTCAATCGACTAAATGATCCGATAACCAATCTCACTTTTGATCTAACCCTTGGTAATGAAGTCGACGGATATGTATGGAATAAAATGAAAACCACGTTGCCGGAGTCAAATATCGGTGTACTTCAACCAAACGGAGTTGTTCCAATTTTAATTCCATTAACAAATGAGCAGTATACAACCGTCAAGCATCTAAATAAGGCTAAACAATTATTGAAAATTGAAAACCTAAAATTTGAAACGGTTAAGTAAATAAATTCAGGTGGAGAGAAACATGGAAAAACACGCGGTACGGTCAAGCATTCTAACATTCATAGAGTCAATCCTTTTTTAAGCAATGCTGCCATATTTTTTACTGCAGGAATTATATCACCTCTTACAATTACGATTAACAATTACCAAGTAAGAGCTTATTTGTGGGAATTTTCAAAGTATCCGGGACCATTAACGTTATGGGTATCGTTTATTTTTAGTATTTGTTATATTGGCGTTAAGTAGAATGTGCAGCAAAAATGAAATATCCGCATATCTGATTGAAAAAATCATGATATACGGTTATTTGTCGTGCGTACCGTGAAGGTGCGCTTATTTTATATTTCGGGCTTACCATTAATGCAACAATCGAGATTCATAGCGAACGTAAACTTCTCTTTTCAAAATAAATAGTGTAGGTAAAAAGACATAATTCTACTTTTTTCGCTATTTCGCAATGTAGAAAATGGTAGAATTTCCTCATATTCCCTCGATTAATTTCCGCATATAATATTAAATATAGTAATTAATGGGTTTTAATGTACTCCCATTCCTATTAAATTCATATGAAAAAAGTAATAGAAATAGTTCAAAGACCCCTAGCACATCCATATTGTTGCTTAGATGGGGCAATAAGGATCCAACGTTTACAATAAGTTCCTATTAAATTGTGAAAATTATGGAGTGAATACAAATGAAAAGATTATCTGCACTTTTGGCTATTTCCTTATTATTCTTTTTGGCATCCTGCTCGGAAGCATCATCAGGAAATAAGACTGAGAAGAGTAAGAACAATGATGCAAAGACAGCCATAAATAATGAAACAAAAGCAAAAGCAGATTTAAATTTACAAGTTGCTAAATCAGATGAAAGTAAGGGTGTAACAATTGAAAATAATCAACTCTATCAATTAGTAAATAATCAAATAAAAAAAGATCCTAAAGCTGGTGAGGATAATGTCTTTGGTATGTATGCGGTGGATGTTCTAACAAAAGATTCGGGACAGAAGGCGTTTCTTTTTATGGCCATTAATCGAATACACAAACCGATAAAAAATATTTCCTTCGATTTTACGCTAGGTAATAAGGCTGGTGAATATGTTTGGAATAAATCAAAGCTAAATTTATCTGAAACAAGAATAGGTGTACTTCAACCGAATAGTGCAGTACCGATTTTAGTTTTACTTACAAATGAGCAATATAAGTTAGTAAAAGGCATGAAAAAAGAAGATTCAGTGATGGAAATTGGAAAATTGAAATATGAAATAGCCAAATAAATATAAGCAGGAGAATGAAATATGAATAAACATGCGTCTTTATCAAGTATTTTAACACTAATTGGTTCAATTATATTATTACTGTGGGCAGCCTTTTATACCACAGTAGGGATGATTTCACCACTTCATATTACGATTAATGATCAAGAAACTAACGCTTATTTATGGGAATTTGCGAAGTACCCCGGCCCATTATCATTTTGGGTAGCTATCATTCTAGTATTATTGATTATGGGGATAGTTGGAATTGTATTTAGCCAGAAGGTCAAGAAGAAGGCAACAACTGCACAAGGAGTCACTTTAATCATTATTGGCATACTTACTCTCTTTTTAATAGCAGGAATCTTGTATTTAATTAGCGGGATACAAACTTTACTGGCACGCGAGAATGATCAAGGAATTCCTAATACAAATATGTAAAATTGGCAAACAAACTTTTGAGGAAGAATCTTCTGTTTCAAAAGTTTGTTTGGCTATTAGTGGTAAAAATAAAATAGCAATAAAAAGATTTGATAAAGAAACTGATAGGTACAGACATTATACTGGTGTTCTCGGAATAGAAGAGGGACGTCTATATAACATGAAAAAGAGATAACTCTTTTTCATCAAGAATTAAGTGAGGATTAAAAATGTTTAATAAATTATCGGTGAAGGATTTTGCAGTTTTAAGAGGACCGTTTGAATCCGGCAGACAGAGTCTGGGTAATATGGCAGTTGTATTAATTTTTTCAATATTTATTCAGGGATTGTTACTCTCATTAGAATATCACCATGCTAGTGGAAGTGTGTATCCATTTAAAAATAACATAGTACAAGTTCACTTTTTCGTGACATTAATTATCTTTGTATTATCAGCGATATATGCTATTCCCGCCGTATATAAAAGAAGCCAAAAAATGCAGTACTTATTGACGGTTATTATTACTCAAAATATTGGCGTAATGATGTATATAGTGGGATTATTTGTGCTGGGGAAAGAAAGGGATATTACTAAAGAGTCACTTTTAACCTTAACAAATGTAACGCTTATGTTTGGCTTGTTAATCTTTATTATCACTTTTATTCATTATTATGTTTTGACCAATAAAGGGGAATATCGAAAAGGAACTCGTATGGATAAAATAAGAGGTTTTTATGAGCAAAAAACGTATATGGAGTTCCCTGAGGATAAATCAGTTGAGAATGAATCAAATGTCAGTTATATAATAAAATCTTATATGCCTATCATAATTGTTTCATTTGCTGCTTTGGTATATATTAGTCAATTTATATTAAGAAAAGTTGATTATATTGAACTAGATGATTTCCTTATGTATGTTTTAGGATTTTTAATCTTCTATGCCATTCTATTCGTTCTTCCGGAACAGCTTGTGATTCTATATTGTAAGTTTCGTTTTAAAAGCTTTAATTTTAATCAAAGGGGTTACTTGTTCTCAGAAGATGAGGATTTAGAAAAGAATTTAATAAAAGAGAAATAGAAACACGTACAAATATCGTATATTAGCTTTTACATCTATATGGATACAACATCGAAAATTAGGTGTCAGGCGCCACTGATGGACAAATGTGTTTATTTGGTGCCTGACACTATTTTTAGGAGACCTATCCAATATCATTTTAGAGGTGAAAATGTAATGGAACCAGAAGCAACAGGAGGTTTGAGTTTTTTATATTCGGTTTGGCTTGGATTGTGCCAGTCGCTGCCATTACGTTCTACCGTTGGCACTTCCGCCGTCAGGAAGATGTTATACAAACAAAAGCTTATGTAGTCAAAAATATATACAAATCCTCAACCAGTGTTTCTTATCCAGTGATTGAATTCACAACCGAGGATGGGGTAAGACACCAATATACTTCAAGGGTAGGTACTTCTCCTCTAGGGTAAATGCAGGTACATATACGACTGTCTTTTATCGGCGGGGTATACCAAGCGAATATATTATAAATGGTGGATTCACTATTTATTTATTAGGCATCGTATTTTCGTTTATTGGATTCATTATATGCCTGGTGGGTAGGTTTATTTTTATTGGGAAAGGGGATTTAGTAGAAAAAGTATTAAATATAATATTTGGATGAAAACAACTATTTGATTGTATATTCTGCTTAAACACTAAAGTGAACAGTGACAATCACTGTTCGTTATACAGAGGAGTTTGAAAGTGAGAAAAAAAGGATTATATCTTGTCACGGGTACAATAACTCTTATACTTGCAATATTTTTAGGATCGGGGTTTGTTGGGCTTATTTTATTTAGCTCGTTACTTTGTGGATCTTTTTCAGTAATTGATGGCAACAATAGCTCCGTTCCTGCTTGCGAACCCGTATTTCCATGGCTATTTGGACCACAATTAAATTATGTCTTAATATTTGTATTTTCAACCGTGGTTTCAGTATTTATGTTCTTGACTTATTTTAAAAAGAAGTGAGTTTTAACTGGCAAGTTATTAAAAAAGGAAATGCAATATTATTATCTTTAAATCCTCCCCCATGTAAAAGCATGGAATAGCGAACAATACTTACACTGTTAGCTATTTTCATTAAATAATGGATTTTGACATGCCGGATCAATAAAAATGCCATTAATAAAGAGTGAGGTATACGTATGAAAAGAGTATTGTTATTGATTTTTTCTATTATTTTTATGGGGGCGCTGGTTCATTTGCT
>CAZAEW010000063.1:0-4808 GCA_964484065.1 uncultured Bacillus sp.
TGTCATGTGTAAACACATATGTGACAGGCAGACCCATTAGAGCCGCAAGTCGGATAGCAGGGCGTAAATAATCAGAGAAAACAAAGAATGTTCCTCCAAAAATCTTCACTCCGCCATGAAGCGCCCAGCCGTTCATCGCTGCACCCATTGCAAATTCACGGACACCAAACCAGATATTTTTACCCTCGTAGGCACCAGGCTTATAATCACCTGCTCCTTTGATTGTCGTTTTGTTTGATCCAGCAAGGTCGGCTGAACCTCCGATAAAGATTGGCAGATTTTTCGCAATTCCGTTTAGTACTTCACTTGAGGAAGCGCGTGTTGCAAGTTTCTTGCCTTCAGCATAAACAGGGATGTCCTTATCCCAGCCAGCTGGAAGCTCGTCTTTTAATGCTTTATCAAGCTGATCCGCTAGTTCAGGGTATTGGCTGCTGTACTCTTCAAAAAGCTCATTCCATTCTTTTTCTTTATTCGCTCCAGCTTCAACGATTAGCTTTTGGAAGTTATCATAAACTTCTTGTGGAACATGGAAATCTTCTTCAAATGTCCATTTGTAAGCTTCTTTTGTCAGTTTTAATTCATCTGCGCCAAGTGGTGCACCGTGTACGCCTGATGTACCGGCACGATTTGGTGATCCATAACCGATAATTGTTTTTACTTCGATCATTGTAGGTCTGTCTAAATCGGCTTTTGCTTCTTCTATTGCATTGGCAATTTCATTCATGTCATTTCCGTTTTCAACACGGATATATTGCCAACCATATGATAAGAAGCGGTCTTTTACGCTTTCGGAGAACGATTTATCTAGATCCCCGTCAAGAGAAATATCATTGGAATCATATAGCACTACTAAGCGTCCTAATTTTAAGTGTCCTGCAAGAGAAGCAGCTTCTGCAGAAACCCCTTCCATTAAATCGCCATCGCCGCAAATACCGTATGTATAATGATTGATAAGTTCAAAGTTATCTTTGTTGTATACGCTGGCTAAATGACGCTCTGCCATTGCCATCCCGACAGCCATTGCGATCCCTTGACCAAGCGGTCCAGTGGTTGCCTCAACGCCCTCAGTATGTTTATATTCCGGATGGCCAGGAGTTTTACTCCCCCATTGACGGAACTGTTTCAAATCATCCATTGTTACGTTATAGCCGGAGAGATGAAGCATGGAATAAAGCAAAGCGGAACCATGTCCAGCTGATAAGACAAAACGGTCACGGTTGAACCAGTGTGGATTTTTTGGATTATGATTCATGTAACGCGTCCACAATGTATAAGCCATTGGTGCTGCACCCATCGGCATTCCAGGATGACCGGAATTTGCTTTTTCAATCGCATCAATTGAAAGGGTGCGGATGGAGGTTACGGATAATGCATCGATTGTATCAAACATTATTGACATCCTTTCTGTATCTGTTTAATCACTACAAAGTTTATATTATAGTGCAACGAAAATTTATACAACAAATAGGTACAAATTTAGACAAAAAAATCAACATATTCATAATTTGCCACATTTTTATTTAGATATGTAAAAAGGAATACAATGAAACGTATTCCTTTAATGTAACCGATCCTTCTGCATCCTCTTTAATTTTTCAGGTGTCACATCATTGCCTTCCGGATCTATTACTTTGACATTGGATAGCGTTTTTAACATAGATGAACGGAACGAAGCAAGGTATTCGCTTCTAAGCTTTGATTGTTCTTTTGCTTCCAGTTCGGATAAACCTGTTTGTTTTGCTTTTTTGGCAAGCTCGTTGATACGGGAAATTTTTTCTTTTGAAAGCATGGTGATAAAAACTCTCCTTTCGAATTTCTATTTTCAAAAAAACAATTTGACATTTGATTTTACTAGAAAATAGAAGTTCTGACAAGAGTGGAGAATTTTCATTTATCTGGAAATTCATATACTCCGGTGAACTTTTTCTGAAACATATCCATTTATAGTAGATTGGGATGTTAATATCCTTCTATAGGCCACGGGTTGTATTATAATAAAATCTGAAGGAGGTGATATTAATTAAGAAATATAAGGTTATTTTTAATTTTGATTCAGGTAACTCCGTTACTTTTTTTATTAATGCTGAAGATAAAGAATCATTAATTTACCATATTATTGAACAAAAAGAATGGTTTTTCCATGAGGATGAAAAAGGGGTATTTCATTCAGTTAACATGAAATTAGTTACCTCTATTGCCGCAGATAATTTATAAGGTATCATTAAAAAGCGGATTAATTTAAAGGAGTTCATTTTTTAGAATCCTTACCTTCTGCGCTGATGATTACTATTTCCCTAATCAAAATCATACCTCAACATAAATGTTTCAGTCATTTTGAACTCCTCTTTCCTAGCTGGTCATCCGTTTCTTCAAGATATTCTCTATATCTCCTATGTACCGTTGCTTTACTTACTTCAAATCCTAATCCCCTTAATGTAGCAGCAATTTCATGGAAGGTTAGATTTTTTTTTCGAAGATTAATAATTTCTTCAACCGGCAATTCTTTTTTGTCCCTGCCGCCCATATGAAGATTAGATAAATTTTTCTGTGGTTCGAATCCATCCCTAACTGCCCGTGCCATCCCTCTGCTTATTTTATAGTTTGTAATTCTCCGCTGAAAATCTTCAACAGCACTTAAAATCTCCAATACCATCAAATCCGCTTCTGATAGGGAAATCTCTCCATGATCTTGTACGGTAAAAACTTTTATATCCATTTTTCGAAGTTCATGAATTAACGCAATTTTTGAATGCCCTCTTCCTAAACGAGTGTCATCTTGTACTAATAATGCGTCTGCTTTTTTTTCTTTAAATAAAGCCAATGCTTCAATAATTCCCTCTCGCTCAACATCAAAACCACTATGTCTTTCCTCAATGATTTTCATTACTTCGAATCTATTCATTTTTGCTAAATTCTCGAGTTCTTCCTTTTGTCTTTTTAAGGATGAATCTTGTGTGTTTTTTTCCGTACTAACTCTGCAATAAAGTATGGCTCTCATATAGGTTTGCTCACTTTCTCTAATCAGCTGCACTGGCAAGTTCGGTCGTTGGTTTTTCCTCATTGCTCACCGGAATAAGAATCTTTTCACCTGGAAAAATTTGATCCCCATCAATATCGTTATGTCTTTGAACCCACTGGACAAATTCGCTGGTTGAGATCGAGCCATCCTTGGAATATTCATCGGCAATCTTCCAGAGTGAGTCCCCATCGGAAACAGTGACTTTTATATAATTATTTTGATGAAAGGCATCAAATCTGATGGAAAGAATGAATGCAGTAACAAAGCTTAGTAAAATAAGAATAATCGCATAGGAGTAGTTTTTCCATAATTTTTTCATAATAGCACCTCTTTAAGAATATATGTTCGCTTCTGATTGATTTCATTATAATACGAACATTTGTTTCTCGTCAACCATTTGTTCGAACTTATGTTTGTATATAATTGGCTTGTATGCTATAATGAAGACAATAATAACCAGACGAGGTGCATCCTTTATGACAAAATTATCGAAGCGGCAGCAGGATATCCTTGATTTCATCAAAGGAGAGGTAAAGAAAAAAGGTTATCCGCCATCTGTACGCGAAATTGGGGAAGCCGTCGGACTTGCCTCGAGTTCCACTGTGCACGGCCATTTAGCAAGATTAGAGAGCAAAGGTCTTATCAGACGTGACCCGACTAAACCAAGAGCAATTGAAATATTAGAAGCTGATGAAACAGCACATATTCCGCGCAATCATGTAGTCAATGTTCCTGTCGTTGGTAAAGTCACAGCTGGACTCCCTATTACCGCCATTGAAAATATCGAAGAATACTTCCCCCTGCCGGAAAGCCTTGCACCTGCGGATGAACATGTTTTTATGCTGGAGATTATGGGAGAAAGTATGATTGAAGCCGGGATTCTTGATGGGGATTACGTCATTGTTAAACAGCAGGCAACCGCAAACAATGGAGATATCGTTGTCGCCATGACAGAAGAAGATGAAGCAACTTGTAAACGGTTCTTTAAAGAAAAAGATTATTTCCGACTTCAGCCGGAAAATTCTACAATGGATCCAATTATTTTGAAAAATGTTAGCATTTTAGGAAAAGTAATCGGAGTATACCGGCATATCCATTAAATACTCCTAAGTTAATAGATTCATGAAGAATGCACGCCATCGGAGGCGTGTTTTCTTTTTTTGAAAAAATAAAAAAGGCACCCGGACGGATGCGAAAAAAATCCCAAATTTTTCAGTTCCAAAACTCAAATTCTTCATCAGGGTCCTGATATAATCCTTCAAGCTCTCTTTTCTTGGATTCCGTCCTTACATCTACATAGTTTACATTATCCAGATTAATAATCTTTTCACCATTTCTAAACCATTTTTTACTATTGTTTAAGCTAGTTTTAAAATTAAATCCTTCCTCGTGTTCTTCTACAAAATGGATGATTTCCCCATTATGCATATGAAAAACGATATTATATTTTTCCACCAAAAACACCTCCTTTTCATCTAGTAAGTTCGACAAAAGGAAGCGTATACCTATTCCTAACTGTTACTATTTAATGAACTCTCCTAATCCTTACATCAGTTTAAGATTGTTTGGATTACTTTTAATGAAAGCGTCGATTGTTTTTAATAGTTTGTTCATAATTCCGGACTAAGATAGAACCATGAAATGCGAAGCACATTTCATAAAACCCCCTTTGTATTCCATTCCGGCATAAGCCGGATTTTTTTTGCGTTGGCGATGTTAAACAACAATGTTGATTTTTAAGCTATTGCGTTTATTACTGTTCAAGTAAAGGAATGCAAACAAGACCGCT
>CAZAEW010000063.1:4908-20339 GCA_964484065.1 uncultured Bacillus sp.
ACAAAAGAAAATAAATACTTATCAACACAGTTCTTTAACAAAGCCCTTTCGTTAAATAACCAGATTAGTCTTTATCCTCCTTTTTCAAAATTTCATATCTAACAAAAAAGGCCTTGACGCATCGAGCGCCAAGGCCTGAAATGATTAATACATTTGCATGTATTGTTCGCGTTCCCAAGGATGAACAGCAGTACGGAACATATCCCATTCAATTTCTTTTGCTTCAATGAAATGCTCAAGAATGTGATCGCCTAAACCAGCTGTCATTACTTCGTCAGCTTTTAGATTTTCTAAAGCTGCTAATAATGTTGCTGGAAGATCTGAGATACCTTCAGCAATTCTTTCTTCTTTAGTCATAACATAAATGTTACGGTCAACTGGTGCAGGAGGAGTTAATTTGTTCTTAACACCGTCTAAACCAGCTTTTAAAAGAACAGCCATTGCTAAGTATGGGTTAGCTGCCGGGTCAACACTGCGAACTTCGATACGAGTGCTCAAGCCCCGAGAAGCTGGGATACGAATTAACGGTGAACGGTTTCTTGCAGACCAAGCAACATAACATGGTGCCTCATAGCCTGGTACTAAACGCTTATAAGAGTTAACAGTTGGGTTCGTTACAGCTGTAAATGATGGTGCATGTTTAAGAACCCCAGCAATGAATTGAATAGCGGTATCACTTAACTCAAGATTGCTTGTTGGCTCATAGAATGCATTTTGTCCTTCTTTGAATAAGGAAAGGTTGCAGTGCATTCCAGAACCGTTTACACCGAATAATGGTTTTGGCATAAATGTTGCATGTAAACCATGTTTACGGGCAATTGTTTTAACAACAAGCTTAAATGTTTGAATTTGGTCACAGGCAGTTAATGCATCAGCATATTTGAAATCAATTTCGTGCTGCCCAGGAGCAACCTCATGGTGAGATGCTTCAATTTCAAAGCCCATTTCTTCAAGTTCAAGTACGATATCACGGCGGCAATTTTCACCAAGGTCTGTTGGAGCAAGGTCAAAGTATCCGCCTTTGTCGTTTAATTCAAGTGTTGGTTCACGATTTTCATCTAATTTGAATAAAAAGAATTCCGGCTCAGGTCCAAGGTTGAAGTTGGTGAAGCCAAGCTCTTCCATTTCTTTCAAAACACGTTTTAAGTTGTTTCGAGGATCCCCTTCAAAAGGTTTTCCTTCCGGAGTATAGATATCACAAATTAAGCGGGCAACTTTTCCTTTTTCAGCGGTCCAAGGGAAGATTACCCAAGTATTTAAATCCGGGTATAAGTACATGTCAGATTCTTCAATGCGGACAAAACCCTCAATTGAAGATCCGTCAAACATCATTTTATTGTCGAGAGCTTTCTCTAATTGGCTGATCGGAATTTCAACGTTCTTGATAGTTCCAAGAATGTCCGTAAATTGGAGACGGATAAATTTAACATTTTCTTCTTTAGCCATCCGTTGAATGTCATCTTTGGTATACTTTGCCATTTTACTTCCTCCCAAAATTTTTATATTAAATTATTTGTAAAACCGGGACATATCACCTTGGCGCAATGATGAGCGATTGAATCTGCCTGCATGGACTAGCTCCTGACGGAGAAGGGCACGCAATTCGTCATCAGTTAAATTGCGCTTGGCTTTTTCAGGTTGAGGATGTTCCTCAATCGGTGGCAGCTGTTGCTCCTTTACCTGGAACAATTGTTTGATACCTGCCATATTGACTCCTTGGTCAATAAGGTCCTTAATTTCTAGGAGCCTATCAATATCATTCAGGCAAAATAAACGACGGTTACCATCCGTTCTGGCAGGAGAAATGAGTTGATGCTCTTCGTAGTAACGGATTTGCCGCGCCGATAATTCAGTTAGCTGCATTACAATGCTGATTGGGAAAAGCGGCATTGTTCGGCGAATTTCACTTCCAGACAATTATTTCTCCTCCTTTATATTTCTAACTATAGCCATTATAGTTGATGTCAGAATACATGTCAAACTATGGTAACAAACCTAACATGAATAAAACACCCAGCACGGCAACTTTCACAAATCCTTCATAAATAAGGTACCCTACTTTACTTCTACTAATCCTTTTTCGATCAAATGATTTAGGGCAATACAGACAGCAATTTTGACATGGGAATACGTTAATCCCCCTTGAACATAGGCGGTATAAGGCGGTCTTGTCGGTCCATCTGCTGTTAATTCCAAGCTTGCCCCTTGAATAAACGTTCCCGCCGCCATAATGACATCATCTTCATATCCAGGCATGTAGCTTGGATATGGAGTAACGTGGGAATTAATCGGTGAAGCAAATTGGATTGCCTGACAAAAAGCAACCATTCGATCACGATCATCGAACTGGACGGACTGAATTAAATCCGTTCTTTTTTCGTTCCATTTCGGTGAAGAATTCATCCCCAATCTTTCCAGCATTGCAGCTGTAAACACAGCACCCTTCAGTGCCTGTCCAACAACATGCGGTGCAAGAAAGAAACCTTGAAACATTTCCTGAAGACTGTAGAGAGACGCACCGGCTTCTGCCCCGATTCCTGGAGAAGTCATTCGATAAGAGCAGGCCTCGACCCAATTTTTCTTGCCGACAATATATCCGCCTGTCTTTGCCAATCCGCCTCCTGGGTTTTTAATGAGCGAGCCCGCCATTAAATCGGCCCCTACATGGCATGGTTCCAATTCTTCAACAAATTCACCATAGCAGTTATCAACAAACACCACTGTATCGCTTTTGATCTCTTTTATAAAAGAAATCATTTCTTTTATTTCAGAAATCGTAAACGACGGCCGTGTTGCGTAACCTTTGGATCGTTGAATGCCTATCATTTTCGTATTTGGCTTGATTTTTTGCGCCACTGTTTCATAGTCGATTTTTCCATCAGAAGTTAAAGAAACACTGTCATAGGAAATGCCAAACTCCTTTAATGATCCGATGCCGCTGCCGCGGATTCCAACGATTTCTTCAAGAGTATCGTAAGGCCTTCCGGTAATGTAAAGAAGTTCGTCCCCGGGACGGAGCACTCCAAATAGTGCGATTGAGATGGCATGTGTTCCAGAAATAATCTGTGGCCGGACAAGCCCTGCTTCACCGCCGAAAACATCCGCATACACTTTTTCAAGCGTATCACGGCCGATATCATCATAGCCGTATCCTGTCGATGGAATAAAATGCGAATCACTTACCCGGTGTTTTTGAAAGCAGTTTAATACCCTAAATTGGTTAACCTCGATTTTGCTGTCGATTTCTTTATGTATTTCTGCAATTTGTTTTTCTACCTCAACGGCGATTCTCTGAAGCTTTTCCCCATTTTGTAACTGTTGAAACATGGTGTTCTCCTATCTAAACTTGATATTTTTCCAGCATTCCTGTTATGTGATGATCTTTTAACGCAAATCCTTTGCAAAGATAGTTTTGCTGGTCTTCCTGGAAGGACAATTCCCTCAGGATGGTTTCATTTTTAAGTAGCGATAAAAGCTTTCCTTCACTTGAAGGAACTTCTACCCGATACGGCTTCATCAACCCGATGACCACTTCCTCGATTTTTTGCTTAAGACGAAAACGGTCTTCCTGGTCGAAAGCGCTGATAAAAATCGTTGGCGTGTCAGCTGTTGGAACGAAATCTGGATGCTTTAAATCACGTTTGTTATAAACCGTCAATTGCGGGATTTCTTTCATTTCCAAATCCTCAAGAAGCTTATTAACGGTTTTTTCATGGTGATAATAATCGGGATTGGACATGTCGACTACATGTAAGAGCAAATCTGCTTCCTTTACTTCTTCCAATGTTGAACGGAAAGCAGCGATCAGTGCTGTTGGAAGATCCTGAATAAATCCAACTGTATCCGTTATTAATGAAAGAAAGCCGCTTGGCAGAATCAATTTGCGCGTCATTGGGTCCAGTGTTGCAAAAAGAAGGTTTTCTTCAAAGGAATTGGCCTCTGATAAGCGGTTAAACAGAGTCGATTTCCCGGCATTTGTATAGCCCACGATTGCAACTTGAAATGCCTTGTTTTTTTTGCGTCTTTCTCGGTAGCGGTCACGGTGATGAACGATTACATCCAGCTGCTTTTTGATGTCGTCAATCCGACGCCGAATATGACGGCGGTCTGATTCGAGCTTCGTTTCCCCGGGTCCTCTTGTTCCAATTCCGCCTCCAAGTCTTGACAATTCCGTTCCTTGTCCGGCTAGACGCGGCAGGATGTATTGCAGCTGAGCAAGCTCAACCTGCAGCTTCCCTTCTTTAGAGCGGGCCCTTGTTGCAAAAATATCTAAAATTAACTGTGTCCGATCTATGATTCTTATCTTCAGTTCAGAAGCAAGATTGCGTTTTTGGCTCGGTGAAAGCTCATCATTGAAAATAACCAGATCTGCCTCGAGCTCTTCGATGACAGCCCTCAGTTCTTCCACCTTTCCTTTTCCAATATAAGTAGCTGGATGGATCCGTTCCCGCTTTTGGCTGACAGAAAGCAATACGCTGCCCTGTGCCGTTTTTGTCAGTGATGACAATTCTTCCATTGAATATTGGAAACGTGCCTCATCGACATCGGGTGTCTGGCAGCCCACAAGAATGGCTTTTTCTTGATCATGTTTTTGTTCCAAGCAACAACCCTCTTTCCTTTTAAATCCATACTCATCATACCAAAAAAAGTACACATACTCTATTTTTTCCCTTTGCTAGATTTCATAGTCAAAATCGTGAAAAAGTAGTGGAAAATTCCCATACCTATGATAAAATTAATTGTTCGAATTGTGACAAACCAATGAACTTTTGATCTATTGACTTTACATACAGGGAGAAGCAGTGCTATGACTTGGGAAGTTTTAAGTATGATAGGGACCATCGCTTTCGCTGTCAGCGGTGCCATTGTCGCGATGGAAGAGGAATATGATATCTTAGGCGTTTATATTTTGGGGATGGTTACAGCTTTTGGCGGCGGTGCCATTCGGAATCTTTTAATTGGCGTACCTATTTCCGCATTGTGGGATCAAGGTTTGTTTTTTGAAATTGCAATCCTCTCGATGACGGCGGTGCTGTTGTTTCCTCATAATCTATTGAGGCATTGGCAGAAATGGGGTAACTTTTTTGACGCGATTGGCTTATCCGCGTTTGCAATCCAAGGGGCATTGTATGCTTCAAAAATGGGACATCCGGTGAGCGCTGTTATTGTTGCGGCATTATTGACCGGGATTGGCGGCGGCATCATCCGTGATTTACTCGCCAAAAGAAAACCAATCGTCTTGCATTCTGAGATTTATGCTGTCTGGACGATTCTTGCCGGAGCGATCATTGGCTTTAAAATTGCCGAAACTCCAATTCAGCTCTATACATTATTTGTTCTGATTACGGTCATGAGGGTACTTTCCTATACATTTGATTGGAAGCTGCCGACCCGCAGCCTTTCCGAAAAAGAAAACCCGCCGATTGGCGAGCGTTAAAGACCCATACAGAATCTTGTTTCACCGAAAAGCACTGCTTTTCGGCTGCGAAGCTCATGCTTAGTAAATATTCTTTAGTAGACAAAACCATAAAACCGACGGATAAATGGGCCGTCGGTTTTTTAGTCTTCTTCAAAAACCAAGTCGATGCTCCTCAACGTCATTAACTCGTGTTTGTCATAGCTATTAAGCATTAGGATCCGCATTGCTTGTGAACGAATTGATTTTTCGATGACATTGCGGACATAACGGCCATTGGAAAAACTGATCGGACTTAAAATAGATTTGACCCAAATCAAATGATCCTTGAGCTTTTTTTCAGCTTCCCTGCTTAACGTATATTCCCTTTCTTGAAGCATCCGTCCGGCAATTTCCATCAGCTGATCGATGTTGTAGTCGGGAAAATCAATCACCAGCGGAAAGCGGGAATGAAGTCCCGGGTTGAGGGTTAAAAAATAATCCATTTCCCGCGAATATCCAGCAAGAATCAGAATAAACTCATGCTGTTTATCTTCCATATGTTTGACGAGAGTGTCGATGGCTTCCTTGCCGAAATCTTTTTCTCCTCCTCTGCCCAATGAGTAGGCTTCATCGATAAAAAGGATTCCGCCTTGCGCTTTTTTCACCAGGTCTCTGGTTTTTTGAGCGGTATGGCCGATATATTCCCCGACAAGATCAGCCCGCTCTGCTTCAATCAGATGGCCTTTGGTTAGGACGTTCATTTTTTGAAAAAGCTTCCCGATTAATCGCGCTACCGTTGTTTTTCCGGTTCCGGGATTTCCTTTAAACATCATGTGCAGGGCCTGCTTGCCTGCTTTCAACCCCATTTCTTCCCGTTTTTTATTCACATATATCCATGCATAAATTTCTTTTATCATTCGTTTCATTTCTTCCATGCCAACTAACTCCCCGAGCTCCTCCTCGATTTCCTTTAATGCCGAATGCTCAGGGGGGATAACCTTTGGAACAACTTGGGAATCAGGCCATTCTTTTGTTAGCACTTTTCTTTTTTGGGAGTTGAGGACAATACTGATTTGACCATTACTTTTCATTCGAATCGGTTGATCCAAAGCCTTCACCTCGCATTTTTAGGAGACAATATGCGCTTGTGAGCTTTTTAAGCCCTTTTTCACTTCTGTTGGGTGAGAAATAATCCTTCATACTATTTGTATTCAGAGAAAATGGATAGTATTAAAAAAGTTTTTTGAAGGGAAACGGGGCATAAGCGGGGACACTTCCATGTTAGACGTAAAAAATATAAAAGAGCCCGGGACACGGGCTCAAATATACTAAATATGGATTATTGCGGATCCAGATCAAGATGAACATTTTTTTGTGGAGCAAATGTAGAAATGGCATGCTTGAAAACAAGCTGTTGCTTTCCTTCTGATTCAAAAAGGACCGTGAAATTATCAAACCCTTTAATTTGACCTCTTATTTGGAATCCGTTTAATAAAAATACGGTAACATTTGTGCCATCTTTGCGCAGTTGATTTAAAAATTGATCTTGAATGTTAACAGCTGTTTTCATTTTGTAAATCCTCCTCTTTAATCTCTATTAATATGTATTCGATTTAATTTGTAGCTTTCCTTCCACGTAACGAGAAATTCCGATTATTTTTTTTGCAAAATCAGTAGTTTCCGTCATATTAAACCATTCTACATCCATTTTGTTTCGAAACCAAGTCAACTGCCTTTTGGCATAATTGCGTGAATTTTTCTTCAAATTTTCAATTGAAGCTTCCAAGCTGATTTTTCCATCAAGATACTCATAAATCTCTTTATATCCGATGGCTTGAATCGATTGGCACTCACGGAGTCCTTGACCATAGAGGTTTTTTACTTCTTCAATCAGTCCCTCTTTGACCATCAGATCAACCCGAAGATTAATGCGCTCATAAAGCTGATCGCGGTCCATCGTCAGCCCGATAAGTGCGGTTTGATAAATAAGATCCGGCTGCTGCTCAATTTGTGTCTCACTCCTCGTCTTGCCGGTTCGATAAAAAATTTCTAATGCCCGAATCACCCTTCTTACATTATTGGGATGGATTTGTTCTGCGCTTTCCGGATCGATTTCCTGCAGCTTTTGGTGGAGCGCTTCATTCCCGATTTCTCGTGCCCGCTGTTCAAGCTCAAGGCGGAACGAGTCATCAGCAGGGGCTTCGGAAAAATGATAATCATAAATCACCGATTGAATGTACAAACCGGTACCTCCGACAATCATCGGCAGCTTTCCCCTGCTTGAGATCTCGGATATTTTTGCCCGAACCAGCTCTTGAAACTCAGCAACAGAGAAATTTTCTGATGGGTCTTTTATATCAATTAAATGGTGGGGAATCCCCTCCATTTCTTCCGGTTTAATTTTGGCAGTCCCTATGTCCATTCCTCGATAGACCTGCATCGAATCACCGCTGATGATTTCTCCATTCAGCCGTTTGGCCAGTTCGATGCTAAGCTTTGTTTTTCCAACTGCTGTCGGTCCGATGATGACTAATACCTTATCTTTCTCATTCAATTTTTTCCACACTGCCTTTACCTTTATTGCTTGGTTTTCTAAGACCTATCGTAACATAAGAGAAGCAGTTGAACATCAAATAAGTATAAACAAAAAAAGACGGATCTATGCAAAAAAAATTTTATTTGTATAAATGCCGTTTTAACGACAAACGTTACAAATGCGTATCCTTTTCTTTACAAAACGGCTTTTGCCCCCAGATTCAAGGCATACTGAGTGAAAGATATTTTGTAAGATTCTATAGAATAGGGTGAAAATATGTTAACAACTTCGGAGATTGGCATTGATTTAGGCACAGCGAATATTTTAGTTTATAGCAAAAATAAGGGGATTGCCTTAAATGAACCATCTGTCGTGGCTATAGATACTGTTACAAAAAATGTACTTGCCGTCGGGCATGAAGCGAAAGAAATGATTGGGAAAACCCCAGGAAAAATTATCGCGATCCGTCCTTTAAGGGAAGGAGTAATTGCTGATTATGATGTAACAACCGATATGTTGAAATATATTATGCGGATGGCGGTTAAAAAAATGGGGTTTGCCATTCGTAAGCCGAACGTCGTTATCTGCACACCTTCTGGCTCTACCAACGTGGAGCGAAGAGCGATTCACGACGCTGTCCGAAACGCCGGTGCAAAGAAAATCCATCTGATTGAGGAGCCTGTTGCTGCTGCCATTGGCGCAGGACTGCCTGTTGACGAACCCGTTGCCAATGTTGTTGTAGACATTGGCGGCGGGACAACGGAGGTTGCGATTATCTCATTTGGGGGGATTGTGGCCTGCCATTCGATCCGAATTGGAGGGGACAAGCTCGATGAAGAAATTGCCCAGCATGTCCGCAAAACCTATAATGTCTTAATCGGGGAACGGACCGCTGAAAATATTAAAATGGAGATTGGCTATGCGCCGATTGAGCATAAGGAGGTCTTTATGGATATACGCGGGCGAGACCTAGTGACAGGGCTGCCGAAAACCATTACTCTTTCTTCCTATGAAATTAATCGTGCTATACGAGAATCACTATCGCAAATATTAGAAGCGATCCGGGCTACACTCGAAGACTGCCCTGCTGAGCTGAGCGGAGATATTGTTGACCGAGGTGTGATTTTAACAGGCGGCGGTGCATTATTGAAGGGAATGAGCCAGTGGCTGAGCTCCGAAATATCGGTTCCAGTAAACATGGCTCCGAGCCCGCTGGAGTCGGTCGCAATCGGCACCGGTCAAGCACTGCAATTTATCCACCATCTGGAAAAAGCAGTAAAATAATAAACTAAAGCTTGGGATTTTCAATTCCCAAGCTTTCCAAGGTTTATTTTTCCAATTGAATCGAGTTTATTTCCAGATAGTTCTTTTTCGAACTTTTGCTGCCTTTAGCTGTTAATTTTCCTTTATAAAGAACCTCTCCTTCAAGATTTGTCACCCATACGTAGGAATTGCCGGTAACAGGCTCCTTATATTTACCATTTGAAATGGTCATGACGCCCAAGTATAGCCTATTTCCATTTATTAGTGCAATTGTCCGATTCTCAGAACCGGGCTCAGGAAGCTTCAATTTCCAATTGCTGACGGTCATATCTTTTTTCAAATTAAAGGCTGTCACTTCCAGGTTTTGATCCTTTTTGTTTATAAAATAGATCATGTCACCTTTTTGATAGCAGTCATATGTCATCAGATCGGTCATACTATCCTGCACCTGCGTAAACGGAACTTTATTGATTTTTCTAGTCTGATAATCATATGCATAAAATTCTCTTGTCAGCTTTTCATCCGGCCGGCTGCTGTTTTTTTGGTTGGTTTCCTGGATGTCTTTTGCAAAGACAGCATAACGGCTTAGAGCAGTTTCATCAGGTTCTTTTAGTTTTTGAACAATATATGTTGTATTTGTTTCGACTGCCGGGGATGATAAAATGATGTCATCCTGTGACAATTGCTTTGCTTTCAAATCAAATTGATAATGATGAATTTCGATAACCGCTTCGGGCCCATCATTGGCGTGCACATAGTTCTGCGAAATCAAATCGAGCAGCTGACCGTTTTTCTGCACATCGGTCACCATCATTTGATTGTATCTTTCTGCTTTCGGCACCGCTTCATTGAAACTAGTCACTGCTTTACTTTTCTTATTAAGGACGGAAATTTCAAAAGTCAAGTTCTGTAAGCCGTGCGAGGTAACTTTATAGTGAACATCAGCATAAGAAAGTGAGGTTGAATCTTCATTAAACGACTGAATATTTTGCTTTCCTCTCATATAGCTACGGTATTTTCCCCGATAGTCGTCCAAAGAGGGATCATTAGTGCCAAACCCCCTTCTAAAGGCTTCCATAAACGTTTGCTCACTCGCATATTTCGTACCTGTTGTAGAAATCTTCATAGTCTCCAATGTTCGCCCGTTGGTTAAACTTCCTGCAACAGTTACCGCCATTGCTTCTTTTTCGTTTCCGGCTTCTTTTTTTAAATAATATTGAGGGAGCCCGATTGCACGTGTTGCAGAGTATGTGTAAAACGAGCCGATCGAAATACAAACCAGGACAATAAAAATAATGGTTAGACGGATTCGGTTCATCCTCCTGCCTCCTAAACTGTAATTTTTTTCTCTAATAAAAATCGGCTGATAAAAATAGCGGAAGCGGTAACGAACATTCCCAAGCAGATTTCCATCGTCAGGAACTCTTCCGGATACAGGACCGTTTTGGATTCGGAAATGATGATATAAATAACTGGTGCAAGGAAAAGCAGCGCCGATGCGGCGGCATAAAAAAGGCCGGCCAATATTCCTTTCCATCCAAAACTCCGCTCAAATAAAATTCCCGTGAACACAATCAGCACGGCCATGAAGCCCATCGCATAATAGAGAACAAATTGAATAAACGTTCTTGGGATAATCAGGTTGAGTTCCACAATAGTTCTAATCATTTCTTGGAGATGACTGCCAGTGCGGAAAGCAGCCGGGACGATTTTTTCAGACAGGGTCATTCCCAAGGGCAGAATCATCATTTCCAATCCGACTAATCCAAGAACAAACAATAAAATGGCGGTCGCTTTGGCAAAATAAATATTCAATCGCGCTGTCGGCAGCATAAGAAGCCGATAAATAAATGTATTTTTTGCAAACCAATCGCGGTACCAAATGAGAAAAGCGTAACCAATCAGGACAGTCGCGCAGATGACAATCGGTCCCAAAATCCACAAGCTTTGGCATACGTACCGAAAATCAAACACGCCAAAGTCGGAAATATATTGTGCTTGTGAAAGGGACCGTTCAAATATCGCCCGGTTTGCCTGATTAACATATTCTTGTGATTTGACAATAACACCTGTCAATTGGAGGGTAATAGTCATGATGACGAGGACTACATATAATTTCATAAAACGCTTCATTTCGAAGTTTACTAGTTTTAGATAATGCTTCATCGCTGATACACCTCTCTCATGACATCAATTACCGATTTCCCTTCACGCAAACGAACGTCTTCCGTCGTAAATTCTTTTATAACAGTTCCATCATCGAGCAAAATTACTTTATCGATTAAATGCTCGATATCATTAATTTCATGGGTTGTGATAATAACACCTCGGTCCTCGATTAGATGGCTTGTAAATACATTGGCAATTTGTTCCCGGCTGAAAATATCAATACCGGAAAACGGCTCGTCCATTAAAACATAGTCTACATCGAGTGCCAGACCCAGGAGCATATTCACTTTGGCAACATTTCCTTTTGAAAGCTCAGAAATACGATCAGCCTCACTCAATTGAAAAAACTGAAGCAGTTCGGTTGCCCGCTGTTGATTCCAGTTTTGATAAAAATCGTTCATAAAATGCATTGATTCCTTAATCGTCAAACCAGGAACCATGATGTTGGCATCCGGTATAAAAGTAATTCTTTCATATGTATGTTTATTGATCGGTTTGTTATCAATCCAAATTTGGCCACTGTCAATTGGAGTTAAGTTCATGATCGCTTTCAAAGTAGTCGTCTTCCCAACGCCATTTATACCAATCAAGCAGGTAATTTCACCTTTTCCCGCAGTGAACGAAACATTCTTTAAGATTTTTTTCCGTCCAAACTTCTTGGAAATGTTCTGTACCGCAATCATTACAATCCCTCCTTGCCGCTTGTTCCATACTTTTTCTTGATCAGTTCGACGATTTCATCAAGCGGAGGATTGATTGGAGTAATCAACTGGATAAAGGTTTCAACGGCTTCCATGATTAATTCCTCCCTCACTAGACTTAATATTTTTGGGTCTTCTGTGATGCGGCTGGGATGATTGCGTTCTGTGTAGATCAAACCTTGTTCCTCCATTTCTTTGTACGCTCTTTGCGCTGTATTTGGATTAATTTTCAAAAGTGATGCTAATTCACGCCGCGATGGTATTTCTTGTCCAGATTTCAATTCTCCTCTGGCAATTTGTTCTCTAAAGTAGCGAATTACTTGAATGTATACGGGATCGCGTGTATTAAATGAAAGATTCATTTAGACCAACTCCTATATTTGTCCGAAAACCAATGTATTAATACGTTAATACATTATCTGTATGTATTATATAGTTCATACACTTAAGGAGTCAATAGCCTAATTTCCAAAAATTAACCTTTCATTAAAATTCTTACCCGAAAGAAAAGCCCATTCTCCATCGAGAAGGGCCTCTGGTCATTTTACGCGCAGTCTTTGACCTGCCATAATAAAATTAGGGTTCTTGATTCCGTTCCATGCTTGCAGCTGACTCACCGTAGTACCGTAGGCGAGCGCAATTTGCGATAATGTATCTCCTGATTTTACAACATAATAAACGGGGCCTGCAGAATTTGTATCAGACAATTTAAGAATTTGCCCCGCGTAAATACGGTTTGGATCTTTAATTCCATTTAACTGGACTAACTTGCTAACCGTTGTTCCAAACCGAGCCGCAATCCCGCTTAACGTGTCTCCAGGCTGAACCGTATAAGTTGAAGCAGTTTGGGATGCCGCTCCTCCCGGTAACTTTAGAACTTGGCCAGCATAGATGAGATTTGGATTTTTTATACCGTTTAATTGAACTAAGGCATCAACAGATGTTCCGTATTTTGCGGCAATTCCGCTTAATGTATCACCCGGCTGCACCGTGTACGTATTTGGAGCTGGGGCTGATGGCACCGATCCACCGCTATTCGAAGGCTGCTGCGGAGAAACATTCCCCCAAGATCCGGCATTATTCGTAACCTCATTAAAATCAACTTGAACTCCTGCTAAAGTAACGTTGTTTTTATATTGATAAATCGAAATAAAATCAGCTCTATTTCCCCGCGACCAGGCATAGGTCTGCCAATAATAATCTGCAGCATTGCTGCTATGAAGTGTTTCAGCTACCGAAATAGAACCGTACGCACCTACCTTATAATTTTTGTCCAGTCCTTGCCTTACACCTGCAAAATAGTCTAAAATTGCAGCCATGTCTGCAGACTGAGCATCATAATCAACCGTGAAATAAATCGCACTTCCCGAAGGCTGTCCGATTGACTGGGCGTAGCTTGATGCTGTTTGCGCATCAGTGACCCCTTTATTATAGTTAAAATAACTTGCCCTTGTTGGGTTCGTTTCCCAAATACTGATAATATTTAATCCGGCATTTAGGATAGCTGCTGCCTCAGCCTTATCCATCGTTTTCCAGCTATCTCCTAAATAGCGGCACACATACTGAACGCCTTGGGATTTTAATCCTGCAGCAGTCGAACTATTCAATTTTGTAGCACAATCAATCCCATTTAATTGTGGCATGTTCTTCTCTCCTTCATTATTATTCTTTTAAAATAGGCCTAACAATAAAAGGACCTAGCAGAAACAAGCTTTTTAATGGAATAGCCAAGTCTAAACCGGCAGTGTTCTAACTTGGCTATTAGTTATTACATATAATAATTAAGGACTGCGGATCAAAAGGTACCTTTAAAAATAAAGTCCAGCAAGACTGTGATAATCGAGCCGATCGCAAGGCGCATGATCCATGTGTTATTATTTTTAATCGAATTTAGTTTTTCATTTATCACATCAACGTTGGATTCTAACACGGCTAATCGCGTTTCCAATCTTGAGACCCGTTCGTCCAATTTTTCCAAATGCGGATCCACTTTACTGCCCTCCATCTTAAATACTTTGGCCTACTAACTATATTATTAATAATCCTTTTATTTGTGAGGGCTTGTATCCATTTTTATTATTTTTTAAGAATTATTCTAAATAATTTTTCAAAGAAAAAAAGCCTGGATTCGATTCCAAGCTTTTGTTCAAAAATCCTATTCCTTACATTACCCGTTTAAACATTTTTTCCATATCATAGGTTGAATAGTGGATGATAATCGGTCTGCCGTGCGGGCAAGTAAACGGATCGGATGCTTTCCGCAAATCGTTTAGCAAGGTTTGAATTTCATCATTGCGTAAATGACGGTTCGCCTTGATAGACCCTTTGCAGCTCATCATTATCGCTGCTTCTTCCCGTAATTTCTTAATGTCCACTTTTTTCATCGACAGCAGCTGCTCAATCATTTCTTCAATGGTTTCCTTCTCTTCCCCTTTTGGAAACCATTGTGGATGGGAGCGGACGATAAAGCTGTTGATTCCAAACTCCTCCAAGAAAACACCGACCTTTTCTAACTCATGCTGATACTCAGTAATTTTCAAGTAGTCATCGGTCGAATATTCCAAAGTTAATGGGATCAGCAATTCCTGAAGCTCTTTCTCAACCCTGCCGACCTTTTCACGGAAAAATTCATATTTTAGCCGCTCTTGAGCAGCATGTTGATCAATAATATACAAACCTTTTTCGTTTTGAGCAAAAATATACGTTCCGTGCATTTGTCCAATCGGATAGAGCGAAGGTACTCTGCTCTCCGTCATCTCAGCCGTTTCTTCCAATTCATCATCATCTTGGCTGATTTGCCATTCTAGACCAGCAGTTAAATTCGATTCATCTTCATGAAAATGATCATTTTTAATAATTGAATCTTCCCAATCGGATCTTTCTTTTTGAATAAACGGTTTTTGATCAGGAGCAGCAGGCTCTGTATTTATTTCCAGACCTGACCGTTTTTCTTGTACGGCTTCAGGAAAAATCGGCTGCGCCCATTCTTCCACCTTGGGTGGAGCCGGTTGAAATGTCGGGAACAGTTCAGGTGCATTATCAAGCAGCAAAGACGTTTGTTCCGTTCTTGGCTGTTCTTTTTTTGCAGGAGTAAACCCGGAAGGAATCAGCTCTTTCTTCTTAAAGGCATTTTTAATAATCTCCGTAACTAGTGCATTTAGTTCTGCTTCCTTGCTAATGCGGACTTCCATTTTCGAAGGGTGGACGTTAACATCAACGAGAAGCGGATCCATGACAATATTCAAAAGCACGAGCGGAAACCGGCCGATCGGCAGCAAAGTATGATAGCCTTCCTGAATCGCTTTTGCAAGCGGATAGTTTTTGATAAATCTGCCGTTTATCATCGTCGAAATGTAGTTTCTTG
>CAZAEW010000064.1:0-11344 GCA_964484065.1 uncultured Bacillus sp.
AACGGTAATCCCATCTTTAAAAGCAATTTACATTATATTAAAGACTGATACACCCCTATTCGATTATTCGATTTTTAAAATATTTTATACAAAAACAAAAAGTACCCAATTCTTTGTATACTTAAACAAAAAAGGAGAAGCAGGTTAAACCCATACTGGGTTCCGGCTTCTTTTTTTAAAATTATCTGCAAAACGCACTCCACATGGGGTGTCTGCCGGAACATGTCAATCGGCTGAACTTCAAGTGTTTTGCAGCGGTCTCTGCAAAAAAGGCCCGGAAATCGGAAAAGTTAATTTTTGCGAAAGCCGAGCCTGAGTGAGAAATGTTTATTTTATTTCACAATTTAATTGGCACAACTGTTTGTAGGCCTTCTAGATATGTATATACCTCTTATATTCTAGCGCATAATTTATATATGATTGAATCATTAATGAGGTGAAATTATGACGATAGGGTTCATTTCTAACAATTCATTCAGTGTTGTGCTTGGAATCTCCATGGTTATCATCTGTTTTCTAATCGCTTATATGGCCCAAAAACACTGGTTTAGCAAATATCGAAATAAAGTGAAAAGTACAGTAGAAAAGGATGAGCGTCAGAGTTAAGTGGCTTGTCCCCTCTTTTTTAAAATCATAGCCATGATAAATAAAAATATTTCCAAACCTACCTCTACAAAAGTAGCAATAACCGGAAAGCTGTACTTTATGAAGGTGATAAGCTCTAAATTTCTAAGGGGCGTAAGTAAAGTAAGAACAATGCAAAGCAAAACAAAAGGAAAAACAAGAGGTCTGTACGTTCTTAATCCGGCAATTTGAGCAACACCTAAACTCACAGCCCAAATTAAAATAGTGGATGTTAATATTGCTGTCCCGATAACAATCTCTTTCCAAATTACTTCTACACGAGAAAAAAAATTTGCGATATTAATCATTTTGGAAAGTTCAAGCCCTGGATAAATCAAAAGTTTCGTTTGTTCAATACCAAAAACGGCAACACTTACGATAACAATGATTCCTACTACTATTGCTCCTAGCGTCGATGCCGCAAATTTAGAAAGGAAGCCGTTTTCCGGTCTGTTACAGATGGGGATAAACATGGACATCATGATACAAATCCCAAAAAAAGTAAGTATATAGACAGAACCGCTAAAAAAAGGAAACATCCCATGAACGAGTTGTGGTTTAAGTTGATCCATGTTTATGGAAGGAATAAGCAGGAATCCTAATAAAATAATGCTGAGAACAAAAATCGGAGACATAAATTCCGCGTTTCTCCCGATAACCTCAATGCCCTTGCGCGCTCCATATCCAACAACGAGATATGCAGATATAAGAATGACTTCAACAGGGGTTTCGGGTAAAAACACCACCGTAATTAAGTTGGAAAGATCCCACATAACACCTACTGTTACGAACAAAAAGAAGGCAGGGAACATCATTCCAATAATTCTTCCAGCATATTTTCCTAATATGGTCATGCTGTATTGCACAAAATTTTCTCCAGAAAAATGAATACCCATATATGCATAAACGAGCGCGAGAAGTACATCAAGAAACCATCCACCGATCACAGACAACCAAGCATCTTGTTCCGCCTGTGAAATTAACAACCCGGATATCTGCATCGATGAAGGTCCCGCAATCATCGCCACAAGCATCCAAATAAACTGGTTAGTACTTATGGATTCTTTTTCTAGCATTATAGAACCTACTCCCTAATATTAGTATTTAAAGATTGACTTTCCTATAGGAAGAAGCCATTTATTTAACAATTCCACTGGTGTCGGTAATCCGAACGACCTTAAGACAACAAGAATGATTGAAATTCCGAGTATTAAACTTAATGCATACAGTTCTTTCCACATTCTTTTTCTTATCATCGGCAACCCTTCACTTATGCTTATCGTCATGACAGCAATAATAAACAAATAAGTCATTTTGCTCCCTTTCCATCATTCCGCTTTCATTCAGGCGCCCCCTGAGTGACACCTACCTGTCTAATGATGCTTATAACATGAATATCGACTTCCATTCGGCTAAATGTTCGATCCCAATTATTTTCCATATATCTCCACTGCCCTGGATGATCCCTGTATATTTGATTGCCAAAACCAAAAATATCCGCTTTTAAATGTTGCGCTTTTTGTATTGACTTTCTCATCTCTTGCTCGATTTGCATGTTTGTTTTTCTTTCTAACTCCTTAATGTTTCTCTTTTTTGTAACCTGCATTTCAGGGCAAGTTACTTCCTTAATGGCTCCTTCAACTTCAACATTTATGGACATCTTTACCTTTCCGTCAGTGAATAATGGCGTAAATTTGGATTTCATACTATTCATTTTAACAACAACTTTCCCATTGTCCCGTTTACATGGGAAAACGACAGTGCCTTGATTCATTTCACCAAGTATCCAAAGGCGTCCGCTGGTTTCGTCATCTGTTAAATAACCTACTAACTTTTTTTTAACAAAAATACCTTGTCCTTTCAGCTGAGGATTTCTCCCTGCTTCTGTTTTCTCCTGCTGCCCTTCATCCTCTCTTTGACCAATGAGATCTATTCTGGGAATAACTGTAGAATGAGATTTACTCGTTATATCCCTAATGAAATCTTTACGTTGGACCAATGAAACGAGGGATGACCTTTTTGATTGAAGGATCATTTGCTCTATACCCACAGCTGGGATATTTTCAACTTCAAACTTGGCATGCAAAATTTCCTGTGCTGTTTTCGGAGTGACAAGCATCCAGATAGATCGGCGGATCTGCCGTTCACGCGCCATGTAATCCAATGTAGGCTGAATTCCCGACCTTGCCAATTCACCTCCGAATACTACGATAGCAATATGTGAGAAGAATAAGCGACGAGGTGAATATTGCTTAAACCTTTCCACCGCATCGCCGATTGTTTTCCCCCTGCTCGTCGTTAATAAGAATGGCTTGCCCTTTACTGAACTTCCTTTTTGTTTCAATATAGATGGGTTAACAATTTGTGCAGTCAATTGAAAAGGTTCCGGCCCAGGGATTTTATCAATACCTAATGCCACGACAATCGCTAGCTGATCAACTTCAGTCCGATCCCAACAACCAGTCAAAATAAGACAAATGACTAAAGATAAAATAAAGATAAATATCTTCTTCATTTTCATTTATGAGAATTTCCCCTTTATGAAGAAATGCATAGCTGAATATCATTATTAACGAAGAAAATAGAATTTATTTGCAATGTAACTTATACTTCCAGCCAGTATCAATGTGACTTTGGTCAATCGTTAATTACTTCTGTTGAGGTGGATGAGGCTTAGCAGTATCTTGCCTTTTTCGATTTGGATAAGCCCCTAATGGCCTTTTCTGCATCATCCACCAAGGTGCCCGGAAAATGCTATCTTTGAATCCACCCAATCGAAATGGAGCGATAGGCGCAAAATAGGGAACGCCGAAAGAGCGAAGAGAACATAAATGAAACTGTAATACCAAGAGGCCAAGCAGCACCCCATACAAACCAAGAGCAGCCGAAAGGAACATCATGGGAAAACGAATCATCCGGATGGAAGCAGCTAAATTGAAAGCAGGGGTCGCAAAAGAAGCAATTGCTGTAACCGCTACGACGATCACCATGGCAGGGGATACAATTCCTGCTTCAACTGAAGCTTGACCAATGACAAGAGCACCCACAATACTTACTGCTTGACCAACAGGTCTAGGCAAACGAACCCCAGCTTCTCTTAATGCTTCAAAGGTAGTTTCCATCAACACGGCTTCCACTAACGCAGGAAAGGGAACCCCTTCGCGAGCTCCAGCAATACTAATTAATAGGGGAGTAGGCAGCATTTCCTGATGAAAGGTTGTGACAGCAATGTAAAAAGAAGGCAATAGCAACGATATACCGAAAAAGAGTAACCGAATGAATCTGATAACAAATGTAAATGGATAGCGTTCATAATAATCTTCACTAGATTGTAAAAACTGGATGAATACAGTTGGTACTAAAAGGACGAAAGGGGTACCGTCAATCAAAATCACAACACGGCCTTCAAGAAGCTGGGCCGCCGCTTTATCCGGTCGTTCCGTATGTTCGATTTGGGGAAACAGGGTAAAAGGTTCATCTTCCACCAACTCTTCGATGTAGGCACTTTCCAAAATAGAGTCTACATTTATTTTCCTTATCCGCTGTCTAACCTCCTCGACTATTTTTTCACTGGCTATCCCATGAATGTAAGCTACCACAATATCTGTTTTAGTTAGATTGCCAACTTTGAATGTCTCCATTTTTAATCGGGGGGTCTTTATAATTCTTCTGATCAGGGCTGTCCCCGTTCTGACATTCTCCGTAAAACCCTGTCTCGGCCCTCTTACTACCCCTTCTGTAACAGGTTCCGCCACATCACGACTCTCCCAACTCTTTGTACTGACAATCAATGAGCTGGGCACGCCATCAAGCAAAATAATACTCTCACCTGTAAGAACCGAATCTACAAGATCATTAATTCTTTGATATTCTTTTATATCAGCTACACTGAGTAAACTATCTCTTATTAAGGAAAGGGCTCTTGAAGGGGCAATATTTGTATTGGGAGATAGCAAACGTGCCTCATTAAGCAGTGAATTCATAATATTGGAATTCAATGTCGTTTTATCGGTCAGACCATCAAGCCAGATAAGAACTCCGGGTAATTTTTGTTTATCACCTATAAAAAAATCCCGATAGACGATATCACTGCAATCCTTAAAAATCTCTTGAAACAGCGCTTTATTTTCTAATAATGAGGAGTTTAAATCGCCAGCAGCCGAAAGATTCAAGTTGATATTATCCAGGATTTCCCGACTCTTTTTATTCTTTTTTGCAGAAAAAAAACTTTTGAAGATTTTTTTAAATTCCTGCATATATAAATCTCCCTGCATTAATTTGAGTAATTTTTATACATACACAAATCTTAATTACCTAAAGTCTCCCCGAATGAATGGAGCAGTATACAAATTTCTCCATAACTTCACTGTACATAAAGCCATCTAAACAATTTTCTTTGTAATAGATTATTCAGATAGTGTTCATTGATAATAGAAATACCATTCTTTATCCCAAAAGTTAGGAGGGACAGAGATGAAAACATTTGAATTTAAGTCAGGAACAACAGTAATAATAGACAATCTTGTTATAAGTTTTGGAGCTGCACGCCCGGCTTTTGTTACGACAGAAAAAGGTTATACTTGGGTGGATGCCAGTCATCTGCCTTTAATTCCATTTTCACTTTTTTACAGAAAAACACTTCTTAAAAGTCTTTCCACATAATGATGCAGAAATAATTATCGTGCTCAATATGAATACCTATATTGAAAGGCAGACCGGGCAAAAGATACACATGAAAATATTCCGCATGGGTAATTGTTTTTCACCATTTTTTCACTAATTGATGATAAGATAACACTATTACTATTCGAAAAAAACAGATAGTTAAATTTAGCAGCCGTGCGAATGCATAGGATACTCATAGAAAGGAATATAGCAACATGAAACGAAAAAGGGACAGACTATCTTTTTTTCTTGTTGGTCTCGGGCTGGTCACAGTTGTTATATTATTTTTTCAGAACACCAATCCTGCCCCAAAAACAAACAATCCTCAAGCTTTTGTTCCATTACCGAAAGATCTTAATCCGGTGGTCAGAGAACGAAGCAATCAATTAATCGCACAAGCAGCAAAAAAAGGAATTGTGGTCGTGATTACAAATGGTTTCCGTAGTTCAGAGGAGCAGGACCGTCTATATGGACAAGGCCGTACCACAAGGGGAAATATTGTCACCAATGCAAAAGGGGGAGAATCCTTTCATAATTATGGACTTGCCATTGATTTTGCTCTTAAGACCCCTTCAGGAACTGTCATTTGGGATAGGCAATATGATGGTAATAAAAATGGAGCGGCCGATTGGACCGAAGTGGTGAAAATGGCAAAGTCACTAGGCTTTAAATGGGGAGGAGATTGGGCTCAATTTAAAGATTATCCTCATTTGCAAATGGACTTTGGACTGACAATTGCTGACTTGAAAAACGGACAAAGACCTAATGAATCATCATTGACCGCGGATAACCACTAACATTATATATTTATGATTTAGGATCATTCCCTCTTCAGCTTATAGCATTCATTTACAGGGGGATTGACCTCATATTCCGCAGTTATTAGGACTTCCCATAAACACAATTTACATAAAGAAACATCTACAACTTTGTGCAGATGCCGAATATTTTACAAGTATCTGGTATGCATATCTTATTTAAATCTACTATGGGAATTTCCATCCTTAGCGAATTCAAACCACTCATCATAAATTGAACGAAGACCACGATCAAGATAAGTAAGCGCCATTTCTTTTATGTCTTTAGGAACTCCATAATACGCTTCCGCTATAGAACCTGTAATGGCTGCCAGAGTGTCACTATCACCACCGACTGAAATCGCAATACGAATAGCATCTTCAAATGATGTTGATTCCAAAAATGCTTCAATTGCCTGCGGCACCGTTTCTTGACAAGTCTCATTAAATTGGTATGTGTCCCTGATTTCATCAATGGTGAAGTTTAAAGAATAATAATTTGTATGGATCTTATTTCGAATCTCATTTTTAGTAAATCCACACCTTGCCATAAATATTGCTGTAGCAGTAGCTTCAGCACCTTTAATTCCTTCATCATGGTTATGAGTTACTCCAGTAACAATTACGGATAACCTGCAAGCTTCGCCTTCTGTCCTTGCAGCAAATCCTACAGGACTTATTCGCATAGCTGCCCCATTTCCAAAACTATTATAAGGTTTAGGATTTTCACTAAAAACCCATTGTCCAAACATGCCGCCATAACCGCAATTTGGATACTGACGTCCGATTTCCTGCATATATTTTATTGTCATACTTTCAAGCAATGAGTAATAATTACTATCAAAATTATCCCCGTCAAATGAAGGCTTCATGATTTTCTCTGTTTCCATGATTGCTTTTGCAACGGCAAGAGTCATAATGCTGTCGTCTGTTGCTTGGCAATCCCCAGTAAAGAGTTCAAATTCTTTGTTTCTGTGATTATTAAATTCAAAACGTGATCCAACAATATCACCTATAATTGCACCGATCATCCGTTATCCCCCTTTCCGCACTCTATACTAGTTTACTATACTAAGGGGAACGGCGAAACCTTCCCCAAGTTTATTAAAACTGCGATTATGAAACATCAGAACCGTCCCGGTGTTTCCAGTTACTTTTTCTAAAATCTTTGTTAGACTTATTAAGTGGCTTTTATCATTTTTTGAGGTGGGTTTCTATGAGCAACGAGATGCAGATTCAGGAAGGGTATTTAGATGAAATGGTTGAGATTCTACATCAGGAAACAGGACAACATGTAGTTGTGATGGGTGCAGGCGGACGAATTGTTTCTGCTACGAGGAAAGAACGTATTGGAACGATTCATGAAAGCGCTAAAAAAATTATGAGCGGTTTAATAGATGAAGCGCTTGTGACCGAAGAAGAGGCTGCAAAACTTCAAGGAGTAAAAGCTGGTTGTAGTATACCCATTGAATATAAAGGGAACCGTATTGGTGTTATTGGTTTGACAGGCGACCCTTCTATAATGAGACCGATTGTTCGTGTTGCCGTTCGCACCATAATTCTTTGGCTGCAAAATAAAGAACATTTAAATCATTTACAGACTTCTGTTGAACAGGTTTACCTTCAACTTCAAAACATGGCTGCTGCCATTGAGGAGTTGGCAGCAAGCTCCGAGGATTTTGCTGTTACTAGTAAGTCTGCGACTGTTGAGGCTAACAATGCGGAGGAACAGGTAAAGGAAATTTCTATTGCGCTTAAAATTATTAAGGATATATCTTCTCAGAGTAACCTTATCGGTTTAAATGCAGCAATTGAGGCTGCCAGGGCTGGGGAAGCGGGCAGAGGATTTACAATTGTAGCCAATGAAATAAGAAAGTTGGCTTTAAATAGTGAAAATTCAGTCAAACAAATACAACAAATTCTAAAAGGGATTGAGGGAGCATTCAATGCAATTCTTTTCCATGTAAAAACAAACGAGGAAAAGGCAAATGAACAATCTGAAGCATTACAAGAACTAGCAAAATATGTGCAAAATATTGAACAGATGATGGATAGTCTAACATAACAGTTTGGTTTTTTGCTAGAGAACTAGATAGATGATTTGGCAAAGGTTCTTCTGATTATGTTAATCACAAGAACCTTCCCTCTGCAATCAGATTCACATCAAAACCATATTTGTCCTTTACATATTTTTTATCATTATCGAAGAAAAAGCAGAAACCGAATCAGGCTTCTGCTTCTTCTTTTAAGGGTATTTTTAATACTGCCTCGCAATAGCTTGAGTGGTGATGGCAGATTCAATTTAATGTAGCAGTCTTTACCTTAGAATACTTTTGTCTATCCCTATTTTTAAACAATTTCACACCTTTTAAATTATAATAGATCAAAACCTACACAAGCCTGCGATTTAGTGAATCCCTGTCAATGAAATAAAATCCTTCTTTATTCAGGGAAATATGGTCGTTCTTTTTTAATAGATTCAATGTTCGGCTCACTGATTCTCGTGAAGTACCAATCATTTTCGCCAAGTCACTGTTTGTAAACTTTGTCTTCAACTTAAAACCTTTTTCCGTTTTTTCTCCATTTGATTGACAGAGCCTTATAAGAAGCAAAATGATTTGTTCATTAGTTTTATGAAGCAATTGTGCCTCTAGGCGTCCCTCTAAATCATCAATTCTGTCGCCTAAAACTTTAAAAAATCTAACACAAAGTTTAGGTTGAAAAATAAGAAGATCTTCAAAATTTTGAATAGGCATCACCATTAAATTGGCATCCTCCAAAACTTCCGCATTGGCTCTGAAATTACCTTGACTAAAAAATCCAGCATACGGGAACATATCTCCTGGTTCAAGGATGGAAATAATATATTCCTTGCCAGTGAGATCCGTTTGATAGATTTTTACCTTTCCATGATGAATAAAAAAGACATGGTCCAGTTTGTCTCCTGCCATAAAAACATACCTTTTTTGTTTATATAACCGGGGTTGGGCAACCTCTTCAACTAGTGCCAGTTCTTCTTTGGACAAGCCTTTAAAAAAAGGAATTGCCGTTAACCACATTGCCATTCTTTCTTGCTGCCTCATACCATTATCACCTTCAAGAGTATATAAGGGTGATCCCCTACTTCAAAAAAGAAGCCGATTTTTCAACAAATAAACGACCGTATTGAATACACTGTTTTTTTCTTCCTTTGACGGAGCAAGGTCAATTTTTAGTTTATCCAGAACGATATCAGCCCCAAGTTCTATTAACTTTTCCATTAAAAGATCGACTGTCCTTCCTCTATTTTCATAGGAAGAATCACATGATTCGAAAACCGCAGCCCTTTTTCCTGTTAAATTCAAAGTATTCATTTCGTCATAAAAATAAAGAAACTCATCGGGAGGATCCCCATCCCCCCATGTATACGTTTCTAAAAGAATTCCGTCATAATTTTGGAGTTCTGCTGCATCTACCTCAAGAATGTCTTTTTGTTCAAAAGATGCACCGGCTTGGTGAATCCCTTCTCCTATTAGGTTTGCAATTTCTTCTGTATTTCCTGTCATACTGGCATATACAATTAAGTTTGTTCCCAGACATTTCTGCATCCTTGTTTTTATTTTAATGGGCCTTATGGTTAACGTTCATTGACCACCGTCAATAAATTCTAAGAATAAAGCAAACTCATACTTTAATACCGGAAGAATTATCTGCAGCGACTATTCCGTTTTCATAAAGGCTGGTCGTTAAAAGAAAAAGGAGATTATCTGCGGATTCAGAAGGAATGTCGATGTAACGAGAGGCATACTTACCTTTAAAATGATTATCCATTGTCTGGAGCGTTAATAATGTTCTTATTATGATCATTTTTCACTTTACTAATTTAGAAAATAGATTGAAAAACAGCATAAAAGCGAATATTATTATTAAGTGTTTTTTTTATGTTCGCTTTTGGGAGGTCATTATTTTGTTTAAACTAGAAGAAAATCAAACAAATTTCAAAACAGAGGTAATAGCAGGAATTACTACCTTTTTAACCATGGTCTATATTGTTGTTGTAAACCCTGTTGTTTTATCCAGTGTAGGAGTCCCGTTCCCACAAGTGTTTTCGGCTACCATAATTGCAGCTTCCATTGGAACTTTATGGATGGCGCTATTCGCCAATTATCCGATTGCAATTGCACCCGGAATGGGGTTGAATGCATATTTTGCTTACTCCGTGGTGGGCCATCATGGAAATATTAACTATGAAACGGCTTTTGCTGCAGTTTTTGTTGCTGGTATTATTTTTATCATCCTTTCTTTAACACCTTTCCGGGAAAAATTAATTCAAGCCATCCCGGAAAATTTAAAGCATGGGATCTCAGCCGGAATCGGTTTATTTATTGCCTTTATCGGACTTAAAATGTCCGGAATTATTGTAAAAAACCCGGAAAATCTTGTTGGACTTGGAAACCTGCATAGTCCTTCTGTCCTGCTAACACTTGTTGGACTTTTTGTAACTTTAATACTGATGAGTTTCAGAGTGAGTGGTGCCATGTTTTTCGGAATGATTTTTACCGGGATTATGGCCGTTTTATCAGGACAGCTTTCCTTCCACAAAGGGATCCTTTCGCTCCCTTCTCTTCCAGAAGGTCTTATTATCACAAATCCATTTCACGCATTCGGCCAAGTTATTAGCCATAGTCTCTACGCTGTTGTGTTTTCTTTTTTATTAGTAACCATTTTTGATACAACCGGAACCATGATTGGTGTAGCAGAACAAGCGGGGCTTATGAAAGGAAACACACTGCCAAGAGCAAATAGGGCACTCCTTTCCGATTCATTTGCGACCACAATTGGCGCTATTTTTGGTACAAGTCCAACTACTGCCTTTATTGAATCAACCAGCGGTGTTGCTGCAGGAGGAAGAACCGGACTGACATCACTAGTTGTTGCGATTCTTTTTTTGGTTTCTGCATTTTTCAGTCCTCTGGTGGGTGCTGTTTCGGGTGTCTCAGCGATTACTGCTCCTTCATTAATCATTGTCGGAAGCCTTATGATGGGTACGATAGCGCGTGTCCAATGGGACCAGTTGGATGAGGCCTTTCCGGCATTTTTAGTAATCTTGAGTATGCCATTGACCTCCAGTATATCAACTGGAATTGCGCTTGGATTTATTTCCTGGCCTATTTTAAAAATCGTAAAAGGGAAGTGGCGTGAAGTTCACCCTCTTATATATGTGTTTGCCATTTTATTTTTCTGTCAATTGGCATTTTTACAAGATTAAAGAACTATCT
>CAZAEW010000064.1:11444-20262 GCA_964484065.1 uncultured Bacillus sp.
AGTAGAGCCATGTTATATACGACAGGATTATTCAAGATATGTTTATACAGGGGTTACATGTGGTCCCCTGTTCTACCCCATACAACGCAAAAAGACCGAAGATCTTTAATGATCTGATCTTCGGTCAGCATTTCAAGTTTGAGTCTCGTTTTTGTTCCAATTCTTTCTCCATCATTAGGGAAACCATTTTTATGACTTGTGAAAGGTTTTTTATAAATCGAAAATTGATTTTAGAAGCTACAACGTAATTCTAGTAACACGCAGCACTCCGCATGGCTTGAATGGTGATCGCAGATACTATTTCAAGACTAACTGCGAGACGCACTCCACGTGCGTTGTCTGCGGAAACATATCAACGGGCTGAACTTCAAGGGTTTTGTAGCCCCCGTCCTCCAGAATTCGCAAATCACGGGCTAAAGTTGCCGGGTTGCAGGATACGTAGACAACCTTTTTCGGCTTCATTTCGATAATCGTTTGAAGCAGCGTTTCATCGCAGCCTTTGCGCGGCGGGTCAACAACGAGGACATCCGCGGCATTCCCTTCCTTATACCATTTTGGAATAATAACCTCTGCCTCACCTGCAGCAAACTCAGCATTGGTCATTCCATTTAGCTCCGCATTCCGTTTGGCATCTTCAATCGCTTCGGGAACCACTTCGACTCCAAAAACCCTTTTCGCTTTTTGCGCCAAAAATAAAGAAATCGTTCCAATTCCGCAGTAAGCATCAATAACCGTTTCATCACCGCTCAGATCGGCGTAATCAAGCGCTTTTTCATAAAGGACCTTTGTCTGATCAGGATTCACCTGATAAAAAGACAATGCGGAGATCGCAAATTTTACATTGCCAATATAGTCATAAATCACTTCATTTCCCCACAGTACGGTCGTTTTTTCACCTAAAATCACATTCGTCCGCTTCGAATTAACATTATGGACGATCGACTTCACATGCGGAAGACTGGCAATGATTTCTTCCACCAGCTTATTTTTATGAGGAAGCTCAGCAGTTTTGGTGATGATCACCACCATCAGCTCACCCGTCTGCTTTCCGCAGCGGGCCATAATATGGCGGAGAACACCTTTATGGGTTTCTTCCTGGTAGGCCGGAATTTTATACTTGCTGCAAATTTCCTTCACAGCATTGATTGCTTCGTTTACCTCGCGGATCTGGATCAAGCTTTCATCCGTATCAACGATTTCATGGCTTCTTGGTTTAAAAAAACCGGCGACTAGTTTTCCGTCTTTTTCGCCGACAGGAACCTGGGCTTTGTTCCGGTAATGCCACGGGTGATCATCCATCCCAAGAATAGGATGAATAACAACATCCTCCAGTTTGCCTATCCGGGTCAATACCTGGCGAACTTGATTTTCTTTATATTTCAGCTGGCCCTCATAGCTGATATGCTCTAACTGGCAGCCGCCGTATTTGTGGGTTTCGCTTTTTTCAATCTCTATCCTGTATGGGCTTTTTTCATAAAGCTCTATTAAACGTCCGATTCCGTAGCTCTTGTTCGTTTTAATCACTTTTACCTTTGCTTTTTCACCCGGAAGGCCATTTGGAATAAACAGAGGATAACCTGCAACCTTTGCCACCCCCGCCCCGTCATGGGTTAAATCTTCAAAAATAACATCTATATATTCATTTTTTTGGACCGGTAATGTTTTGTTCATTTTTTTCTTCCTTTGCGTCATAATAGCTAGCAAAATTGTATCATAATGCAAACAACATTGCGAAAAGGGGAGTGTAAATCGTGTGGATGTGGATTCATTCTTCTTAAACAAACGTTTGATTAATCGATTCCACTAACCTTAAATAAAAAGACCCTAGCTGCTAAACTAGGATCCTGTCTCAAAATCATTTTACAATATACACCGAGCATTTCGCTTTTTGGATGACATAATGGCTGACGCTGCCGAGGAAGAATTCTTTTACTCCACCTAAACCACGGCTTCCCATCACGACGAGGTCGGCCCCATTCTGTTCAATATATTCGATAATGGCTTCTTGAGGGTTTCCTTCTAAAATGGCTGTTTTAGTATCGTTTGAAAGCCCTGTTAATTTTTGTTCCACTTCTTCCATGATTTTCCCGGCTGCAGCGAGCTGAGCTTCACGCTGGGCCTCAACGTTTATTGCAGCATAATATGTAGTAGGCAATATGACAGGCACTGCCAGAATGACATCCAATTGAATTTGCTGATTTTCTTTTGCCAATGCGATTGCTGTTTCCAACGCCTTTTTACTAAGCTCTGAATGATCAAAAGGAACAACTATTTTTGAGCATACTGTTAACATAAGTTATAATCTCTCCTCTGTTTTGTCTTATATAAAGCAGTACTGCCATTAAACAGGATATTTCTAGGGACTGTCCCCTATGTGTAAAAACTATATATCCGTAACAGGAGACTGCCCCCATTAAAAAAAGCCCATTGGAACTGTACTGGATGTACGAACCATCGGGCCTTTTCTACCTTTAGTGTATACCTCTCGAAACTGAAATTCAATGTATGCAACAATCTTACATCGAAAAAATTTTCAGCCGCCCTTGATTTCAAGAAGTTTTTGCTTTAGATCATTTTCCATTTGCGCAAGCTCGGTTTCTGCCTGCCTGCGTTTACTTCTGCCTTCCTCCTGAATCCGCAGTGTTTCTTCAAGAGTCGTAATTAATGATTCCTGGGTTTTCTTTAATGTTTCAATATCAACCAATCCGCGTTCGTTTTCTTTTGCGGTTTCAATCGTATTTGTTTTCAACATTTCCGCATTTTTCAGGAGAAGATCATTGGTTGTTTTCGATACCATTTTTTGCGCTTCGACTGCATTTTTCTGCCGGATCAATGTCAGCGCAATCGCCACTTGATTTTTCCAAAGCGGGATTGCCGTCATAATCGATGATTGGATTTTTTCAGCTAGCGTCTGGTTCGTGTTTTGAATCAACCGGATTTGCGGCGCGCTTTGAATGGTAATTTCACGGCTCAGTTTTAAATCATAGAGCCGCTTATCCAAGCGGTCGGCAAATTGAAGCATGTCGTTAACTTCCTGGAATTTCATTTGATCGTCAGTGGCTTGGGCAGCTTTCTTCAGCTCCGGAATGGTTTTATTATAGAGCTCATCAAGCTTAAGCTCACCGGCGGCAATGTAGACGTTTAAAGCCTGAAAGTAATCCTTGTTATTTTCATAGAGCTTTTCGAGCATGTTAATATCGGAGATCAGGACCTCTTTGCTTCGTTCCAGTTTGACGGTAATCCGGTCAATCTGTGCTCCGGTTTTCTGATATTTAGAAAGCGTTTCTTGGAGTGTGTTAGAGATTTTACCAAACCAGCGTGAAAAAACGGATCTGCGTTCCGGGTACAGTTCATCCGGGTTGACTTCGTTCAGCCTTTTCATTAAATCGCCGATAATTTCGCCGACTTCGCCAAGATCCCTTTTTTGCACATGCTCCAGCATCGTGTGGGAAAAAGATAATAGTTTGGACTGGGCAGGTGTTCCGTACGAAATAATCGCTTCATGATTTTTTGGGTCAATCTGTTCCGCCAGCTGGTACGCCCGTTTTCGATATTCTTCCGGAATCCGGTCAATCAGCATTGGCTGTCTTTGTTCCTGAGTTTGCAGACTTGGCATGGATAGATTGCTGCCAAACGGATCTGTAAGCAAATCATCCATTAAATTGGCGCTATTTACTTCTTTCAGCAAATTAGGATCCTTTTCACTCATCTGAACTCCCGCTTTCAATTATCATGATTTTTTACAATTTGCTTTGCGACATCAATTTCAAAATCCAGCTTTTCAACGTCATTTGAGATGACTTTATATAAATCTTCTTCCACCGTTTTTTTCACATCTTCCAATGCATAAAGAGCATCGTTCAAAGATTGATCCATTTCCCTCGTTCTTTTCGGCTGTCTGGATAAAAACACATATTTTTCCGCCAGCTCCAAGGCTGAATCAAGATGGGAGTAATAAAACGGCTCCGCAAGGTAAAAGCGCTTCGGCTCTTTTCTCGTCAACGTATAGATTTTCTTTGTTACCTTTAGAAATTCAATGCGCTCCTTCAATGAAGGCATATGGCGAATCGACAGCATTGCTTTGTTAAGCCTGATTACTTTTTTGCGCCCCTCATCTAAATGTTCTTTAATATAACGGTATTCCCTTCTGGATAAGCCGTGTTTTTTTAAATAGCGATGAGTCAAAAACAATGATGCGATCCAGTTGAGAAACAGGACGGCAAGAATGGAAATACCGAGCGAAAACAAAAAGGACTGATGAAATCCAAAAAAGCTAATCAGCCAAATGACAACAGTGAGAGGAATGCTTACAAACACTCTTAATACAAAGGATAAAATGGAGTTCATCGCTTATTCTTCCTCCTACAAAAAACTCTTTATTTACATACGAACAAAATGAATTTAGGTTTCAAATAACAAAAGCATAAGCGCCTTCGGAACAAGCAGAGCTTGTTCCAGCGAATGCTTATTCTCTTAGAAGCTTCCCTTGGCACTCAGCCCCGATGGGCAAATGTTCTTCGGCAAAAAAGTCCGCTCTTTGACTTTTTTAGCCGAAGGTTATTTGTCCCGGAGGGGCTAGGCGCTGAAGCTAGACAATTCCCAAAGTCGAAACCTATGCTTCCCTCGAACACAAAAAATGACGAATTTTTCCTCTAATCCTATAATAACCTCAATTTAGAATTCTTTCTATAGACTCGCATCGTAAAATCTTCTAAGACTTAAGACGTATTTTGGCAAGAATAGCAGGCAAAATGATCGTAACATAAATTGGAAATTTAGAAAAAATTTCTATTATTTGTTGGAATTTTCTATATACTAGATTTAGAGAGGAGCACTACAGTGAATCTGCCGTGCTCCATTTATTCTTGATAAAAGATGGAGGAGAAACATTCAATGTCTAATGATAATGAGGTTTTATTAGATAAAGGAAAACAAAATGATTCAAAATTGAGAGTAGAAAGGAAAGAGGGAGAACCTACTCCTGCCTTCAAAGGGGCTTCATGGGCATCATTATTAGTAGGTATTACAGCTTATCTCATTGGCTTGTATAACGCAGCGATGCAGCTGAATGAAAAAGGATATTACTTTGCCGTTTTAGTATTCGGACTTTATTCAGCGGTATCATTACAAAAAGCAGTAAGAGATAAAGATGAGGGAATACCAGTTACTAGTATTTATTATGGGATTAGCTGGTTTGCATTTATTGTATCTATTGCATTAATGGCCATCGGTTTATACAATGCCGGAAGTATTGTTTTAAGTGAAAAGGGATTCTACGGTATGGCATTTGTTCTTTGTTTATTTGCAGCCGTAACGGTTCAAAAGAATATTCGAGATACACAGAGGGCGAGACAAAGAGATTAAGTATCTCCGAATTTGACAAGGTACTGATTCAATTCTGGGGAAGCATGCGCCGTTCTGCCCCAAAACTGTTATCATAAGATTGTACAGAAAAAGGGCATCAAAACCGTTGAGTTTTGATGCCTTTTCTAATGTTTTTTTGTAATCGAAATAGATCTCGCAGGCCCTAAATGGATGTGTTAAGTTTTGCTAAAAGTATCTGGAATTTTCATGATATGAGCCAGTGGAATAAATTCCAAAATCGTTCTGCAGCACTTTTCAGCATCATTCCAAAGTGGAAGGCGGACATTCGGATCGAAGTTGATTATTGTTCCTCTAAAGAAAACTCACCGATTGGCGAGCCTTAAAGGCGAAGACAGAGGCGTAGTTCACCGAAAAGCACAGCTTTTCGGCTGCGATGCTTATGCTCACGAAGTTTTTCTTAGTGCACTTATGCGTATTAGGAAAGTATAAATTTGTAAAAAATTCACACTTTCCTAATAGCTCAAAAAAACAGCTTCCCCAAAGGAAAGCTGTTCTCACTTACTATTACTCACGCATCTCGGCGACTTTTTCCTTCACTTCTTCAATATTCCTCATCTTATTGTCCCAGCAGTCTTTACTGAGGTCTACCGGGTATTCTTCAGGGTTTAATATCCGTTTAAATTCATCCCAAAGGAAAGCAAGATTTTGTTTTAAATACTCCCTGGACTCGCCGAGGCCTGGGACCTTGTAAACAAGTTTTCCATTTATAAAAATATCTTCATGCAGCACCCGCACTGAAAAGTTTGTCACTACTTTGTTAATATACGTATGAGTGGGATGGAACATTTTCAGACGCTTTTCCGGGAGCTTTTCATTTTCAAGTAAAATATAGTCCCCTTCTGCATGTTTGTTTGCATTATTAATAATTCGGCAGACTCTCTTTAATCCCGGTGTTGTTACTTTTTCCGGATTAGAGGAAATCTTAATCGTATCTTCCATTTTTCCGTCTTCATTTTCAATCGCGACGATCTTATAGACTGCTCCGAGAGCGGCCTGGTCAAAAGCCGTAATCAGCTTCGTCCCAATTCCCCAACTGTCGATCTTGGCTCCTTGGGCCTTCAAGTTGATAATTGTATACTCGTCCAAATCGCTTGAGGCAAATATTTTTGCCTCTGTAAAACCGGCTTCATCAAGCATTTTTCGCGCTGCCTTTGACAGGTAAGCCAAGTCTCCGCTGTCGATGCGAATTCCAATAAAATTGATCGTATCCCCAAGTTCCTTGGCCACTTTAATCGCAGTCGGAACCCCTAGGCGGAGTGTATCGTACGTATCGACTAAAAAGACACAGTCCTTATGCGTTTCGGCATACTTGTGAAAAGCGGTGTACTCATCTTTATAGGCCTGCACCATGGAATGGGCGTGAGTCCCGGCAACCGGAATGCCGAACAATTTTCCTGCTCGGACATTGCTTGTTGCGTCAAAACCGGCTAAATAAGCGGCTCTTGTTCCCCATATTGCCGCATCCATTTCCTGGGCGCGTCTTGAACCAAATTCCATCGCTACATCATTCCCGACTACCTGCTTGATCCGCGATGCTTTGGTCGCAATTAATGTTTGGTAATTCACAATATTAAGCAGCGCCGTTTCAATCAGCTGCGCTTCAGCAAGCGGGGCATCAATCCGCATAAGCGGTTCATTTCCAAAAACCAGTTCTCCTTCTTTCATCGAACGAATCGTACCGGTGAAACGCATATTTTTTAGAAACTCTAAAAAATCATCCTTGTATCCTACTTCTTCTTTCAAATACTTAAGATCGTCCTCTGAAAGCCGGAAGTTTTGGATAAAATCAATCACTTTTTCTAAGCCGGCAAAGACCGCATAGCCATTTCCGAATGGCAGCTTTCTGAAATACAATTCAAAAATAGCCCGTTTATTATGTATTCCATCTCTCCAATACGCCTCTGCCATATTAATTTGGTATAAATCCGTATGGAGCGCCAAGCTGTCATCCTGATATCTATTTTTCATAACGTCCTCCAAATGAATTGAATGATTTTCGTTATTCTGCCATTTTTCAAAATCGTTTCTCTAAAACAAATGGGCCGAAGCCCGTCAAATTGCTCCGATTCCCGATGGTTGTCCTTGCCATTATATCACTATTTGCAAAATGGCTGAAATAAGAGCAAAAAAGCCCGTTCTTAGAACGAACTTAGCTGTACCGTTTTCCTTGTTCCCAATCGATTGGTTTATCGAGCGGCCGGATATCATCAATCGGAACAAACACTTCCAAATGCCGATAAAGGTTATTAAATTCCGCCGGCAGCAATCCGCCGAACTCGCCGTCCAAATTCAATTGAACCTTATCATTTGAGTACACCTTGATATGATTTGCCTGCGTATAAATAACGTTAGGGTCATTAACATGTTCACCGCGGATGGCTAATGTGGCAATCCGGATAAAGTCAGCAAGGTTTATTTTTTTCAAAATTAACAATGAAAATAACCCGTCATTAATGGAGGAATCCGGAGCAAGCTTTTCAAATCCGCCAATCGAATTTGTAAGGCCCACGAGGAATAACATCGCTTCTCCTTCAAAAAGCTTCCCGTCATATTCGATCCGAAAATCGGTTGCATTAATAGAAGGCAGCATTTCCATTCCTTTTAAATAGTAAGCAAGCTGGCCCAGCATTGTTTTTAATTTGCTTGGCACCTCGTAGGTCAGCTCGGTAATTCGGCCGCCGCCGGCGATATTAATAAAATATTTATCATTAATCCGGCCGATATCAACCGGAATCGTGTCACCTTTTGTAATGATATCAACTGCAGTCCCGATATCCCTTGGGATTTGCACAGCACGGGCAAAGTCATTCGTCGTTCCCGCTGGGATAATCCCAAGCTTTGGCCGGTATTCCTGCTCGGCTAGTCCGTTGACAACCTCGTGGATTGTTCCATCCCCGCCTGCAGCAATCACGATATCATACTTCCTTTCAACCGCAATCTGAGCTGCCTTTGTCGCATCTCCGGCCGCGGTTGTTGCATGACAGGAGGCTTCATATCCCGCCATCTCCAATTTTTGCAAAATGTCCGGCAGATTGCGCTTCAGAATTTCCCTACCAGATGTTGGATTGTAAATAAGTCTGGCTCTTTTCATAATCATCATCCTATTACTAAAATTGGCATCAAGATGATGCCCATTTATTTTCGTTAACCAAAGTCATTTCTTTCTGAACAAGATATCCCGACTATAATCATATCTTATTTTTTTGTTTTTGCAAAAAAATTGTAAGGGATTTTGTTAACAAAAAATCGACCAAGTTAATCAAACAATTGTTTAAACTTGTGGAAGAATTCAAAGCAGAAGCTTGGATGAATGGATTACTTTCAATCGGAATATACTAAATAAAGAATTACGGGGTATAGCTCAGCTTGGCAGAGCACTAGCATGGGGTGCTAGGGGTCGCAGGTTCAATTCCTGTTATCCCGATTAGAAATT
>CAZAEW010000065.1:0-19724 GCA_964484065.1 uncultured Bacillus sp.
AATCACGATTCCTGTCCGAATGAGCCCCTGATTCGGACACAAAGCCCAATGGATTTACGATTGCTGTCCAAATGAGCTCCTGATTCGGACACAAAACCCAATGGATTCAAGGTTCCTGTTCGAATTATCCCATAGGTGGAGTAATATACCGAGAACAATAAAATATACGAAAACAGCCTAAAATAATAAATAGTTTTTTCAGGTATCTATTTAATAGTATTAGTAAAGATTCCCCTTGCAAAATATTTTATTGACATAGTAAATGAATTGGATTAATCTAATAAAGTCACAAAAACCTACAAGAATACGGGGGATTAGATTATATCATGAAAAAGTCATTACTGCTTTTCATAAGTTTATTTTTAATACTCGCTCTTGCAGCATGCAGCAGCGATAACAATCAGAAAAATGATCAAAAGAAAACAGCAAGTACTCTTTATGATCAAATTAAGTCTAAAGGCGTTGTTACAATTGGAACGGAAGGCACATACGCTCCGTTTACTTTCCATGACAAAGGCGGCAAATTAACAGGATTTGATGTTGAAATTGCACAAGAAGTGTTCAAACGTCTTAAAATTAAACCGAAATTTATTGAAACAAAGTGGGATGGAATGATCGCCGGTTTAGACGCAAAACGCTATGATATGGTGGCAAATGAAGTCGCAATCCGTCCGGACCGCCTGCAGAAATATGATATGTCAGACTCATATATTGCATCAAAAGCAGTCTTAGTCGTAAAAAAAGATAATACCGACATCAAATCACTCGATGATTTAAAAGGGAAAAAAGTCGGACAATCTTTGGACAGCAACTACCGTGTAATAGCTGAACAGCATGGCGCAACAAACACAGTTGTCGAAGGCTTCAATCAAGCCATTGACCTGTTAACATCAGGAAGAATCGATGGAACCATTAACGACAGTCTCTCTTATTTGGATTTGAAAAAACAGCGTCCGGAGCTTCCGATTAAAATCGTTTATACAGAACCAAATGCAACGAATAATGCCTTTCTTTTCCGCAAAGGGAATAAAGACTTTGTAAAAGCAGTGAACGGTGCATTGGCAGATATGAAAAAGGATGGCACCTATTTAAAAATCTCGAAAAAATGGTTCGGTGAGGACGTTTCGAAGTAAAGGAATGATTTTATATGGCAGATGATCGTTTCCATCGGATAGCAGGAATCCTTAGCGATTCCTTTTTTCCCATTTTACAGGCGGGATTGTATTTTACAATCCCGCTTACTCTGATTTCATTTGTATTAGGGATTTTACTGGCTTTTTTTACAGCCTTGGCCCGGATTTCAGGCATTAAACCGCTCAATGTGATTGCCAAGTTTTATGTGTGGATTTTTCGGGGAACGCCATTACTGGTTCAATTGTTTATTCTCTTTTATGGATTTCCGAGCATTGGAATTACCTTAAATCCATTTCCGGCCGCCGTCATTGGCTTCACTTTCAATGTTGGGGCGTACAGTTCAGAAATTATCCGTGCTGCCATTCAATCCATACCCAAAGGGCAATGGGAAGCTGCTTTTTCCATTGGAATGACGAAATCGCAGGCAATGAGGCGGATTATTTTGCCTCAAGCTGTCCGGGTTTCTCTCCCGCCGCTTGGAAATTCGTTTATCAGCCTTGTGAAAGATACATCGCTTGCAGCAACGATTACAGTAACAGAGATGTTCCAAAAGGGCCAGCAAATTGCATCGGTAACTTATGAACCGCTTTGGCTGTACATTGAAGTTGCCTTCATTTATTTGATTTTCAGCACGTTCTTATCCTTCCTCCAAGCGAAGCTTGAACAGAGATACGAAAGAGGCGTTGCCAAATGATCAATGGAGGTCAGTATATGATTGAGGTTGAAAATATCCATAAACGGTTTGGAGATTTGGAAGTTCTCCATGGGGTCGATATAACAATTGACAAAGGGAAAACGGCTGTGGTAATTGGTCCTTCTGGTTCAGGGAAAACAACATTGCTGCGCTGTTTGAATTTATTAGAGATTCCCGATGAAGGAAAAATAACCCTTGGCGGGAAATCAGTTGAGTTTACCGGAAAAACGAAACTAACTTCTTCGGCGATAACATCTTTTCGCCAACAGACTGGAATGGTTTTTCAAAACTATAACCTGTTTCCACATTTGACGGCATTGGAAAATGTAATGGAAGGACAGGTAACGGTCCTTAAGCGAGATAAAGCAGAAGCAAGAAACAAAGCCCTTCTCCTCCTTGAAAAAGTAGGATTAAAGGATAGAGCGGATATGTATCCTCATCAATTATCGGGCGGGCAGCAGCAGCGCGTTGGGATTGCCCGGGCGATGGCGATGGATCCGGCGGTGCTTCTGTTTGATGAACCGACCTCCGCGCTCGACCCTGAATTGGTGGGAGAAGTGTTAAAGGTTATGAAGGATCTTTCCGATGAAGGGATGACAATGGTCGTCGTGACACACGAAATGTCGTTTGCAAGAAATGTGGCCGACCAAGTCATTTTTATGGACCAAGGCAGAATTATCGAAAGAGGCACACCGGATGAGATTTTTGGAAATACCAAAAATGCCCGGATGGCCCAATTTCTAAATAAAGTAACATCACGTTAAGACAAAATAAAATGAAAGGGTATCGAATGACGATTTCGTTACCCTTTTTTGCTTAGGAAATATACTCTTTTTGATGGGAAGTGAGCTTCAAGTTATACGTTTCTAGTTCTTTTTTCATTTTTAGGATGTAATCTCTTAATGCCATTCTCACGATCGTTGGATAATAGCGATTGTTAAGTTCTTGCTCACATTCTTCGATATCCATCTTTTTTAAGGCGATTATTTTTTCTAATTCATCTTTGTTCATGGAAAAACTCTCCCCTTCCGAACCCCTTCAACATATCGATCTCTTAAGCTACTTTTTAGCTAAAGCATTGCCAATCTTTACGGAGGTTATACAAAAATATATTTTAAAATCAAAGATTAATGAATAAATGATGAAAAATTCAAAAAAGATGCAAAAAATGTTTTTGAGATATATTGATTTATCTCCAAAAAGTTCTAAAATTTTAATTGTAAGGATAATATATAAAAAGGTGGGAATTGATTTGTCTGAAAGAAATTGGGTTGTAACTCTGTTGCTTTGCTTTTTCTTGGGAAGTTTAGGAATCCATCGTTTTTATGCGGGTAAAATTGGCACGGGAATACTAATGCTCATCACATTAGGCGGCTTCGGTATTTGGACTTTAATTGATTTTATTATTATTATTATTGGTAAATTTACGGATAAAGAAGGATTAGTCATTAAACAGCAATAATTTTTTTTGAATACTTCTTACTTACATAAAAATCAGCCAGAAAAGCTATGTTTAATGGATAAACATAGTTTTTTCTTTTGGCTTTAATTCTCAAAGCTGCTGTCAATGCTGATATGCTTCATTTTGGAAACTTGGAAAAGACCCATGTCTGTCATTTTTAATTCAGGAATAACAGGCAGGGCTAAGAAGGATAAAGTTAAAAAAGGATTGAAGGATCGGGTCATCCCCAATTCTTTTAAAGCAATATGAATCTTTTTCAGATTGGAATTCACTTCTTGATAAGAGCGGTCAGACATCAGCCCGGATATAGGCAAAGAGAGAGATGCAAGGATATGGCCGTTATTAACCACAACGAGACCTCCTTGCATTTTCTTCATTTCCTGAGCTGCAGTAAGCATGTCATGATCTGTTGCCCCGGCAACGATAAGATTGTGTGAGTCATGTGCTACCGTTGTGGCAATGGCCCCGGATTTGAGGCCCAATCCTTTGACAATTCCCAACCCGATCATTCTTGTCATGCGGTGCCGTTCAATCACGGCCATTTTAAGTTGATCGTTCTCTATGGAAGGAAGGAAGTTTCCCTTTTCGTTTGTATCCACTTTCTCAAAAATATGACGGGTGATCAGGCTGTTCGGAATAATTTCAATAATATTGGCCTGATTACTTCTTAAACTTATTTGAAAATCAGATTCCGTTAACTCGTAAAAGTGAACGCTATTTCGTAATGATTCGGAGTGGACTGCGGTCTTCATTTTGGGAAAATCCACAACCCTGCCATTTTCCATCACAAGTCTTCCGGCCTTGAAAACATTGGTAATTGTAACATTTTCGAGATTACTGAGAATCAGAAAATCAGCTTTGTATCCGGGGGCAACGGCTCCTTTTTCCTTTAATCCAAAGCATTCTGCTGCATTGAGGGAGGCCATTTGGTAAGCAGTGACCGGAGAAAGCCCTGCTTGAATCGCCAACCTTACATTATGGTCAATACTTCCTTCTTCAAGTAAATCATCTAAATGTTTATCATCCGTGACAAACATACAGCGGCGTGCATTCTTCTCATTAACGGCTTTTACCAATTGCTGCAAGTCCTTAGCAACCGTGCCTTCGCGAATCATGAGGTACATTCCTCTTTTTAGACGTTCGAGTGCTTCCTCCACGGTTGTGCTTTCATGATCGGTTCGAATTCCGGCTGCCAAATAAATATTCAAATCTTTCTCGGACAGGCCTGCCGCATGTCCATCAATCATTTTCCTCCTTTTCATCGTTTCTGTTAACTTATCAATCATCGAACTTTCCCCGTTTATCACTGCGGGGAAATTCATTACTTCTGCCAATCCGAGAACTCTGGGATGATGGTAAAAGGGGAGTAAATCTTTTATTTGCAGATTGGCCCCGGAATGTTCAAATTCAGTGGCTGGAACACAGGAAGGCATCATCATGTAGAAATCTACCGGAAGATTTTCTGAGGAATCCACCATATAGCGAATCCCTTCAATTCCTGAGACATTGGCAATTTCATGGGGATCGGCTATGACCGCAGTAACCCCATGCAATAGAAGAACTTTTGCGAATTCACGAGGAATAACCATTGATGACTCGATATGAACATGCGCATCGATAAAAGCAGGGGCAACAAAACAGTCGTTTGCATCAATGGTTTCTCTACCGGTATAATCGCCAATTCCGACAAAATAACCATCAGCAATAGCCAGATCTCCTTTCATGATCTCTCCATTAAACACATCCAGGATCCTGCCGTTTTTTATGACAAGGTCGGAAGGAATTCTTCCTGATGCAGCATCAATTCTTCTGATTAGTTTCGTTTTTTCCAATATGCGGCACCTTCTTTTTAATATTTTTGTTTGTTTTTTAAGTCTTCCCACCTGGTAAAGGGAGTAAGCATTTCTTTCGGGAAAAGCTGTTTCATCTTTATTGACCGTTTTTCAAGCGGCAGAGAAAGCTGTTGATAGATAAATTGGTCGTCAAAACCGATTTTTGCTGCATCCTCTTTTGTGCAGGCATAATAAACGGCACGAGGCCTCGCCCAATATATGGCACCGAGACACATAGGGCATGGTTCACAGCTTGTATAAATATCACAGTCAATTAATTGGAAGTCTCGGAGATATTCACATGCGGCTCGAATCGCTTGAATTTCTGCATGGGCAGTCGGGTCATTTAATGAGGTAACTTGATTTTTTCCCACACCAATTATCACCCCATTCTTAACAACCACTGCCCCAAAAGGTCCACCGCTGTTGCTTTCAACGTTCTCACCGGCAATTTCAATTGCCTTCGAAATAAATTTGGGGTTATCCATAATCAATCACCTCAATCTCTCACAATCGATTTTTTTAATTAACATCGATTATTATGGAAAGAAATATGATCGTCCACCAATCTGTCAGGACTTCTGCCCGCTTTTCATTTTTGGGGAAAATTCCTCTTTAGGGGGCCGGAACCATGAGTGATATAATCGATTCGGTCTTAACAATATATATTTTTGAAGATGTTATCTATGAATGAAAGCAGCAGAAAAAGTCATGATTTGAATAGCAATGATTCATTCTTTTTAGGGAATAAGTGCAGAGCGCTTATTCCCTTTTTCTTTGTCAGAAAATCTTACAAGAATGTAGCATGAAGTCTGTTTTGTCTTTTATGATGATTAGAAAGTGTTTGGAATGAATTTACAAATGGAGGCGGAGAAAGATGAGACTGACCCAGCGGGAACAAGAAAAATTAATGATCGTTGTGGCGGCGGATCTGGCCAGGCGCCGCAAAGAGAGAGGGCTAAAATTAAACTGCCCGGAGGCCACTGCCTTTATCACAGCTGAGATTTTGGAAATGGCAAGGGACGGGAAATCAGTTGTTGAAGTCATGCAGGCAGGTGCGAAAATTTTGACCGCTGATGATGTGATGGAAGGAGTGCCTGACATGATTCATGACATTCAAGTCGAAGCTACATTTCCGGACGGAACCAAACTTGTTACGGTACATGATCCAATTCGTTAGATTAAGAGATTAGAAATATGGGGGGAGAATAGAATGAAGCCAGGCGAATATCGGCTGAGACAAGAGGAAATTATCTGCAATCAGGGAAGAAAGGTAATCAAAATCAGAGTGCTCAATAGAGGAGACCGGCCCATACAAATCGGATCGCATTTTCATTTTTTCGAAGTGAATGAGGCCCTGGAATTTGGCCGTGAAGAAGCGTTCGGAACACACTTAAATATACCAGCCGGCACGGCGGTCCGTTTTGAACCCGGAGATGCAAAAGAAGTAGAGCTTGTCTCTTTCGCAGGCAGGCGTGAAGTTTTTGGATTAAACAATCAAACGAACCGGCCATTAGATAGGATAAGGGAGGATTTATCATGACTTTCCGAATGTCTCGTAAACAATATGCAGACATGTTTGGACCTACAACCGGAGATGCCGTCCGCCTCGCCGATACCGATTTATTCATTAAAATAGAACAGGATTTTACTGTTTATGGAGATGAAGTGAAATTTGGCGGCGGAAAGGTAATTCGCGACGGGATGGGGCAACATCCTTTAGCATCACGGGCAGAAGGAGTCCTGGATTTAGTTATTACCAATGCAATTGTTGTGGATTACACTGGTATTTTTAAAGCGGATATTGGCATTCGGGATGGAAGGATTGTTGGAATTGGAAAAAGCGGGAACCCGCTGTTAATGGATGGTGTCGATATGGTGATTGGGGCATCGACGGAAGTCATTTCGGCTGAAGGGATGATCGTCACGGCTGGGGGTATTGATGCACATGTCCATTTTATCAGCCCGCAGCAAATCGAAACGGCGCTGTCCTCTGGAATCACGACGATGATCGGCGGAGGAACGGGTCCAGCGACAGGAACCAATGCAACCACCTGTACACCCGGTGAATGGAATATCCATCGGATGCTTGAAGCAGCAGAAGAGTTTCCGATGAATCTTGGCTTTTTAGGAAAAGGGAATGCTTCAGCCGCGGCTCCGCTAATTGAACAAATCAAAGCAGGGGCGATTGGCTTAAAGCTTCATGAAGATTGGGGTACAACCGCTTCGGCAATCGATCACAGTTTGCGGGCTGCAGACCAATATGACGTTCAAGTGGCCATACATACGGACACCTTAAATGAAGGCGGATTTGTTGAAGATACCCTGGCCGCCATCAATGGCAGGGTAATTCATACGTATCATACAGAAGGAGCAGGGGGAGGGCATGCACCCGATATTATCAAAGCAGCAAGCTACCCGTTTATCCTGCCATCCTCGACCAATCCAACCAGGCCTTTTACGGTGAACACCCTGGATGAGCATTTAGATATGCTGATGGTTTGCCATCACTTAGATCCGGATGTTCCGGAGGACATTGCTTTTGCAGATTCGCGGATTCGCAAAGAAACCATTGCAGCGGAGGATATTCTTCACGATATGGGGGTTTTCAGTATGATCAGCTCTGACTCGCAAGCAATGGGGAGAGTCGGGGAAGTGATTATCCGTACCTGGCAGACGGCCGATAAGATGAAAAAGCAGCGGGGAACATTGCCGGAAGATCATGAATTTGGCGATAATTTCCGGGTTAAACGTTATATTGCCAAATATACGATCAATCCTGCCATCACACATGGGATTGCGGACGAAGTGGGTTCCGTTGAAATTGGAAAATTAGCGGATCTTGTTCTTTGGGATCCAGCCTTTTTCGGAGTGAAACCGGAAATGGTGATTAAAGGGGGAATGATTGCCCACAGTTTAATGGGAGATCCCAATGCATCCATTCCAACTCCGCAGCCGGTACTGTATCGCCCGATGTTTGGATCGTTCGGTAATGCAAAATATTCTGCCTCGATTACCTTTTTATCTAAAGCTGCGATTGAACTCGGGGTGCCGGAAAAGTTAGGTCTAAAAAAACAAATCAGGGCAGTAAGCGGTGTCAGGCATTTAACAAAGAAGGATATGAAGCTGAATTCCGAAATGCCGAAGATTGAGGTTGACCCGCAAACATATGAGGTGAAAGTGGATGGGAAATTGATCACATGTCAGGCTGCGGAAGTACTGCCAATGGCACAGCGCTATTTTTTGTTTTAAGGGGGAATCAGATTGATTATTGAGGAGATTATTGGAAATGTCGAAAAGATTAGATTAAATGGCCGCCACATGGAAAGAGTGTATTTATCCAGTGATGATTTGGTGAAACGAATCCAGCGGGTAACGACTGACCATGGAAAGGAAATCGGTATTCGGTTACGGCAGCCGAAAGATTTAACAGATGGCGATATCCTGTTTATGAACGATGATAACATCATTGTGGTGAGTGTGACGGCAGATGACCTATTGGTGATTCGTCCAGTCAGCATCAAGCAAATGGGAGAAATCGCCCATCAGCTTGGAAACAGGCACCTTCCGGCCCAATTTGAGGGAGATAAAATGCTCGTGCAGTATGATTATTTAGTTGAAGAGCTGCTGCAGCAGCTGAAAATCCCATATGCAAGGGAAGAGCGCAAGCTGAAGAACGCATTTCGGCATATAGGGCATCATCATGACTAACCGTTTATTGTCTTTAATGCAATTATGTGATTCCAATTTCCCCTCAGGGTCATTTTCTCACTCGTTTGGATTGGAAACATATATTCAAGATGAGGTTATTCACAATAAGGAAACTTTTTTTCAATGGCTGAGGATTTACGTGGAAAAGCAATTCGTTTTTACAGACGGGTTAGCCTGCCGCTTCGTCTTTGACGCTTTGGAAAAAAAGGAATTTGAAATGCTTTGGAAATGGGATCGGCTGCTTTACGTACAAAATGTACCTGAGGAATCCCGGGAAGCAAGCAGGAGAATAGGAGAGAGACTGGTCCGGATCGGGATTGATCTATTTCAGATCCCAATTTTAGAGGAGTATTTGCGGAGAATTCGCTTGAAAGAAGCGGCTGGACATCCGGCTGTTGTTTTTCCAATCATCAGTTATCATTTAGGGATTGAAAAAAAAGAAACGGTTTTGAGCTTTTTATATTCGGCCATGGCTTCGCTTGTTCAAAACGGAGTGCGGGGTATTCCGCTCGGCCAAACCGATGGCCAGCGGATTTTGCTTGAATTGCAGCCCTATTTGCTTCGTGCAGCGGAAAAAATAAATGTTCTGGCCAAGGATGACTTTGGAACAGTGGTTCCGGGCTTAGAAATTGCCCAAATGCGTCATCAGCAGCTGCAAGTCCGCTTGTTTATGTCATAAAAGCGACGAAAAAGAGAAGGAATAATCAAAGGGAGGAATCAGAATGGAACCAATACGCATTGGGATTGGCGGACCAGTTGGAGCCGGAAAAACCTTATTGGTGGAAAGATTAACAAGATATCTTCATGATGAATTTGAAATTGCTGTAGTAACAAATGATATTTATACAAAAGAAGATGCACAGTTTTTAATCAAAAACAGTGTACTGCCAGCCGACCGGATTATTGGGGTTGAAACAGGCGGATGTCCGCACACGGCTATTCGTGAAGATGCTTCAATGAATTTTGCGGCGATTGACGAGTTAAAGGAAAAACATCCTGATTTAGATCTAATTTTTGTCGAGAGCGGGGGCGATAACCTTGCTGCTACTTTTAGTCCGGAACTCGTTGATTTTTCAATTTATATTATCGATGTAGCGCAAGGAGAAAAAATCCCGCGCAAAGGCGGACAAGGAATGATTAAATCAGATCTGTTTATCATCAATAAGATCGATCTGGCTCCATATGTTGGCGCGAGCTTAGCGGTGATGGAGGAGGATACAAAAGCCGCCCGCGGAAACAAACCATTCTTTTTCACGAATTTAAAAGAGGATGCCGGCATCATGGAAGTTATTTCTTGGATCAAGAAAAATGCGCTGCTGGTTGGGCTTGGTTAACGTGAATATGCGAACAGGATATTTGCAGGTTATTTGCAGTAAAAAAGAAGAGAAAACGATCGTAAAAGATGCCTATTTTGAGGGGGCGCTCAAAATTACCCGACCCGTTTACTTGAACGAAAGCGGGGAAGCCTATTTATATTTGATGAACCCTGGCGGAGGCTATCTTGACGGTGATTCTTATAAAATGGAAATCTCCTTGGAAGAGGATGCCCATGTCGTTTTAACCACTCAAGCTTCAAATAAAATTTATAAAACGATCGCGAAGCCAGCATTGCAAGAGGCTGAGTTCTTTTTAAAAAAGGGCAGCTGTTTCGAATATCTTCCTGATCCCATCATTGCCTTTCAGTATGCACGATTTGTACAGAAAACGGTGGTGAAAATGGAACAAGGTGCTTCTTTTATCTGTAAGGATATTTTCACCCCAGGATGGTCCCCTAATGGAGACCTGTTCCAATATGATTCCATTCAATCAAGAATGGATATCTATATAAACGATCACTTAATCTTGTTTGACCATTTAAAGCTTGAAACGGATGAGGATTTGCAGGGAATAAGCGGCATGGAGGGCTACAGCCATTATGGGGTCTATACAGTCATTGATGAAAGGGTGAATAGGCAGCTGCTTGATGAGCTTTATCAACTCCTTAGCACATTTTCTAATGCCAAAATAGGTATGTCGCTTCTCTCGGTCCCAGGTCTCTCCTTACGTGTATTGGCTAATTCTACACAAGAAATTGATCATATTATTCATTGCTGCCATAAGCATATTCGCTCCCTTCTTTTGAAAATTAAACCCATTTCCCTTAGAAAATATTAAGATTCCGATGATATTACAGTTCATTTCATCATATATGTTAAAATTACGCTAAACCAACCTTTTTGGGGGAGATGCCAATGAATATTATTGATCTTCATTGCGATGCGTTACTAAAACTTTCGGAAGGAAAGGGAACATTGCGATTTGCCGATGCGCCGGAGTTACATACAAATAAATGCCGACTGCAGCAAGGAAAGGTTAAAGTCCAGTGCTTTGCGATTTTTATTGAGCCTGAAATTAACTCTGATCAAAAATTCCAAGCTGCTTTAAACCAAGTAGATTATTTTTACAAAGAAGTGCTTGGAAAAAACCCGGAGATGAAGCACATAAGGGATTGGTCCGATTTTGACGCCTTGAAGGATGGAGAAATTGGCGCAATGCTGACACTTGAAGGCGTGGACGCGATCGGCAATGACCTAACCAAACTCAGCATCCTCTGTCAGCTTGGAGTTCGCTCGGTTGGGCTAACGTGGAATAATGCCAATTTGGCAGCGGACGGGGCAGGTGAGCCGCGCGGCGGCGGTCTGACTCAGTTTGGAAAAGAAATCGTCGGGTTTCTGAACAAGAGGCAAATTTTGACGGATGTCTCACATCTATGTGAAAGGGCTTTTTGGGATGTGATGGAACTGGCAGATTTTCCGATTGCCAGTCATTCCAATTCCAAAAAGCTGTGCAATCATCGCCGCAACTTGACGGATGAACAGGCTGCTGCCATGTTTCAAAAAGGCGGAATGATCCATGTCGTTTATAATCCCCCATTTGTCAAAGAGGATGGAAATGCATCGATTACGGATCTTGTTGAGCATATTGATCATTTTTGTTCATTGGGCGGATTGAAGCAGATTGGGCTTGGCTCCGATTTCGACGGGATTTCCGAGCTGATTCCGGACCTGGAGGATGCCTCAAAAGCGCAAAATCTCATCAACGAACTATTAAAATATTACAGTGAAGATGCCGTTAAAGGTTTTGCCTATCAAAACTTTTTGGACCGCCGACCCGGCAAAAGAAAACTGAACGAATATTTTTCCTGACCGGCAGAAATGAAAAAATCCTTTGAAAACTTGTATGCACCTAGTTGTATATGAGTTTTTAGAGGATTTTTTTTATTAAATAAGTCAGATTGTCCATTTATTTTAAGGAAAAATTAAGATTCTTATGGCATGATAAAAGACGTTTTTCATATTTCGGTGATAAGTGTCTGCTTGTGTAAATTAAGTGGAACTATGAGGAAATTTACGCTGATTTATTAACAAAAACACGATTTCGTGGTATTCTTTTTACTGTTTCATTCAAACATAAAAAAATAATCTATTTTTCGCCTAAAAAAGATTTCTTATAGAAGGAAAATGAACAGAGGAGAACAAATATGCGTACAGTAAATATGTGGAAAAATTCAAATAAAACGAATCTCACTTTTTTTGGCATAGCTGTTGTCCTTTTTTGGATAAAAACATATGCGGCCTATCGAATTGAATTTAAGCTGGGGATTGATAATAATCTTCAGAAGTTTTTATTGGCAATTAATCCCGTAAGCTCTGCCTTATTCTTTTTGGGACTTGCCTTAGTATCGAAAAAGCGGACAAAGCTTTTCATGATTATCATCAACTTTCTGATGTCGTTTTTGTTGTATGCCAATATTGTCTATTACCGTTTCTTTAATGATTTTATAACGATCCCTGTTATTATGCAGGCGAAATCAAATGCAGGGGAACTGGGCTCCAGTGCTAATGCTTTGATGTCAGGTTATGATATTTTTTACTTTACTGATACGATTGTTTTAATTTTGCTGGCGCTGACCGTATTTAGAAAAGCAGCCCAACTGAAAACCAGAAGAGCGTTCCAGGTTTCGCTGCTTTTTTCAGTCATCATCTTTCTGTTTAACCTTAATATGGCTGAAAAGGACCGTTCTGATTTATTAACCCGCACGTTTGACCGAAATTACTTAGTAAAATATTTAGGTGCCTATAACTTTACGATCTACGATATTATTCAAAACATCAGGACTTCCAGCGAAAGGGTTATGGCAAGCAGCAGTGATATTACAAATGCTGAGAACTATCGCAAGGCAAACTATACAACGCCAAATCCTGTTTATTTTGGAAAAGCAAAAGGCATGAACGTTATTTTCGTGTCACTTGAATCATTCCAAAACTTTATGATTGATTACAAGCTAAATGGCCAAGAAGTTACTCCATTTTTAAATTCTTTGGCACATGATAATAACACGTTCTATTTTGATCATTTTTACCATCAAACCGGACAAGGTAAAACATCGGATGCTGAATTTTTAATGGAAAATTCTTTATATCCATTGCCTACCGGGGCTGTTTTTATTAATAAAGCGCAAAATACGTACCAGGCCACTCCGGCCATTTTAAAGGGCTACGGCTATAATTCAGCTGTCTTCCATGGCAACTACAAGACGTTCTGGAACCGGAATGTTATGTATAAAGCATTGGGGTATGATCAGTTCTATGATGCAGCATATTACAGTATGAGTTCGGGTAATACTAAAAACTACGGGATGAAGGATATTCCTTATATCGAAGAATCGATGCCAATGCTGGAGAGTCTAAAGCAGCCTTTCTACACAAAATTTATTACACTATCCAATCACTATCCGTTTGAAATGGATCCGAGCGATACGAATTTTCCTGCCGGCGATTTTGGCGACACGGTCGTCAATGACTATTTTCAATCGGCACACTATATGGATGAAGCGATCAAGGAATTTTTTGATAAGTTAAAAGCAGATGGATTATACGATAAATCTGTTATCGTTTTATACGGCGACCATTATGGAATTTCGCAGGCCCATAATAAGGCGATGGAAAAAGTGTTGGGAGTAGATCAAATTACGCCAACGATAAATGCCCAGCTGCAGGAGACACCGTTGTTTATCCATGTGCCTGGCGTTCAAGGCGGGGTGCAGCATCAATACGGCGGTGAAGTGGATGTCCGCCCGACATTGCTTCATTTATTAGGTATTGATACGAAAGATTACATTGAATTTGGTTCCGATTTATTATCTCAGCAGCATCGCGACTGGGCATTATTTAGAAACGGAGATTTTGTATCACCGGATGTCGACCAAATCAGCGGGAAATGCTATTCGACTAAAACGGGAGAATTGCTTGCAGATACAAGCGCCTGCAAAACGATTGACAGCAAGGTTAGATCGGAGCTGCAAATGTCTGATGATATCGTCAATAAGGATTTATTGCGCTTCTATCAGCCACAAGGATTTAAGGCGATTAATCCGGATGATTATCAGTATTTAGGGCCGAAAAAAACAAAATTGAATAAATAGTAACGAAAGAGTAAAGATTTCTTTACTCTTTTTTTCTTATCCGATTCGCTATAATAAAATTATCAAAAGTTAAGGCAGGGGGGAGCATCCATGTATTTAACCATGGAGGAAACGGCAGAATATTTATCGGTGTCTGTGCCATATGTTGAAAGCTTAATTTTACAAGGAAAAATCCGGTTTGTTCGGGACAGCGAAGGGGTAGTTTTGGTTTACAAGGATCAGTTTAACACCCATTTCAGGCAGCTGGAAAAATACAAAAAGTTGGTTGAGGAATTGGAAAGTGAGCCGATTCCTGATGATCTGGATGTAAAGGATGAAGATTAGCCTATGGCAGATATTTTTTTGAAAAGAATTTATGAACCGGCGGACGAAGCGGACGGCACCCGCGTATTGGTAGACCGGTTATGGCCGCGCGGCATTTCAAAAGAAAAAGCTAAGGTAACGTGCTGGCTGAAAGACGTGGCACCAAGCAACGAGCTCCGCAAATGGTTTCATCATGAGTCGGGGCAATATGCGGAGTTTCGTGAAAGATATTTAAATGAACTGCAGACGGATGAAAAGAAAATTCAAAGCATGGAGCAGCTTTATGAAATGGCACGGCAAGGAAAAATAACTCTTTTGTACGGAGCGAAGGATCCAGTCCAAAACCAGGCTGTTATTTTACGTGAAGAGATGGAGAGAAGAATGTAACGAAACAGGAGGCCATGATCATCGCATCGGATTTATTTATCCGGTGCGAATTTTTATGAAGGACGATATGAAGGCCCGAGAAGGGGAAAACGTCTTTCATTGATGTAATGAAGGCCGATACCAAGGCTGGAGAAAAGGAAAACTATCCGTCATCGGCATTAATGTTGATATTTTTGTGAATTTATAATTTTTTTATTTGAAAAATTGTGAATTTTATGTTAAAAATAATTATACATTAAACATTAGCGCTGAAGAGAAAAAAGTACTCAGGCTCTTATGTCCAGAGAGCAAAGGAAATGCTGGAACCTTTGCCATAATCCTAAGTAGATGGTCGTCTCGGAGCTTTTTGAAAGAACGTCAAATCACGGTGATTTGATCAGTAGACTCAAACGGATTGGCACACGTTAACGTGCGGCAGGTAAGGATACATCTTTACCTCATGAGGCTAAGAATCGCAAGGTTCTCAGTAAATCAGGGTGGTACCACGGAAATTTACCCCTTTCGTCCCTAAGTTCGCAGTTATCTTCTGCCGGCTTTCGGATGAGAGGGGTTTTATATTGGAAAAATTAGCGGTGAAGAGAAAAAAGTACTTAGGCTCTTATGTCCAGAGAGCAAAGGAACGGGCTGGAACCTTTGCCATAATCCTAAGTAGATGGTCGTCTCGGAGCTTTTTGAAAGAACGTCAAATCACGATGATTTGATCAGTAGACTCAAACGGATCGCACACGTTACCGTGCTGAAGGTAAAGATAAAACTTTACCTCATGAGGCTAAGAATCGCAAGATTTTCGGCAAATCAGGGTGGTACCGCGGAAGTTTACCCCTTTCGTCCCTATAGGCTTGGCAGCCGTTTGCTGCCGCTTATGGGATGAAAGGGGTTATTTATATTTAGAGGAGGCATTTTTAAAGTGGAAAAAGAAATCATGTCCCAAACATTAGAAAATCAAGAATGGATAACAGGATCAGAGGCGCTATTGCGCTGTTTAGAAAAAGAAGAGGTTGATTATGTATTCGGATATCCCGGAGGAAATGTTCTGTACATCTACGACGCAATGGTAAACAAACCGGGAATCAAGCACATTTTGACCAGACATGAACAAGGAGCTGTTCATGCAGCTGATGGTTATGCCCGCTCAACAGGGAAAGTTGGCGTTTGTATTGCCACTTCCGGACCGGGGGCAACAAATCTAGTTACCGGAATTGCAACGGCTTATATGGATTCAGTTCCTATGGTTATCATTACCGGAAATGTACCGACAACTGTTATTGGAACGGATGCCTTCCAAGAGGCGGACATCGTAAGCATTACAATGTCCATTACGAAACACAGCTACCTAGTACGTGATGTTAACGATATTCCGAGGATCGTTCATGAAGCATTTCATATTGCTAACACCGGAAGGAAAGGCCCAGTTTTAATCGATATTCCTAAAGATATCTCAAACCAAAAATTGCAGTACCAGCCTTCCAGCCATATAAATATTCGAGGCTATAACCCAGATCCAAAACCTGACCAAACGGAGATCGAGAAGTTAATTCAGGCTATCTCCGAAGCGGAGCGCCCGGTTATCATCGCTGGAGGGGGAGTCGTTTATTCCGGTGCATCAGAAGAGCTGCTGGAATTCGTTAATAAAACCAATATTCCGGTTACCACCACTTTGCTTGGGCTCGGCGGCTTCCCAAGTGCCCACGGCCTGTGGCTGGGCATGCTCGGGATGCACGGTACGTATGCAGCGAATATGGCCGTGCAAAATGCGGACTTACTTATTTCAATCGGTGCCCGGTTCGATGACCGGATTACCATGAAGATCGATGGATTTGCGCCTAAGGCCAAAATGATCGCCCATATCGATATCGATCCGGCGGAAATCGGAAAAAATATCAAAACAGATATTGCCTGTGTCGGCGATATTAAAACCGTTCTGCGCTATGCAAATGCCATTGCAAAGCCTTCTCAATCAGCCGAGTGGATTGACACAGTCCAAACAAACATGGCTATGCATCCGCTCAGCTATAAAGATTCAGATGAACAGCTTAAGCCGCAATTTGTTCTGGAAATGATCAGCAAAACAACGGGCGGGGATGCCATTATTACAACGGATGTAGGACAGCATCAAATGTGGGCGGCCCAATTTTATAAATTTAATCAGCCCCGCTCATTGATCACTTCCGGAGGTCTTGGAACGATGGGATTCGGCTTGCCGTCAGCCATCGGAGCACAAATAGGAAATCCAAACCGCCAGGTCGTTTCGATCAATGGTGACGGGGGGATGCAGATGTGCTCTCAGGAGCTGGCTATTTGTGCAATCCATAAAATTCCGGTCAAAATTGTCATCATTAACAATCAGGTTTTGGGCATGGTCAAACAATGGCAGGAAATTGTTTATGACGAGCGCTACAGCCAAATTGATCTTACGGGAAACCCTGATTTTGTCCAACTTGCCAAAGCATACGGAATAAAAGGGCTGCGGGCCGACAATAAAGCAGATGCAGAACGAGCTTGGCAGGAAGCCCTGGAGACAAATGGTCCTGTTCTTGTTGAATTTGTCGTTCCAAAAGAAGAAAATGTATACCCGATGGTTCTTAGCGGTAGCGCACTAAATGAAATGGTAATGGGGGAGACTGAAAATGATTAATCAAAAACATACAATTTCTGTCTGGGTTAATGACCAGCCAGGTGTTTTGCAAAGAATATCCGGTTTATTCGGCCGCCGCGGATTTAATATAGACAGCATCACTGTCGGCAACAGTGAAGAGGAAGGATTATCAAGGATGATCATCGTTACCAGGGGCGATGATCAAACGATTGATCAAATTGAAAAACAGCTTATCAAGCTTGTTGACGTTATTAAAGTGGACCATTTAAATTCCGATGAGATGGTGTCAAGGGAGCTGTGCTTTATCAAGGTTAGAGTGGAGCCATCCAAACGTCCTGAAATTCTCGGAGTCGTCAATACGTTCCGTGATTCCGTTATTGATATCGGACCAGAAAGCCTTATCGTTCAGGTAGTTGGGGAACTTAATAAAATCGAAGCGATGGTGGAACTGTTAAAGCCATACGGAATCCTTGAACTGACCCGGACAGGCGCCACAGCCATGAAGCGCGGATAACAATGTGAATAACAAAAAAGTGCGATCTTCCATAGGAAGGTCGCATCTTTTTAGAAAGAGCTGTTAAAGATAAATGATGATATTTTGTAAAAATAAAGGACTTACTCAAAAAACTTTTTCTATTTATTAATAATCAATATAGTAAAATCTCATTACGAAGAAATTATAAATTTTCCTTTGATAATAAGTTCTCAAATTCAATTTGAAATTTCTTGGTCTCCTCTGGAAATTTTAATATTTTCTCAATATCTGTTTGCTCTATAAAGTTTCTTACTGAATTATTCATTTGTATAAAAATTAATGCACTGTATCTCTCAAGGATACCTTTAAACCAAATTTCTTTTCGAAGCCTCCTAAATTTTTTATTAATGGCTCTATTTCTTTTAGATGGTATCGTGACTAAAAATTGTTCAATCAAACCACCAATTATTTCTACCAATTGCATACACCTCTTAAAAAAACAATTTTAAAATTAACAACTACATAATTAGTGCTACGTTCTTAAAGACTAATAGGTTTCATTTATACATCTATTTAACACAGCCTTTAGTAAAAAATGGATAAATGAAGGGTTTGAAAGAAAAACTAAAATATTGATGAAATGGGTGGATATTGTTGTTGATTAATAAATTGGGTCAAATTATGCTGTATGTAAATAACCAGAATATTTTGCAGTCATGGAGAAAAAGTAAATTTTAAAGTGCGATCCTTTCTTAAATGAAGGTCGCATTTTTTTCAAAAGTTCAAAAGAAAGGGGGATTTGTGTGTACCATAAAATTTGGACGATCGCCAATGCCATACTAATTATCGGCTCCATTTTTTATATTTGGCTCTTTTGTCCGCATGACAGTGTGCTGCTCGTCATCAGTCAGTTTTTTGCTCAGGCGGCAATGATATTATTTATCTTTAACGTGAATATGTACTTTATATTTTTAATCATTCGAAAAACAAAGCAGAGAGAGGTCAAAGTTCGTCTTGCAGCCTTTTCAAGATATTTTATGAAATGGCATATTAAGATTGCCATTACAGCAACCATCCTCATCATCTTCCATGCCTGGATTAACTTTTTTAAACTGGGCCCTGTCATTGGCTATGAACATATCAAGATGCTGCTCGGGTATACAGCCATTATCTTTTTAACGGGCACCTTATTTGCAGGATACTTGCGCCACAAAAAAGCCTCGGGCCGCCGCAAAAAAATTCACCGGCTCACTGCGATGGTCTTTACCATTTTATTTCTAATCCATATGCTGATTCCAATATAAAAAATTGTTGATTCTTCGTTCAGATTTAATGTTAGACTTTAACCTAAAGCTTCTGATTCGGACACTAAACCCTCAGAAAACACCATTAGAGTCTGAATGGGCTCCTGATTCGGACACCAAACTCTTAGGAAACACAATTTGGGTCTGAATGAGCCCTTGATTCGGACACCAAACTATCAGGAAACACTATTTGAGTCTGAATGAGCCCTTGATTCGGACACCAAACTATCAGGAAACACAATTTGAGTCTGAATGAGCCCTTGATTCGGACACCAAACCCTCAGAAAACACAATTTGAGTCTGAATGCTTTTTAGCCCCTTAATCAATTTGGACACCACTCTTACCAAGTAATAAAATTTAG
>CAZAEW010000066.1:0-16741 GCA_964484065.1 uncultured Bacillus sp.
GATAAGTTAGTCGTACACCGTGCGCGCCGTATCCAGTTCTTCTTATCACAAAACTTCCACGTTGCTGAACAGTTCACTGGTCAGCCTGGATCTTACGTACCTGTTAAAGAAACCGTTAAAGGATTCAAAGAAATCCTTGAAGGTAAATATGACCATCTTCCAGAAGATGCATTCCGCCTCGTTGGCCGTATTGAAGAAGTGGTTGAGGCCGCAAAACGCATGGGTGTAGAGGCCTAAATCCTGCCAGGAGGGTAAAAAATGAAGACGATCAAAGTCAATGTTGTTACTCCTGATGGCTCGGTGTTTGATTCTGATGTGGAAATGGTAAGTACAAAAGCTCAAAGTGGCGAGCTGGGTGTTTTACCCGGACACATTCCATTGGTTGCACCGTTAGAAATCGGCTCCGTTCGTCTCAAAAAAGACGGAAAAACGGAACTTGTTGCCGTGAGCGGCGGATTTTTAGAAGTTCGTCCTGATCAAGTAACAATCTTAGCCCAAGCAGCCGAATTGGCAACTGATATCGATGTTGAACGTGCTCTTAGAGCAAAAGAACGTGCAGAGCAGCGTATGCAAGAAGCTCACCAGGAAGATGTAGACTTCCGCCGTGCACAACTTGCCCTTCGACGCGCAATCAACCGCCTTGCCATTGCTGAACATAGAATGTAATAATAAAAAACCTTCCTATTATGGAAGGTTTTTTTGTTAATTAGGTCAAAAGTACGAGGTCGGACTCGTAACGGGGAAAACTTTATGGTAAAATAGAAACGAGAAGTCAAAATTGCATACTATACATACATTCACCGCACCTTTCGCCCGTTTCGAAAGGTGTTTTATTTTGTCAGACAAATCATTTTTTGAGGGAGCTGGATGAGGATGGAAAAGGAAAATGTAATTTTGCACATCATATCAGAAGGAGAGTGGGAAAAAGTAAAGAACGAGAACTATTATTTTCCGGATAGCCTAAAAACAGAAGGCTTTATCCATTGTGCAACGAAAGACCAAATCTTAAACCTTGTCGAATTCATCTACAAGGAAAATGTAAACTTCAAGCTTCTTTACATCGATCCCGATAAATTAACTGCAAAACTCGTCTATGAGGATCTTCGGAAAACAGGAAAGTCGTTCCCGCATATTTATGGTGCCCTTAATTTAAGCGCAATAACAAAGGTTGTTGACTTCAAACCGACACCAAGCGGAACATTTGAATTGCCCGTAGGATAGGGTTCCTAATATTTTACATTGTAAATGATTATTTTAAATTGCCCTAATATGATAAATATCACTGACAAACGGATATGTTTACTATTAAATGTTCTATTGTATGAAACAAAACCTTGAATACGGAATGAAAATGTCTGATCAGCGAGGGTGGAAATAGGTGTTTTTCTGTCCTCGCTCTTTCATTTGGGAGGAAACGCGATATTTGTAGAAATTCGCCTTATTTTAGGGAAAATTTTTGTTCACACAAATTCCAAATTTCTGACCCGATTATCGACACAAAATTACAACAATGTTATAATGTATTCGGTTACATGTTTCATTTAATAAGAAAATTCTACAACATTGGAGGGGATAGACATGGAACAACTGCATGTGTATCAGAATAGTTATCTGATAGTTTTCGTGTTTCTGTGTCTTGGGATCTTGCTGCCTGCGGTAGCTTTATTTTTGGGCAAGCTTTTGCGTCCTCAAAAGCCGAGCGATGCGAAAGAATCCACATATGAAAGCGGTCTTGAGCCATTTCACGATTCACGTGTACAGTTCAATGTCCGCTATTATATTTTTGCCCTTATGTTCGTCGTGTTCGATGTCGAAACAGTATTTTTATACCCTTGGGCCGTAGCATACGACAAATTAGGCGTTTTTGCGTTGATTGAAATGTTAATTTTTGTCGTTATGTTAATAATTGGTCTAGTCTATGCTTGGAAGAAGAAGGTGCTACGATGGATCTAAAACTAGACGGCATTTCACCGCAAGAGATGGAAGAACTTCAAAGAAATGTATTTTTAACTACGCTAGAGCAAATTAAAGCATGGGCACGAAGCAATTCGCTGTATCCAGTGACATTTGGTCTGGCTTGTTGTGCGATTGAAATGATGGGTGTCGGTTCTTCCCATTATGACTTAGACCGGTTTGGTTCTTTCTTCCGTAACTCTCCGAGGCAATCCGACTGTATGATTGTGTCAGGAACAGTAACGAAAAAGATGGCGCCGCTTTTGCGCCGTATCTATGATCAAATGTCTGAGCCAAAATGGGTAATTGCAATGGGATCTTGTGCGACCGCCGGCGGTCCATATGTGAGATCTTATTCGGTTGTAAAAGGGGTCGACCAAATTGTTCCTGTTGATGTGTACATTCCAGGGTGCCCTCCAAACCCGGCCGCTTTGATTTATGGAATCAATAAACTAAGAGAAAAGATTCGTTACGAGGCGAAAACTGGGAAGAAGGTGATGTAACCGATGAGCGGGGAAAAGGACCTTGAACAATTAAAACGGGAAGCTGCAGAAAAAGCCAAGGCAGCTGCAGCAGCAAGAAAACAGGCAAAGGAAGCTGGAGCAGCTGAACCGAAGCAAGAAGAGCAAGCAGCCCCTGCCGAAAGTCCGGAGGAAGCGAAAAAACGGGCTGTTGCTGAAGCAAAGGCCAAGGCCGCAGCACTGAAAAAAGCAAAAGAGACGCAAGCTGAAGCACCTTCTGCGGAAGATGATGCCGACCTTGCGAAGAAAAAAGCAATTGCAGCAGCAAAAGCAAAAGCCGCAGCGCTGAAAAAAGCGAAGGAAGCCGGAGTGACGGGAGCTGCAGCAGAATCAACGGACGGAGCCGATGATGCGAAGGCTAAGGCCGCCGCCGCCGCAAAAGCGAAAGCAGCCGCCGCCGCGAAAGCCAAGGCAGCCGCACAGGCAAAATCCGGAGCTGGAGCAGGCGGGGATGACGAAAAAGCAAAAGCAATTGCAGCAGCAAAAGCGAAGGCGAAAGCCGCCGCAGCAGCAAAGGCAAAAGGAGCAGCCGCCGGAAAAGACGGAGCAGCCACAGCGCCTGCCGCAGAGGAAGCAAAACCATCTCCAAATCAGCCATACCTGGATAAATACCGGAAAGTGATTGAAGAAAATCTGGGGGCTGACATCCTAGAAGATTCCTACATTAATAACTTATCAAATGATGTTCCAACACTTGTCGCTAAAAAAGATACTTATTTCAAGCTTGCACAATTTTTGAAATACAATGAACTGTTAAGCTTTGATTATTTATCTGAGCTCCACGGAACTGATTTTGAAACGCATATGGAAGTATATGTTCATTTGTTCTCATATAAAAATCGTCAATCAGTTGCTTTAAAGGTAAAGATTGACCGTGATGAACCAACGATCGAATCCTTGCAGCCGCTATGGGCTGGAGCCGACTGGCCTGAATGTGAAGCGTACGACCTGCTGGGCATTAAGTTTACAGGGCATCCGAATTTACATCGCATCATGCTCGGAGAAGATTGGGTTGGCCATCCACTTAGAAAAGATTACAAGCCGTACGATGTGGAGGTGTAACCAATGTTACGAACGGAAGAAATGCTATTAAACGTAGGTCCGCAGCACCCTAGTACGCACGGTGTTTTCCGGCTGGTTGTCAAATTGGATGGGGAAATTATCAAAGAAGCAACACCTGTTATCGGGTACTTGCATCGTGGAACGGAAAAATTGGCTGAAGACCTGCAATATACTCAAATCATTCCTTACACAGACCGGTTAGACTATCTTTCGGCTATGACAAATAACTATGTGTTATGCCATTCAGTCGAAACGATGCTGGGTCTTGAAATTCCTGAGCGGGCAGAGTATTTGCGCGTCATTGCAATGGAATTAGGGAGGATTGCCAGCCACCTTGTTTGGTGGGGAACTTTCCTCCTTGATATCGGTGCTGTCAGCCCGTTCTTATATGCATTCCGTGAACGTGAAATGATTATTAATATGCTGAATGAACTGTCCGGAGCCCGCTTAACCTTTAACTACATGCGCGTCGGCGGTGTTAAATGGGATGCCCCGGAAGGATGGATTCAGAAAGTAAAAGAATTTATTCCATATATGCGTGAGCAGCTAAAAGGCTATCATTCACTTGTATCCGGAAATGAAATTTTCTTGAGCCGTGTAAAAGGCGTCGGTTATTACACGAAAGAAGATGCCTTGAACTATTCACTAAGCGGAGTCAACTTGAGATGTACCGGCGTAAAATGGGATCTTCGCAAAGATGAGCCGTATTCAATCTATGACCGTTTTGATTTTGACGTACCGGTCAGCGATGGCGGCGATGCTTGGGCCCGCTATAATTTACGCTTAAAGGAAATTGAAGAATCATTAAAAATCCTTGAGCAGGCCTGCGAACAATTCCCTGCCGAAGGAGAAATTCTTGCAAAAGTGCCGAAAATCATCAAAGCGCCTAAAGGCGAAGCATTTGTACGGATTGAAGCACCGCGAGGCGAGCTCGGCTGCTATATTTCAAGCGATGGCAAAAAAGAACCATATCGCTTGAAGTTTAGAAGACCATCGTTTTATAACCTGCAAATTCTCCCGAAACTATTAAAAGGACAAAATATGGCAAACCTCATCGTCATTTTAGGGGCTATTGACATCGTTCTAGGGGAGGTGGATGGCTGATGGTACAGGATTTACTCAACACGAATCCCGGTTGGCTGACCTTTGGAGTGTTCTTTTTATTCGGAGTTGTCCTTCTGTTAGTCGTGTTAGGCTTCGTAACCTATGCGATTTTAGCAGAGCGGAAGGTAATGGGTTACATGCAGCTCCGTCACGGCCCGAACCAGGTCGGGGGACGCTGGGGGCTATTGCAAACCGTAGCTGACGTTCTTAAGCTTTTACTTAAAGAAGACATTATTCCGAAACTCGCCGATAAACCGTTATTTATCATTGCACCGGTGATTGCCTTTGCTCCATCTTTTATGGTGCTGGCAGCAATTCCGTTTACAGATAAATTTCAATTTGCCAATATCGGAATCGGCTTGCTCTATTACATTGCCATTTCCGGGATGACCGTCGTCGGGGTTGTTACAGGCGGATGGGCATCCAATAACAAATATGCCTTATTAGGGGCAATGCGGGCAGCAGCGCAGATGGTTTCTTATGAAATTCCGCTCGTCATGTCCGTTCTGGGGATTATCCTTTTATCAGGAAGCTTAAATTTAAATACCATTGTTGAAACGCAAAGACATGGCTGGTTTATTCTTTATCAACCTATTGCTTTTATCATTTTTTTTATTGCATCAATTGCTGAATTAAACCGGACACCGTTTGACCTTGCTGAAGCAGAAAATGAACTAATTGCCGGATATCATATTGAGTATTCAGGTTTCCGCTGGGCTTTTTTCATGCTCGCAGAGTACGTGTACTTATTTGCGATGTCTTCGCTTGTAACCGTTCTGTTCTTTGGCGGCTGGACTTCACCGCTCCATGCATTAGACTTTATTCCTGGGGCCGTTTGGTTCTCGCTTAAATTCGTTTTTGTATTGTTCCTTTACATTTGGCTCCGCGTGGCAATGCCGCGTATGCGCGCCGACCATCTAATGGAATTTGCCTGGAAAGTTCTTTTACCGGTTGCATTAGCCAATATTTTCTTAACGGCTCTTATCAAAACGCTCTTTTTTTAAAAAACAGGGCGAATTCGAACACTACTCTTATAAAAAGGGGTGAAAAACGTGCTTGGGTTTACAAAAGGCTTAAAATATACCCTTAAAAACTTAACGCGAGAAAAGGTTACCTATGATTATCCGAATAAGCCGCTCCCGCTGCCGGACCGGTTTCGCGGGATTCAAAAGTTTTATCCGGAAAAATGCATCGTTTGTAACCAATGTATGAACATTTGCCCAACTCAATGTATCAACCTGACCGGCAAAAAACACCCGGACCCAGCGAAAAAAGGGAAAATCATTGATACGTATGATATCAATTTTGAGATTTGCATCCTTTGCGACCTGTGTACGGAGGTTTGCCCAACCGAAGCGATTATTATGACAAATAACTTCGAATTGGCACAATTCAGCCGGGATGATCTTTTTAAAAACCTAGAATGGCTGGATGAAAACGACGAAAATATACGGAAGGTGAATAAACCATGACATTTTCCGGTGAATTTTTTGCCTTCATGATCCTTGCTCTTATCGCGATCATTGGCGGTGTATTACTATTAAATTTGAATAAAGTTATGCATATGGTCGTATCGCTTTTCTTTACGTTTACGGCCATTGCCGGAATCTACGTTTTGCTGTCAGCTGAATTCGTCGCTGGGGCGCAAGTCCTTACGTATTCAGGTGCAGTAACCATTATCATGCTGTTCGGAATCATGTTAACCAAACATGATGATGAATCCGAACATGAAACAAAAGCGAGTAAGTGGCGCAAATTCTTGGTGTTTTTGGGAGTCCTCGGCTTTGCTTTTGCCGTTTATATCGGAATTTACAATTGGGATATTCCACAGGAAGCAAGCAAGCTGCATATCGATAACACGTTGAAGATTGGTAAGGCGCTTTACTCCAATTATGTGATTCCGTTTGAATTAACATCAGTATTATTATTAGTTGCCCTTGTCGGTGCAATTGTTTTAGCCAAAAAAGATGAGAAGGAGGATGAGGAATGAGTTCAGTTCCCGCTTCAGCCTTCCTGGCGTTGGCACTCATTTTATTCTGCATTGGCTTATATGGTGCTTTGACAAAAAGAAACACTGTCATCGTCTTAATATGCATTGAATTGATGCTAAACGCTGTAAACATTAACCTGGTGGCGTTCAGTAAATATGGTCTTACTCCATCCATTACTGGACAAATCTTTGCTTTATTTGGAATTACGGTTGCAGCAGCCGAAGCAGCTGTCGGTATTGCTATTCTTTTCTCACTCTACCGCAATCGTAAATCTGTTCGAATTGATGACGTTAATTCGATGAAACATTAACCGTTTGGTGCATCGAACTTTCAACCTAGGAACGGCCGCTCAAATGGTCGCACCTATGATCTGTCCCGCTAAAAAATTAGCGGGCCCAATCTGCGCGCAATTTTTAAGCGGTTAGCGCGCTTTAAAAAAGGGGAAATTGATAATGATGGAAAATGCTTGGCTCATACCGCTTTTCCCGCTATTATCGTTTTTGATCCTTCTTCTATTTGGTAAGCGGCTGAAGGAGGCAAGTGGGTACGTGGGGATGCTTTTTACCTTCCTTTCGCTTGTCTTGTCAATGTTCGTATTGGCAGCACGCCTTTCAGGTCCAAACTACCTTGCAAAAGCGGACTGGCTTACAATAGGAGATATTCATATAACAGCGGGTTTTGAAGTGAATCAATTAAATGCATTAATGCTGTTTATCGTATCGCTCGTCAGCTTTTTGGTACATACGTATTCAAGGGGCTATATGCATGGCGATGAACGATTCCCGGTATTCTATTCCTATTTGGGATTATTTACCTTTGCAATGCTTGGACTTGTCATTTCTCCAAACATCTTGCAAACCTATGTTTTCTGGGAACTTGTCGGTCTCGGTTCCTTCCTGTTAATCGGATTTTATTACTACAAAGAAGAAGCAAAGGCAGCTGCCAAAAAAGCGTTCATCATGACCCGGATCGGGGATGTCGGACTTTTTATCGGCATGATCCTTTTGTTCTGGCAGACAAAAAGCTTCGAATACAGTGATATTTTTAAAGCCGTTGAAAATGGGGCAATCTCTCAAACGATGATTACCTTAACAGCGATCTTGATTTTTGTCGGTGCTGTTGGTAAATCAGGTCAATTTCCGCTCCACACATGGCTTCCGGATGCGATGGAAGGTCCGACGCCTGTTTCGGCCTTAATCCACGCTGCAACAATGGTTGCCGCCGGGGTATACTTAGTTGCTACATTATTTCCGTTATTCCATGCCAGCGAAACAGCCATGATGACAGTGGCCATTATCGGTGCATTCACTGCCATTTTTGCTGCCAGCATCGGTTTGGTGCAAACGGATATTAAACGGGTGCTCGCATACTCAACTGTCAGCCAGCTAGGCTACATGATGCTTGCTTTAGGGTCTGCCGGTTATGTGGCAGGGGTGTTCCACCTGATGACACATGCCTTCTTTAAAGCACTCTTGTTCCTTGCAGCCGGCAGCGTTATCCATGCCGTGAACGGCAAGCAGGATATTGAACAAATGGGCGGTCTTTGGAAAAAATTAAAACTGACCGGACCATTATTCTTAATCGGTACACTGGCAATCAGCGGTGTTCCGCTCTTGTCAGGTTTCTTCAGTAAAGATGAAATTTTAGCCGCAGCATGGAATGGCGGACATCCGGTTTTATTCCTGCTTGCGTTAATTGCAGCATTTTTCACTGCCTTCTATATGTTCCGCTTGTTCTTCATGGTGTTTACCGGAGAAGGGCGCAGCGAGGATGTGAAACATGCTCATGAGTCACCGTCAGTGATGACATTCCCAATGATCGTTCTGGGTGTCCTCGCAATCGTTGCCGGATATGTTAACACACCTTGGTTTGGATCCTTCCTTGGCGATTGGCTGACAAAAGGAAATCCTCTTCTTGAAGGGCAGCATGAAGGCGAGCCTGTCTGGATCATGGCAGCTGCAACGATCGTTTCGCTGCTTGGTATTTACTTAGCCTATCTCATTTACGGAAAACGTTCGATTTCCCGTGAGTGGTTAAGCGGAAAAGGCAGCACATTGCATGCGATTTTATACAACAAATACTATGTGGATGAATTTTATCAGTTGACGATCATCAGCATTACAAAAGGATTCAGCCACCTTATGCAATTTATTGATACCTTCATAGTCGAAGGCCTTGTGAATCTGGTTACCGGAATTGTCCAAGGACTTGGCAGACTGGGCTCTAAATTGCAAAGCGGACAAGTTCAAACTTATGGGGCAGTAGCCTTCATTGGTCTGGCAGTGCTCGTTGTCATTTATGCGTTCACAGGGGGGTACTTAAAATGAATTTATCTTCTGTTTTAACAATCCTGGTATTCTCCCCTTTACTAGGTGTTCTCCTTTTGGCATTTATGCCAAAAGAACAGGAAAAATCAATTAAAGCAGTTGGATTTCTTTTCACACTGCCAGCGTTGATTTTGTCATTTGCGATCTATGCTCATTACCTTGCCGGTAAAAGCTTATCTAATTTTTCCGTAACGCATTCATGGATTTCATTCGATGTCACCAGCTTTGCAAAGTATACGGTTAATTATGAGCTTGGAATTAACGGGTTTACCTTGCTGTTAGTCCTGTTAACGGCAGTTGTTTCAACATTGGCAGCGATAGCTTCCAAATATATTACAAAAGAATGGAAAGGCTATTTCATGCTCTTCCTCATTCTTGAAACAGGAATGCTCGGTGTTTTCACAGCACAAAACTTAATTTTATTTTTCGTCTTTTTCGAAGCAACACTTGTACCAACCTTCTTCCTGACAGGGAAATGGGGTTATTTTGAAAAAGAAAAAGCAGCTTACAGCTTCTTAATCTATAACGGTCTGGGCTCTGCTATTTTATTAATTGTCATCATGATCCTTTTTGCCCGCACTGGAACAACGAATTACGATATTGTCTTTAAAGCACTGCATGCTGCAGGCGGACCATTCTCCGGCAGCTTAAAAATGGGCTTGGCAATTGCTTTATTGATTGCTTTTGGCGTCAAACTGCCAATCTTCCCATTGCACAGCTGGATGCTGCGCATGCACGTTCAAGCGCCGCCGCCGGTTGTTATGATTCACTCAGGGATTCTCTTGAAAATCGGGGCATACGGTTTAATCCGCTTCGGTTATGGATTTTTCCCGGAACAATTCAAGACGATGGCTGTTTTGCTTGCCGTCTTGGGAGTAATCAACCTGTTATATGGTGCATTTCTCGCCTTCATTCAGTCAGACTTTAAAATGGTGCTCGCATACTCCTCCGTTTCCCATATGGGTATCGTTCTAATGGGTATTGCAGCATTTAATACAGCCGGATTGCAAGGGGCGATCTTCCAGGTCATTTCTCACGGTTTGATTTCGGCACTGTTATTCTTCCTGGTTGCTGTTATTTATGACCGTACCGAAACGTCAACGATTGAAAATCTTGGCGGAATGGCAAAAGGCATGCCGCTTGTCAGCGGATTTTTACTTGCAGCTGCGATGGCTTCGCTAGGGCTTCCGGGAATGTCTGGATTCGTCAGTGAATTTATGGCTTTCATGGGCTTATTTAAAGTCATGCCATGGATCGCAGCTATCGGTACAATCGGCATCATCATGACAGCTGCATACCTGTTGCGCAGCGTTCTTGGAATTACGTTCGGAAAAACCACTCGTGATTTTGCGGGAGTTTTAGATTTAAAAGGAGTCGAGTACATTCCTGTACTTGTGCTCGTAGCTCTGATTGTGCTAATTGGTGTTTACCCAAGTGTTTTAAGCTCACCGCTTCATGCCACATTGCTTGGGTTAGGAGGGTGATCAAGGATGAGTCTTCAAACATTGCAATCATTTAACTGGAGCGTTATGGCACCGGAATTTATCATCCTTGGTGTTGCAGCACTTCTTACCTTGCTTGATTTGTTTATGCCAAACAAGCAGGATCGGAAAGTTTTAGGCTGGATTGCGATCGTCGGTGTATTAGCAGCGCTCGTTTCACTTGCCGGTTTAGTCGACCACAAGGTAACTTCGATTCTATATGATACATTCCGTCTTGATTCGTTCGGAAAGGCATTTAAGTTTATCCTGCTTAGCGGCAGTGTTCTTGTCCTTTTCCTTGCTGTCAGCTACGAACCAAAAGACGGTCTCGAAAAATACCATGGTGAATTTTTCTACTTGTTTCTGACTGCCCTTCTCGGCGCGATGATTATGACTTCAAGCGGCGATTTAATTACGTTGTTCGTCGGACTGGAGTTATTGTCTGTTTCATCGTATATCTTAGCTGGAATGCGCAAAAAGAACCTGCAATCGAATGAATCCGCAATGAAATACGTCATCAATGGCGGTATTTCAACAGCGATTATTCTGTTTGGGATGAGTTATGTTTTTGGAATAACCGGTACAACAAACTTAAAAGAAATTGCCCAAACATTGCAGGTATTATCTGATCCGCAGCAAGTATATATGCTCGGCCTGGCGTTCTTTATGATCTTTGTCGGATTATCCTTTAAGATTGCGGCAGCACCATACCATATGTGGGCACCGGATGTTTACCAGGGGGCACCAACACCTGTTACGGCCTTCCTGAGTGTTATTTCAAAAACAGCAGGTTTTGCCATAATCGTTCGGGTCATTGTTTCCGTATATGTCTATGCAGCTGCGAAAGGTCCCGGCTCAATGCCAATCCTGTTCCATATGCAAAATTATATGGCCGTTATTGCCGGAGTAACGATGGTGATCGGAAACGTCGTTGCATTGAGACAAACGAATATCAAACGGCTATTTGCTTATTCCAGTATCGCTCATGCCGGTTACATTTTAGTTGCATTTTCCACTTTAGGCATGGTTACATGGGATTCAATCTGGTTCTATTTAGTCGCATACCTTTTCATGAACCTTGGTGCTTTTGCCGTCATTCAGTTGATTTCGGAAAAAACCGGTTCAGAACAAATTGCTGAGTTTGCAGGGTTGTACCGCCGTTCACCGGTACTTGCCGTTGCAATGGGAATTTTAATTCTATCCCTTGCCGGCTTCCCGGGAACAGCTGGATTTATCGGTAAATTGAACATTTTCTTGAATGCTTTTACAGATCCTAACGGTACTCATTACGTATTAGCATCCATCATGATTGCCACAACAGTGGTATCTTACTTCTACTATTTTGGCATCATGACGCAAATGTTCTTCCGCCCGGCAAAAGATGATAGCAAATTCAACATTCCATTCGGAATTCTTTTTGTCCTCATCGTTGCTGTTGCCGGTTCCATTTGGTTTGGTATTGTACCAAATACAGCGCTGGACTTTCTGCACCAGTACTTTAATATCTCAGCGGATTTCCTTAAATAGGATAAAAAGAGGCTTCGGCCTCTTTTTTTTATAAGTAAAGAAAGTATAAAAGTTTGGACTTTGAGAATTGTCCAGCTTCACAAGAATAAGCTTCGGAAGCGAAGCATCGCACGAAGGAAAAGCTTTAGCTTTTTCGAGGAGCGCCTAGCCCCTCAGGGTCACCGGGGCTGAGCGAGGCGCTTGCGCTTTTCTTATTTTGCACAGGATATTTTTTAGAAAATACGAATCTATTAACTTGGGTTTTGGGAGAGGCAGCGATAATGGATTTGTAAAAAAGAATAAATTTCTGCAGGAAATTGTCGAACTTGTAAGCATGATTAAAATAGTGCTTAAGTTCTTTTTTATAAATAAAAAGGACGTGAGGATGGTATGATATACCATGCAAACGGTTCCAAAGAGCCTAATAAAAAGGTAATTGTACATCCAGAAATTGGACTGCCTTTTCCTTGAAAGGAACTGTACATATTCCTGTTTTTGCCTTAGACAATGTGATAGAATAATGAGTGGTTAAATAAAGTGAAACTTCAATCAGTGGGGGCCTTGATGGACAGGGAGTCGTGATTTTAGCCTGCGATCATCCCCCGCTGATTGTTAGTTGCGGCCTACAGGATGTAGGTCACACAGACGTTGCCACAGGACGTGGCGTCTTTAGTCTGTGTTCCTAAGTTCGGGCTTTTCTGGCAGTTGTTCTCCAGCTTACTTTTCGCATATAGCCGAAATACTTAAAGTAGGGGTCTTACTGCCAGTTAATGCGGGATAAAGTGAGGTGACAGGATGGTAAATGATTTTGGGCAGCAAGCGCTGTTAAGCATCATTTCGCACTTGGTTTTTGTTGCTCTGGCATGGTGGGCGCTTCAAAGTGTACGCCTGGACAAGTTGCTAAAGCCAAACCGAGTTTTTCAGGCGCGATTGCTATATATATTATTAGCCATCATCCTTGGATCATCCGTTAGTAACTTTTTCCTAGATTATCTCGAGTGGTCAAAGAAATTGCCCTTGATCCTGCAATACATACTATTGTAGAAAATATAGGACATTGTACATGTTCCCATTTGTCGCCTTTTTTAATAAAATTCAGGTTGTGTGGGACAAGTACGTTACTACGCTAAAATAGTAAAATATGAAATGTCAAATAGTGACGACATTTCCCAAGTATGCTCTCCTGCCAATTGGTAACAATGAAGGTAGGGAGAGTGTAGAGATGAAAATAAAAAAAACACATATTGTGCTTTTGATACTGGTTGGCTTGTATTTTTGTCAAATTGGGAGCAGATCATCAGCAGCAGGAGACGGAGAACCGGATCTGCTAAAATTAGTCACTGTTTTAAATGGCGAACATATTTTACTCAAGGAATGGTCTTTCTATGCAAGAGAACATGTAGTGAATCTAAAGAGTGCGGGAGAAGTAAGGGAATATGCGCGAAAGCTTCGACAAAGGTTTCCTGACTGGAAATGGTCCGAGTCTAACACCAGCCAAAAATGGGAAATGACTGCAGTGTCCTCAACTTCTAACTACCACCAAGAAACGCTTCAATTTATGGCAACCCACACAAAACAACCTGTCGATGCGTATATAATATATAGGGTCAGCGGGACAAAGTGGAACAAACAGGCTGAATCCTTTTTCACGACGGACCACTACAAAAAAAGGCTGAACGACATTTTTATTGAAAAACCTACATTTTTTTCTTGTGTAAAGGGCAATTTCAGTGGTAAGATTAATTCGTCTTTGTCAAAAACAGTGAATAATTTATTAGCAAATTTTAAAGCAAAAGAAATAGAAGCCTTAAAAGAGGATCAATTTATGTCCGTGACGGCAAATTCGCCTTTTTTTGCTGATTCGATCCAAGACCGAAATCTGCAAATTGGCGTGCGTTCTGAAGGATTGGGCGGAAAGACTGCGATTGTAGTTGGCACACCAATCATTACGATTGAATATTAATATAGAGAAAATGGACGCGGAGGGGAATACTCTTGGAAAAGATTATCGTCCGCGGCGGAAAAAGGCTCTGTGGTACGGTGAAAGTGGAAGGCGCAAAGAATTCCGTACTGCCTGTTATCGCTGCAACATTATTAGCAAGTGATGGAAAAAGTGTAATAAGAGATGTTCCAACTCTCTCCGATGTATACACAATCAATGAAGTACTGCGCAACTTAAACGCCGACGTAACGTTTAATCATAATACAGTAGTGGTAGATGCATCTAGAGAGTTAAAAGAAGAAGCACCTTTTGAATACGTTCGAAAAATGCGTGCTTCAGTCCTTGTAATGGGTTCTTTACTTGCCCGTAATGGAAGGGCCCGGGTTGCGCTGCCGGGCGGCTGTGCAATTGGATCTCGTCCGATTGACCAGCACCTGAAAGGTTTTGAAGCAATGGGCGCTAAGGTAAAAGTAGGAAATGGCTTTATTGAAGCGGAAGTAAGCGGCCGCCTAAAAGGAGCAAAAATCTACTTAGACTTTCCAAGTGTTGGAGCAACGGAAAATATCATGATGGCGGCTTCTCTTGCAGAGGGAACAACGATCATCGAAAACGTTGCAAAAGAACCTGAAATCGTTGACCTAGCGAATTTCTTAAATAAAATGGGTGCAAATGTAAGAGGCGCCGGTACCGGTACAATTCGAATTGAAGGTGTCAAAGTATTATTTGGTGCCGATCATGCGATTATTCCTGACCGGATCGAGGCTGGAACATTTATGGTGGCAGCAGCGATTACAGGCGGTAATGTCCTTGTAAAAGGTGCAGTACCGGAACATATCTCCTCCTTGATTGCTAAAATGGAGGAAATGGGCGTTACGATTATGGAAGAAAATGACGGAGTCCGTGTAATCGGCCCAGAAAAACTAAAAGCGGTTGATATCAAGACGATGCCGCATCCTGGTTTTCCAACCGATATGCAATCACAAATGATGGCCCTTTTGCTTCGTGCAGAAGGAACAAGTATGATTACGGAGACCGTTTTTGAGAATCGCTTTATGCATGTGGAAGAATTCCGCCGCATGAATGCCGACATCAAAATTGAAGGACGTTCCGTGATCCTGAATGGTTCCTCTAACCTGCAAGGAGCAGAAGTAGCGGCAACAGACCTGCGTGCTGCAGCAGCCTTGATTCTATCAGGTTTAGTAGCTGACGGAGTGACACGGGTAACGGAATTAAAACATTTAGATCGCGGTTATGTTGATTTCCATCAAAAATTAGCAGCACTCGGAGCAGATATTGAACGCGTAAATGATGAAGAAGAAGTATTTACAGTGATCGAACCGCTCGTTTCCGATCTAAACGCTTAAAACTTAAAAAAGTATGGCGAGTGAACCGAAGAATGCAGCTGTCGGATGTCTGACAGAGGTGTTCTTCGGTTTTATTTTTATGAAGAAAAAATAAAATAATTACCAATAATAATCAAAAGACGTGCCGGCTTTTTTTCGGTCATAAATGCTTGTTCGTGCCCATATGTATGAATGGAGGAGGTTTCGGCTTTTAACGCCGTAAGTATTTCATTTTATACTGGAGGCCATTCATGAAAAAATTCATGCCATTCATCGTACTCGCATCGTTGTTATTTTCTGTGACGTTAATTGTTCCCGCCATCCTTGTTTTACCGTTTTCAGAAGAAAAAGTGAGCGGCAAATTGGGGGAGAATCACACGCGGGCTCCGGATAAAACTAAAACGGCTTCACCAAGTGCCGACGAAGGCGTAGAAGTGGCGGTGTACCGCATTGCGAAATCAAAAATAGAAAGGCTCCCGCTCGAGGATTATCTTGTCGGTGTTGTTGCTTCGGAAATGCCTGCCGACTTTCAGGAGGAGGCACTAAAGGCTCAGGCACTCACGGCAAGGACATATATTGTTAAACAAATGCTGAGCAAGGAAAATCACCACGGGCTGCCAAAAGGCGCTCAGGTGGGGGACTCAGAGATGGATCAGGTGTATTCAAGCGATGATGAGCTGAGGAAAGAGTGGGGGGCTGATTACAGCTGGAAAAGGAAAAAAATTCTCGATGCGGTAAGGGCGACAAGTGGTGAAATTTTAACTTACAGCGGCCAGCCGATCCAGGCTACCTTTTTCTCCACAAGTAACGGCTACACGGAAAATTCTGAGGATTACTGGCCAAGTCTGCTGCCTTATTTGCGCAGTGTCCCAAGTCCCTGGGATAAAAATTCTCCGAAATTCACCACCAAGCAAATGATCTCCGTTAAAGATTTCGAAGATAAACTTGGCGTCCATTTGTCCTCAGGTCCGACGATTGGAAAAATTGTGGCCCGGACTGCCGGAAAGCGGGTTGCAAAGGTTGATTTTAGCGGGAAGACGTTAACCGGCAAACAAATCCGCGAAAAGCTGGGCTTAAAGTCGTCTGATTTCTCATGGGTCCGTAAAGGCAGCAATATCATTATCGATACGAAAGGCTACGGGCACGGGGTAGGAATGAGCCAATACGGTGCTAATGGAATGGCTGCTGAAGGAAAAACGTGCGAGGATATCGTCAAACACTATTATAAAGGCGTCGAAATTACTTCAGCTCAAAGCATGCTCGCCTCAATTGAGACTGCGAAAAAATAAAAGCCAGCCGGCCGGCTGGCTTTTTAGTGCGGATCCAAATAAACGGGGCAAATATCCAAATAAACGGGGCCAAGATCCAAATAAAGTGCAAAAACATCCAAATAAACCAGGGAAACATCCAAATAAAATAACAAAACATCCAAATAAATAAAGCGTGTAAGGCGCGGATCCAAATAAACGGGGCCAAGATCCAAATAAAGTGCAAAAACATCCAAATAAACC
>CAZAEW010000066.1:16841-19183 GCA_964484065.1 uncultured Bacillus sp.
AGGGAAACATCCAAATAAAATAACAAAACATCCAAATAAATAAAGCGAGCAAGGAACGGATCCAAATAAACGGGGCAAAGATCCTAATAAAGTGCAAAAACATCCAAATAAACCAGGGAAACATCCAAATAAAATGATAAAACATCCAAATATATGAAATATCCCAACTTAGCTCAAATAAAAAAGACGTGCATTTAAAGAAAAATTACCTGAGCCAGGTCCCAAAAAGCGGGACCTGGCTTTTTCAGCCGAAAGCCGCCAGAAACTGAAACAAATTTGTCAAAAACCACACAGCTTTTCAACAGGAAATCGGCAATCAAAACAGAAATGTGATTAAAAAGAAAGGAAGTGATGTATTTGTTTTTAAATGAATGTACTATCCCAAAAAGGGCCCGTTTTGATGCCGCATTAAAACGGAGAATCCTGAGAACCCATCGTAAAATTTCGGAGATCGAAGAGAGCTATAACAATTGGATGGCCGGATATCGTGGAGAAAAGTCTGTAGACTACTATTTAGGAAAATTGCCAGGTGAAGAATACCTCATCATTCATAATGTTCGGCTGCAAATTCGGGATAAGTTTTTTCAAATTGATAAACTGCTTTTGAAATTTACACATGGGTTAAATTTAGAAGTAAAAAACTGGGCAGGGCAAATTCATTTTGATCAAAACCTGGGACAAGTAATTCGGACCGTTCCCGAAAAGGGAATAAAAGAAAGAGTGCAGAATCCAATTCTTCAGGCAAAAGAACAATCATTGCAACTAAGAGCATGGCTGGCAAAACAAGGAATATACAATTATCCGATTGAACACTTCTTTGTCAACAGTAACTCCAAAACGATTATCAGCGTAGATCCCGGATATGAACAAATTCTAAAGCGTGCCTGTAATTCAGAAATTCTGCTCGAAAAAATAATTGAAACAAACAAAACTCATCGAAAAACGATAATGGACCAGAATGCTTTGCAAAAACTCGGACAAGCCATAATTGCTGCCTACGTGCCTCCTCAATACGATATTCAAAAAGAATATCAAATTAACCCAACCGAAGTCATTCCCGGCGTGCATTGCCCCGTTTGCTTTTCAATCCCAATGACCTACAAATATGGAACATGGCACTGTTCCAACTGTAATCATCACTCCAAAATGGCCCATATTGATACAGTCTATGACTATTTCCTATTGATCAAACCAATGATAACGAACGCAGAACTTCGTCGTTTCCTTCATATCCCATCCATTTATATTGCAAATGAAATCCTCAAATCAATAGGACTCCCCTTTATTGGAAACAACAAAGGCCGGATTTATCTGCCTCCGCACAATTTTTAAGAGTTTTCCCACCCCATGTATAAAAATAAACCGCTTGTCGAAAACTAAGCAGAAAAAATTTTTTCCAGAGAATGTATATAATTCTACTGATCTGTTCAGAATGGTTGCTGAGGTGATGAAAATGAGAGAGGAAGAAAATAACCGATCTTCTCAAAGCAGCTTTAAACGCTTTATGAAAAAGCGTTGGGTATTTCCAGCCATTTATATTGCAAGTGCAGCCATTATTCTGACGGGGGTTCTTTGGTATCAAGCAGCAACAACCAACAATGCAAAAAACAAATATGGATACAAGTCCTCGAATTTGGCAGGCAAAAAATTCGACGAGCCGTCCGTTGAAGTAAACAAGCCAATTGAAAACTTCGAAATGCCAGTGAAGGACCCTGCATCTGCCGTCATTGCAAAGAAATTCTATGATTTCTCGGGCAAAAAAGCAGACCAGGAAGCAGCATTAGTTGTTTACAAAAACACATATGTTCCAAATACCGGAATCGATATTGGCGTGAAGGATGGTAAATCTTTCGATGTTATCGCTTCTATGAGCGGAATGGTCACAAAAGTAGAGGAAGATTCTCTGCTTGGCAATGTGATTGAAGTCGAGCATGATGATGGTGTTGTCACACAATATGAATCTGTGAAAGACATTAAGGTCAAGGTTGGCGACCATGTAAAACAAGGCGAAACCATTGCACAAGCTGGACAAAGCTTATTCAATGAAAAAGCTGGAACACATGTCCATTTTGAAATTCGCAAGGATGGAGTGGCAATTAATCCGCAAAGCTACTTTAATAAACCATTAAGTGCCGTCGTGGATGAAAACCCGGCAGCAGATAAAACTTCATCAGAAAATCAAAGTGACAAAACGAGCAAAAACGCTGATCAGAATTCCAGCAAAGACTCAAGCACAAGCAAGGATCAGAATTCCAGCAAAGACTCAAGCACAAGCAAGGATCAGAACTCCAGCAAAGACTCAAGCACAAGCAAGGATCAGAACTCCAGCAAAGACTCAAGCA
>CAZAEW010000067.1:0-3841 GCA_964484065.1 uncultured Bacillus sp.
CCTCCGTTACATCATTAAGAGGTAAAAAACGGTTAATTGTGTTACGAAGGTTTTCAATACGTCCTAAAAATTCGATCGTAAAGGAGTGAGGCTTCAAGCCCACTCCTTTTTATATTTAATTCATTAATCCGTCCTTGATGTCCATCTGAAACTTCTCTTTATTCCTCTTAGGTGATTTGATTTTCCGCAAGCATCTCAAGATACCGTTTCTTTTTTGCCTTTGAAACATTAATCTCGTCCTTGATTTTGTTTAGCATAACGGTGGCTTGTTTTTGTTTCTTTTGGGCTTCTGCCGTAAGGTTATTCAAATATTCCTTATCATTAATAACCTGAGCCATATTGTGAATATCAAAGAGGATTCTTTCTGTTAAGCCCTTCTCTTTGATGGTTCTCTGGGAACAAGCAATTTTCCCATGACGAGCATAGCTGCCGCAAATGTAGCCAGCACGATTTTGCCTATACCACATACCTGCTCCACAATCAGAACAATAGAGGACATTGGTAAACAGATGTTTTTTTACCTTTGTATAATTTTTCTTGCTGCTTTTCATAAGATCTTGAACGGTATCAAAAGTTCCACGTCTTCAATCCACAACTATTTTTTAACAGAGTGGAGAACGAAATGATTTATTTAAAAAATAATCATATTTACAATGTTCTCATTTTAATAGAAAAGGAATGTGGGTTGTTTCAATTCCAAGGGTAAAGTAATTTAAAAAATTATACGTTCAAAACAACAAAAACTAAATGAAACTAAATAAAACTAAACCAAATGTAACGAAAAGTAATTTAAATCACTGACTACTATAATGAAAAAATTTATATTTTATATATTGATATAAAATTTTGTCGAATCAAAAAATAACAACTAATCCCCACTACCTAGATTTAAATGACAATATAAACCATGTTTTAGTTAATAGATGAAATCAGAAAAATATGGATGTTTTTTAAAAAAAGGAAAAAATTGTTGCAAAATCTTTATGTAGAAATGGGGTAATGGAAATGAAAACATAATATAAGGTAATTACTATAATCTGCTGGAGGGCAATAGAAATATTTAATTCTAGAAAGAAAAATAAAAATAATAAAACAAAGTCTTAAGCTTAGAAAATTATAAGGTAATAAATTTTTAAAGGAAGGTATTAAGTATGCGCCAAATCCATTATGTAAATATAACAAAATACAGGAGATAAAACAGTGGATAAAAGAGCAGAAAAAATCATTGCAGAAGTAAAAAAAGTAATAAAAGGCAAAGATGAAATCATTGCTAAAATTCTGACAGTTATTCTTGCCGACGGGCATGTATTGCTCGAGGATGTTCCCGGTGTTGGAAAAACGAGTATGGCTGTTGCGTTCTCCAAGGCAATGAGTCTTGATTATCGCCGTGTACAGTTTACATACGACACAATGGCGAGCGATATTATAGGATTCAGCGTTTATAACAAGAAAAATGACAGCTTTGAATATAAGCAAGGGGCAGCTTTTTGCAACCTGTTTTTAGCGGATGAAATAAACCGTACATCCCCGAAAACTCAAGCGGCACTATTGGAAGTAATGGAAGAGGGCAGAGTAACTGTTGACGGGGTGACATATAAGATACCGGAACCATTTATCTGTATCGCTACCCAGAACCCGACGGGAAGCGCCGGGACACAGAATCTGCCGGAATCACAGCTTGACCGTTTTATGGTTCGCTTGACAATGGGCTATCCGAGTCTTGAGAGCCAGATCGAAATTGTTAAAAATCGTCAAGCAGAGGACCCGATGAAAACGGTTTCTCCGGTGATTTCCTTAGAAGAACTATTGGAAATGAAGAAGGACGTCCAAAAGATATTTGTGTCGGATGATGTGATACGCTTTGGAACTGAACTTTGCGAAGCAACGAGAAACATGGATATGGTGGAGCTGGGAGTGAGCCCCCGTGCTGTTATTGCTCTGGTTCAGCTGGGAAGGGCAAATGCTTTGCTGAAAGGCAGAGATTATGTTATTCCGGAAGATATAAAATCAATATTTATTGATGTGTGTCGTCACAGAATTATTATGAAACCACAGGCGAAAATTAAAAAAGAAACGGTAGAAAGTGTGCTGGAAGCTGTTTTGAATAAGATAAAAGCCCCTGCTATCGTATAGAAGCGGGAGAGAAAAATGCTGAAATATCGAATTCAATACCTGATTTTGCTTATTTCTATTCTAGGATTATATATTTTTACAAATCAATATTTATTTTTTATATTGCTTTTATTTTTTACAACTTTTCCTATTTTTTCATTGCTTTTATTAATTCTTACTTACAAAAGGATTACGGCTGATTTTGAAATTCCCCATGAAATTAAAAAATCGGAAGCAGCGTTAATCAATATCACACTAAATAATTCATCTTTTTTCCCCGTTTCAGGCGCAGTCCTATATCTTACATGCCGCAATAGCCTGACTGGGAAGGAGACCGAAATCAAAAGGTTTTGCTTCATAGGAAACAAAAACATCAACCACATTTCATTCGCGGTCTCCGATATGAATGCGGGCCGGATATCAGTAATTTTGAATAAAATGAAAATATGCGATTTTTTAGGCCTTTTTAGACTACCGAAAAACATTAATCTTGAGAAAAGCGGCCTAATTTATCCGGAAATATACGAAGTGAAAATTGACATGCAGCACTTGGCGGACATAAACGGGGACGGAGAACATTACTCCCAAACCCAAAAGGGACAAAACGTCAATGAGATATTTGCTTTACGAGAATATATCCCGGGGGATGAAACAAGGAAAATCCACTGGAAGCTTTCAGCAAAGCAAAGCAAACTTGTAGTGAGAGATTTTGGGCGTTCACTTAATTATCCTATCTTCTTACTACTGGAAATTTTTAATATTAAAAATGAAAATTGTGATAAAGCTCTCGATGCATGTATGATGACGTTTGTTTCCGTTTCTCAGTCACTGATTGAAAAGGGAATTTGTCATAACATTGCCTGGTACGACAGTGTGAGTGAAAGCCTTATTGTGAAGGAAATCGAAAGCATGGATGCACTCGAAGCCTATCTTCCCGAGCTGCTTTCCATACAGTCATATGATGAAGATACGGCCGCGCTGAGATATTATGAAGCAGGCAATTACCGTAATATTCAATTGGTCTTGTATTATATTACGACAAAACTAAATCCTGAAGAAATAGCGAAAAGAGCGTTATATCAAACCGTTAAAACCATTTATGTAACAGAAGAAAAGAAAGATATTACGGACGCTTTCAATATCACAACCGTTACACCCCAAAATATCAAAGAAGATATCGCAAATATCATAATGTAACCGGAGCGTTAAAGATGCAGATTATGCAAATAGAAAAACAAATAATTAAATCTCAATTGGGATCAAAGATATATATTTTGGCTTCAAGCATCATTCTGACCGCTTGTAGCTTTCTAATCCTGTTGAGTACTTTTGATCTCCCGTGCTCAGGTGTTTTCATTATAATTTCCAGCATATTGATACCTGCAGGTTTCGTTTATTTCTTAACCAGCAAGTTTGGTAAATTTTTAAATATGTTTTTGCCGATGCTTATTGCCTTTTATTTTGCTGTCGCATATCAAGTGGTCTGGAAGGGCTATTTAATAATTGCAAACAGCGTTATTACAAAAATCGACCGCTTTAATCATCTGGGCATATTGACTTACGATATAGGTCCCGCTGCAAATGTAAATTTGTACACAACTATGGCACTGATTCCAGTGATTCTTATATTCGCATATCTGATAGTGATAAGTATAAAACACAGGCTGTTTGTACCCGTAATTCTGCTCACGTTACCCTTTGTATTTGCAACTATTTACTTTCATGTATA
>CAZAEW010000067.1:3941-18946 GCA_964484065.1 uncultured Bacillus sp.
CCATCTGCTGTCTACCTGAAAGGGTATGTCGGCAGTGTTTACAGCAATAACAGTTGGAAAAGCCTCCCAGATACCGCTTACGGCGGAGATTATACAGGGCTGTTTGAATGGCTTGCGAAAAATAACTTTTTTCCGCAAAGCCAAATTTCCTCATTGTGCGGTGTCAGCCCGCAATTAGGTAAATTCAACATATCTGTAGATAATGTGGCTCTTGAAAGCAAATATATTTATACCCCTTATGAAGCCGTCTCGACGGAGGATTTGTTGCCCCAAAATGTTAAATACGGGAAAGATGCAGAGATAAACAGCTCCGGATTGCTGGGAACAAGAAGCTATTCCTTTTCGATGTATTTCCCGATATCTGCGGATTACGGAGTTGCTGATTTAAATAAGTGGGTCAAAGACAATATTGGCGACAATACAAATTATGCAGAATACGAAAAAAATGAAAGGGCCTATAGGGCCTTTGCGTATAAGAATTATATTGATGTACCTACCGAAACAAATAAAATGCTTGAAAAATATTTTACAAAAGGGACGATTGATTCGTTAAAAAATAAGGATTATCAGTCAATCGTTGATTTTTTACGCAGATACTATTTGCAGAAATTCACGTATTCAACGGAAATAGAAAAACTGCCTGCAGACAGCGATTTTATCGCAAATTTTCTTAAAACAGGCAGTGGCTATGACGTCCATTTCGCGACACTTTCCGTTATGCTTTTACGCAGCGCTGGGATTCCAGCAAGATATGTGGAGGGCTATTACCTGCCTCATAGTTATGTTGATATGTATGCGCAAACCCCAAATGCAGTGCTTGACGTCAAAGATTCCTTTGCCCACGCCTGGGCTGAAATTTATGTAGACGGAGTCGGCTGGGTTCCTACAGAGTTAACCCCGGGTTACTTTAATCCAAGCAAAGATCCCTCCAAGTCTACAGGAAAAGACGAAAATATCTTAAAGAAAGACAAAAATTTTTATAATGATCAGGAAAAAGCATTGACAAATGACAGTGCTGATAAAGTAAAGAAAAACACGAAATTCAACTCTTTACCTTTAGTCTATGAAATAGCCGCTGGAGCAGCTCTCCTGTTCATAATTATCGTTTTAACGCTTAAAGCAATAAGAAGAAAGCGTTTTGTTCAATCGGATAAGGTTAAAGCAGCCCTATTGATATATGCATATGCCGCAAAGCTGTTGAAAATTGACGGGATAAAAATAGATCATCATTCAGCCTATGAATCATCAGACGAAATATCTCAAAAATATGATCAACTAACAGGGATGAATTATAAAGAATTTTTAAACTGTGTATATAAAGCACGTTTTGGCTCTGCGGGGCTTGATGCACAGGAACTTGCCTATATGCAAAGCTTTATAAACAGCCTTGAAAAACAAATCTATGTTAAGCAAGGCTTCGGTAAAAAATTGATTATAAAAATATTAGGTCTGATTTGAACGGTTCCTTTTCCTAGTCAATTTGTAACGGTATGAAGGGAGGCACAATGAACAGATACAAGGCATTCAGATGGTTTTTATTTCTGCTAATTGTTGTTTTTGCAAATAGTACTTCTGTGTCGGCGCAGGTATGGGTATTCGGTTCGGGCGGGTCGGGGATGAACCCCTTCACGGCAAAAGGATTTGCTATAAAGACAGAGAGTGGAAAAATTCAGTGGCTGAACAGTAAGTTTGAAAACGGCGGATACGATGGCAACGGCAATATGCTTATGCAGGACGGGGGAACTACCTATACAGGTACCCCTAACGGTGTGCAGTATATAAGCACTACGAAGGCTGACGGAAAGCCCTATCAGCTCTATGCATTTACCAACAGGAATCCGCTAATCTATAATTTTATGTTTGCTTATCAAAAGAAAAGTCAAAACGGTAATTTTACTCCCATATCAAACTTTACCAAGTCTCTGGGGACTCCTACTCGTACCAGTACAGACTTATCGGAATTTCCAAATGGGATTGATACGCAGTGGGCAATCCCGATTAACAATTTTGCTTTTGAACCCGGTACTTTATATGAATTTGGCTTTCAGCAGGGCATGCGGGCAAACAACGGGATTTCACTCGTTTTGCAAGGTGACGGCGGCGATCATTATTATGGCTACCTTCAGATTCCTTTTTCTGCGGATGAGCAGGCATTATATGACAGCAAGAAATATGTGGAATATCAGTTTATTTCAAGCTACCAGCAAGTTGCAGGGACCAATTATTTTAACGTACACTTTGTACCCATGCGGTTTTCCGTACAGACGTTTGCCGATTTATCCGCTTGGGGCACCGCTGCGGCAAATGTACAGTCTTTTATCAATGGTATCACGCAAAGCGATTATGACAGGGGAAGGTTTTCCAAGGCCAGTATCGACAATTTAAAAGCAGAGCTCAGTAGCATGCAGAATAAAGCGGATAATGTAGTGAAATCTCAGCTGAAGGCGGAGGCTGACCAAAGCATAGCCGAAATGACAAATAAAATTACCGCTGATATGAATAGAGCAAAAACTGAAACAGGCATATTTTCGGATATGACAAAACTTGATACAGAGCTAAAAGTTGCCAACGACTTTTATGACGTTGCAAAAAACAATGTCGGAACTAACGTCGATAACTATACAAAGGAATCGGTAGATACCTTAAAGCAGACGATCGATGCGGCAAGTGCGCTCACCAAAGAGAGTCAGCAATCGGACATCGACAATGCGGTCACTAAACTTGATAATGCAATCATTAATGTAAAATCATCACAGATTAAGACAGATAAAATCATATTACAAGATTTTGTTAATGGGATTACAGTAACGTTAAACAAAGGAAGCGTACCAGATAACGTTTCTTTGATTGTCAACAGAGTGGATGCTGCGGATCAAAGATATAAACCTTACAAGGATTCCATTGGAGAAAATGTAAACGATATAGAAATTTTTGAAATACTTTTATATTCCAGCGACAAGAAAATTCAGCCAAGTCAGCCTATGAAAGTTCAGATTCCTGTACCTGACTCCATGAAAAGCAAAGATATCTCGGTTTACTTGTCAGGGGACGATTTAAAGGCAGATCAAGTATCATCCATTCGTACGGAAAGCTTTGTTCAAGTGAACAGTAACACAACCGGCTATTTTTCATTGATGAGTTCTGGGAAAGCCATAGCGACTTCACAAAATACTCCTGAGGCAGATCATTCAAAGACCAATGGCAGTTCAACAGCAAAAGCTTCTCAGGAAAACGTTCATGTAACCAAGCAAACAGATTTGACCACGAAAGAGAGCCCGGACGAACAGCATAGATTACTTGACATTACTGCCGGGGCAGGAAATACGGCAATGTCTGCTGCACTAAGTGGAAAAGTTAGGCCCCAAGAAAAAATTGCCAATACAGTAATTCCAGTGTCTGAGGTTTTGAAAAAAGGCAATCCTTTTTGGCTGCTGTTAAGCGCAGCAGTATTGGGAATTTTCGGAGCAGTTTATGGCGGAGCCCTAATTATAGGAACATTAAAAAAGCATTAAGTCTCAGAGATAATATCAAAAAACTTTGGGCTTCCCATTATGTCCGCCCAGTTCCTTAAGCGGCAAAGCTCCAATGAAAGCTTGGTACGGCTCTTCTCCATGGTCATACAATACCATGGGTTCAAAATAGAGTGCAGGTTTTAGTTACTATTTTTTAAAAAGAAAAATTCAAAAGGAGAGAGGTCATGAACACGAAAGGGAAGAGGTCCAGTAATAAATTCTTTACATTGATTATGTCAATCTTATTAATGTTATCAATTCCGGTGCAGGCGCTTGCAGCAACAGCACCGTTTGGCACGGCTGGCCAGGGTGCAAACCCATTTAATCCCAGAGGCTATTCCGTTGTGGAGGGCGGTACGCAGGTTTGGCTTCAAAGCAACTACATTCACAATGCATTAGCAGGTAATGTTTACGGTGCTGCATGGTCCGATACCAAAACAGGACAATATTACGTGACAAGCGGCGATAAGCAGATGTACGCATGGCTTGACAAGGGGCAGCTTACAAATGGTTTTAATATGCCATATCAGCGGGGTTTTACATCAGACCCGAATGTTGACGTAAGATATTTCTTTGTTGTCAGCATCAATGACGGGCCTTTTATCTCTGTTCCCTATGCAGAAGCGGCAGCAAAAAATCTGAAAGACAGCAACGGTAATATTGACGCAACGCAAGGCTTGAGCGCTTTCGGATATGCCAACAGAAATGTAACCGATCCAGATGGAATCGCCAGCCAATGGGTTTATCCCTTAAACTTTACGTTAAAACCGGGCACAAAGTATACATTTGCCTATTTACGCGGATTTGCAGCAAATAACGGGATATCATTGATCCTATCAAAGGATACAACAGCTGACGGGCAGTCTGGCTATGCAGGTGTGCTGCAAGGCCCGAGTCTTACAGATGCTGAAAAAGCAGAATGGGCATCACACTATCAGGATATGTACCAATTTGCCAAAACATTGACCCCGCTGGGAACCGGAGTTAGCCTCGGAAAAACTGTATATTCTGTAGAGTTTAAGGATTTCTATCACACTCTTCAGACCTACGCTGACTTGACAGCTCTCAACAGCAAGCTTACAGAAGCGACAACATTTGCAGGCAGCGTAACAGATAATGATTATAAACTGGGCAACTACAGGAAGTCTAGTGTACAAGCCCTAAAAACGTTGATTGATGAGATCAATGCAAAAACAGCTCTTAATCAAGAACTTCAAACGTCTGTTGATGCCTTGACAAAGCAGCTCAGCGATGCGTTAAATTATGCAAAGGAACCTGCAATTTTGGTTAAAGGCGTTACGCTAGATAAAAACAGGACGGATATTAATGTCGGAGACACGTTAACCCTCAAAGCAACAGTATCGCCTGAAAATGCAGACGATCCAACAATTACATGGACATCTTCAAATAATAAAGTCGCAACCGTAGAAAACGGCGTTGTAAAGGCTGTTTCTGCAGGTGATGTAACGATTACTGCGACAACAGCGGATGGAGGATATGTAGCGACTTGTGCAATAGAAGTGAAAAATCTTAACAAATCAGTGACCGGCACCGACAGCTCCGTGGCTGTAAATTATAATACCTCGGCTCTGCCGGCAGGTATTTCCGTTGGTTCGGTAAAGAATATCGTTGTTACCTCCGGCTCGGATAAAACCAGTATTGAAAAGGCTTTAAGTAATATTGGGTATACTAATCTTTTGATTAACGATGTGCAACTGTTGGATATAGATGGCAAACCCATCACCAGTCTTTTGGGCAATGTTACCGTGAAGATTAAGATACCTGATGGAGCAGCGAACGAAGGCTTAAGCGTATTTTGGTATGATCCTGCAACTGGTAAGTTGACCAATATGAACGCCACCCAGCAGAATGGCTATCTGTTTTTTGACACCAATCATTTCAGCTATTATGTAGTGGCAAAAGCAAATGCTTCCACTTCCAAGCAGAATCAGGAACAAAAAGATGAAGTGGCAAAAGCAGATGCTTCCACTACTTCAATCGAACACCCTAAAACGTCGGATAATAGTGCCTCGCCGATTCCTTTTGTTGTTGCTGCAGGGCTATCTATTGCCGTCTTGATTGTAATGCAGCAATATAGGCGCAGAAAGAATCAGGCAGAGTAACAGAATGTAAAAAAACCAAAGATAACGCGCCTGCCGCTTAAAACGACAGGCGCGTTGCTTACTATTGATACCGATGCCCAGGATTTTTCCAACTTCTTCTTAATACCTTCACTCATTAAAATCAAATTTATCCATTTTCATTATTGTTTGATCCCCGACAGGGCATGAGAGTTTAGGAAGACTATTTTTGAAGCGGAGGTTATAGAAAATGTGGAACAAATTCTTATCTTCGATTTTCCCCGTTAAAGGCGACAGTAAAGGTGAAATAGCCCAAAAGCTCACATCCATAGTTTCCTTTGTCGTTTTAGTCATTTGTATTGTCTTTATATCCAACTACTATCTCAACTCATATCTCAATGATAAGAGATATAAACAGCTTAAGTCGATATATGACAGCCCACCCGCCATGTCTAACTCAAGTAATAACGATAGCAAATATCCTACCGGGATGCTGCCAAATTTTAATTCTCTTTATGACTTGAATTCCGACATTAAGGGATGGATTATCATACCCAATACCGTGATCAATTATCCAGTCGTGAAAACATCTGATAACAGTTATTACCTTTCAAAGGCGTTCAACAAAACCGACGATAAGCATGGAACACCATTTCTCGATTATCGTGATAACATAAAACCGATGTCTCAGAACCTGATCATTTATGGTCACGAGATGCGGGATGGTCAGATGTTTGATTCAATAAGGAAGTATGCCAAAGTCGATTTTTATAACTCTTCTCCTATCATTACTTTCAACACACTTTACAGCAAAGAGAAGTGGAAAGTATTTGCATCTTTCATCTCTAACACTGTGCCCAGCCAAGGCTATGTATTTAATTACCTTATTACGGATTTTAAATCATCAAATGATTTTACAAGCTTTATTAATGAGGTCAAAGCACGTTCTCTAATAAAAACATCTGTTGACGTGAATCCCAGCGACACTCTTCTTACTCTTTCAACTTGTACTAATGAGTTACCTGACGCAAGGTTTGTGGTTATGGCTCGCCGCATTCGAGAAGGAGAATCATTGGATGTTGACAAAGCTTTCGTAAACAAAAATTACCTAGCTCCGACAAAGCCGATGAAATGATGAAATGTGGAAAACTTAAATCGTTAAAATTTTTAACTGTCAAATTCCAGATAAAGAAAGATGCGCAGCGTTACTGTGCCGAAGGGGAACAGTTATCTCTGGAGTAACTTGCAAACCTCAGTTTTTTCAGTGTAGCACTGTCAGAATGCAGTGCTATTTTTTTATCTTTAAACATAAAATTTCAGGGTTTTGATGGATGCTGAGATTCGGTGGTGGTATTGAAGTCTGTATTGAACAAAAAGTGAGCGGTTTGGTAATATAGACAAGTTAAAACTTAATGATTTTACTATACAACTCGGTGACGTTAGAGAAATGCATGGATTTGACGCGATCATCGGCAGTGATTTTTTTCTGGAAAATAAATGAATCATCGACTTTGAAAATATGGAAGTATGAAAAAATAGTTTAAGGTAAACAATACTACATCATATTAATCTGCCAGCATTACTCAAGCCATGTGGAGTGTATCTCGCAACTTATTCAAAAGAAAGGCAGCTAACCCTTCAACGGGGGGTGGTTGCTTTTTTTCTTTTGAATAAAATCAAAAAGGTTGCTATATGTTCATGAAATATTTAAAATCAAAAAAGCTTCTACTTTAAAATGAAAGAGGAGGAAAAGATGCACAAACGACCACGATTTCTACGAAGCAGTTTCTTGCTTTTAATAGTCATTGCCATAATACTATCTCCTTTCTTGCATACAAAAAATAAAAAACCAGTTGAGAGAATCACAAATTCAAAACCAACAGTACACAATGAAAATATTTCCAGCAATATAAAAAGTGAAAATAAGACAGAACCTGTTAACTGGTTAACACCTACCGGAGGAGTATATCCAGTGATAAAGCCAACAGATCCCATTTGGATAAAAGTTTCAAAAGAAAGCCAAAGGGTTTATATAATGAAAGAAAATGAAATCATTTATACCATGGTATGTTCTACAGGTTTAGATACAAGTCCCGACACCTCTACACCCGAAGGAACGTTTTACATCCAAAGGGAAAGAGGGTTAAGTTTTTATAATCCTACTGAAAAAGAAGGGGCAAAATATTGGGTTTCATGGAAAAATAACGGAGAGTTTTTATTTCATTCAGTCGCAACGGACAAGTATGGAAATGTGATCAAAAGTGAAGCCTTGAAGTTAGGGCAAAAGGCATCACATGGGTGTGTCCGGCTTGCCATTCCTGATGCTAAATGGATTTATGATAATATAAAATATAAAACGAAAGTTGTGATTACCTAAAAAAGCGATTGCTCCAAACTTGGGCAATCGCTTTAATGTTTATTTTACAGGTTTCATTGCATTTATTCCTTATAACCAAGGAATTCTGATACTAGCAAAAAATAAGCAACTATACAAACGAAACTATTCAATCTTCACTCCAGCATCAAACACATTAGGCTGCAGCAGCTTTTCCGGGTGGTCTTACTCCATCATTACTTTCTTAGTGCAGACAAGAAAACGTTTTGGGCCGCACTCACTCCTGCCCCAGGTTCAAACGGATAGGAAAAATCCTGCAATCCTGCCTCGATTAGAGAAACAGCTTGAAGGATATCGCTTGGGAAACAGTAGCCCATATGGCCAAATCTGAAAATTTTTCCTTGCAGAGGGCCAAGTCCGCCGGCAAAATCAAGGTGATATTTCTTCTTTAAATGCCCTAAAAAAGCGGAAAGATCCAATCCTTCAGGTGTTCGGATTGCCGTAATCGTTGGTGAGGCATGCTCATCACCTGTCAACAGCTCAATCGAAAGAGCCTTCATCGCCGCGCGGACCATATTTTTCATTAATTCATGCCGTTCAACCGTTTTCGGAAATCCGCCTTCCTCATCAATTAAGTCACATACAGCTGAAAGTCCCATAATCAGTGAAATCGCTGGGGTGTTAGGGGTCATTCCTTTTGAAGCCCAATCACGGTAGCTCAATAAATTTAAATAATACGCAGGTGTCTGATTCGACTCGATCACTTTCCATGTCCTTTCGCTGACGCTTAAAAGAGCAAGGCCTGGAGGAAGCATCATCGCCTTTTGAGAACCGGTCACTAAGATATCAATACCCCATTCATCCATTTTAGCTGGCGCTCCGCCAATACAGCTTACTCCATCGACGATAAAAAGAGCATCTGAATGAGTGCGAACCACTTCTCCCAATTTATCGACCGGGTTTAGGATTCCTGTTGAAGTTTCATTATATGTGGCAAAAACGGCCTTAATGTTTGTTAACGGTTTCAGAAATTCGCTCAGTTCTTCTGCTGTACAGGCCTCGCCCCAATTCTTTTCAAGCTTATGTACATGGAAACCATATTTCTCGCAAATCGATACAAAATAATCTCCAAAAGCGCCAATGGTGATGACGACGACCTCTTCTCCGGGAGAAACGGTATTGACCGCTGCAGCTTCTAAAGCAGCCGTTCCGCCGGAAGGAAGAAGCAAAATATTTTGCTTTGTTCCAAAAATAGGTTTGACGCGCTGCGTTGTTTCTCTGTATAACTTAACAAATTCCTCCGTGCGGTGACTGATCATATCCTGATCCATCGCCAGCTGTACCTTTTTTGGAATGGGTGTTGGTCCGGGATGCCTAAGAATATTTGGATACATACATTTCCCTCCATTACGAAATTTTAATAAAATAGTTATACTAAGTTAAATTATATCCTAATTGGGAATCTCTTTCAGTTAAATTTTGGATGTATGGAAGGAAAAATTTAAAATGAAGTATGTCTAAAGGGATTGAACATAAAATTCCTATTTGATAAATGATAGTTTGATATTAATACAAGGCTGTCACAAAAATTACATTTTTGCGGAGGCCTCTTTTTTATGGAAAAAAACAAGAAAATCATTCCATTTGTTATAATAAAGTTATTATACAAACAAAATATTCTGAGTTCCCATATACAGATTTTTTCGGCAGATAGATTTATCCATATCTTTACCTTTCTTGAATATATGTTTTTGGGGAGGGATCAATTTGTCCAATCGGGCATTTTTGGAGAAACAAAAAAAGAAATTAGAAAATCAGCTCCGTGTACTCTGTTCGCAAGTAAACTATTGTGAGGATATTGAAACATCTTCTGAGGCGCTTGGTGACTATCTGTTAAAAATGAAACAGATTTATACGGATTATACCGGCAATGACAATTACATAACATTGATTGCTGAAAGGACAAAACAAAAAATTGATCAGCAGCTGACGTTATTTTTGGACGGCTTAAACAAAATGATTCGGTTAAGGGAAAATTATAGCGGCATTAGTTCTAAAATTGAAGAATTAAGCAGAGACAATACGGAAGTGGAGAAGCGTTTGAAGGAAACATTTAAGCTGTTGCAGGATGTTTCTTTTAATACGAGAATCCTGGCGATCAATGCCAATATTGAAGCGTACCGATTGGGTCCGCAGGGGGAAGTTTTCAAAATCATCGCAACGGAAGTCAGCAAATTATCCGATATCACAAACAGGTCTTCCACGAATATTACGGATACGACAAGCAAGTTGACCGTGCAAACGAATGAAATGACGCAAATACTGAATGATAACGGCAATACGTTATTCAACGTTGTGGAGGAATTGGAACAAGGAAAAGACGGCTTTGTATCAATGTATAACGACAGTGAAAATATTGTCGATGAGTCACTCGTCCTAGATGACAAACTGAAATTATTATTTGATTTGATTCAAAAGGTTTACATAATGGTTGAGTATAACAAAATGAGTTATACAAATGTAAAAAAGATACTAAAGGAACAAGCTGACTTAACAAAAGAAATGCTGGAGGACTTAAACAGGGAGTTAGGAACCCCGGATCAAGATTCCCGTTTTGCCATTTCTACAGCCAATTTATATAACGAATTCTATAAAAATTTTAAAGAGGAAAAGCTCGAAAAGTGTACGGGCCTGATTCAAAATGCTCTTGACCGGGGCGAAGAAGCTGAACTGTTAACAACGCATATTTTGGAACGGACCGTCGAGACGGTCGGAAAAGAACAAATCGACAGGCAAGTTCCATTAAGTGAAATTTATGTTAATAGCCGAATCATTGAAGCATGCATGGATATTTTGCTCCCTGCTTTGGAGCATGAGCACAAAAAAGAAAAATTAGGAAGAGTGATCATCGGCAATGCTTTTGGCGATTATCATGCTTTAGGAAGAAAAATTATCTCCACTTTTTTGCGAATGGCAGGATTTGAAGTAACCGATTTAGGTTTATCTGTTGCAAATGAGAAGTTTGTTGAAGCCGTAAAAGCAACAAAATCAAATCTCATTTGTGTTTCCGCGCTCATTCTTCATACTGCCGAAGAAGTAGCTGAATTAAGAGAATTGCTGGATAAGCAAGGATTAAAACATGTGAAAATCCTTGTCGGCGGTGCACCGTTTAATTTTGAGCCCCGGCTGGTCCAAGAAGTCAAGGCCGATGCGATGGCGGCGAACGGAATTGAAGCGATTAAAGCAGCAAAAGAATTGCTTGGGCTCCTAAAAAGAAAGGCGGCGCTGTCATGAATGCAAAAGAACGATTAGTAAAAGCGGTCACTTTTCAACCCGTTGACAGGGTGCCGGTCATCCCTGTTGCTTTAACACAGGGGGCAAAGGTCCTGAACATTAAGCTGCCTGAGTATCAAAAAAGCGGCGAACATATCGCAAAAGGACAATTGAAATTACTCGAGATGCTCGAACATGATGCGGTTGCGGGGATTCCCAATGTGGTCGAGGATTTAGTTCCGTGGGGCTGCCCGCTAACCTATGTTAAAAATGGCTCGCCGACGCTGTCCAAGACGGTAATTAGCAAAGTTGAAGAAATTAAGGATTTAAAGGTTCCGAATCCGTCTCATTCACTGGAAACAAAGGAATCCTTAAAAGCAATCCATATCTTGGCCAAAGAGGTCGGCAATCATACCGCTGTTATTGGCGCCATGATTGCCCCTTTCAGCCTGCCCAGCATGCTGATGGGAACGGGTCCATTTATGAATCTGCTTTTGGAGGAAGACCGAACAGGGGATAGGTATTTAAAATTGTTATTAAATAAATGCAAACAGTATGTTGTTTCCTGGGCAAAACAAATGGTGGAATACGGTGCAGATATTATCGTCATGGCTGACGGTATGGCTTCTTTGTCCGTCATAAGCAGACGTTTATTTGAAAAGCATGTACTCCCGCTTGTTAAAGAGACCATTAAAGAAATCCCCGTTCCGGTTGTTTACGAAGCGGTTGGGAGAACACAAGGTATTTTGGATTTAATTTCCACAACAGGAGCAGTCGCCGCCATCCTCGATTATGAATCCGATCTTGAGGAATGTAAAAAGATCGCAGCCGGACGAATCGCCATTATGGGGAATTTTAATAATATCGAAATGCTCCATTGGAATCCAATCCGAACACAGCTCGAAGTAAAGAAAGCAATCAATAAAGCAGCTAACGGATACGGGTTTGTTGTTTCCTCCCAGGGACCTGAAATTCCGTATAATGTGCCATTAGAGGTAATCGCAACAATGGTACATGCAACAAAAGAATTTGGACACTATAAGTAGAGCTTGGAGACGGCCTTGTGATTCAAATAATCACAAGGCCGTCTTTATTTTAAGTAAGTATAAAAGTTTGGACTTTGAGAATTGTCTAGCTTCACAAGAATAAGCTTCGGAAGCGAAGCGAGGCGCTTGCGCTTTTCTTATTTTGAGAAAGGAACGACTTTAAAAACTGTATTCTTTTAGTTATCGTGATATAATAATCCCTGTTCGTTTGTTGGAAAGACACAGTTTTGGAATTCCGACTAAATATATTGAAGAAGTGTGGAGTCAATGAATCAGTTACAATTAAAAATGAAGCACAAAACGGTTGTTTTACTAGATAAATATTTTACTGGAGAATCCATTGATTATAAGCAAATGATTGCGATCTTCATTCCGATTTTAGTAGACCAGGCGTGTTTGATACTGATGAGTCTATTAAATACGGCAATGGTCAGTTCAGCAGGGGTTGCAGCGGTGAGTGCGGTTAGTATGGTTGATTCTTTGAATATTTTTTTGGTAAACGTATTTATTGCTGTGGCAACGGGAGGAACCGTTATCGTTGCTCAATATAAAGGCAGCGGAAACGCGGAAATGGTTTCAAAAACGGCGGCGCAGGCAATATCAGCTGTTACTCTTTTTTCTGTACTCCTCAGCGTACTTGTGATTATTTTTCATATGCCTGTTTTAAACGTCTTATTTGGCAAGGCGGAAGCGGATGTATTTCAAAATGCAAAAATTTATCTAATCGGAAGCTGTATTTCCTATCCGTTAATTGCCATATTCCAGGCAGTGTGCGGGGCATTAAGAGGTGTTGGTGAGACCAAGCCCTGTCTGAGTTTGTCATTACTATTAAATTTATCAAATACATTGCTGAATGTGGTCTTAATCACGTTTTTCCACATGGGTGTTAAAGGGCTGATTATTTCAACCCTTATTGCAAGAACTCTCGGAATGGCTGCTTCCCTGATTTTTATCCTAAGGTACAATGTGTCCATCCGCTATAAAATAAAAAATTCATTGCAGTTTGATTTTTCCATTCTCAAAAAAGTAATGTTTATTGGACTGCCTTTTGCGGCGGAACAGATTTTTTTTAACGGTGGAAAGCTGCTGACGCAAACATTTATCGTCCAACTGGGAACACTGGCAATGACCGTGTATGCGATTGGCAATTCGATTGCTTTGTTATTTCAAATTGGGCCCAATGCCCTTAGCATCACGATTGTAACGGTTGTCGGCCAGTGTATCGGGCGAAGAAACATCCAGGATGCGAGAAAATTTATTAAATCTCTGATTGGATTTTCGTCGATTCTGTTTGTGGCAACCTCAGCTATTTTATTGCCATTTTTGCCATATATCATCAAGATGTTCAATCCGCCGGATAAAATTATCCCAACCATTTTTATTCTCATTATCATCTCTGCCATTGCACAGCCGATTTTGTGGTCGCCAAGCTTTATTATGCCCTCAGCACTGCGGGCAGCAGGAGATTCGAACTTTACTTCGGTCGCATCATTACTGTCGATGTGGCTGCTGCGGGTGATTCTCGGCTATATTTTAGGAATTACATTTGGTTTTGGCATTATCGGTGTTTGGGTGGCAATGATTGTTGAATGGGGAGTCCGCGGATTCATTTTTACAACAAGATTCAAGGGCGAGAAATGGTATGCTCATAAGCTTGTTTAATCATTGATTACCACCTGGACAGCAAAAATAAGTTTACTAGAGGAACGGAAAAATTTCTCTGTGTAAAAATTCATACTTAACACAAAAACGCTCAGAGACTTCTTTGAGCGTTGATTTTTTATTTAGTTGAATTAAGCGAACACATTAATCGTCTGGCCCGTAACATAACTAGAGTCATCTGAGGCCAGATAAACGTAGGCAGGAGCGATTTCATATGGCTGAGCAGCTCTCCCCATCGGGGCATCGGTACCCCAATTGACAACTTCATGTGCAGAAAAAGAAGCCGGAATTAAGGGTGTCCAAACATGGCCTGGAGCAACACTATTGACCCGTATCCCTCTGGGAATCAAATTTCTTGATAATGCCTTTGTTAAGGCTGTCACTGCACCTTTTGAAGCCTCATAATCTATGGCGATTCCAAACGGCCTTTCAACAGCGATTGAACTTGTGTTAATAATTGAACTTCCTGGTTTCATAAAGCGCAGTGCTGCTTTGATAAGAAAAAAGTAAGAATAAACATTCACCCGAAAGGTCCAATCCAATTGCGAAGCGGATATTTCTTCAATCGTATTTTGAGGGTATATGACCGCAGCGTTGTTTACAAGGATATCGAGTCTATTAAATTCCCGGATTACCTCTTGAACGATCCATTGACAGTTGCTCTCGATTGAAACATCAATGGCGATTGCCAAACATTTTCTTCCTAATTGTTCGATTCTTGCCTTTGTTTCAAGTGCATCTATATGCTCATTGAGATAAATCATCGCAATATCTGCCCCTTCTTTAGCAAAAGCCAAGGCTGTCGCGCGTCCAATCCCGCTGTCTCCTCCGGTAATGATAGCTGTTTTGTTTAACAATTTTTTGATACTCTGTACGCATCCCGGCGGAGGCTCAGAAACAGGCCTGGGAACCATCAGAGCTTCAATTCCAGGCTGATATGCCTGCTGCTGGGGCGGATAAAAGGTTGGCAAATGACAAGGGTTATAATAATAACTCATATCTTCCCCCCAAAAAAGATTTCATTACAAATATGTATATGATAATGGACATTTTAATATTTGCTGTCTTTTTTCATTAGATTTATTTCTTCACACCC
>CAZAEW010000068.1:0-3415 GCA_964484065.1 uncultured Bacillus sp.
AGTTAGAGCATCTTCGGACAGAGAAAAGCAAAAACGCATGATGGATGTCCGAAGTCTAGGTATCTTCGGCCACAAAACCCTTTGGATTCACCATTTCTGTCCGAATTACCTTATAGGGCGAGAAATATAGAGAGAACAAAAAAATATACACAACAGCCGATTAAAAAAAGATAACGGGAGGTGCATGACAGGTGAGGCAAAAGGCTTTTGCACTAATATTTGCCTTTGGAATCATCGTAACTGCTGGCTATACTGAAGCTCAAAAAATGGACTTTTTCATACCTGTTAAAGAAAGTAAGCAAGAAGAACAAGATCAGTCTGCTGCTGCTCAATCAACTGCTTCGCAGGCAAAAGTGGTCCAGAGCGACAATCAAAATCAGAATCAAACTCAAAGCCAAACGCAAACCCAAAATCAAAGCGAAAATCAAAATCAGGTCCAAACTCAAAATCAAACCCAAAATGAAAAAATCATCATAAATGGCGTGCCACATATTCAGCAGATGCCTGAATTAGCACGGGGATGCGAAGTAACCAGTCTTGCAATGCTTCTTCAGTATGCTGGAGTTTCAATAGATAAAATGACGCTTGCAAAACAAATTAAGAAAGTGCCTTTCCGTGATCAAAACGGTGTTCGCGGGAATCCAAACGATGGATTCGTAGGGGACATGTATTCGTTTAGTAAATCGGGATATGGGGTTTATCATAGCCCCATTGCGGAATTAGCCAAACAATACTTGCCTAGCAGAATCGTAGATTTAACCGGACAAAGTATCGATGCCGTTTATAATATGGTAAAGACCGGGTCCCCTGTTTGGGTGATTACCAATTCAAGGTTTGCTCCTCTTGCGGAGAGTGAATTTGCTAATTGGAATACAAATTCCGGGAAAGTTCAAATTACATATCGAGAGCATAGTGTTGTCATAGTAGGCTACGATATCAATACGTTTATCTAAACGATCCTCTATCAAGTAAATCCTATACATCTGTTTCAAGGGCTCGTTTTGAAGCAGCATGGATTCAAATGAGAAAACAAGCTGTTAGTTATCAAAAATGAAAAAAAGAATTAAAATATCATAATATGTGAATGTTTTCACTTTCTCATCCCTAAAACACAAACTCGCCAACTTAATTTAGGGCGAGTTTTGTGTTTTAAGAATGAAAAAATCCCCTATAATTCCAACCCATTCAAAAAATCCCTTAATGTTTTTAATTCCTCTGCTGATAAGGTGATTCCTTTGCCCATTTTTGCATGGTCGGGAGCCCAATCGCGCAGATCATATTTTGGCGCCTTGCCGTTCCAGCTAATTAGGTTCAGCTCTTTCTTCCAGCCTTTTGGTGACTCCGACAAAGCCGTCAGATGTTTTGTGATTTCAAAATTGATTTCAGCCATTTTCTATTTCCCCTCTCTTTGCAATGGTCTTCCTCATTAAAATGATCATAATCCCTGTAAGTTAATCAAAAAGAATAGATACCGAAGTGCCTGCCCCATACTAAAGTACATGAAAAAAGAGTTGGGGTTACTAATTAATGAAACCATATTTTGACTATCATTCCAAGCTTGATTTGTTTCGCCCTTTTTCCGCCGAGCATCTCATTGTGATGGCTATCATACTTGTCCTGTCCATTCTCGTGTTTGTTTTTCGGAAAAAGCTTCGAGAGGCGAAGAGACGAAAGGTTTTTCGCTTCTTCCTCGCATTTGTGATACTGGGTGCGAATGTTTGGTACCATCTCTGGCTTGTGTCGGAGCATGCCTGGACGGCAAAAAAGGCATTGCCCTTGCAGCTTAGCGATCTTGCAGCACTTCTGGCGGTTGTGATGCTGCTCTCGAAAAGCAATCGAATTTTTCAATTCATGTATTTTGCGGGACTGGGCAGTGCTATTCAGGCGATTTTGACACCGGATCTTTACAAGTTTTCCTTTCCGCATTTTCTCTTTTTCCAGTCTTTTGTTTCCCATGGCGGGGTGGTGCTCGCTTGTTTGTTTATGGCCGCGGTCTTAGGCTATCGGCCGACGATTCGTGCCATGTGGGTGACTATTTTGATTGTCAACCTGTATGCCGGGTGTTTGTATTTCCTAAATAAATACCTGAACTCCAATTATATGTACATTATGAAAAAAGCCGGAATGTCCATTTTGAATATTCTCGGACCATGGCCTTGGTATCTTATCTGGGTCGAACTGCTGATGATTCTGAGTTTTTACCTCCTGTACAGCCCGTTTTGGATTAAGCGGCATTTAGCATGGGGGCGGTTGTGAATGGACCGCCTCCATGCTTTTTTTTGTAAACTTTTTGTAAAGTAATGAATTTTAAAAGAATTTTAATAAAAGGGGACTAGTATTAAGTTCATTAAGTTCACAATTTATTGTTTAGAAATTTAGGAGGATACAATGAAATCTTTGAAAATGTTTTTGCCAGCTTTCGTAGTAACGATAATAGGAGTGGCGTTAATCGGGCTTTATTATCTGGGGGTCCATATTCCTCGTATTGGCTTTTTACAGGCGATTCATGTTAATGGAAATGATAGTTTAGATGAATTTTTTACATTGTTGGTTGAGGGAGGCATCCTTCTCGGCGCGGCAAGCTTCTCATGGTTTATTTTTAAAAAGAAACTAAAAAACTCTGCAAAAATTATTAAGAATGTTGGGAAAAAGGTATATAATTTGCATACTTATTTTGGCTGGTTGGCGTTAATTCTGGTTGTTTTACACGGAGGATATTTCCTGATTACAGATCCAACTAACCGCAATAACTATACAGGGATTGCCGGCTTTCTTATCCTTGTGTGTCTGGCGGTTTACGGCTTAGTCACGAAGGGTTCGAAAAATAAATCGAGCAAGAAAGTGCACTTTATGCTGACCTTTATCTGGACAGCAGCAATCCTGATCCACGGCGGAGGCTTCGTCATTTTTGCAGGCGGCTTGCTTGTTGGATTATTCCTCTTACTTTCTCTGAAAGTTGTTAAGCAAAAACAAAAAGCAGCATAATCATGGGGCGGTTCCGATTCGGAACCGTCTCTTTTTTTCTCTTTTAAGTTCGAGGCAAATAAAGTGAAAAAAGTGGCAAATAAAAATGGGAAATCGGCAAATAACTCAGCCAAACCGGCAAATAAAAATGGACAAAACACGGCAGAAGCAAAAATAAGGCTAAAACTGGTAAATAAATCATAAAAAGTGGCAAATAAAAATGGGAAATTGGCAAATAACTCGGCCAAACAGGCAAATAAAAATGATCAAAACAAGGCAGAGGCAAAAATAAGGTTAAAACCGGCAAATAAATCATAAAAAGTGGCAAATAAAAGTGGAAAATCGGCAAATAACTCGGCCAAACTGGCAAATAAAAATGGTCAAAACAAGGCAGAGGCAAAAAAAAAGAACCCCACCCACGAATGGGCAGGGAACTATAAAACAGTTAATA
>CAZAEW010000068.1:3515-18903 GCA_964484065.1 uncultured Bacillus sp.
GCAAAAAAAAAGAACCCCACCCACGAATGGGCAGGGAACTATAAAACAGTTAATAAAATGGTAAAAAAAGTTTATCATACAATTAAGGGAAAACCTAATTTTCATTAGGATATGATTTTGGAAAAAGAGTAAAAAAATAAATCAGTGAGGTGGAGAAATTGAAAAATAAAGTAATTTTACTTGCATCAGATCAGCTTGGCAAAGGAGAAACAGAACTGGGTGAAGGAATATTAGAAACCTTCTTTACTATTCTTAAGCAAAAGGAAGAACTGCCCGCGGCTGTGTTTTGCATGAACCGCGGTGTGTTTACATTAACGGAAAGCTCACTTGTTTCACTCCAATTAAAAGAACTGGAAGAAAAGGGTGTTGATGTTCTTGCCTGTAAAACATGTGTAGACTATTATGGGCTTAATGAACAGCGGGTTGCCGGAAAAATCAGTGGGATGGCCCAATTTATCGAGCTAGCTTCAAAATACGAAGTAATTACATTAGCTTAAGTTTGAAGAAGTTTCACCTTTGGTGAAAGATATCCATTTTTTAAACCAGAAAGTTGCGTGTACAAACTGTTGCCGGTTTACACGCAATTTTTTTTATATAGTTTATACGCATCCCCCTTTGATAAGCGCTGGGCTTTCTTTTCTAAATTGGCAATGTAAGCACTTTCTAAACGGTAACTAAACGTTCACATCATGAAGCAAAAAAAGCAGTTAAAATAGAACTTGCCTGTGAAGAACTACACAGAAAATATCAGGACAGTTATGTCTTAAAAAATAGGGGCAGATGAGAATGGCATACAGCAAACCAGATCAAATCATGCAAATTACAGTAGAAAATGGCTATAAAAAAGCAAACTATCCTCTTCGGGAAACACTCATCCTGGGATTTGAAGCGGGAGCATTCATTGCGCTGGGCTACTTATTATTTATCCGTGTAACGGCAACCCTGCCGGTTAATTTGGATGGACTTAGCAGTTTAATTGGGGCATCGCTTTTCCCAATTGGTCTTATATTAACTTTACTAGCGGGCGGGGAGCTATTAACCGGAAATATGATGGCGGTGCCGCTGGCAAGAATGGCAAACAAAATCAGCACAAAGCAGGTCATGCTTAACTGGTTCCTTGTCACCGTCAGTAACTTTGCCGGTGCCATCTTTGTGGCATATGTTTTTGGACACCTTGTTGGTTTGACCGAAACTGCACCTTTTTTGGCAAAAACAGTCAGTATTGCGCAGCACAAAATAGAGGCTTCTTTTCTCCAGGCGTTTTTATCTGGAATCGGCTGTAACTGGCTTGTTGCTTCAGCCGTGTGGCTTTGTTATGGCGCTGAAGATATGATGGGAAAAATTGCAGGGATTTGGTTCCCAACCATGGCATTTGTGGCCATTGGCTTCCAACACGTCGTCGCTAACATGTTTGTGATCCCGGCAGCTATTTTTGCCGGACACTTTACCTGGATGGAATACCTTCAAAACTTTATCCCCGTTTTCCTGGGAAATGCAGCCGGCGGCACGGTATTCATTGCCATGGCCTACTACCATGCTTACAAAAAAACGAACAATAAAACAAAGACCCAACGTAGAGCAGCAGCGTAAAATGGGTTTAAAAGAAAAAAGCTGCCTCAAAATCTGAACTATGGATTTTGGGGCAGCTTTTTCTTTTGGCCGATAGCGAAAGTAAAACTTCCCTATCAGGCATAAGTGCGACTACGCCTCTGTCTTCACCCCAAAGGGCTCGCCAATCGGCGAGCCCTCTTTAAAATTCAGTACGGTGAGACTATTTTGAGATGAAATTGAGAGTAAAATGATATGAAATATTACCTATCTTTTAAGATGAGTAAATTCATTCTGCAGTAAGGGATAACGCCATTTTGTAGGAAATTTCCAATAACAGTGATGAAAAATAGCGATTTTACATAAAATCACAAAAAGATAATATAGTCCTAAAATTCGTTGGGAATTTGTCACCATTTAAATTTAATTCTTTTATTATCATTCTAATCACTTATTGCAAATAACTTTTTTTCAATCCTTATTCCTAAATAAATATCTCAAATTCAAACTATATACTGGGCATAAAGAAGTAAACAGAATCCAATCGTGTTTTAGGGATATTTGACGAATTTTCTGACAAGTGATAAAAAATAGAAGAGGAAAATTACGGAAGATTTGTAAATGGAAAAACCCAAGGGGATTAAGAAGATTTATCATTCATTTTCTTTGAAAAGGGGCGGAGCTGCGCAAAAGTCATGTTGTTTTAACCAGCCAAAGCGAGGAACAGTATCTTCTTCTTTGAAAGGGTTGTACTTTGCTCCGTTCACACCGCCTTAATCATGTGGGTGTATTGCTCAAGTTTGTTTTATTTCCATACTTGGGTTGGAAGTTAAGGCTCATGTATGATTTTTAAGATAAAAAACTGCCCATATTCAATGGGTAAATAATTGTAATGGAGATGGGGAAAATGGCAGGACAAATTCGGATGACTCCGGAGGAGTTAAAATCAAGAGCAACCCGTTATGGACAAAGCGGAAGTCAAATCGAGCAAATCTTAAGTGACCTTACTAATTTGCAAGCTGTACTTAGCCAGGAATGGGAAGGTCAGGCATTTAACCGGTTTAATGATCAGTTCAACCAACTGAGCCCAAAAGTTCGTGATTTCGCTCAATTGATGCATGATATCCACGATCAATTGAACAAAACAGCGGATGCGGTTGCAGAACACGATCAGGCGTTATCACAAAATTTCGGGCTTAGATAATACCAAAATACCAAAAGCAGAATTTAGCATATGCTCACAAGCAAAAGCCACGCGACGACAAATGTTGTGTGGCTTTTGTTCTTGAATACAATCGCAGCCCCATCTCAAATGAAAAAGGAAGTGATTCACGGTGATTCATATTTTTGGCTGGGGACTGACCCCAACGGAAAGAAAAAGAGATCAATACTATCAATTGTACGAAGAGCTGTGTGACGGATTATCCAAACATGATCAAAAAGCAACTGAAGCAAACGATGCAAATTGCTCCTATCTAAATTCCGTTCCTAATCTCTCAAACTCCATGATTCCATCCAATGATTTTGATAGTAAACGGGAGGAGCTTCATGGAAAACTAAACGGTTATTTCCAATACGATCTGGAAAAACGAACATCGATCGTCGCCGCGAAAAACAAGGCATGGGATCGATATATTCATTATAAAAATTTGGCGATGAAAGAAGCGGCCGAAAAAGAAGCAGCTGAAAAAGCGGCAAAGGAAAAGGCAAAAGGAAGATAAAGATTGAATAGAGGGGAAATGAGTCAATGGGGAATGTCAGAATTTACGGGGAAAAGGCCTATGAGGCAAAGGTTGCCGCAAATGCATTAGAACAGTCTGTTAAAAGCACCTATGAAAGCTGCGAGCAGTTAATTTCCTACATCCAATCAGCGAAGTGGAGCGGCAAGGCAAGAGACACCTTTTTGACCTATCTGGAAATTATCCGGCAATACCATAAAGATATGGAATCGGCTCTCGGAAAACAAACCGAAGCGTTAAACAATCTTGAAGGTTACTTTAATGATTTCCTTCAAGATAGCTCAGTCAGGGATGTGAGAAATCTATGATCAATACCTTTACCGCGCCGGAATTATACCTGTTAGCGGCGGCTTTTGGAGGAAATGTTCTTTTTGGGCTTCCCGAAAAACAAATCTATCAACTGCAGGGGGAAGAAGTTTTTGCAGAGGCACACCAGCGACTAATCGAAAAAGAAATTCTTACACCTGATGGAAAAATCACCAAAGGCGGTGCAATCGTCATTCAGGCACTCGAGCTTTACCATCAAAGCGAAAAATACGTCCGGATTAATAACGTGATGTTTGCCTTTCAAGCAAAGGAAGAGGACGAAATCATTTCACTAGTGGAATTAGATGGACAAGAGGAGCAGTACCAGCTGCGGGTCATCTCAAAAGCGATCGTTTTGAAAATCTTAATCGAAAATTTCCCGCTGATCGGCAGAGAACCGGATGAAAGGGAGAAGACGTTCCTAAAGCAAGAATTGTACTACCAGGAAAGGCTCGAGGCCGAAGACTACGAACCGGAAAATAATTTTATGAATCTCGAATTCTTTCATTTACAGGCAGAGCCACGGGACCCATCCAACTCCAACTATTATCAGCAGTGGCTTATTTTTACGAAGGACGCCAAGTTAATCATGGTGGATACCGTTCGTAAAAAATATTATCATGCCAGCCAATACTGGTTCTTAAAGGTTCTCTTTGATGAAATGGATTTTCCGTACAAGGGGGGCAAAGTGAATGTCTAAAGCGCAAGGGGGTTCGGGAGGACAAAAAATTCATGTCAATCCGGATGAAATCACTACTATTTATAAACAATTGGAAGCGATTATCAACGAATTAGAGACAAATGCCATGCCCAATATTCAAAAACTCGGCAGTCTGAATTTTTACACGGAAGGAAAGGCAATGAAAGCCATGGAGGTTTATCCAGAAGCCAATCAAAAGGTGTCAGATCTTTTGGATCACTATATCCGTGCAGAAACGTTGGTCATCGATATCCTTAACACGATGATGCAAGCAGATAAAGAGATCGCCGAGCAGATCATTGGCAAACTGGAGGGGTAAGGGGATGGACGTAAAATATATTCCAGGAGACTGGGAAAAGATGCGCAACGGAATTGGCGATTTGATTGGCCTTGGCCGCTGGGGTAAAGGGATGATCGATTCGCTTAAGGATTTAAGCGATAACTTGGAGGATATCGAGTCAGCCATCGCGAACTATGATAGCGATGGGGTCATTTCGTTTAACCATACGAGTCAAAAGAATAAGTATCAAGGGTTATATGAAGATTTTCAGGTTTTACATCGATTTGCCGGGAAGGTTGGCGATATCGTTGACGGCACGATTGATCAGCCATTTTATAAAGATATGGATGCGTTTGTGTCAGAAATGCGGGACTTGTCCATTTCCACCTATACGACGCAAAACCGCCTGGGCATCAAAGTGAATGTAGCGCCGTCGAATGGTCTGGGTCTGACAGAAAAGGTGGAAAAACCGACGGTAAGTTTGGATGACTTGTTTAACGGAGATAATTTTTACGGCAAACAGATGAAGCTTGAATATGAAGCCTGGAAAAAGCTGAATCCTAATCAGGATTTTTCGCAGCAGCAATACCAGCAGGAAGCCTTGAACAATCGTGCTTTCGAATATCATTCGATTCGGGACCAGCAAGATAAAAAGGAATTTCGGGCGCAAATGATCGCGTTAGCTGTCATCGTGGGAGCGACTGTAATCTGTCCTCCGGCTGGCCTTGCCTTGGGGCTGGTATATGGTTCACTAGAGTTAGGTTCGGCAGTCTCAGGAAAGGACTGGGCCTCCGGCCGTGAATTGGGGACAGGAGAGCGATGGTTTCGCGGGTTGTTAAGTCCGTTGGATATAATCCCCGGGGTGAGTGGCTTAGCGAAATTCAGCAGTGCAGTAAGGTTTGCTAATCTCAATAAAAATATTGGAAGGCTTGGACTAGAAACAGGTTTCAAAGCAAGCGTTAAACGGGAAGTCACTCATATCGGTGACATGGTACACGAGGCAGGGAAGATCAGCGCATCACGTCTAAAGAGTGCTGAAGCGGTGATGAAACGCGGATCGAATGCCATGATCAATAAGGTAGCGAGGGATACAATAGAAGCGGGAAGAGTTGCAGACACAGGAATCACATTTGTGAAGAATATGATTCCATCACGAAAAAGGTTAATTGTGACGTCAAATGGTCAAAAGGTTTATATGCCTGTCGAGAATACGCATGCGGTTGAGAATAAACTAAGGGGTATGTATAACAAGATTGGGATTAATACTGAAGAGGGCATCATTAAAGGTTCGGATGATTTTTCTGTTTCACCTCCAGTGAATGTTGGAAATCCATTGGAAGCAAATGAAATAGTTAAAAATTTTGCGGAGGAAATTGATAGACATCCCAATAAGGAAGCTGTAAAAGAAGTACTTCTCTACGTAATTAATAAACAAAATTCTATAAATACAACTATATTATTAGATTCAGAGACTATTAGGAAAGTTTTGGATAGTGTTGGTCCTGATATTACTCGTAGTGAATTACAGTCTCTTAAAGATAAGGTGATAAATGATGCGTCTGTTAAATTAAGAGATAAACTAACACCTTCACAGAAAGCAAGATTATGGCAAGGATCAGAACCATACTTTGGATTAGATGACTATGAGGACATCGTGTTAAAAAATGGGGGAAAAGTATATGCTGGTTACCCTTTTCCTACTGGATATAGTTTTTCAAAAGATGTTTTAAACAGCATAGATGGTAATGCTAAAGAATTATTTCAAGGGGTACAAGTAAATCCTAGAATCATGAAGGATGGTACAGGAGAATATAAATTTCAGGTTATCGGATTTGAGCTGTTAGATGATTTACCATCCGCTAGAGGAATGACAACTGCCAACCCTCAGTTAGGAAAAGGAGGACTAGAACAAATTTTCACCCCGGAATTTAAATTGCTTGTGAGGGAAGGAAAGGTAAAACCGATCTTAGAAAAACAAACAATGGTTAAATTGAGGGAGAAGGGAATTGAGTTTGATCCAAAATTACTACAACAAGTTGATAAGAATGGTGATTATGTATATAAATCAATATGTGATACATTTGAATTAATAGTAGAGGATTCGAATGTAATAAAATTAGAAAATTATCGATTGAATGAGATAGAAGTAGAGAAAATAAAAAAAGCAGTAAAAATTATTGGTGACAATGGAGGAGGAATACAATAATGAATGATTTAGGAGGAGGAATTTTAGAAATGGAGGGGATCTATCTTAAACCTAAATATAAATTTGGAGATCTGATAAAAGCATTGCCTTCAGATAAAATAAAAATATTAAATCTGGATGAGGCCACAATGGTTGTTAGATTTCTTATGCCAATTAAAATAGGAAGTAAAAAATTCTATGTTCGTATTAATTTTGATAATAATTATCTTAGTGGAATTGAATTAAAAATATCCGATCTAAATATTGATGAGTGGGATTACAAGTCAATGCTTGGCCAACATGGCGATTGGCTCACAGAACAAATTGGATATCCAAATGGGATTCTTTCAGTAAATGAATTTGCTTGGGGAAAGATTACACAGTGGGATGATCCTAGATCCTGTGATGCAGGAATAAGAATATCGTATTTATAAAGTTACATATGTTTTGATAGGGATTTTGCAGAAAATAAATTTAAGAGACTCGTCAGAATTGGCGAGTTTTTTCTATTATGTGTATACATGGTTCGAAACGAACAGTGCCTGTGATGTCTGGTGCTAGGCATCGCCAAGAGGCTTGGACTGGAAACAGGTTTCAAAGTAAGAGTTAAACGAGAAGTCGCACATATCGGTGGCATGGTGCATGAAGTTGGGATGATTAGCGCATCACGCTTAAAGAGTGCGGAAGCAGAAATGAAAAGCAGATTGAATGCCATGATCAATAAGGTAGTGAGAGATACAGTAGAAGCGGGAAGAGTTGCAGATACAGGAATCACATTTGTGAAAAACACGGTACCATTTGGAAAAAGGGTAGCAGTGACGTCGATTGGTGAAAAGGTTATTATGCCTGTGGATAATACGCATTTGGTTGAGAATAAACGAAGGGGTCTATATGCCAAGATTGGGATTAATCCTAAAGGGGGCATCACTAGGGGAGCGAAGCAGGCTGAAATGAATTTAGACCCTAGATTAGAAAAATATGTTTGTGATTCATTTGAAGGTGAAGGAAGAGAAGCGCAAAATAATTTCAATACTTATCTGAAAGAAAATGTTTGGTGTGATGAAACATTATCTAATGCGGATAAGATTCAAATTATGAAGGCTAACTTTGATAAGTTAACACCAGATCAAAAGGTTAATTTTAATGTTTTAAATGAGGCAAGAGTGATTAAAAACCCTGATTATTCAAATTGGGGAGGATGGCCAGAAGTTGAGTGGCCAGAATTTCCAGGATTGAATAAGGACACTGCAATTAGTGTCTATAATAAAGAAACTGAAGAAATATTAATTCCAAGTGAATTAGACAGACTAGGAAGCCCCTATGGAAATAATCTAGGTATAGTAGACAATGGTTATCATTGTACGCAAGATGAGCGTGCGATTTGTTATATTGAAAACGAATATGCAAGGAATAGCTATAAATTTGACAGAACATATTACAAGGATGTAATTGATGCTATTAAAAATATTGATATTTCCGAGCCAGAATATAGCGTTGATGAAATTAATAATATTATTGATAAATTAAATACTAAATATAAAATAAATAATCCTTATATAGAAGTTGGAGATATTTTACTTTGGAATAAAGATTATAATGCTTTTCAAAAGAATCCTAAGTTAGTTGAATTATGTGAAGAAAAAGGTGTTAATTCAACATATGGTGTAATGGGAGCAGCTGAACAATGGTTGGCAAATGGAGAATTAATTACTAGCGGTGGAGCAGGGCAAGTTAACATTCCTGTCAAAGTAAAGGCATTAGAAGATATAGGCATATTAAGAAACATAGGAGGTTGGTAAAGTGAAACAAGATGAATATATAAAGAAGACAAAACAATTAGGTATAGAACTAGAACTGTTGAATATTGTAATAGGGAGAAAAACTAATGTACCAAATTCTATAGGATGCTATAAAGAAAATGGTATATGGCATTTTTATGATGTTAATGAAAGACAAGACTTAGTAGTTACCAAGAGTGGGGGGGAAGATGAAATCTTTTCTTATTTATATTTACTTACTATGGTGTTACAAAAACAATATATGAACTAATATTACGTTTTACTTTTAATCATCTAATTGTAATATCTATTACTAAAACAAAATTATTAAATATTCCTGTATGAACCCTAGTGTAGTAATGCTGTATCATATTTGGAGTCTGTTTCTCTTTTTTATAGATTAAATAATATTAATTTACTCTGAATGGAATCCTATTCGTTAGATGGTCCCCTAAATAATTTAATTATGGATTTACCTATAGAATGGCTCTGTAAAATTTAAAAGATGATAATTTGATGAATTTAAAGGTAACCCAATCCATATGGGTTGCCCATTCTTTTTAAACATATATACCACCGTTAAATAGGACTATCATTCGATTAGGGGCAGATAATCAGCATCAGGCATTAAGAATGTACAAATTTGAATATTTGTTTGTATTGAAAGGGGCAAGGTCTTGTTGACTTTGTCCTTTCAAAATTCTATTAATATCTGCGATTTAAAAGTTCGCCGAATTGCCAAGCACTATTCGAAATAATTTCGGCTAGTGTTATCGTATTTTGTCCCCCTCGGTGGGATTAGCCTTATTAGGAGCCGTAGGGGTAGTAACCGGTGCCTTAGAATAATTGGGCTCAGCCCATCACCGGAAAAGACTGGGCCTCCGGCCGTGAATTAGGGACAGGTGAACGGTGGTTTCGCGGGTTATTAAGCCCGTTGGATATAATCCCCGGGGTGAGTGGCTTAGCGAAATTCAGCAGTGCAGTAAGGTTTGCTAATCTCAATAAAAATATTGGAAGGCTTGGACTAGAAACAGGTTTCAAAGCAAGCGTTAAACGGGAAGTCACTCATATCGGTGACATGGTACACGAGGCAGGGAAGATCAGCGCATCACGTCTAAAGAGTGCTGAAGCGGTGATGAAACGCGGATCGAATGCCATGATCAATAAGGTAGCGAGGGATACAATAGAAGCGGGAAGAGTTGCAGATACAGTAATCACATTTGTGAAAAACGCGGTACCATTTGGAAAAAGGGTAGAAGTGACGTCGATTGGTGAAAAGGTTATTATGCCTGCGGAGAATACTCATACCGTTGAGAATAAGCTGAAAGATATGTTTACCAAGGTCATGGGAAATAATAGTACAAAGGCGGGGAAAATATCTGAAAATATATTAAAAGTTTTAGAAGAAAATAGTATAAGTGTCGAAGAGTTTCAACGCATTAAGTTAACCCCGGTAGAGGAACTAACCGAAAGAGAAAAAAATATTATCTTCTATATTAGAGAATCTATTGAAAAGCCTACATCAGATACTTTAATGAGTAAAGTAGTACCAATTGACTCAATTAATGGCTACCTAAGAGAAGTAAATCCCTACACGACTATAGGGGGATATGTTGCAAAATATGAAGATGTAGCAAATGCAACAGGAAGCTATGAGGAAACAATTGAAACACTACGGCTGGATTATACTTCTAAAACGAAGGAAGGAGAATTTTATAGGCCTTATCCTGACGATGGTGATTCTTATGCTGTGATACGTTTTAAATATCAAGAGGTTTCAGATGATCTAATAGATATCCCATATGGAACAGAGTTTAATTGGACGAATACTGATTCTTATCCTTGTACACGTAATGGTTTTTTGGGAGGAAGAAATGAAACGATTGTTCCTGAATGGTACGTAGGGAATTATGATAAAGCTGCTATTCAAGAAGGAGCAAAGATGTATAAAGTAATAGACAGTAAAGAAGAGTTAATTGCAGTTTTTGATGGTGAACGATTTATGCGAATAACCAAATAAAATAAAGTAATAGGTGATATTATGGATAGAAGAGTAGCTATCTATAAAGGAAGAAGATATAAGGCAATTACAACTACTAATGAAATTTTTTTGATTTTATACCACAAGGAAGAGGGGTTTCAAGTTTCACCTTACAATAAAAACATGTTTAAAAAGGAAATTCAAAAGAAGGATTTAACCGAGTTTTATCGTGAGTATTTTATGGCTCACTATAAAAATTACGATTTCTTTGTTATACGCGAGTTCAAGGAAAGTCAGGAAATAGAAATTATAACCTATAATTCGAGTATAGGAAGGGAATGTGAATTGGATTGTCAAGACAGGGATCTGTTTACAAAAAGGTTAGGCATAAATGATAGTTATCAACTAATTTATGTGAAAGAAGATTACCTGAGCAATACTACTACCCGCAAAGAGGTAACATTGGAGGAGTATTACAGAATAGATAACCAGCAGTTTGAATAATTGGGGGGAAGGCAGGATGGCTGATAATAAGGTACAAGCCAAGATTGCTTTATTAAATAGTTATCAAGAAAATTCAGATGAATATGATTCTTTATATGAAGAAATTATGTTGGATATAGCAGGCTCAAAAGATTTATATACAATTTTAAGGAAAGAATCATCATTAGAAAGTATTAAAGATGGGACCGCACCTATTTTCTGTGGGATAAGTTATAATAATATCCCCACCATATGGCTGTTCACTGAAGAATCGATTGCAAAGGAATATACCCTTCATTACAACATGATAAAAGATGATATGTATCTATATAAAAAGGTTACAATTAATGAATTAACCGTTTTTTCATTTCATGCCATGTTTTCGGGGGTAAGCGGGTTAATTGTTGATGAAGGACAAAATACTCTGATAACAAATATATATGATTTGGTAAATACATCATTAATCTCGATGGGTAAACAACCTGTATTAAATAAGCAAGAATACAAAATTATGAATTTGTTTAATCATATGAAATATAGTAATAAAAAGCTGTGGATTATACCTGCAAAGGGAACAACAGGGGAGGAATTAATGTTTAATAACTTTTATCCTCTTGAATTTGAAAAGGTTATTAAAGTATATGAAAGTCAGGAGATTTGTGAAGATGAGTCTTTACACTATGGCTTTAAAAACAAATTTGCTGTCTCCGTGGGGATGAATGGCTTGTACCAGGTGTTGAATCATTCCAAAAATAAAGGAATTAATGAAATAATATTTGTAGGTAATGACTTTGAGGTAAAAATGAGTTTTATTAAAGTATTAAATATTTTGGAGCACATGAAAAGCTAGATACTGGTAACAGTTCCGTATATTTTTATAAACGGAAAAATTTATTTTGCGTAGCTGAAACAAGTACGAAAATTCGGAGGAAAGTTAAGATTATGAATATAATCAGACAAACAGGAACAGGAAATGGAAAAATCGTACAAGGGTGGAAGTTCGATAGCTTCTATAAACCAAAAAAACAGAATAGTGAAAAAGATATTAAACACGCAAATAATAATATTAAAACATTTTGGAAATAAAGAGTTGTAGAGTTAAAATACACAAGGAAAATGAGGACTGCTATTTAGTCGGAACTTCAGGCTCTTCAAAAGCAAAAATATTAGAATTAAATGAACTGATAAATATTATTATAAATCATTGTGCCTGTCACACCTCGAAAAATCTTGTTTCACAGGATTGTTCCACAGGATTAATCACTTCCCTGAAACTTGGGTATCACGCGCATATGGGCTCGTGTCACCTGGTATTTAAAGCTATTGCCTACTATCATGCCAATAAGAAAACAAACCATAAACAAACAAAGGCTCAATGTAAAGTAGCAACGTAAAATGGGATTAAAACAAAAAGCTGTCTTAAAATCCGAACGAAGGATTTTGGGGCAGCTTTTTAATTTGGCAGATAGGACAGTGAGACTATTTTAAGATGAAATTGAGAGTAAATTTAAATGAATAAATTCCTATATATCAACGCTGGTGAATCCATTCAGCTGTAGGATATTCCGCTATTTTTGCTGAAAATTGCTAAAAGCCGCGAGGAAAAATGACGCTTTTACGAAAATTCAAAAATAGATAAAATAGTCCTAAAAATTCTGTGGATCCGTCATAATTCAAACATTATTCCTTTACTATCATTCTAATCTCATGTTGCAAATAATTGTTACATGTCTTTTTTTCTAAATAAAAACCTTGAATCCAAACCATCATCTAGGAAGAAAGAAGTAAATAGAATCTAATCGTGTTTTAGGGGTATTTGACGAATTTTCTGACAGATGTTAAAAAATAGAGGAGGAAAATTACGGAAGATTTGTTAGTGGAAAAGCCCAAGGGGATTTAATAGGATAAATATTTGTCCATATTCAATGGGCAAATAAATGGAATGAAGATGGGGAAAATAGCAGGACAAATTCGGATGACCCCCGAGGAGTTACAACAAAGAGCGTAAGAACAGAAATACCGAAAGCAGAATTTAGCCTAAGCTGCCAAGAAAAAGCCACGCGACGACAAAGGTTGTGTGGCTTTTGTTCATACATACAATAGCTGCCCCATCTCAAATCAAAAGAGGAAGTGATTCAAGTTGATTCATATTTTTGGCTGGGGATTGACCCCAACGGAAAGAAAAAGAGATCAATACTATCAATTGTACGAAGAGCTGTGTGACGGATTATCCAAACATGATCAAAAAGCAACTGAAGCAAACGATGCAAATTGCTCCTATCTAAATTCCGTTCCTAATCTCTCAAACTCCATGATTCCATCCAATGATTTTGATAGTAAACGGGAGGAGCTTCATGGAAAACTAAACGGTTATTTCCAATACGATCTGGAAAAACGAACATCGATCGTCGCCGCGAAAAACAAGGCATGGGATCGATATATTCATTATAAAAATTTGGCGATGAAAGAAGCGGCCGAAAAAGAAGCAGCTGAAAAAGCGGCAAAGGAAAAGGCAAAAGGAAGATAAAGATTGAATAGAGGGGAAATGAGTCAATGGGGAATGTCAGAATTTACGGGGAAAAGGCCTATGAGGCAAAGGTTGCCGCAAATGCATTAGAACAGTCTGTTAAAAGCACCTATGAAAGCTGCGAGCAGTTAATTTCCTACATCCAATCAGCGAAGTGGAGCGGCAAGGCAAGAGACACCTTTTTGACCTATCTGGAAATTATCCGGCAATACCATAAAGATATGGAATCGGCTCTCGGAAAACAAACCGAAGCGTTAAACAATCTTGAAGGTTACTTTAATGATTTCCTTCAAGATAGCTCAGTCAGGGATGTGAGAAATCTATGATCAATACCTTTACCGCGCCGGAATTATACCTGTTAGCGGCGGCTTTTGGAGGAAATGTTCTTTTTGGGCTTCCCGAAAAACAAATCTATCAACTGCAGGGGGAAGAAGTTTTTGCAGAGGCACACCAGCGACTAATCGAAAAAGAAATTCTTACACCTGATGGAAAAATCACCAAAGGCGGTGCAATCGTCATTCAGGCACTCGAGCTTTACCATCAAAGCGAAAAATACGTCCGGATTAATAACGTGATGTTTGCCTTTCAAGCAAAGGAAGAGGACGAAATCATTTCACTAGTGGAATTAGATGGACAAGAGGAGCAGTACCAGCTGCGGGTCATCTCAAAAGCGATCGTTTTGAAAATCTTAATCGAAAATTTCCCGCTGATCGGCAGAGAACCGGATGAAAGGGAGAAGACGTTCCTAAAGCAAGAATTGTACTACCAGGAAAGGCTCGAGGCCGAAGACTACGAACCGGAAAATAATTTTATGAATCTCGAATTCTTTCATTTACAGGCAGAGCCACGGGACCCATCCAACTCCAACTATTATCAGCAGTGGCTTATTTTTACGAAGGACGCCAAGTTAATCATGGTGGATACCGTTCGTAAAAAATATTATCATGCCAGCCAATACTGGTTCTTAAAGGTTCTCTTTGATGAAATGGATTTTCCGTACAAGGGGGGCAAAGTGAATGTCTAAAGCGCAAGGGGGTTCGGGAGGACAAAAAATTCATGTCAATCCGGATGAAATCACTACTATTTATAAACAATTGGAAGCGATTATCAACGAATTAGAGACAAATGCCATGCCCAATATTCAAAAACTCGGCAGTCTGAATTTTTACACGGAAGGAAAGGCAATGAAAGCCATGGAGGTTTATCCAGAAGCCAATCAAAAGGTGTCAGATCTTTTGGATCACTATATCCGTGCAGAAACGTTGGTCATCGATATCCTTAACACGATGATGCAAGCAGATAAAGAGATCGCCGAGCAGATCATTGGCAAACTGGAGGGGTAAGGGGATGGACGTAAAATATATTCCAGGAGACTGGGAAAAGATGCGCAACGGAATTGGCGATTTGATTGGCCTTGGCCGCTGGGGTAAAGGGATGATCGATTCGCTTAAGGATTTAAGCGATAACTTGGAGGATATCGAGTCAGCCATCGCGAACTATGATAGCGATGGGGTCATTTCGTTTAACCATACGAGTCAAAAGAATAAGTATCAAGGGTTATATGAAGATTTTCAGGTTTTACATCGATTTGCCGGGAAGGTTGGCGATATCGTTGACGGCACGATTGATCAGCCATTTTATAAAGATATGGATGCGTTTGTGTCAGAAATGCGGGACTTGTCCATTTCCACCTATACGACGCAAAACCGCCTGGGCATCAAAGTGAATGTAGCGCCGTCGAATGGTCTGGGTCTGGCGGAAAAGGTTCAAAAACCGACGGTAAGTTTGGATGATTTGTTTAACGGCGATAATTTTTACGGCAAACAAATGAAGCTGGAGTTTGAAGCTTGGCGAAAGATGT
>CAZAEW010000069.1:0-18175 GCA_964484065.1 uncultured Bacillus sp.
GATCAAACTCTCCAAAAAAGAGTATGAGTTAGCTCATAAAATTTACGTTGGCTAGCCAAGATTAACTTGACTATGTTTTTATTGTTGACGTTTTTGTTTGTTTAGTTTTCAAAGATCGAGTGTCGCTCAGAAGCGACTTTATTAATATATCACTTTCAGTTGTTGAAGTCAACAACTTTTTTTAAGTTATCATCAGCAGCTTTTTTGCTTTGCTGACGACCTTTACTATATTACATGGTTTCAATTAACTAGTCAACACCTTTTCGTAAAAAAATATACATGAGTCTCAATTCCCCACCCATGTACGGAAGGAAAACAAGCATGAGCTATACACCAACATTAATAAAGGCGGTGTGAGCGGAGCAAAGTTAAACCTTTTCAAAGGAAAAATACTGTTCCTAGGTTTGGCTGGTTAAAAACAACATGACTTGTGCGCAGCTCCGCCCCTTTTTCACACAGAAAAAACAAAAACCGCTGCAACATCAGCGATTTAAGAGAAGAGAACCCATTTTTGGATAGCTGTTAAAGCAAGCATTCCAGGGATTCCAAGAAAACCGGAAACGGCAGACGTAGCAAAGTTAATAGGAACATGAACCCCGTAACGTTCTCCGACTATATTTAAGAAAAACAGCAAAATCGCTCCAATCAGCAGCTTTATAATCGATTGCCCAACAAATCTGACAGGCTTAAGAGGAGCGCCGGAAAATAACAGCAAAATGATAATCCCCCCTAAAATCGAAAGAATCACGACCGGTTCCAAGACAAATTCCCCCTTTATACAACTTGTACAATTAAATTTATGTATAAGTTCTATAAAAAAGAATGTAAACGGCTCAAAAAAAAAGATGAGTAAGCCTGATTACTCATCTTAAAAAATTTTTTAACGTGTCGATGTGATGTTTCGATATTTTGCTTCTTTTAGAAGAAAGAAGTATTTTGCTTCCGCAAGCTTGGTTTCACAAATAACCTCTTCTGAAGGATCAAAGCTTCTCTCAAGCAGCACTTTTTGCCGCTGCCAGTCATTCTTATACTCATTTAAACTATTCAACAACTTTTCATTGTATTCGTTGCGGAGCCGGTTTTTCCGCCGAAAAAACATAATTGATTCCCCCACTGCACTTATAATTCTCTTCGGCCCTCTATTGCTTTGGAAAGGGTAACTTCATCCGCGTATTCAAGATCTCCTCCGACAGGAAGACCATGAGCAATTCTCGTAATTTTAATGCCTGTCGGCTTTAATAAACGGGAAATATACATGGCGGTTGCTTCCCCCTCGATATTCGGGTTTGTAGCAAGAATGACCTCCTGCACCGTTTCATCTTGGAGCCGCTTTAATAGATCTGGAATGTTGATATCCTCAGGACCAACCCCGTCCATCGGGGAAATAGCGCCATGTAAAACATGATATAACCCATTGTATTCCTTCATTTTTTCCATCGCAATTACATCTTTAGGATCTTGAACCACGCAAATAACGGTTTTGTCACGGCGCGTATCCTCGCATATATAGCATGGGTCCTTATCAGTAATATGCCCACATACAGAGCAATAAGTAAGATTGCGCTTTGCATTGACCAAATTTTTAGCAAAATCAAGTACTGTATCTTCTTTCATACTTAAGACAAAAAAAGCCAGACGAGCGGCCGTTTTCGGGCCGATACCTGGCAACTTCATAAAGCTGTCGATGAGCTTCGATATTGGTTCAGGATAATGCATTCTCTTTATTCCTCTCTAGAACGGAAGATTCATTCCTTTTGTAAATTGTCCCATTGTGTTGTTTGTCAGGTCATCTGCTTTTTTCAATGCATCATTGGTTGCAGCTAAAATGAGGTCCTGAAGCATTTCCACATCGTCCGGATCAACGGCCTCAGGATTTATTTTAACATCCACCACTTGTTTATGGCCCGTTACCGTTACAGTAACCATTCCGCCGCCTGCTGTTCCTTCCAATGTCTTCTGACCTAACTCTTCTTGTGCTTCAGCCATTTTCTTTTGCATTTTTTGCATTTGTTTCATCATATTTTGCATATTTCCCATTCCACGCATCATAAGTATATCTACCTCCAAATTTTAATCAACTACTTCAATAAATTGTTCACCAAATAACTTTTTCGCCTCTGCGATGTGGGGCTCCTCTGATTTTGGCTCAGTTTCTTCGCCCTCATGAAGCTGGTGACTGTTTAAAAAATCTTCCCTGATCGCCAGCCACTGTTCTTCCGGCACTCCCAATAGAGATAAATTTTTCCCGGTCAGCTGTTGCAGCGCACTGACAACCGTTTGGATAAAGCGGTGATTATCCATGGCCATTTGGCAATGAATCTCATGCTTAAATTTTATGATAAACGCATCAGGTGATGCTGCAATCGGCTCAGCTTCATTCAATAAAGCAGCGTGTGATTTCATCAGCTTTGACAGCATTTCAGCCCAATGGCGTTTAATTTGGATTAAATCGTTCTTCGTTGCATGCTTTAAAATTTCATTGATTTTTCCAGCCGGAGCTTGGAATCCTCTTTTTGCCGCCCTTTGCGAAGGTTTTGGAGCAGAGGCTGGCACCGGTTCCTGCGAACTCGCAGCAACTCCGCTTATTTTAAGTTCACGGAGTTCTTTTTCCAGTTGTTCAATTCTCAATAATAATTTGCTGACATCTTCAGTCGGAACGTGGCTCTCATGCTTTGTTTCCAGTTGACACAGCTTTACAACGGCAACTTCAAGAAAAATTCTCGGATGATTTGTCCAGCGCATTTCCTGCTGCGCTTTATTCAGTATATCAATCAGCTCGTAAATTTGTTCAGCCGGCACCTGCTCCGCTATTCTTTTGAAATCTTCATCAAGCAAAACCCGCTCTAATGATTCCTCAAGATTTGGTGCGGCTTTTGATAACAGCATGTCTCGGTAATAAAGAATAAAATCCTCAATAAACCGTGCCGGATCTTTCCCTTGGTGGAGCAGTTCCTCTAATGCCGCTAAGCCCTTTGCCACATCCTTTTCGAAAATGGCGACTGCCAAGCGATTTAAAAATGTTTGCGAAACAGAGCCCGTGACAGTAAGAGCATCCTCCATAGACACATGGTCCTGGCTGAAGGAAATGGCCTGATCAAGTAGGCTTAAAGCGTCCCTCATCCCGCCCTCAGCTGCTCTGGCAATGATTTGCAATGCCCGTTCTTCACAGTCAATTCCCGTTTCGTCGACAATTAACTTCATTCGATTGACGATTGACTGCGCCGTAATTCGTTTAAAATCAAACCGCTGGCAGCGGGAAATGATCGTAAGCGGAATTTTATGAGGCTCGGTTGTAGCTAAAATAAAGATAACGTGCTTCGGCGGCTCTTCGAGTGTTTTTAATAAAGCATTAAACGCTCCAATCGAAAGCATGTGCACTTCATCAATAATATAAACCTTATATTTAGCAGCACTTGGTGCATATTTCACTTTATCACGGATATCGCGGATTTCCTCTACTCCATTATTGGAAGCAGCGTCAATTTCAATTACGTCCGGAATCGTTCCGTTCGTAATTCCCCTGCACGAAGCACATTCATTGCACGGCTCGCTGACAGGAGCCCGTTCACAGTTAACCGCTTTAGCAAGAATTTTCGCAGCACTTGTTTTCCCTGTTCCCCGCGGCCCGGAAAAAAGATAGGCATGGGATATTTTTTGTTGAAGCAGGGCGTTTTGCAATGTCTTAGTTACATGCTCTTGTCCTACTACATCAATAAACTGCTGCGGACGCCAAACACGGTATAAAGCCTGATATGCCAATTGACATCGCCCCCTTCTCAAATCTATCTTCCTCATTATACCGTATCTATTTTCAATATTAAAAGTCAATATGCAAAAAACTCACCTCTGTATAAAGAGATGAGTTTATGTATGATTTTATAACTGCCGTGCACCTTCCGTCGACTGACACCCATAGGCGTTACTTAAGCAGTTAGCTCGGCCCAGGCAACCCTGCGGCACATGGGAGCGTCCACTTAATGCTGCTTCCTTCCGGACCTGACATGGTTCATGGATTCCCATTGCGCAGGACCCGGGCGTCAACACCACTTACTTAAGGCAGCCCTACAGGATATCAGCCTCAGGAAGGGATTCGGCCTCGCTAGAGCGGATTGCGAGTACAGGGCACCGCTACCTCCCCGCTTAGCACGGCAAAATTGATACCATTTGTTATGTGCGTCTTTTTGATGACGCTTAATCAGTATACTAATTTTCAATTAAAAAAGCAACGTTTATCAGCTGTAAAATATTGTATTTAATTTTCGGACAAAGATTGACGCTGCTTGTTTTTCTCTGCCTTTTTCCGCTCACGGATCATTCGAAAAAAATGAGAAAGCATCTGTCCGCAATCTTCTGCCAAAACCCCGGGAGTAAGTTCGCATTGATGATTAAAACGGCTGTCCTGCAAAAGGTTCATTAGTGTACCGGCACAGCCTCCCTTTGGATCAGGGGCCCCGTATACAACACGGTTGACTCTTGATAAGACGATGGCGCCGGAACACATTGGACAAGGTTCAAGGGTGACGTAAAGCGTCGTATTTTCAAGCCGCCAAGAGCCCACTTTTTTACAGGCTTGATCAATTGCCAGCAATTCAGCATGCGCCAGCGCATTTTGGTCGCTTTCCCGCAAATTGTGAGCCCGGGCAATGATTTCTCCCTCGTATACAATAATCGCACCAATTGGCACTTCCCCCAGATCTTCCGCTTTTTTTGCTTCCTTCATTGCCTCTTTCATAAAATACTCATCTTGTGCCAGTTCCATAAATACTCTCCTGCTTAACATAAATTAAAGACAGCCTATTGATTTCCAATATTTATCGCCATTATAACATGAAACAATCTGTGCCCTCATAAAATGACTGTAGCGTATTTGCATAAGGAGGGATATAAAATGCAAATTCATGTTGTCCAAAGAAATGAAAGCATTACGACGATTGCAAGACAGTATCATTCCACTGTTAATGATATCGTAGAAGCCAATGATTTGCCGAATCCCAATAATCTTGTCGTAGGCCAGGCGCTTGTTATTCCGATTATCGGCAGGTTTTATACGGTACAGCAGGGAGACAGTCTCTTTTCTATTGCCCGCCGTTTTAGAGTAACTCCACAGCAGCTTGCACAGGTTAACCGGATATCTCAAAATCAGCCCTTAAATGCAGGTTTCCGGCTTTATATTCCTCAAGGGCGAAAAGTGCGAGGGGAATTTAATGGGTATGTCGAGCCGCGGGGTTCTGTTTCGCCTGCATTGGAAAACAGCACAAGAGAAGCTGCCCCCTATTTAACGTACCTGGCGCCGTTCAGCTTTCAGGTCAATCGTGACGGCTCATTAAAGCCGCCCTTGTTAAATAACTTTCCGGCCATTGCAAAAGCGCAAAATGTGGTCTTAATGATGGTTATTAACAACCAGGAAAATGACCAGTTCAGCGATGAACTCGGGCACATCTTGTTAACAAACATCCCTGTTCAGGATCGGTTTCTGAATAATATTGTCGCCACCGCAAAAAGATATGGGTTTAGGGATATTCACTTTGATTTCGAATACTTAAACCCTGCAGATAGGGATGATTATAACCGCTTTTTGAGGAAAGCGAAAACTCGATTCAATCAGGAAAATTGGTTTATGTCAACAGCTCTTGCTCCGAAAACAAGTGCCACGCAAAAAGGAAAATGGTATGAAGGCCATGACTATCATGCCCATGGCCAAATTTCCGACTTTGTTGTCATTATGTCCTATGAATGGGGATATAGCGGAGGTCCAGCGATGGCTGTTTCTCCTATTGATCAGGTAAGGCGGGTAATGGATTATGCCGTTACAGCTATTCCTTCGAATAAAATTCTGATGGGGCAAAATTTATACGGATATGATTGGACATTGCCATTTGTTCCGGGATCTGTGGCGAAGGCCGTCAGTCCTCAAGCTGCGATTCAGCTGGCAGCCAGACATAACGTACCGATACAGTATGACACGAAAGCACAAGCCCCGCATTTCAGGTATCGGAGTGAGGATGGCAAACAGCATGAAGTCTGGTTTGAAGATGCCAGATCGATTCAAGCTAAATTTGATTTAATTAAAGAGTTGAACCTGCGCGGAATGAGTTATTGGAAACTCGGACTTCCATTTCCGCAAAATTGGCTGCTGATTGTTGATAATTTTGATGTTGTCAAAAAGACTTAACTGCCGTCTCCCGGCAGTTTTTTTTATTAAATAAAGAAAGTATAAAAGTTTGGACTTAGAGAAATGTCCAGCTTCAGCGCTTTTCTTAATTCCTATACTTGTTAATTTTGGTTATCCAATCGGGGTAAGGATTATGATAAAATATTTTTTGCGTCGAAAAATTTTAAAAGAAAACGCTCTAACAACAGATAGGATAGAAGGCAGCCGGTGAGGAGGACATAAAATGGGGGATACACCCTTTATTACGGTTGAAGGCCCGATTGGTGTGGGGAAAACATCGCTTGCCAAGGCCATTTCAGAGCATCTTCAATTCGCCCTATTAAAAGAAATTGTGGATGAAAACCCCTTCTTGGGAAAGTTTTATGAAAACATTGAAGAATGGAGTTTCCAAACGGAAATGTTTTTTCTTTGTAACCGCTATAAGCAACTAGGCGATATTAATCAGCATTATTTGAGCAAAAATCAAGCGGTTGTCGCGGATTACCATATTTTCAAAAACTTAATTTTTGCTAGACGGACGTTAAGCCGCGAGGAATATCAAAAGTATGATGGAATCTATCAGATTCTGACAAGTGATATGCCGAAACCGAATGTCATCATATATTTGCATGCCAGCCTTGATACATTATTATCAAGAATAAAAAAACGCGGGCGGGAAATTGAAAAGAATATCAGCCCTTTATATTTAGAACAGCTCTCTCTAGACTACGACGAAGCGATGGCGCGCTTTGAAGAAACCCATCCAGAAATACCCGTGCTTCGTTTCAATGGCGATGAGATCGATTTTGTCAAAAACAAACATGATTTAAAGCAGATTATGGAGGTTCTTTCCACTGCTCTCCAGAACCAACAGCAGGACAAACACCATTTTAGAATAGAGGGATGACAGTGAGTATCGTTATTGGCGGCATGATTGGCCTTGGTAAAACTAGTGTTGCAGATACATTAAATCAGCATTTTCAAATGAAAGGAATCGACAGCAAGGTTTTTTATGAAGTGGTGGATGATAACCCAATCCTCCCACTTTATTACCAATTAACGGATGAAGAACTCGAAGCGCGCCGAATCCCTTTCCTTTTGCAATTATTTTTCTTAAATAAACGCTTTAAAACCGTAAAGGATTGCTTAAGCTATCACGAGCCTCTATTTACCATCCAAGACCGATCCATTTATGAGGATTGGTATTTTGCTTATGTAAATAAAAAATTGGGCAGAATCTCAAGCTTAGAATTTAAAATTTACGAAGACCTTGTTGCAAATATGATGGAAGAACTGCAGGAGCTGCCACGCAAAGCTCCCGATTTAATGATTTATTTAAAAGGCTCCTTTGATACGGTTATCAAGCGAATTATGGACCGCGGCCGGGACTTTGAGATTGACCCCAAATTAAAGGAGTATTATTTTGAGGTTTGGAAAGGCTACGATGATTGGGTTATGAATCAATATGATGCAAGTGAAGTTCTCATTATTGATATGGACAATACGGATGTCGTCAATTATCAAGAGGATGCTTTGGACGTCTGCCGCAGGGTAGAAGAAAAATTGCTCCAAATCTCAGGGACATACATCGGATAAACCGGTGTATGTTTTTTTATATGATTGAGCTGAAACAGCAATATTTAAACAAAAAAAAGCCCGTTACAAAAGTAACGGACCTTTCATATCTCCAGATATTTTATGCGCGTAGGTAAAATCATAAGCTGTTATGGCGGAGGAAGAGGGATTCGAACCCCCGCGCGGTTTAACCCGCCTGTCGGTTTTCAAGACCGATCCCTTCAGCCGGACTTGGGTATTCCTCCGTTTCGACAAAAACTAATTTAACATATAACAATAATGTTGTCAACAAAGCGGCAAATATTTTTTGCGTGGAAAAGGGGCGGAGCTTCGCAAAAGTGGTTCATTTTATCCTAGTGAAGGGTAATATATACATCTTGCGACTCCGTAGTGGTGATATTTAGCTTCGCTCACACTGCCTTAATTGGCAAGGATGATTCTCTGAACATATTTCCATAATAGATGGTGACGTGGAGCGCCATAGGGAGTTTTCTGAGCGGGATAAACCCGCCCAGAAATATTGTTTCCAGCTTGTTCTTGCCTTATTCCGGTTTAATAACATCACGATTTCCCATATATGGGCGCAATGCCTCAGGAATAACGACGCTGCCGTCTTCCTGCTGATAGTTTTCCAAAATAGCAGCAACCGTACGGCCAATGGCAAGACCGGACCCATTCAATGTATTCACGAACTCCGGCTTTGCTTTCGGCTCACGGCGGAAGCGGATATTGGCACGGCGCGCCTGGAATGCTTCAAAATTACTGCAAGAGGAAATTTCACGGTACACTCCTGCGCTTGGAATCCACACCTCAATATCGTATTTTTTAGCGGCTGTAAAGCCAAGATCACCAGTACAAATGGCGATTACATGATAGGGGAGTCCAAGCAGCTGCAATACTTTTTCCGCATCATTTGTCAGCTTTTCAAGCTCATCATAAGAATCTTCCGGTTTAACAAACTTAACAAGCTCGACTTTATTGAATTGGTGCTGGCGGATTAATCCTCTTGTGTCACGTCCTGCTGAACCTGCCTCAGAGCGGAAGCAGGCGCTGTAGGCAGCATAGCGGATCGGCAGCTCTTCGCCGCTTAAGATTTCATCGCGGTGCATGTTGGTGACAGGCACTTCTGCAGTCGGAATAAGGAAATAATCTTCACTGCCAACCAAAAACGCATCTTCCTCAAATTTTGGCAGCTGCCCTGTTCCCGTCATGCTGGCCCGATTAACCAAATACGGCGGCAGGATTTCTTTATAACCATGTTGATCCACGTGAAGATCCAGCATGAAGCTGATCAGTGCACGTTCGAGGCGGGCTCCAAGACCTTTGTAAAAAACAAAGCGGCTGCCAGTCACCTTGCCGGCGCGTTCAAAATCAAGAATTCCCAAGTTCTCTGCTATTTCCCAGTGTGGTTTAGGCTCATATGGAAACTCAGGAACGGCCCCCCATTTGCGAATCTCAATATTGTCATCTTCCGTTTCGCCGACAGGAACGCTTTCATGGGGAATATTTGGAATACTCAGCAGTAATTGCTCAAGCGTTTCTTCAACCCCGCGCAATTCTTCATCCAAAGCTTTGATCCGGTCGCCTTCTTCTCTCATTTCTTTTATTAAATGGTCAGCGTCTTTTTTCTCGCGCTTTAATTGGGCAACCTGCTGGGAAACCTCATTGCGTCTGCTCTTCAGCTGCTCAGATTCGACGATGAGCTCACGTCTTTTTACATCCAATTCCTCAAATCGGCCAAGATCAGTTAAGTCCTCACCACGATGCTGCAGTTTTTCTTTTACTTCAGCAAAATTAGCTCTTAAGTATTTCAAATCAAGCATATTACCCGCTCCCTTCTTTTTTTACAAATAAAAAACTCCCGCCCCTAAAAACAGGGACGAGAGTTACCCGCGTTACCACCCTGGTTGACAGTATAAGCTGTCCACCTTGAAAATTTTTAACGGAATGAACCGAAAGTATTTACTAACCCCTTTTTCAAGGAGCATTCCATACTTTACTTAAGGATGGATTCACAAGCCCCCCCCGCCGATTTGCACCGTCCACCGGCTCTCTAAAGAGAGTACATGCCTGCTACTAATTCCTCTCATTGCTTTGCCTTTATATTCGTTTCATTTACTCTACTATAATTATGAACTGTTCGCAACTATCTTATGCGGTATGTCTAACTTTTGCTTCCTTGACCATTTCGACAAAATACGCAGTAAACCGGGAATCTTCTGTTAATTCCGGATGGAAAGAGCAGCCGAGAAATTGGCCTTCCCTTGCAACAACAATCCGATCATTATGCTTGCAAAGGATTTCAACATTCTCACCAACATCCACAATATGAGGAGCCCTGATAAAAACTGCTGGAAAATTTTCAGCAACGCCTTTTATGCTAAGTTCTGCCTCAAAGCTTTCACGCTGGCGGCCGAAAGAGTTACGCTCAACCGTAATGTCCATTACGCCAATATGAGGCTGGTCGTAACCGACAAGTCTTTTGGCCAGCAGAATCAACCCTGCGCATGTTCCAAACATTGGCTTTCCAGATCGGGCAAACTCTTTTAAAGGTTCCATAAAGTCATATTTATCAATCAGACGGCGCATCGTTGTGCTTTCTCCGCCCGGGAGGATAAGACCATCCACATCGTCTAATTCTTCTTTATGCTTTATAATAACTGCTTCTGCACCGCAATCTTCGACAGCCCAGACATGCTCGCGGACTGCGCCTTGCAGGGCAAGTACTCCAATTTTAACCATTACAAAATCCCCTTACCAGCCGCGATCTTGCATACGATCTGCAGCTGAAAGTGATGAAATCTCGATGCCTTTCATCGCTACGCCAAGATCTTTAGAAATTTCAGCAATCAATTTGTAATCTTGATAGTGAGTTGTAGCTTCAACAATCGCTCTTGCGAATTTTGCTGGATTTTCTGATTTAAAAATACCTGAACCAACGAATACACCGTCAGAGCCTAATTGCATCATAAGCGCTGCATCTGCAGGTGTTGCGACGCCCCCTGCAGCAAAGTTAACAACAGGAAGACGGCCAAGGCGCTTGATTTCAAGCAGAATTTCATAAGGTGCACCCAAATTTTTAGCTTCTGTCATAATTTCATCTTCGCTCATAGCGACTACTTTGCGGATCTGTGCATTTACCTTGCGGATATGACGGACAGCTTCCACAATGTTCCCTGTTCCAGGCTCACCTTTTGTACGAAGCATAGAAGCACCTTCACCAATACGGCGTGCAGCTTCGCCAAGGTCGCGGCATCCGCATACAAAAGGAACTGTAAATTCCCGTTTATTGATATGGAACTCTTCATCAGCAGGAGTTAAAACTTCACTTTCGTCAATATAGTCAACACCCATTGATTCAAGCACACGTGCTTCAACAATATGTCCAATTCTGGCCTTTGCCATTACAGGAATGGTAACTGCACCCATAACCTCTTCAACAATTCTTGGATCAGCCATTCTGGCTACTCCGCCCGCTGCGCGGATATCAGACGGAACCCGCTCTAATGCCATAACGGCAACTGCGCCGGCCTCCTCTGCGATTTTAGCTTGTTCTGCATTGACAACGTCCATAATAACGCCGCCTTTTTGCATTTCGGCCATTCCACGTTTTACTCGTTCTGTTCCTGTTTGCATTTTTTATCCCCCTCAAAGTGTTTTCGACAATATTTTTCCCGATCTTACAAAATTTAAGGAAATTTTATTAAAACAGTCGGAATTCTTTCCATAATGTCAATAAACAACAAAAAGCGACTTCTGTCAAGGCAGAACCCCATTTTTTTGGCGAAATTTAGAAAGGATAAACTACTTAGACAGTTTATCCTTTCCCGCAGTGCATAAAGCAAAAAACGCCTCTGCCATCGACTTTTAGTCAGAATTCAGCATATTTTCTTTATACAAAAAATATTTTTTTAAAAGTGAAGATTAATGATTAAACCCAACCTTTAATGGTTCCAAAAAGGCCGGAAAAGAATCCGCCGATTCCTCTCATCATTCGAACAAACCAGTTTGCTTGCTCAACATCCTGTGCAGCAACGACATCAGCTGAAAGACGCTCTTGTCCATCTGCAGTCAAAAATGTTACCTTTTCTCCATTTTTGGATTGAACAGTCAGATAACCAACCTTTTCACCTTTTTTAATTGGCGCTGCAAGTTCCCCATTTTTATTAAGCTTCTTTTTATCCAAAACTAACACAGGCTTGTAGTTCTTTTTCTCGCCATTTAAGACCATCATCGTTACAGGTGTTTTTGTGTAAATTTCAACTTGTTTGCTTTTACCATTTGCAACTTTGACTGTTTTATTCCCTTTCACTTGATAATGTTTAGGAACAATTTGTTCTTTTGAAAAATTACTGAACGCATAATCCATCATTTTTCTGGTTTCGTCAAATCGTGCTTGATAGCCGCCTTGACCGCTTCCATTCGTTGCATTTTGGACAACAGTAATAAAACGCATTCCGTTTCTCTTGGCAGTTCCGGTAAAACAGTATCCGGCAAAATCAGTTGTTCCGGTTTTAAGACCGTCCATTCCTTGATAACCATAAACTAAACCTGGAAGCATCCAGTTCCAGTTATCCATTTTGATTTGGTCAGTTGTTCCGGCGCGAAACATCATCGAAGGAGTACTGGCTGTTTTTAAAACATCCGGATTGTCGTGAATCAAATGGAAAGCAAGCGTTGCGAGACCGCGCGGGGACATTTCATTTTCATCAGTAGGATCTGTTCCTTGCGGCTGCATTCCTTGATAATCCTTATTATTTAATCCGGTAGAATTGACAAATTTAAAGTCTTTTATTCCCAATTTTTTTGCTTCATCATTCATCATTTTGACGAAGTTCGTTTCCGATCCGCCAATTACTTCAGCAAGGGCAATTGTCGCACCATTTGCAGAATATATAGCCATTGCTTGATATAATTCCTTAACTGAGTACTTACCATCTTGGCGTAAAGGAACATTCGATAGGCTTCGGTTTTGAGAGATTTTATAAACTAAATCATCAACAGAATATTGCTGATTCCATTTCACACGGCCTTTTTTGATTGCATCCAGCAGGATGTATTCTGTCATCATTTTGGACATACTGGCGATTCCCAGCATTTTATCAGCATTTTGTTCATATAACACGCGGCCTGTTTGTCCATCAACAAGTATTGCCCCGGCAGCATTTACATTTAAATTAACCGTATCTGCTTCGGCTTTTTGAAAGCCCCCAAAAAGGCCAAAAAATAAGATGATTGCCAACCCGCTGGCAACACACTTTTGATAAAACTTCCTGTTCACTTTAACGCCCTCCAACAAAATTAATACTTCAATAACAGACAGTTATTCCCAAATAAGTCTAATCAGCAATTGGTCTTTTCTGCCTGTAAAAGCCAAAAATAGTAACTGATAGTCAATGAAAAATTCCCCACTGATTATAAGTTTAAAATGATGCACGTTTGTTATTTTAACACAAGTCCAAAGCAAATCATAGGCAGAGTATAGACCTATCTTTTTTCCCAAAAGCATAAGTAATGTTCCTTATTATGGAAAACACAAAAAAACAGAGAGGGCAATCCCTCTCCGTTTTTATTGAAGTGAATAGTTTGGTGCCTCTTTTGTGATTTGGACATCATGCGGATGGCTTTCTCTTAAGCCGGCACCCGTCATTTTGACAAATTGTGCTTCTTCTCTTAAAGCGCGAAGGTCCTTCGTGCCGCAATAGCCCATACCGGCGCGAAGTCCGCCGACAAGCTGATAAATCGTTTCAGCTAAAGGTCCTTTGTATGGAAGGCGACCCTCAATACCTTCTGGTACAAACTTTTTCGCATCTTCTTGGAAATAACGGTCCTTCGATCCTTTTTCCATTGCCGCTACAGAGCCCATACCGCGGTATACTTTAAACCGGCGGCCTTGGAAAATTTCTGTTTCCCCCGGGCTTTCAGAAACACCTGCCAAGAGGCTGCCAAGCATTACCGCATGTCCGCCGGATGCTAGAGCCTTTACGATATCACCGGAATATTTAATACCGCCGTCAGCAATAATTGTCTTGCCATGTTTTCTGGCTTCATTCGCACAGTCATAAATGGCTGTAATTTGCGGAACCCCAACTCCAGCTACGACCCTCGTTGTACAGATGGATCCTGGACCGATTCCGACCTTCACTACATCTGCACCGGCTTCGAACAGTTCACAGGTTGCCGCAGCAGTAGCAACGTTTCCGGCAACGATTGTTATATTTGGATAGGCACTTCTTATTTCTTTTACCGTATCAATAACCCCTTTTGAATGTCCGTGTGCCGTATCGATAACAATTACATCAACGTTTGCTTTAACAAGCGCTGCAACACGTTTCATCGTATCTGAGGTTACTCCAACGGCTGCACCGGCAAGCAGGCGACCTTGTTTATCCTTTGCGGAATTAGGAAATTCAATCACTTTTTCGATGTCCTTAATCGTGATTAACCCTTTTAAAATTCCGTTTTCATCAACAAGCGGCAATTTTTCAATTTTATATTTTTGGAGGATTTGTTCGGCTTCTTTTAACGTTGTTCCGACAGATGCCGTAACGAGATTTTCCTTCGTCATGACATCAGAAATTTTATATGAATAATCCTGAATAAAGCGAAGGTCGCGGTTTGTAATGATTCCGACAAGCTTTTGCTCTTCTAAGTTATTGACGATTGGCACTCCGGAAATCCGATATTTCCCCATTAAATGCTCCGCGTCAAAAACCTGGTGCTCAGGAGTAAGGAAAAATGGGTCAGTAATAACACCGCTCTCAGATCTTTTTACTTTCTCAACCTGCTCTGCCTGCTGATCAATCGTCATATTTTTGTGAATAATACCGATACCGCCTTGCCGAGCCATGGCAATCGCCATCTCCGCTTCCGTCACTGTGTCCATACCGGCACTGACAATTGGTATATTCAGCTTTACATTTGGTGAAAGCTCGACCTTAAGGTCAACATCGCGCGGTAAAACTTCTGATTTTCCAGGAATTAACAATACGTCATCGAAGGTTAACCCTTCTTTTGCAAATTTACTTTCCCACACTTTAAATCCCCCCGGACTAAAAATTATTATTTGTAGGTTATCAATTGGATAAAATACTGTCAAGAAAAGAAAATTTGTTTGATTTTTCAAAAAAAGGGGTTTGAGCATTGAAAAGTCACTTTACTGGCTGGAAAAACTATTCGCACTTTTTTTCAGCAGAAAATACACAAGATTTTTTGAAAAAGAAATATACCAAGCTTGGACTTGAAAATTCAGATCAGAAAGGCTTCGAAAACTGTTATGCCTTTATTTATTATTTAGAACACGGACAGGTTTATTATAAACAGGCGGAAAATTCCCCGCTCATTTTAAAGCCGATTTTGCTTTTTTATGGGCTTGTCCATTTAATTAAAGCTTGCCTATTAACGGTCAACCCGTTATACCCCGAAAATTCCGCCGTTCTGGCCCATGGGGTGACAACCAGAAAAAGAAAGAAGCAAAATTATCAATTCTTCCATGATGAAATTAAATTTCAAAAAAGCGGCCTTTTCCCATATATGTCTGAAGCCATGTTCGGTTTAAAGCAGCTGGAAGGAGACAAGATGCAGATGGAAGAATTATTCCGTCTTATTCCTGAATTAGACAGCCTCTTCTATGAACTTGAAGGGATTCACACCTTTACTGTATTGGAGCAGCATGACCAAGAGTTTGTCATTTCTGAAAAAATTATGGACCATTATCACATGAGCAGCAATCGATTCAAGGATTTTTTACAATCTAAATTTGTGAACCAATTTGAGTTTCCAAACGATAGCCTGTCTTTTTTATTAAATGATCCCTCACTGAGAAGTCCCAGTCCGCTAAAATACAATTTAGAAGCGGAGTCATTTGATTTTGCACTGCACAGAAGTCCATTTTTCCATTTCCCTGAGCTGCTGATTCACTACTTGCTTTTATATAACCTTAGTATGATTGCCCGCTATGAAACAGAATGGTGGGGTGAATTAACGAAGATGATGCCAACAAAGGATTACCCCTTCATTGATTCTTTTTTAAGCATTACAACCCAAAAAGGGCCGTTTCTTATTTATCAGTATCTAAGAGGATGATTGGCATTTCTGAAGGAAAGTATCCTTTTTATGAATTGCTCAACATTAGAACAAAAATCGGACAACCTTGTTTGAAAGATTGTCCGATTTTCTTAACTTTATTTATAGGCATTGTTCATTATTTGTATGGTTTCTTCAAGCGATAGCGTATAAGGATCTAATGAAAATAATCCTCCCATCGTATCATGTGCATTCTTTGCCAGTGCAGGTATTTCCTCTTTTTTGATTCCGTAATCCGACATTTTTAGATTTCGGACACCGCAGGCTTCTTGAAGATCAACCAATGCTTTTACAAAAGAGAGGGCTTGTTCCTTCTCCGAGAGAGAGTCTGTCGCAACCCCCATAACCCTGGTCATATCAGCAAATCTTTTAGGCGCTTTATCCGCAAAGAAGGTATAGTATGCTTCAGATAGCATAATCAGACCTGCTCCATGAGGGAGCTCTGGATGATGGGCGCTTAAAGCATGCTCCATCGAGTGCTCGGATGTACAGCTGGAAGTGGACTCGACAAAACCGGAAAGAGTATTAGCCAGTGCTACTTGTGTCCGCGCTTCAAGATTCTTTCCGTCCAAAACACATGTAGACAGGTTTTTTGCTATTAACTCAATGCTTTTTAAAGCATATGCATCGCTAATTGGTGTTGCAATTGTTGCTATGTAACCCTCAGTTGCATGAAAAAGAGCATCAAAACCTTGATAGGCGGTCAATTTTTCAGGTACTGTCAGCATTAATTCAGGATCTACTACTGATAAAACAGGGAAAGTTAACGGATGGCCGTAACCAATCTTTTCATTTGTTTCTTCTTTTGTGATAACAGTCCAAGGGTCGGCCTCTGTACCAGTGCCGGCCGTGGTAGTAATAGCTACAATTGGAAGCGGCCGATTTTGAAGAGGGAGACCTTTACCTGTTCCCCCGCTTACATAATCCCAATAATCACCGGGATTTTTAGCCATCACAGCAATACTCTTTGCAGAGTCGATACTGCTGCCTCCTCCCAGTCCGATGACAAAATTGCATCCTTCGTCTTTGGCCAGTTTTGCACCTTCCATTACATGGCTTTTGATGGGATTTGGAAGGATTTTATCAAAAATAACATAATCAATCTCTTTGTTTCGCAGTATGGCTGTCAGACGGTCTAAATAGCCATTTTCTTTCACTGACTTTCCTGAAGAAATAACGATCAGAGCTTTACTGCCGGGTAAATCTTCTTGAGAAAGGTCGTTTAACTTTCCTGCACCAAATAATAGTTTTGTCGGAATATGATAATTAAACTGCATCAATTGTTCACCCCAATATCAAAATTGCATTTTTTTATATCAGCTTTTAGTATAATATTTTTAGGTTTATTAACAAGAATGCACTTTTTAGATACAAAGTATCATCAATGATACCAATACTTTTAAGTTAGGGGACTATTATGGAGCAAAAAATAAACGAAGCAATATGTGAAATTGAAGTGGCATTTGGTGTTATTGGAGGTAAATGGAAACCACTAATCTTATGGTATCTTGGAAAATATCAAATTATTAGATTTAGTCAATTCCAACAGTTGATTCCGGATATTACACATAAAATTTTAACTAAACAATTAAGAGATCTGGAGAAATGTAAGCTTGTTAATAGAACGGTTTATCCCTCTGTTCCAGCAAAAGTTGAATATTCGCTTACCGAAAATGGCGAAAATGTCCTGCCAATCCTAGAATCTCTGTGTGACTGGGCATTCAGCAATGATTTTTTTGGATATAGCATTAAATATAATTTATGCACGGAAGAATAATGGTATACACAGCAAGTGTACCATTTGATATTTGGCCTTTTGACTGTTGTAATAATATCTATTCGGCAATTTAAACCATCCATAAAGTCACTTAAAAAACGAACTTTGGGCACCTATAAGTTCTCTATTTAGTCATTGGGGAAACTGTCCTTATTTATTGATGTCTTAGACAGAAATCAGTAATTCATATTCCCATATGTGCTCCTATTATCAATACACACAAAAAAAGACAACCTAAACAGGTTGTCTTTTGATTGCCTGGCAACGTCCTACTCTCACAGGGACTTGCGTCCCAACTACCATCGGCGCTGAGAACCTTAACTTCCGTGTTCGGTATGGGAACGGGTGTGACCTTCTCGCCATCGCCACCAGGCCTACTGCACTGAATAATCTTCTTTGCTGGCCTGCGACGAGCTGAAGAATACTTCTTCGAATAGACTATGGCGCAGGAGCAGACATTCAATGTGCAATGTATGTAGAAATTCCGTTTAAGAAATTTCATTGAGGTTCATTCCCTCAAAACTAGATAATGCAGAAGAAGTTTAAAAGAACGTTGTAATCATTTTTGACTTGGTTAAGTCCTCGAT
>CAZAEW010000070.1:0-17812 GCA_964484065.1 uncultured Bacillus sp.
AATAAGGACAAAACGGGGCTGAGCCATGAGGAAACGGTCCTTAAAACCAACAATAAGGACAAAACAGGGCTGAAACTCAAGCAAACTGTCCTTATAAAAATAATAAGGACAAACCCTCTCTAAAAGCAGAGAAGTTTGTCCTTATTAATCCTTCTAAAAAACATTAAAGCTCAGATTCATTCTTTGTTTTTTCTACATAATAAGCACCTTTATGAACCCCGACAATCTCAAAATTCATCTTCAAGATCCTACGAATCCGTTTCTTGCAGTCAATCACTCTGCACCACTCAAAAATGGCGTTCGTCGTAACTTTTCGGTCCGGGAAAAGAGTCATAAATTCACGAACATTCCGTAGCACGGCAGACTCCACACTCTCCTTGTGTCCACAGTCGCCGCACACACATTTTCTCCCATATACAGAAATAGAAAAAGAATCACACTTTGCGCAGGTTATCCCTTTTTTCAACTGGTCATAATGATATGAAGGCACTCGCGTGTAAGGGGATTTTTCAATATGCCGGGCAATTAATGCATCCGCCAGCTTCTTGTGCTTTCCATTGAGGGCGGACGGAACCGTGTTTAAATTGAATAAATAACGCTTTACTTGATTGGGAAAAATAATGGGCTCGTTGAGGGGAGCTTGGTAGATGGTACACTCAGGATTGATAAAAACAGCATTTCCATCAAGAGAAATTTGGAAACCTAAAGACTGGAGTAATTGGCGGAGCAGCGACATTGCACGTTTCAGCTGAGGAAGCGGATTTTTCACCTCGAACCCGGACGCTTTCCTTAACAAACTATCTCCTTTATAAAATAAATCGCCTTCAAAATTTTTTATCTCATAAACATAAACCGTATACTGATAAATGATCAATGTATCAATTTGAAACAAGGTGTTATTCACCTTAAGCAAAAGCTCATTGAGGATATAACAATCGGACCCGAGTTTTTCGGTCATCTTATCAAACATCACTTCTCCTTCATAGCCCTTTTTAAGACTCGTTAACATCTCTTTGTCATTCTCCGACAATTCCGTTCTTTTGTCTGCAAACTTTAGAAGCACTAAATCAGCAGGTTCAGAACGCGTTTTTAAAATTTCAGCCATGTTTCACATCCTTTCACTGGGGCAGACCCATTGCCGGATAAGTTGGGAAAAATTTTTTAGCCTTACTTCACATCCTTTCACCCTTCATTTTATAAAAAAAGAGAAGTGAATTGAGTGAACATTTTGTTAATTATAACCATCATATTTGACCTGGATTTTTCATAGAGTGTAAGTGACATAGTGATTTTATACGAAGGGATACGAAAGGAGGAGTCGCTTTGTCTCAGGAGAATCAATCCTCACTCAGATTTTCTCTGGAGGAATCTTTGTGGTTTCGAAAAGGACAGGAAGTCGAAGAACTGGTTTCGATTTCGCTCGATCCCGACATTACCATCCAGGAAAATGATCAATACGTCAACATCCGTGGATCACTGGAATTGACCGGAGAATATAAAAGCATTAATGAAAGCGGCCAAAACGAAGCTGAAAATGGATCAGATCAAAAATATGTGCAAAATGTTGATGTTCGCGATGAAGGAATTTGTGAATTTTCACACCGCTTTCCAGTCGACATAACGATCCCAAATAATCGGATTCAAAGCATTTATGATATTGATGTTGTCGTCGAATCATTTGATTATTCCTTCCCTGAAAGAAGCTGCTTAAAGCTGTCAGCGGAGTTGACGATCAGCGGATTGTATGGTACGCAGCCAATTGAACCAACGGAAGAAGGAGAAGATATTGAAGTTCTTCACCGTTCTTCTGCGGACTCTATTAATGATTTTGCTGATGGGGAACCAGCTGAAGAACCGGAGAATGACTACAGTCAGCTGTTTATTGCAGAAGCAAGAAAGCAGCCGGAAGAAGAAGAGAATGTCACTCAAGAAAACAGTTACCCAACCTTTTCCTATCAAGCGGCGAACTATCCATATTCGCAAAGCGATGACCAGCTATTTGATGATCGGAATGATGCCGTAGAGCACATCGAAATTACAGCTGAAAAAAAGACCATAATCCAAGAAGAGAAATTGGAATTGGATGATGATTTCCATTCTCCGATAGAAAGCTCGTCATCCAGTTCGTCATCAGATGAACATCCAATAAAGAAAACTTTTAAAAATAAAATCGTTGAAAAATTAACAAAAAAGAAAAGCATGTCTTTGACAGAGTTTTTTGCCAGAAAGGAAGAAGGCAGCGAGGATCAGGTAAAGCTGAAGGTTTGCATTGTCCAAAAAGGAGATACATTGGACCGGCTCGCTGAACGCTATGATGTCAGCATGCAAAGCCTGCTAAAAGTCAACCATCTTGAAATCAACCAAAATATTCAGGAAGGCCAGGTCTTATACATCCCCATTGCTTTCGCTAAAAAATAATAAATGCCGAAAGTTCGTTGAGCAGGTCCGTTTTCCCTGCTCAACATTCTTTTATCCCGCATTAACGGCAGTAAGTCGATAAAAGCACGATTAGTTCAACTAACCATCAGTGAGGGGGAGAAACCCCTTCTGATGGAAGTTTCACTTTATTTTGGAGCTGAGTTTTCATGAGTGATTCTAACCGATTATCAGAACTCACCCCAATTCTTCGGAATTATCAGGTTGAACCTTATTTTATTGAGGACTTTGGGAAGGTTCAAAAAGTTTATTCGAATAAGGGCACATTCGCCCTGAAAAAAATTCCGCCGGCAGCGGGAACCGATTTTATCCGCCATGTTCATTACCTTTATCAAAAAGGCTATAACCGAATCGTGCCGATTTTTCCGACGGTTGATGGAAGATATGCGGTTCTTTATGAAAAAGATCTGTATTATTTGATGCCGTGGCTTCCCAACGAAACGAAGGAAACCCGCAGTGGCAGACATATGCAATTATTTCGCGAGCTTGCCAGGCTTCATATGATTTCAGCAAAAGAAGTGAAGGTGCAAAAAGAGGAGCGGAAGGAGCATTATGAAAAAACAATCGACCAGCTCGAGAAAAACAAAGAATTTTTAGAAGGATTCATGGAAGAATGCGAAAAAAAAACCTATATGTCTCCATTTGAGCTGCTTTTTTGTCTTTACTTTAATGAAATTGGCCAGGCGCTTCGTTTCTCAAAAACGAAATTTGAAGAATGGTATGAAGATACGAAGGATCAAGAGAAGGCAAGAATGGTTGTCATTCACGGAAAAATATCGAGTGAGCATTATTTATATGACGAGCGGGGCTATGGGTATTTTATGAACTTTGAAGCAGCGGGATTTGGCTCGCCGATTCATGATCTGCTGCCATTTTTGTCACGGGCGTTAAAAACCAGTCCGAAAAAAAATGATGAATGTGTTGACTGGGTATACCATTATTTTCAATATTTTCCTTTTAAGAATGATGAAAAATTACTGTTTCTGAGCTATCTTGCCTATCCGCTCAATATGATTCAAACAGCAGACAGCTACCACCAAAAAACCCCTCATAAACGAAATGAGCTGAAATGCGTTAAGCAGCTGCAAAGGAATTATTGGTATTTGAAAAATACGGAATATGTCGCCATGAAAATCGCAGAGTATGGCAGCAATCAAGAACCAAAAGAAGGAGCCCCAAAAGACTAAAGACATGCGGGCTCCTCTTTAAATTATCTCAAAGTATATGGCAAGAGCAACTAAGATCAGAAATGCCAACAATAAGACATCAAACGTGGTTGGAAAAAAGATGGTGCGGATTCCTTGGAAAACACAAAATGGGATAATAAACTGTCCACAAACACGTTTCATATTCTGAACCCATGTTGGCAAGTTATATTTACTCATTCTTTTTTTCACCGAAAAACAACTCCCCGTTTCGAGTTAGAATATCCCGCATTAACGGGCAGTAAGACCCCAACCTCAAGTTTTATGTGAAACAAGAAATTCTTGTGGGGGTTAACTGCCCGTAAAAGCCCGATTAGTTCAACTAACCATCAGTGGGGTATGGGAAAAACCCCCACTGATGGAAGTTTTATTTTATTTTATGTAACTGTCTCCACTTGTGTGTATGCCCCAGAAAAGGACCAAAATGTATAAAGTCTTAAAAAATTGGTTATCATTATTGACGAGATTCCCCATTTTTCGATAGTATATTGGTAGTATGAAAAAATGAAAAAGCATGGATAGGGAAAAGTACAATGTAATTCTGCTTTATAGAGAGGGAAATTTAAAGCTGGAAGATTTCCTAAGTTAGACCATTGGAAAGTCACCCTTGAGCTTCTTCCGCCAACGGAGCTTGCTCTTAAGTAGTGGAAGACGGTTGAACACCGTTATTTGATGAAGAGCCAATCGTATTTAGATTGGAAAAAAGGTGGTACCGCGATACAAACTCCATTCGTCCTTTTACGGCGCATGGAGTTTTTTTATTGTCCAGGTATTGAGCCGGCTCCCTTAAACTCAGCTTTCGGGGGAGGGGGTTTTAGCTTTGATGAATGTGGATTATGAAGGAGGATTTTTGTATGGAAACAAAGGATATTTCAATGCCAACGAAATACGACCCGCAGACGGTTGAAAAAGGCCGCTATGACTGGTGGCTTGGCGGTAAATTTTTTGAAGCGAAAGACGATGAGGAGAAACAGCCTTATACAGTTGTTATACCGCCGCCAAACGTGACCGGTAAATTGCACCTTGGCCATGCTTGGGATACCACTTTACAAGATATCATTACCCGGATGAAACGGATGCAGGGCTATGATGTGCTCTGGCTCCCTGGTATGGACCATGCCGGTATTGCAACACAGGCAAAAGTAGAAGCGAAGCTGCGCAGCGAAGGAAAAAGCCGCTACGATTTAGGCCGGGAAAAATTTGTGGAAGAAACGTGGAGATGGAAGGAAGAGTATGCTTCCCATATCCGTCAGCAATGGGCAAAGCTGGGCTTAGGCCTTGATTATACCCGCGAACGGTTTACCCTTGATGAAGGCTTATCCCGTGCTGTCCGCGAAGTATTTGTCACTTTATATAAAAAAGGTCTTATCTACCGCGGTGAGTATATTATTAACTGGGATCCGGCTACGAAAACAGCGATTTCTGATATTGAAGTTATTTATAAAGATGTGCAGGGTGCGTTTTACCATATGCGCTACCCGCTGGCTGACGGAACAGGCACGATTGAAATAGCGACAACCCGTCCGGAAACAATGCTTGGCGATACTGCTGTTGCCGTCCATCCAGAAGATGAGCGCTATAAGCATTTAATCGGTAAAACAGTTATTCTGCCAATTGTCGGCCGTGAAATTCCGATTGTTGGTGATGATTATGTTGATATGGAGTTTGGTTCAGGAGCGGTGAAAATTACGCCTGCACATGACCCTAACGATTTTGAAGTCGGCAACCGTCACAATCTAGAACGGATTCTCGTGATGAACGAAGACGGCACAATGAATGCAAAAGCCGGAAAATACCAAGGTATGGATCGTTTTGAATGCCGGAAGCAAATTGTTAAAGACCTTCAGGAACTTGGCGTTCTTTTCAAAATTGAAGACCATCTTCATTCAGTCGGCCACTCTGAGCGGAGCGGGGCTGTCGTTGAGCCGTATTTATCCACACAGTGGTTTGTTAAAATGCAGCCGCTTGCTGACCAAGCGATTGCGCTTCAGCAGCAGGAAGGCAAGGTCAACTTTGTTCCTGACCGCTTTGAAAAAACATATTTGCATTGGATGGAAAATATCCGCGATTGGTGTATTTCCCGTCAGCTTTGGTGGGGTCACCGTATTCCGGCCTGGTATCATAAAGAAACTGGCGAGGTTTATGTTGATCATGAGCCGCCAGCTGATATTGAAAATTGGGAACAGGATAAGGACGTATTGGATACATGGTTCAGCTCGGCATTATGGCCATTCTCTACTCTTGGCTGGCCAGATGAAAACGCTGCTGACTTTAAACGCTATTTTTCAACGGATGTCCTTGTAACCGGTTATGATATTATTTTCTTCTGGGTATCAAGAATGATCTTCCAAAGCCTTGAATTTACAGGAGAACGTCCATTTAAAGATGTTTTAATTCATGGTCTTGTCCGGGATGCGCAAGGGCGCAAGATGAGTAAATCGCTTGGCAACGGCGTTGATCCGATGGAAGTCATTGACCAATACGGCGCCGATGCGCTTCGTTACTTCCTGTCAACCGGAAGCTCTCCTGGCCAAGATTTACGCTACAGCACGGAAAAAGTAGAAGCAACCTGGAATTTTGCTAATAAAATTTGGAACGCTTCCCGGTTTGCGCTGATGAATATGGCGGGCTTAAAATACGAGGAAATTGATTTAAACGGTGAAAAATCCGTTGCCGATAAATGGATTTTAACGCGTTTAAATGAAACGATTGAACATGTAACAAGACTTTCCGAAAAATACGAGTTTGGTGAAGTAGGCCGTGCCCTTTACAACTTTATCTGGGATGATTTCTGCGATTGGTATATTGAAATGGCGAAGCTGCCTTTATACGGGGAAGATGAGACAGCGAAGAAAACAACCCGTTCGATTCTTGCTTATGTGCTGGATCAAACAATGAGACTGTTGCATCCGTTTATGCCGTTTATTACGGAAGAGATCTGGCAGAACCTTCCGCACAGCGGTGAATCGATTACCGTAGCAGCTTGGCCGAAGGCAGTTCCTGAATTTACTGATGAGCAGTCTGCAAGCGAAATGAAGCTGTTGATGGAAATGATCCGCGCTGTCCGGAACATCCGTGCTGAAGTGAATACGCCGATGAGCAAAAAAATAAAAATGCTTGTTAAGGTAAAAGACGAGGCGGTTCTGAATGTTGTTGGGAAAAACAGGGCGTATATTGAGAAGTTCTGTAATCCGGAAGAGCTGCAAATGGGTACGGACATCGAAGCGCCTGATAAAGCAATGACAGCAGTCATCACCGGTTTGGAAATTATCCTTCCGCTTGCCGGGCTGATCAATATCGATGAAGAAATTGCCCGTTTGCAAAAAGAATGGGATAAATTAAATAAAGAAGTCGAACGTGTTCAAAAGAAATTGAGCAACGAAGGCTTTATGAAAAAAGCACCTGAAAGTGTTGTGGCAGAAGAACGCGCGAAAGAACAAGATTATCTTGAAAAAAGAACCGCTGTTGAGGCACGCATAAACGAATTAAGAGGATAATGATTTTACTAAAGGCGAATCCGCATTGCGGGTTCGTCTAACGTTTTTATTTATTATATTGTTGGGAGATGCACACAATGTTTGCAACATACCAAGAAGCCCTGGACTGGATTCATGCCCGGTTAAGATTAGGGATTAAGCCGGGCTTAAAACGAATGGAATGGATGATGGCGAAGCTGGATAATCCTCATCAAGAGCTCAAATCGATTCATGTCGGCGGAACGAATGGAAAAGGTTCAACGGTGACTTTTTTGCGCTCAATTTTGCAGGAAGGGGGCTATAAGGTCGGAACGTTTACATCTCCCTATATCGAACAGTTTAATGAGCGGATCAGTGTAAATGGAAAGCCAATCAGCGATGAGGAGTTATTAACGGCAGCCAATATCATCCTCCCGCTAGCAAATGAATTAGAAAAAACCGAGCTGGGCGGACCGACTGAATTTGAAGTCATCACCGCGATGGCCTTTGTTTATTTTGCAAAAATTAATCCCGTTGATTTGGTTGTCTTTGAAGTGGGATTAGGAGGCCGATTTGATTCCACCAATATCATCTCTCCGTTATTGTCGATCATAACGAATATTGGCCTTGATCACACGAATATTTTAGGGAATTCATATGAAGAGATTGCTTTTGAAAAGGCAGGAATCATCAAGCAGGGCACCCCTGTGTTTACGGCAGTGAAGCATCCTGGAGCCTTGAAGGTCATCGAGAAGCAGGCAGATCTTATGAAGGCACCTATATTTGTCATTAATAAGGATTTTTCAGTTACTTCACGCCAGTCTCTTCCGAAAGGAGAAAGCTTCTCTCTGAAAAAAGAAGGACGGACGATCGATGAGTTAGAGACCAGCCTGATCGGTGAACACCAGACGGAAAATGCCGCGCTTGCGGTAATGGCCGTTCAATATCTCAATAAAAACAGTGCGTTTAGCGTAACCGGTGATGTGATGAGGGCAGGATTAAAACACGCGTATTGGCCTGGGAGATTTGAAATGATCTCCGAAAATCCATTGGTCGTGCTTGACGGAGCTCATAATGATGAAGGAATTACCGCGCTTGTCCATGAATTAGCAAACCGCTATCAGGACCAAAAAATTCACATTGTTTTTGCGGCATTAAAGGATAAAAAACTCGACAAAATGATTGGGAAATTGGACGGGGCTTCAGACCAAATCACATTTGTCTCCTTTGATTTTCCGCGTGCGGCCTCCGCTGAAACACTTTTTGAGATTAGCCGCTCCCTAAATAAAAGTGCTGATGATGATTGGAAGCAGGTGCTGCGGAAGGAAATAAGCTCTTTTGAAGACAATCATATTCTTGTCATCACAGGTTCGCTTTATTTTATTTCAGAAGCAAAACCATATCTGTTATCTTTGTTAAATGATTGAAAGCAAGAAGGCCGATTCACTGAATCAGCCTTCTTTTTGCATTTTTGAAATTGTTTTTCTAGAAAAAGAATAACACATTCCCAGTAGTGCCCAGAAAAAGGGAGCGACGGGGACGACGCTAATATTAAAAAAGACTTTGATAAGATAGCTGATAATGACGGCTATTAATCCGTACAAATATATTTCTTCGTCTCCATCCAGTTTTTTTACTGCCGATAGACTGCTTTTGAGGATGGTTAATATAAGTGCCAAGTATGCCAATAATGCTGGGATGCCCATGGTCATGGCCATTTCGATGTATTCATTATGCGTATTGTCGACCTTTCTTCCGATTTCCAACTTCGAACGCGGAAAGACACGAAGAAAACTGCTGGGTCCTGTTCCCAGCAAAGGGTGCTCCTGAATAATCGGAAAGGCTTTTTTCCACGTTGCCCAGCGCCCTGAACCAGCCTCACCATCATCGATTGAAATAGCTGAGTTAACATCTGTTCCAATGCTGACCAGCCTTCCTAAAAAGATATTATTCTCTTTAATATTTACGATATTCAGTGTAATAAATAAACTTAAGATTAACAGAATCCACCTTTTCCATAGCGCTCTTCTTTTCCTTACTACGAAGATCGTTAGCAACAGCGCACCGGCGAAAGTGGCAATCCAGGCTCCCCGAGTCAGCGTATACAAAAGGGAAATAAAAAGAAAACAAATCACAGCGCCATATAGGATCATTTGTTTGCGGGTTCTCGCCAAAAGTAAAAGAGTCATGGCAAGGAGCATCATGATGACAAGATAGGAACCAAAATGGTTGGGATTATCAAAAAACGCCCAACTGCCATAATGTAATCTATTTTTCTTTCCAACTAATTCATCAAGAAAAAAATTGTATTGGATAAATCCGTAAATCCCGCAAAAGAAAGAAGCAAAAACCAATAACTGAATGGTTCTCAACTGTTTTTGAATGGGTATAAGGTGATAAAAAAATAGAAAGATACTGACATAGGCAAACCAAGCGAGCAATCCTTGATACTTAGAGTACTCCCCAAAAAGGGAGACAAGCGGATTTTTGGCAAAAATAGTTGAAAGGCAAATAAGCACTAAAAAAAGAATAGCAAACCTTTCTCCAGTGGTTTTGGGAACAAAAAGCGGCTGCTTTTCTCTTATCCATTGGAGGATGAAAACAGTCCAAAGGACGAGGATAAAAAACATTAAATAACCAAGTTTCGTTAAGGTTATAAAATATACATTCCAAGGTAAGGCCATAAAGGGGTATAGCGTAATAAAGAACACAATAACTTCAAAATTAATATCTCTTTTCATTAACCCCATGATCCGGTCTTTCCTCCTATTCTTTTTAAGGTCATTTTAATTTCCAATATTCCCCTAAATACTCATCTTTTAGATTAATAAAATGATATTGAAATAGGAAGTTTGGCTATTTAATTATACATTTTTTTATATTGGGAAACATACTCCGGATGTAAATTTGAATATCTTGTGATCGTATATGTATTATTCTTGATTAAAAAATAAAAGCTAGGGAGATGCTTTTTAAAACCCACGTTCCTCGAAACAACCGGTACAAAAAGAAGGTGGCAAAAATAGTTTTTTTATTTTGCCAACTTCTTTATTATCCTAGATACTAATTAGGCATATTTTCTTATGGTGTTGGTCTATAAGAATAATCTACATTGACTCCATTAACAGGATCAATACCCCAGTGACCCTGACTGCATTTATTATTTAAATTATAATCTTCCGGTAAAGCTTGTAGCTTGTTATTATAATAAACATTTCCTAATATACAGACATCAAAGGCGTTTCCATTTATCCTCCCTAAAGGGTCTTTTAAATAAACATCCCCAAAAACAATCAATCTAGAATTCCCTGAAATACCTACGTTTTTTAATACTGCATCACCTTGAACGATAAGCAGAGATGAACCTTTATCGAGAAGATTTTCTATTTTGGCTGAAGTTGAAAGAACTAAGGAACTATTTCCGGTAATAACCCCTCCCAATAGGTTAGTAAGGCCAGTTGTTAAATCATCAATTCCTTTTAATTTGAAATCTAAAATATTGGAGATGGGAACAACTGGATCCGATTTGTATGCATTGCTGTCGGTATTGTTAGCTACTTGCTGTATAGTAAAATCTGCTTTAAGGGTAACGGGAGTGCCTGTTCCTGTTTTTCCGGTACTTTCAACAGACACCGTTATGGGACCTGAGTTTGAACAAACAGCTTGGAAGGGTTTTATTTTATATTGTTTATCCCCTTTTACCGGTATAAAATCAGTTTCTGTAATACTTGCATATCGGTTTTTGAATTCCTGACAAAAACTAGTGTTATATCTCAACATGATTGTTGCATCATCAATTATATTTCCTACATTTCCATTTATATCAAGATTTAAGATATTTCTAGTTGATGCAGCCTCCGCTTGAGGAATTATATTATTTAATAGTGATCGGTAATAATTAATCCCCATTTCAGCTAAAGCTACTGATTGATAGTTTTTCTCGACTGTTTGATTTTGTTTTGTTGTATTAAAAGATTGCCCCATTACTGAAATGATGATGGCCATAAATAAAGTTATAATCAGTAAAACAGTAACGAGAGCATACCCCTGTTCATTTTTGATACGCATGCTGCATCCCCCTTTTATTTCAGACGATAGAGAAATATATTCATATCAACTCGATTTTTTGAATCGTTTTTAGCATAGATAGTCAATTTTATGTTTCTATTTGTTTTGGGGTCAAAGGTACCAGTCTGGTCAACTGAATAGCAGAGCCCGGCTTTATCAAAAGCTAATGTAATATTTGAATTATCTTGCTTTGTATATTCCACTTTTAACGTAGTGCAGCTTGGGTCATTGGGTCTAGGGGGACTAATAGTACTGATTGTATAGGATTTAGACGTTTGCTGAATTTTAGTTAAGTTTGCGGCAATTAGGTTGGCTTCTTGTTGGATGGAGTTTTTCGTTACAGCCTTTTGGGAAAAATTATATCCCTGAAAAAAAACACTCCATATAATAATCCCTACTAAGGAGAGAATGGCTAGAGCAACTATCAGTTCAACCACACTTAATCCACGTTGAGTACGAATCAATCAGGCCACCCCCTATTATAGTATTATGTATCCGTAAGTCTCACTTACGACTGAATTATTATTTAGAATTTGTACTTGAATGAAACGAACTTGTGATGTACTTTGAAGTGGATAATCTTGTGGAGGGGCGGTTGCAATAATAACTTTTACATCATAATTTCCATCAGAAGTTTGATAGTTTTTAAAATAATAATAATTTGTATCGCTGTGATCCAAAACTGCCGGCAAAACGGCTGATGCATCCCCTTTTAGATAATTCTTAACACTAATGTCATCCTCCCATTTAATTAATTCTTTTTTTGCCGTCAGAATCGCTTGAGATTTATTGCCATTTACCTTATTTATGATACTCATTTGCGGAAACACATTCATAATTGAAATAAGCACAATTGACAATATGACAGCAGCAGTTAATACCTCGATTAAGGTTACCCCTTTTTCATTTCTTAGAAAATTCATATTCTCCCAATCCCTTCAAAGGTGAACATCAATTAAACTGCTACCTTTGTACTACAATTTTGTTTTTGAAGAAAAATACATAAATCCCCACTAATATAATAGTCCAAAATAATTAGAAAATACAAATATAAAATTATGAATTGTCCGAAATTTTAAAATTGGCACCTTTAGTACCAATTTCCTATAAATAATAATTTCCAAAATCTTTTAAAGTTGTTATGATTATTATACAATATCTAGAAGATACATATGAATGAAGGGTATCAGTGTGGTTTGTTTTTAGGAGAAATAAAGTTTTAAAGATTTGATTAACTGAAAAGGGGTGAATAAATGGCTAGTCTTATTTGGGCATTTAGTGCTATGCTTGTTGCCGTTTTGATTGTGTATTTTCTGCCGATTGGGCTAACAAAATCAGGGAAAATTATAGTTCCATTGACAGGTTTTTTGTTGGCGTTAGCAGGCGTGGCGGCAGAATCTGTTTTTGCACTATGGCAAACTTTATTAATGCTTGTTGCCCTTATCCTATTTGTAACCTACATCTTTGATCATAGACTCGGAACCAATCTATTTTTGCAAAATGACCATTATGAAAAGGTGCAATCAGACGCACTTGAGCAGGGATTCATGGAAATGGCAGCCGGCCATGAACATAGCAAAACCAAGGAACCTCTTCCGGTTCAAACTGACATCTTAAAGAAAAAAGAAACGGTCAGCAAACCTCCCCAGAGAAAACAGCAAACAGAAGCGGACACCTCTTACACTAGAAATGATGCCGAGGATATTTCTTTCTTATTAAATCGCAGTATTACAATTGAAAAAGAAAAAAGTAAAAAAACGGAAGAACCAAAACATGAGGTGGATTACTTATCGGAACTTGAAGAAATCCTTCTCGATCAAAAGGAAAAGACTCTCTCTGATGACAAGTCTGAATATTCGAGTAATAATCATGTTGCAACTGAGCATGAAATCCCTGTCTTAACATTTAATGATCAACCATCTAAAAAAAAGGAAGAAACTCCTCCTAAAACAAAAACTGTCAGTCCATTAGAAGGATTAGAAGAAATTCCTGTCCTTCCTTTCCATGAAAAGGAGGGTGATTCATAATGACCAAAAACCTCCAAATGATAAAGCTGTTTTTGGTTTTGTTTCTTAGTACTGCTTTTATTTTTGGTGCTTCTTACGTCGGTTCTTGGGCTGTTGGAAAGAATAAGACAGAAGAAAACCAGACAGTAGCGAAAACTCCTAAAAACGTGAAACAAACCGTTCAACAAACTGCTGAACCTTCATCCGAAACAGTGCTTAGTGAAGCATCCGTTAAGTTTGACGTGACCCCAGAAGAATTACAAACATATGCTGAAACTGTTTCAAAAATTGAGATTCCGGCACAAGCTAATTTTTCGCTGTTGGAATTTGTTAAGAAACAAAAATTAGGCACGATGAATTCAGATACCCTTAGTATGATTGCAACGGGTATCTATCAAGCGATCCTGCCAACCAATTTTGCCATTGAAGAACGAAATATCGGGAATGAGCTGCCTGCTTATGCCATTTTGGGTTACGATGCACAATTGGATCCTGCTGAAAATAAAGATTTGGTTTTCAATAATCCAAATAACACAAAGTTTACTCTTTACTTTCAGCTGAGTAATAACAGTTTGACAGTTACCTTAAAGGGAAATAAACTCCCTTACGATTATAAAATCGTGACCAAACAAGCGATACAGCTAAAGCCGAAAACGGTTATTCAATATAGCCCATTGCTTGCTTCCGGCCAAATCAAGGTAATGGATACAGGGAAAAATGGACAATCCATTAAGGTTTTCCGTGAGATCTATCAGGGGGCTTTTCTAAAAGAGAGTGATTTAATTTCCAATGACTACTATCCGCCGGAGTACCGTGTTGAAATTCATGCGTTAATCAATAATCAACAGACTGCAAGCGGTGCCGACAGTACCATCCAAACTACAGGAGGTACAAATACGGACCAAACAAATCAAGGAAGCCAAACACAAAGTGGTGGCCAATCAACAACAGCTTCAGATACAACCTCCCAGAATACAAATGATAGTGATTTGTGGGGCAAATCCAATGAGCAATCCAAATAACTTTTAAAAAGTAGTGATGAAATTGAAACAAACTCGAAAAAGACTGGGTGATTTATTAGTTGAGGCACAGCTTATTTCAAAGGAACAGCTGGAATCAACCTTGAAAGAAAAGCCTCCGGAGCAAAGGCTTGGAGATGCTTTATTACAGCGTGGATATATTACCGAGCAGCAATTGATAGAAGTCTTGGAATTTCAACTGGGAATTCCGCATATCAATCTTTATCGTTACCCATTTGATTCATCTTTGTTTTCTCTTATTTCTAAAGAAACAGCGCGGCGCAATTTGATTGTTCCGCTGAAGAAAGACGGGAACCGCCTGTTGGTGGCAATGGCGGATCCAATGGACTTCTTTGTTATTGATGATTTGCGACTGTCGACAGGATTTCAAATTGATACCGCGATTGCCACGAAGGATGATATTCTTCGGACCATCAATAAATATTACAATATCGACGAGGGCTTTGAAGAACTATTTGGCGAGGCGCCGAAAGAAAAAGGGCGGGAAGAAGATGTTACCGATCAAGATTCCCCCATTGTCCGCCTCGTGAATCAAATCTTAACGAATGCCTTTGTCCAAAAAGCAAGCGATATTCATATGGACCCGCAGGAAACCAAACTGGTGATCCGCAACAGGGTAGATGGTATTTTACGGGTCGAACGGGTTTTGCCGCGCCATATGCAGGGAGTGTTAACGGCCAGAATTAAGATCATGGCCAATATGGATATTACTGAACATAGAGTCCCTCAAGACGGCCGGATTAAAATTACCATTGAGAATCACCCGCTTGATTTGCGTGTTTCAACACTGCCAACGGTTTATGGAGAAAAAGTTGTTCTGCGTCTTTTGGACCTAGGTTCCAATTTGAATGATCTAAATAAACTGGGCTTTAACTCCCTAAATTTTAAGCGCTTTAATGAAATGATTACAAAACCGACAGGGATCGTTTTAATCACCGGTCCGACGGGTTCCGGTAAATCTTCGACGCTTTATGCGACATTAAACAAGCTGAACAGTGAAGAGGTTAATATTATTACAATCGAAGACCCAGTTGAATACCAGCTGGAAGGAATCAATCAAATTCAAGTAAATCATAATGTGGGTATGACCTTTGCTGCCGGGCTTCGCTCGATTCTCCGCCAAGACCCGAACATCATCATGGTCGGGGAGATTCGTGATACGGAGACGGTCGAAGTGGCAGTTCGTGCTTCGTTAACCGGTCACTTGGTGTTAAGCACGCTCCATACTAATGATTCACTTGGGACTGTGACAAGGTTGCTGGATATGGGGGTAGAACCGTTTTTATTGGCTGCCTCCTTAAGCGGAGTTGTATCACAGCGTCTTGTCCGCAAGGTATGCCGTGACTGCATGGAAGTGCATGAACCGTCAAAACGGGAAATCGAGATATTTCAAAAACGCGGTCTAAAAATCGACCGGGTTTCAAAAGGGCGCGGCTGTCCGTCCTGCAATATGACAGGTTATAAAGGAAGAATTGCCGTTCATGAGGTACTAGTTATTAATGATGAAATGCGGAGAGTAATCATGAATGGAGAATCCTTACAAAAGTTAAGAGACATCGCCATCATGAATAAAACGATTTTCTTAATTGATGATGGCTTGTTAAAAGTAAAGCAGGGATTAACGACAACAGAAGAGGTTTTACGCGTAGCAACCCTGGAGTAGGAGTGTTTTGGAATGAAAGAGAAAATTGATTTGCTTCTGCGGGCAGCTTTTGAGCTGAAGGCCTCTGATATCCATTTAACTGTCGGCGTGCCTCCGGTGATGCGTATCCATGGCGACTTAAAACGATACGGAAAAGAGCGACTGCTGCCTGAAGATACAGTCGGTATGGCCAAAGCGATTATCCCTGTAGCGCTATGGGAGGTTTTTGAGGAAAAAGGGGAACTTGATTTTTCCTACGGACTTCCGGATATTTCCCGCTTCCGTGTTAACGCCTATCATCAGCGCGGGAGTGTATCTTTATCGATTCGGATTGTTCCGCAGAAAATTCCTTCTATCGAAGAGTTGGAACTGCCGGATGTACTGACAAAAATGGTTGAAAAACCGCAGGGAATGATTTTAGTTACCGGACCAACTGGTAGCGGTAAATCGACAACCCTTGCATCCATGATTGATTTTATGAATAAAAACATGCGGCACCATGTCATTACCTTAGAGGATCCAATCGAGTATCTTCACAAACATGGAAATTGTATTATTGATCAGCGTGAAATCGGCTTTGATACGTACAATTTTGCCAATGGGTTGAGAGCTGCCCTCCGGCAGGATCCTGATGTCATTCTTGTCGGAGAAATGCGGGACTTGGAAACGATTCAAACAGCAATAACTGCAGCAGAAACCGGTCACCTTGTATTGGGGACACTGCATACATCCGGTGCCCCGGACACCATCAACCGGATCATTGACGTGTTTCCTCCATCGCAGCAGCCGCAAATCCGGATTCAGGTGGCAACGATCATGGTCGGAATTATTTCGCAGCGGTTGTTTCCAAGGATCGATAAGGTCGGCCGGATTGCGGCGACCGAAATTATGATCAACAATCCGGCGATTGCCAACCTGATCCGCAATGAGAAGATCCACCAAATTCAAAGTGTCATGCAGACATCCCGCGCCCAGGGAATGCATACACTTGAGACAAGCATCAATGATCTTATCAGCAGAGGGATCATCGACAGAAAAACGGCGCAGCCATATCTACAGGAGAGCATGTTTTAGATGGCGAGATTTAAATATACCGGACGCGATCGGAGCGGCAAGCGGCAGGGCACCGTGAATGCTGTTTCCCAACGGGAAGCGATGATCAGTTTAAAAGAAGACGGGATTCGGATTATTGAAATAAAAGAAATTCCCGAAACCTTTTTTACAAAGGATCTAACGATTGGTACCCCGGTTAAACTACAGCATTTTGTTATCTATTTACGACAGTTTGCTACTTTGTTAAAAGCTGGTGTAACCGTGGTTGATGCTACTGCGATTCTTGCAGCTCAGACTGAAAGTAAACATCTGAAATCGGCATTAGTTGGAGTTGAACAGGAGTTACGCGACGGGCATCCGCTGTCACAGTCAGTAGGGAAATATCCTAAAATATTTACACCAATGTTTGTCAATATGGTCCGTGCCGGAGAAGCGGGCGGTAATCTGGATACAACTCTGGAACGCTTGGCGGACCATTTCGAAAAGCAACACTTTACCCGGCAAAAAATTGTATCAGCCCTGACATACCCGGCAGCTGTCGGAATCATTGCAATTGGGGTAGTCATTTTCTTATTAGTCGCGGTTGTTCCGACCTTTGTAAAAATGTTTGCTGATATGGGAAGCCAGCTTCCAGCTATTACGAGATTTGTCTTGAGCGCAAGCAATTTTATGCAGACATTCTGGTGGCTGGTGGCTCTAGTGATTATAGGAATTGTTGCTATAATTATATATTTGCAAAGTAAACCGGAAACAAAGTATTACTTGGACTATATGAGTCTTAGGATGCCGATTTTTGGAAAACTTGTGCAAAAGGCAGCAATTGCAAGAATGATGCGGACGATGAGTTCATTATTTTCCAGCTCAGTCCCAATCCTGCAATCAATGGACATAGTTGAAAAGGTTGTTG
>CAZAEW010000071.1:0-11442 GCA_964484065.1 uncultured Bacillus sp.
TTTAGGATAAAGCGGTCAGAATCCTCCTCATTTCAATGAGAAGATGAATGACCGCCTTCTTTGTATAAACTGAATTTTACAGCATTAATATCTTCACTATATGTATATCTGTAATACCTGCAATTATTGAGAAAATAATATAATTGATGTACACTATATGTATGGAAAATAAATCGAATTTAAAACATGCAAGAACATGCGTTTACAATGTGAATTATCATATCGTTTGGTCAGTGAAATATCGGAGAAAAGTTTTAACGACTAAAATTGAACAATACCTAAAAGACCTTTTTCAAGAAATTGCAGAAGAAAAAGGTTTTGAAGTAATCATGGTGGAGGTAGGGGAACAAGATCATATTCATGTATTTGCTTCAGCACATCCTAAAGTTGCTCCCTCTTACATTGTCAAAATGTTAAAAGGGATCTCAGGAAGAAAACTATTTTTGACATTCCCTGAAATCAAACAAAAATTATGGAATGGTCATCTTTGGAACAATAGCTTTTACATTGAAACAGTTGGTTCAATTAGTGAGGACACAATTAAAAAATATATCGCTAAGCAAACCAAAGGAGGTGAACAAACATGATTCGTGCTTCTTATTTTGTATACAAACCTAACAAAGAAACCGATTTGATTATATCTCAACTAGGGTATGCGGCAAGGAAACTTTGGAATGTTGCTAATTACGAAAAAAGAAACTGGAAAAAAGACGGCGGGGAGCACTTTCCAGACTGGTATATACAGAAAAAGAAAATGAAAAATCATTTTTGGTATAAGAATTTGCCTTCTCAATCTGCGCAAGAGATATTAAAAGTTCTTCAGGAAGCATGGGCTTCCTACTTTGAATTAAAAAAGACAGGCGGCATCGACAATCCCCAACCTCCTCGCTTTAAACAAAAGAATTTTAATGTAAAATTTCTTAATAATGGATTTCGAATAGAAGAAAATAAGATCCGATTATCTATTCCAGCAAAGCAAAAACAATATTTAAAAGAAAACTGCCAGATAAACAAGAAGTTTCTTTATATTCCCGTTCCAAGCCATATTGAAATAGGTCTGGTAAAAACAGTCGAAATTAAACCGCTCACAAATGGAGAATACAAAATTATCTTAGCACAAGAATATAAGGATGTACCCCTTCCAGAAAACAGTGAAAAATTCATGGCAATTGATATTGGGATTGCTAATGCACTAACCTGTTATGATTATCAAGGGAAGTCTCATATTATTTCTGGTCGCCAATGGCTGGCGGTTGAACGATATTTTCATAAGAAAATAGCTCATTATCAAGCTATTTCTGACGCTCAGGCAGCAGCCAAAGGAACAAAATATCCTCAAAAATCCAAAAAGGTACTTCAACTCTACAGAAAAAAGAACAAGCAGACATTTCATCTTTTACATTGTATGACAAGAAAAATAATTGACATTGCCGAACAGGAAGGAGTACAAACGATTGTCATTGGAGACATCACCGGGATACGAAAACAAACAGACTTTGGAAAAGTAACAAATCAAAAATTTCATAGTCTTCCATATAAGAAAATCGTTGAAATGATTCGTTATAAAGCAGCAGAAAAGGGAATTTCAATTCTTTGTATATCGGAAGAGTATACTTCTCAAACATGTTCTGTATGCAAAGAGTATCCATCCAAAGAACACGCCAAAAAAGCGAACCGCAGACATAGGGGTCTGTATGTCTGCGATCATTGTAAAACGGTGATAAACGCTGATGTAAATGGAGCAATCAATATCAGCAAAAAGTATCTGAAAGAGCTACATGCTCAATCAGTAGTGGTGTTGGACACGCCAATCGTGTATACGTTTAACGGACAAAAGTTCGTTGCGTAGAACTGGAAGCTCGCCATTTTAATGGCGATGTAGTTCACTTTTGAAACATCTCTATCATGCAACGCTCTGGCAAATTCTTGGAAAAATTGATGATTTATTGTTGTTTCAGCTTTTGTTAGTAAGGGCATTCCAAAACCACTTACAACAAAAAACGCTAAGATTAGGATCTTTTTTTTCATGTGTATCAGCTCCTTTATTTATTGTTTCCAGATTATCTATAAACCATGTTTTTTATTGGAACCGGAAATCCTAAATAAAAGGAGTGGGTAGCGCTGGGAAGGCTTCTTTCTATAGCTGCTGGGCGAAAAGAGTAGTATGAAACTTAAAAAGGCAGGATGATTTTCTGAAATCATCCTGCCTTTTTAGTCTATAAATTCTCATATGCCTGCCAAAAATCATGAAACTAAAAAAATTGTTATTCATTGTTATCTTTAATAATAAACCTCTTAGTCTTTAATGTTACTAATTCTTCTGTTGGAACTAAATAATCTGCGTATTGCCGAATCACACAAGCTTTTAGTATTTGTCTTTCAGGAAGGCTTTCTTGTAACACTTCGGCCTTCAGTAAAATTTCCGGTTCATTTACACCTAAAAGAGTACGCATTCCGGTTGAACTGCTGAACCTGGGGTTAATTTCAAATATATATGGTTTGCCATTCCGCATTCGAAGTTGAAAATTACATGGGCCATATGGTTTCAGGGCTTTTGCGACTCTTTCGCAGTAATCTGTAATATCCTTATAATCATCAGAGATGGCAGTCATCGTAATGCCGTCCTGTAACTGTCTTTTTAATGCAATGGATGATAAAACCTTTCCATTTGTTCCGCAACAAACTCCCACGGTAAATTCATTTTGCTCATCAGGAAGAAATTGCTGAAGAATCATATCTTTTTTCGCAGAAATCACCTGTTTAAAATAAATGAAATCATTAACCAGATGAATGTCATCTGAACCATTACCATGTCTTGGTTTTGCAATAAAAGGAAAGCCCACATCCTCAATAAACGAATGAATTTTATCATAATCTTCTGGATAACGAATGGTTTTTGGACAGGGAAAATGATGTTCATCGAGAAAGCGGATCGTATTCCATTTATCGATGCAAATAGATAAAACATCTTGCGGGTTAGAAAAAACCTTACACTTGATTTCATTTTCAATCAAAGCTTTGTTCCGGCTGAAAAAGGAAAGCTCTTGTGATGAGGCGATAAAAATGGCATCGATTTTTTCCGATCTCGAGATTTCCAGTAATCTTTTTAAATAAAGCTGTTCATCCTTAACATGCGGTACTAGATAACTGTGATGGGCCAAGTAGAGACCCAGTGCATAGGGATCGGTATCAGTTGCGATCAGCTTAACATTTAACTTGGATTTTATTAAGGACTGAATAACAGCTACACCATAGACCGATCCCGAACCAGTAATGAGAACATTTAATTTATTCATAAATCACCTGCTTGGGAATAAATTCTTTACTCTTTGGCCCGCAGTTAAATAGCAAATCAACAACTGACAGATTTGGAAAAAATTCTCCCCATAGCTGAGGATAAACAGGCGGTTCAAATTCCTGGTAAACCAGCTGGATTTGATTTTTCTCAAATTCTTTTTCATCATTATACGTTTTGGCTCCAGTCCCTGATAAATAAACTGTCGCATTTAAAGCTTTACAAATGTTAATAATTTTTTCACCCTTATGGCCTGTTACTCCTTCAATCTCTGAACTGCGAATAATAGGAGTTTTAATTTCTAGAATTCTCCGAATAACTTCTATTAGCTGCAAATTAAAATCTGCTAATTTTTTATTTGGATTTTCATAAACAGGCAAAAAAAGAGGTTGATAGTGTTTCCAGAAAGGGGCCCGGGCATAGCTTCTTTGAATGGAACCCCAATGTTTTTGAGTCCATTTACCATCGTCAAATGTTGTCGCATCTTTAATTTGTCCATTTTTACTGGCTAAAGGAATACTTAACAATCTCGGCCCATCCGGGCTTTTGATTTTGTTTTTATTCGTAATCGCTCTTCTTGAAAGGTCTACATCATCGAGAATAACAAACAAATCACTGGACAGCATTTTATGAAAATACCCGCTCCAAGGGATGTAGTTAGGCTGATGGATGGAAATAATCATCGCAAGTCACTCCCCCAATCCCGCATTAATTTTTTGGGCCATTTTGATATTGGTTTTGTGTCCTGATCTTATTCCGATAAAGTGCCCTTTAACCGGATGGCCTAAAGTGGTTATGTCCCCCAATAAGTCGACCAATTTATGCCTTGCCGGTTCATTTTCCCATTTAAGATGATGGTCCGTTCCATTGGAAATAACAAGACATTGATCGATTGCGTTCCCAATTAATTTTTTAACAAGATCAACCTCGTAATCCATAATATAAGACCTGGCAGAGGACAATTCAGAAACAAAGTCTGAGGCAGTTGTCAATTTGTAATGGGCAAGCTGTCTTGGAAGCTTCTTGCTGGGGTAATCTAGCAAATAAGTATAAGTAGGTTCCGCTGCAGGTAAAGCAATTAGCATACTGTCAAAGCGTTGTCCATTATAGTAGAAGGAATCAAAGACCCATTGAGGCTCTGTTATCGAAATAAACCGTTTTGGTTTAGGTTGAGCGATGATTTCTGCTCGCAATAGTGCATCAACGAAGTCTTTACAGCTGAATTGACTCACCACAGGAATATGCGGGCTGTCCAGATGCACTTTAATATTATCAATACCTAAACCGGTAATAGCGGCTAATATGTGTTCTGTATGTTCAATCCTGTTATGATTTTTCACAAGTGATGTCCAACGGGAATCAGACTGGGCATAGGGTGCTGCACATTCTATTTCTGGTTTCCCCGGCAGATCATCACGGACAAATACAATACCAGAATCGGGGGGAGATGGAAAAAAGGTGACTGTCGATTGGATTTCACCGGTAATAGACATTCCGCTGCATTGAACTGACTTTTTGATCGATTGTTGCATTTGGGGATCCCTGCCTTATACTGATGATTTACTCACTATCTTTAAAATTTCTTTAGCTCGGTGTGTGTAGGTATGATTCGAGTAAACTTCCTTCTGGCCTAATTTCGCTATCGTCTTTCTTTCATCTTCATGAGTAAGAAAATAGTCAACTAACTCCAAAGTTTCTTGAGGTGAAGATGAACAAACGAGATGCTTATTCTTTATAAAAGATTCTTCAACGGCAGGGGTAAGCGGTGCAAGCAGAAATCCGCGGGCAGCCAGAACTTCGAATGTTCTTGAGTTTAATTCTGTATAAGTGTTTTGAAATCCGAGAACGATTTTTGCCGTGCTATAAACATCGTTTGTTTCTAAGTAGGGAAGTTTTTGCTTCAAGAATTTATTAGGTACATCAAAGCCGATGATTTCGGGATCGACCTTTTCCCAGCGGCCCCCCCAAATTTTCACATCATATTTTTTTTCAAGCAATGGCTGCAAGAGAATCTGGACGCTATTTTTGCGGTAAGAGCTCCAGGTTATTCCGGCAGTAGCTACAACAGCAATGTCACAGGAATACTGCTCCTGCTTGCTGCCTGGTTTGTGGAAATCAGGATTACATGCCCATGTGAGGTGATGGGCTGAATAACCCAGATTTTCATAATAAGGAATCGAAGCCCGGTCTATTGTAAAAATATAATCGGGCTGTGTGGTTTCGATATAATACAAAGACCATTTTTCCCTCCAACGGGGATCTTCCGTTGCCCAATAAGCATGTTTCACTCCATATTTTTTCAGAAGCCGGTGGAGAAGCTGTAATTTGACTCTTGTATGAATTTTTGTCCATCCGGCTGTTACTGCCAGATCCGGCTCAAATTCCTTAAGTGTCTTTTCCAATTCTTCTTCTTGAATATCTGTCAATATTTTGACGGTACAGCCACTCTTTTCAAAACCGGAAGGAAGCCCCAATAAATACTGTTTTGCTGCTTCAATAAACAGGATTTTCAAATCAATCACCCCATTTCATAAAGTTATCCTGTAGGTCTCACGTAAAACGCCGCGTCCTCCAAACCCTTCCTTAAACTTAAATAAACCTTGATTCACTGCTTTTCCTTTATTTTCGGTGGAAATGCCCCAATCCACAAAGTGGAACCCTTCGTTTAAGCCCCAATGGATAAGGGTACTGAAAACAAGGTTCAAAGGTCTAAAGTGCTGGAATTTTTCATCATGGCAGATATAAAAACAATTTAAGACACGACTATTAAGGATAAAAACCAAAACACCTGCAATCATTTTTTCCTCGTAAAAGGCAGAAAAAAGTTTAATGTTTTCTGGAAATCTTTTTGTAAGATCAAGGATCTCATTGTATGTGTGAGTAGGATGGGTGTTATGTTTTTTCATCAAATTACACTCTAATATTTTCCAAAAACTGGCGAGATCCTTAGATTCTTTTACTGTTACGCCTCTATTTATTGCTTGATTCCTATTTTTTATCGCATTTTTTTTCATATGAAGTTCAATATTTTCGATATTTTTAAGTGGGAGCGCGGTCGCTAATTCTGAAATCTCAGGAGAAAATCCGTAATACCTTAATGAAAAATCAATTTCATCAGAAGGCCAGGAGTGGTAAATGCGGGGAACCATTTTCATTTCAATGGCTTTTACCCCCATACCATTGCAGTGTTCAATCAAGAGAGGGATAAGCGTTAACGCTTTTGCCGTGTCAAATGTTTGGTTAATGATAATCCCGCCGTGTGAGGATCCTGGATGAGAACAAAAAATGGATGATTCATTTTCGGATTTTAATGCGGCGGGAATCAAAGCGATAATCTGATCTTTGGCGTCAATAGCCATTAAGGAACAATCCTGGAATTTTCCTTTGGGGTGATAATTAAGAAATTTTCGCTGCTGCATAAATGTGCCGTTTTTTGAATCTTGAACAAAGCAATCCCATTTGCATTCATATTCATCCGTGTAGGTTTTTATTTTCATTTTATATCACCAGTTCATATGAAATGTATTCTTTTCCTTCTTATCCTTCTATTAAAATAGAAATTTCTCGTTAGTTTATTCGAGGACTTATTCCTGGGTGACGTACTAAAGGCAATTTTATTTTTAAAAAGACATTTGCTCACCAAAGGGGGGTGAAAAACATATTACTAACAGGGTATATGGTCTATGAAAAGTTCATGAAAAGCGAGGTTATTCAAAATGATAAAAAAGAATCGCCGTTCCTTGAAGCCGGGAAAACCTGAAGGTCCAGGGCCGAAACCACCTGGTCCAAAACCGGGAGTACCAAAACCAGGTAAGCCAAAACCGCCGCATTTTCCACCGCCATCAGATGCGGATTATTAAACAAACTTTCACAATCGAATCCCAAAAAGGCCAAATGGTTCTTTTTCAAGGATTAAAAGAAGCATACAGAGGTGAGAGAGAATGATTCCTCTTGTTGATTTAAAAACAGAATATGAAAACTTAAAAAATGAATTGAATCGTGCAATCCAGGAAGTATTAGAAAGCAGCAGTTTTATATTAGGTCCAAATGGAGAAAAATTGGAGGAGGAAATTTCTCAATATATTGGTGCTGCCCATGCGTTGGGAGTAGCAAATGGTACGGACGCGCTGCTATTAAGTTTGGAAGCGTTAAATATCGGAAGCGGAGATGAAGTGATTACAACTCCTTTTACTTTTTTTTCTACTGCTGAAGTCATTGCAAGGGTCGGTGCAACACCGGTTTTTGTCGATATTGACCCACAGACGTTTAATATGAATCCAGAATTGATTGAAGCGGCAATTACCAAAAAAACGAAAGCCATTATCGTTGTTCATTTGTTTGGTCAACCTGCGGATATGGATGCTATTTTGAACATTTCTCGTAAGCAGAACCTTCATGTTATAGAGGATGCATGTCAATCCATAGGAGCTTCCTTCCGAGGGAAAAAGGTTGGTTCATTCGGAGATGTTGGCTGTTTTTCTTTTTTTCCCTCCAAAAATTTGGGGGCGTACGGTGATGGCGGAATGATTGTAACAAACAATGACGATTTATATAGAAAACTAAAATTGCTGAGGAATCATGGCAGTTCAGAACGATATGTCCATACACATATTGGATTAAATAGTCGGTTAGATGAAATACAAGCTGCAATTCTTAGAGTGAAATTCAAACGGTTAGATGAGTGGAATAATCGCCGAAGAGAATTGGCGGAACATTATTCAGCGGAATTGGCGGAAACGGTTCGAGTCCCAGTTGAAGCAGAGGATAGGAAACACGTTTATCATCAATATTGTATAGAGACCATTCAACAAGAGCCATTAGCCCAATTTCTAAAACAAAAAGGAATTGCAACAGGTATCTATTACCCCATACCGCTCCATCACCAACAAGCTTTTTTTTATCTTGGATATAAAATTGATCATTTTCCTGTTTCCGAAAGCTGTTCCAAAAGAATTTTGGCTTTACCAATCAATCCAATGATGACACAAGAACAACAAGACTCTATTATATCAGCCATAAAAGAATTTTTTGGTGTTTAGCCATGCCCCCAATTAAAATAGGGGTTGCGGGCGTTGGAAGTATGGGAGTTAACCATTGTAAGGTCCTGCAATTGCTGAAAAAAGCAGACTTTATCGGAGTATTTGATATTGACCAGAAAAGAAGTGAAAAAGTAGCAAAGACGTTTGGTGTCCAAAGCTTTTTGTCTTTCACCGAACTCTTGAATGCAGTGGATGCTGTTATCATAGCCGTCCATACGTCCCATCACTTTTCATTAACAAAACAAGCGATTCAGCAAGGTAAACATGTCTTAGTTGAAAAACCATTTGTGTCTTCATTAAATGAAGCTAAGAAAATAATAAAAGCGGTGGATAAAGGGTCAGTAGTAGTTCAAGTTGGTCATGTAGAACGTTTTAATCCTGCTTTCAAACAGCTATCAGAGCTTATAAATAAGGAAAATATAATTTCTTTGGAGGCAAGGAGATTTGGAGTACCGAACCGAAGAATTGAAACAGATGTCATTCTTGATTTAATGATCCATGATATTGACCTCATATTACAATTAGTTGATAGTCCAATTTTAGCTGTGAACGCTTTGGGCTTTTTTCTTGAAGAGGGTAAACAATTAGAGGCTGCTGCAGCACTGTTATCTTTTCAAAGCGGGTGCTTTGCATCCTTGCTATCCAGCCGTTTTTCCTTAGATAAAAAGAGAGAAATAAATGTAACGGAAAAGGATAGGTTCCTTAAAACGAATCTATTAACAAAGGAGTTATCTGTTTACCATAAATCCAATTTTTCTGCATCTGATAACCGTTCTTACCATGTTGAAAATATTGTGGAAAATGTGATGCTCCCGCATGAAGAAACACTTTATTTAGAAATTGAACACTTTATACAATCAATACAATCCAGGCAGTCCCCATTGGTTGGTGTCCATGATGCTCTAAAAGTGCTTGAAATAGCTGTAAAAATTAAAAATCAGATTGAAAAAAGTAAGAATAAGGGATAATGAACAGGTGTCTGTTTCGTTTCTAATGTGATTAATTTAGTTATTTTATTATTAAAAGTGGAAAATAAAAATAAGCTGATAGATGAAAAACTGCCTCTTAAATGGGTAAGGCGAACCTTACCATAAATAGGGGCGGTTTTTTACCAGGTTTGTGGATTTAATGTTATTATTATCCATATAGAAGGCGCAATGAGGAGAAGGATGGATCCATGGGTAGATTAATAGTTAATCTGCAAAAGGCAGGGTACAGTGCAGATGAAAATGTCGTTAAGGACATCTCCTTTACGGTAGAAGCGGGCGAGCTTGTTGGGCTAATAGGAGAAAATGGTGCTGGCAAGAGCACAACGATTAAGGCCATTCTTGAACAGCTTCCATACATTGAGGGGAACATCGCCATCGACTCAAAGGATGAGTCGTATGGATATGTACCAGAACGGCCGGTTTTTTACGATGAACTGACGTTTTGGGAACAAATTGAATATTGCGGGGTCATGCGGGAAGTTCCAAACTGGAAGGAAAGAGCGAAGGAATTGGTTAAAACCTTTCGTGTTGAGCAGTTTATTCATCAGCTGCCACAAAGCTTATCGAAAGGGACACAGCAAAAAATCATGATTATTCTGGCGCTGCTTCCATCTCCTGAGCTGCTGATCATTGATGAACCTTTCATTGGACTGGATCCCCGTGCTACCAAACTATTATTACAGATGATTGATGAGGAGCGGTTGAAAGGGACAGGCATTCTCATGTGCACGCATGTGTTGGATACAGCTGAAAAGCTTTGCGACAAGTTCGTTCTGCTTTCAAAGGGAACAATGTTTACGCAAGGCGCGCTTGCCGACATTCAAACGAAGTGCAGGCTTCCAGGTGGAAGTTTGCTGGATTGTTTTAATTATCTGATTGAAGAGGACCTTCACGATGGCTTGGGTTGAGTACATAAGAAGATATAAGCGGGAGATCAAATTTCAGTTAAAGGCGTTTGGACTGGTGATAGATTGGACGGTTTTCATTTATATTTTGGTACCGGCCATGATTGCCCTTGGTGTGATTGATTATCAGCTTTGGCAAGCTCCTCCGGCCTGGACATCTTTTATCCCTTTGAGTTCGCTGGGACTAATGGGCCTATTTTTTGCTTCACAATTATCTTCCGTAAGAAGCTATATTGAACGAGCGGATGAACTATATGTTATTCAGAATCTTAGATACTACCAAACTCTTATTCAATCAGGGAAATGGTTCATCATTTTAAAAACCAGTTTGGAATCAGCCATAATCATTCTCTACATATTGCCCATTTTAAAATTGGGCTACCATCTATCAACTAATTTCATCATCATCATTTACTTTTATGTGTTTATTTGGAGTCTCTTTGTGAAGCTGGCATCCCGGTGGTTTGCTTTGCGGGGACTAAGATGGAGGTACCGGGCTTTTACCATTTTGGCATTCGTTGTTTATAGTACAGGCTTTTCTTCTTTATTTGGCCAGTATCTGATTGCTATTATCATCACTGTGTTTATTTTGACAATGGTGTTATTTTTTCTAAAAAAAGAAAACCGCCCATTAAGATTCTTTCACGCTGAAGCGGAACGGGAACGGAATGAGAAGTGGAAATGGGCTGCTCTGTTTTTGAGGCAGTCTGGTGAAATGGAAGGCATTCAGAAGGTGCGGAAATACCCGTTTTTAAATAAGAATTCCAGACCTATCTTTTCTGAGCGATCTCCTGAAAAAGTACTGACGGAAATGTACTGGAAATGGCATATCCGCAATAGAAAACAGCTGAAGCTGTATCTATACTTCCTGTTGGTTTCTTTCTACGGCATGACAATCATTCCGGCAAAAATAAAAATGATTGTGCTCCTGTTCATTCTGTTTGCAGGATTTAAATTACAAGAAATGATCTGGAAGACATTCATCACCCATCCATTCACAAGGAATCTGGGAGCCCTAACCGTAAACGAGAGCATCATCGCCAAAGCCAAAAAACGCTCTCTAACCGTCACATGGCTTATCCCACTCGCTGTACTCGCACTATGGGCATTATGGGTTGGAGGATTCGTAATGGGTTAATTATAATGCAATCATCTGGTTGAGATAAAAACTGGCACTTAAACAGATGAGGTGAACCTTATCATAATTAAGCTAA
>CAZAEW010000071.1:11542-15034 GCA_964484065.1 uncultured Bacillus sp.
ATTATAGAAATAGATTTCTTCAAAAGGAGCTTATGCTATGGAGAAAAAGTTTGTAATAATTGCTTATTTGTTATTTTTTGTTCCCCTAATATTCATCGTAAATTTTTTGTTTGATATTATTCCGCTTGAAAAGATACAAGGATTGCCAGTATTTTTTCCGTTAGTTTTTTGTTCTATTGGTCATTATTTTGCTTCAAAAGCATATCGCATCAAAAAAAGTGCTTTAACGCTTAGTGCCATAATTGTTAATATAGTTTTATTCTTATTTCCATTTATTTATATGATGGGTGGTACAGTTATCTTTGGTGTATAGCCTAAGATAAACAAATTAACATATTAAACTACCGGGCTGCGATTCTTCAATAACGAAGGATCGCTTTTTCATTATGGATCAGGCCAGATTAATGAGATTCATGGAAAAAAGATACAAATATTCAACATTTTATGTTAAAATGTAGACAGCATTTTTACATAACGAAGAGATAGTAAATTTGCAAAAAGAGATTTCAGAATTTTGAAAAAACAATTTAATAATAAAGGGGGGAATTTAATACCTATTTGTCAAAACTGTGGGAAAGATGGTCTTGGTTAGAATCATTTAAAAGATTATTCACATCCCGTAAACGTTTAAAATGTAGTCATTGCGGGGAAATTCAGTACCAAACTAAATCTTCCAGAAATAAAATATAGGTTCATTGCTGGTGCCTTTCATTATCGGTAGCAAATCCGGTAAACCTGATGAAAGAACAAATGGACTTTATATTACCTCTTGCATGTTTCTTACCCAACTGATTATGAATAGCATCTATATTTCTTTAGTTGATCGTAACATTGAAAGTTTCCGCCAATTCTTTTTATTATTTCAAGGTTTTGTATTTCTAGTTGGAGCAGTTTATGCTTATGGACTTTATAGAAATGAATGTTAGTAATCTAATTAAAGAATACTTCTAAATCGGTGAATTCCAGATTAAAAATGTTGTGTTATAGTACAATAGCGTTAAAAATGAATACTGGATTGAAATTTTATGCTGTTTAAAACGCAAATAACCATACTTTATCTGAAAATTCACTAATTTCGTCCATACTGTTATAACACAGGCAATTAATAAGTTAAAATGAATAAAAACTGGGAGAAAGGGAGAATGAAATTGGAATATCAAAATCGCATTAGAAATTCTTATTTACGGGACCGCGTTATTAGCGCCGATGAGGCTATCAATTATATAAAAAATGGAATGAGTGTTGGCTTTAGTGGATTTACTTCTTCAGGTGATCCAAAAGTGATTCCTGTTGCCCTGGCCGAACGGGCAAAAAAAGAGGGACAACCATTTAAAATAAATGTCTATACAGGAGCTTCTGTTGGACCTGAAATTGATACTGTTTTATCTGAAGCTGGTATTGTTGGGTTACGTCTTCCCTTCCAATCTGACAAACATTGCCGAAATGGAATCAATAAAGGAAATATAGATTATTTGGATACACACTTATCAGATACATCTGATATGGTTCGTGATCAAGTCCTTTCTATAGATATTGCTATTATAGAAGCTGTGGCTATAACAGAAGAAGGTTATATCCTGCCGACTACTTCCGGCGGAAATAGCTGCATTTACGTTGAAAATGCTAAAGAAGTTTTGGTTGAGTTAAACTTGGCTCAGTCACCGGAATTGGAAGGTTTTCATGACGTATACAACCCTGGTCCTCATGAGGGGCGTCAGCCAATTCCATTGACAGCTGTCGATCAGCGTATTGGAACCCCTTATATTAAAGTGGATCCGGAAAAAATTAAAGGAATCGTTATTACTGATCAGCAGGACGCAGCTAAATCTCTTGTTGAGCCTGATGAGGATACGCAGAAGATTGCCAATCATTTAATCAACTTCTTGCGTGAACAAATAAAAGCCGGAAGAATCCCGAATCCGCTGCCACCTCTTCAATCTGGTGTTGGTTCTGTTGCCAATGCTGTTTTCTACGGATTCTTGCATTCAGAATTTGAAGATTTGACTCTTTACTCTGAAGTATTACAGGATGCCGTAATCGATTGTATCGATGCTGGAAAAATCAGATTTGCCTCTGGCGGAGCGTTTACTTTATCTCAAGAAAAAATGGACCATGTATTTGGAAAGTTAGAAAACTATCGAGATAAGATTGTATTGCGTCCTCAAGAAATTTCGAATAATCCTGAAGTTGCACGCCGACTTGGATTAATTACGATGAATACTGCTCTTGAGTTTGATATTTACGGAAATGTCAATTCAACTCATGTTATGGGCACAAAGATGATGAACGGTATCGGAGGATCCGGAGATTTCACCCGCAGTGCCCGTATCTCAATATTCGTGACAAAATCAGTTGCTAAAGATGGTAAGATTTCCAGTGTTGTTCCTTTCGTTTCTCATGTTGATCACATCGAACATGACGTTGATGTATTAGTTACGGAGCAAGGTGTTGCTGATTTACGCGGACTTACTCCAAAGCAACGAGCACTGCTTATCATTGAAAATTGTGCACATCCTATGTACCGTCCACAACTATTAGACTATTACTATGAGGCTCTATCACGAGGCGGACACACACCGCATGTAATGGAAAAAGCCTTCTCATGGTACGGGAACTTTGAGAAAAATGGTACGATGCTTGCAGAAGAAACAAGTAATGTAAAATAATAATCCCAAATAATCTTTGCTTCTGATTATGATAGAAGCAAAGATGAAACTTACCCTTTTAGAAGATAGGCCGTTTTACAGCAATTGTAAAACGGCCTATCTGTATTTTAATGCAGTCCGAATATCCCCCCTGGATTCAGACACAACCCCCATGGATTCTCTGCTTCATGGATGCCCTAAGTGGTCATATGTATTCAGTAAAAAAAGAGAGTCAATTTTCTAACGGATTCCGTTAACTATCACAAACATTAAAAATGTAAGTTAAAATGAGTGTCGATTTGCATATGGAATTGACATTCATTTTTTATTGATGTAAAGCCATTTGGGCGGAAATCACATGAAAATTTGTATAGGGAAATGCACCTCAAATTGTAGGGGCACAATGGCTGTTGTACCCTTACAATTTTACCCACAATTTGATATACAATTTATCTTACAAAAAATGCTTAGAAAGTACGTTTTAAGTTGATATATAAATGAGGTTCTCTTGGTTTTTTTGAAACATAAGAAGTCTTAATTGAGAAACCAGTGATATTTAAAATAAGAGGAGAATTTCCGGTTAGACGGCGGAATAGAGCTTAGTTCGGGGTATATTAGCGGAGGTTTTCCGGTTAAGCAAAGCAAAATTACATATTTTCGCGTTTTTCGAGTCAATAGGCGGAATTCTTCCGTCTATTTAACCTATTTTCAGTGCTATTTCTTTATTAAGAGAAATTTCTCCGCTTATTTATAAAACCAAGCTGATTCCTCATCCGGGTCCGCTCTTTTCTCAACAATGGATATGAAAAATGGCTCAGTTTAGTGAACTGAGCCATTTTATTGCAAA
>CAZAEW010000071.1:15134-17765 GCA_964484065.1 uncultured Bacillus sp.
AACAATGGATATGAAAAATGGCTCAGTTTAGTGAACTGAGCCATTTTATTGCAAATAGATTTTCATTGTTTGTTCGGTTCGTTTTTATACCATTTAAACCCCTTGCGCTTAGAACAATTTATTCCTATCCGCTCACAAGCTTTTTTTGTCTCATTACTGAAAGGGTCTAGCTTGCGACGAAGGTTTATAGGTCTACTTCTGGTATTTGGTTTGGGTCTTGTAGTGTTTCTAATTCTCCAAATGCTTTTGCAACCCATTGACTGAACAATTCATAATCACTTTTTATTTGTTCCTTATAGGCAAGAGAAACAACTACTATTTGAGCACAGAATGTATCAAAATCTTCTCCAATCGCCTTTAATATCTCTTCTTCACTGTGATAAGAAAACAAATCTGATTGAAAATCCACATCAGCACGTGCATGAATTTTTGCTGTAATTTTCCCCATTATTTTAAGAGTAGAATCGATGTCTTGCAATGTTTCCAATTGTTCAGCTTTTATTTTCTTCTTATATGGGGACCGTTCTCGAACATAAAAGTCGCGGTCATCGATTGTAAGATAGCCTAAATGAGGGTCTTCAAGATGATGCATGGCTTTTTGCGTGGTAACAACTCTCTCCCCTTGATGTTCATATTTTTCCCAAAAAACGTTGCGATAAGGAAGAAAATAAGCTGGAATCGGCGTACGAACCTCTTTTACTTCAAGAACTAAATCGTCTATTCCATTTGCTTCTTTGCCGCCTTCAATTAAAATGTAGTATCGATCAAGTCCAATCGATGCAGTTCCAGAGCCGTGCTTTCTGGCTATATCTTTTATCGTATAAAAAGTAGAATCCCTTTTGTCTTCCGCATCCAAAGAATGGTAGTAATCCTTAATGGAAGATTCAAGCTTGCTTCGTTCTTCCTCACTTACAGGCTGAATCTCATCTGACCAGGCAAAAACCCGTTTGTTCTCTTCATTAATGTAGGTAATATCCTCTAAGAGATGATGACGTTGTCTTTTCAGCAGCTTTTTCAATATTTTCTTTACAGGACCTTTAGTATTTCCCGCCGTAAATGCTAAGGAGTTTGGATCGTCTTTTAACTTTTTAAATCTTTTCAATTGGAGATAATAAGCTTCAAGGTATTTGCTAATTCTCTTTCTTTGTTCTTCTTCACCCAAAGAAAGTTCATCACAAAACAAGGCAATACTGACCGACATACGCAACACATCGAATAAATAAGATCCTATATAACCCTCGTCAAAATCATTTACGTCGAAAACAATTTCTCCCCGTTCATTCTGAAATGCGCCAAAATTCTCCATGTGCAAATCGCCTTGAATCCAAGTAGGCTTATCTTCAGGCGTATGAAACTGGAAGCGTAAATTTGTCATGTCATAATAAAATAAATAAGCGCTTCCTCTGAAAAATCGAAAGGGGCTTTCAAGCATTTTTTTGTACTTTTCTTTTCTTTTATTTGGATCGAGTTTCATACATTGCTCATCAAACTCATTTAAAATCGTTTCGATAATTTGATTTCGAAGTGTCGTTCTTGTGTTTTTCACCCTGTCTAAAATACTTGATTCCATCAAGATCTCCTCCTAAGCTCGACTAATCCGATTATTTAACTATTTTGTATATTTCTACAACTTATGTTAACTCTATCATAAGTTGGACATTCTTGCAGGGAGTTCTAGCAAATAACGATGCATTGATTTATTTATATTAAGATCTTCAGCAATCGGGCGCAATCACAGCAGAAATTGCGCTCTTTCTTTATGTAAAGGGCCAGATTGTTGCATAACATATTTAAAGAAAATGGCTACTGGTGAAGAGATTGTGAGGCTTTTCACTTAAACTAAAGGTCAGTTTAATGGAATAAGGAGTTTTACCAAAACTAGGTTAATAACATTAAGGATTATCATATGGGGAATATAAATTTGTTGGAGTTAAGATAAAAAGGATTTCAGCTTTAGCTTGGAATCCTTTTTAAATTATATAAATTTCTTCGTTTTTTGAAGTATTTTAGCACTATAATAGTATTGGTATTTCTACAATGACAGATTTTTTCTTTGCTATTACTCAAAAATTCTTCTAAGATTTTTGTTAACCTAGATAAATATTGTAAAGTAATTCTAATTCAATTATAAAAAGAGGTGCAATATGCAACAAAAAGGGTATCGACAATCATGGGGAATTATTTTATTACTCCTTTCAGTACTTATTTTATTTACTGGTTGTTCACAACAAAATAATACAGAAAGCAAAATAAATGAAAAGAAAACAACCACTGTTGAAAGCAAAAAAAGTACACCTGACGATGAAACCAAAAAAACGACGAGTGAAAGTGTTTCTGCCACTAGTGCACCAGCGATAACAAGTGTTAATGGTGACTTTGACTACAGCAAATATACCCTAATTACAGTAGATGGCGGAAATATGTCAGGATATAGAAAGCCGAATGTCCGTGTTGATATTGGGTTTGGCGAAAGGAAATATTGGGCTTTTACAAATGAATACGGACAACTAATTCGTGTTGAGGCAAAAAATATAACACTCCAAAATCCGAATACTGAAAGTGTTTTATCATCTGGAAGATACTATTCTAATGAAGCAGATGTTCCCGGTACAGAGAGGCAAGATTTAGATA
>CAZAEW010000072.1:0-15243 GCA_964484065.1 uncultured Bacillus sp.
CCAACATTTTTCAAAAAAACAAAAAATATTTTTATGATATACTGAAATTTGCACATACCCATTCACCTTATTATGTTATATTCCTGTATGTGGGCTTTTTACATCCATCATTTTCTTACTAGAGGAGCAATTTCATTGTTTAATCATAAAAATTTCACAGATACAAAATTCGTTGCTGCCATTGCCACATTATGCTGTTTTTTATGGGGAAGTGCCTATCCAGCGATAAAAATAGGATATCGATTATTTGATATTCAGGCTAGTGATATCGCATCAAAATTTTTATTTGCAGGATATAGGTTTACTTTGGCGGGGATCCTTTTGCTGGTTCTTGCGCAAATATCCGGAAAAGGTATTTTTCGTTTTTCTAAGAGAAATATTTCAAGGTTGTTTATCTTGGGTATGGTTCAAACAACTTTACAATATTTATTTTTTTACATAGGTGTGGCAAATACGACTGGTGTTAAAGGATCTGTCATGAATTCGACAGCTGTATTTTTCAGTGTTATATTAGCTCACTACATTTATAAGAATGATAAGTTGACGAAAACAAAGGTACTGGGATGTATGGCAGGATTTTTAGGAGTGATCCTTGTAAATTTTAATTCTGAACTATTGCAGTTTTCCTTTCGTTTTACCGGGGATGGTTTTGTTGTCATTTCTGCCCTTGTTTTTTCCGTTGCTGCTATTTATTCTAAAAAGCTGACAGAAAGTATGGATGTGATTGTTATAACAGGATACAGCCTTTTTATAGGGGGTATTCTATTAGTACTATTAGGAGAGGTTTCTGGCGGGCAAGTTGATCATTTTACAATAATGTCTTCTATCAATTTAATTTATCTGGCATTATTGTCTTCCATCGCATTTTCATTATGGAATCTTTTATTAAAATATAATTCTGTAGGCCGCGTTTCTGTATATAATTTCTTAACACCCATTTTCGGATCTGTGCTATCAGCCATTTTTTTAGGAGAGACAATATTGGAGATAAAGAATATGGTGGCGCTTTTATTAGTATGTATAGGCATATGGATGGTTAATACCGTTGGAAATAACGTAAATGAGTATAAGAAGGTAAAGAATGGACTAAAAGTGTAATTGGTGGTTTACAGAAGGTAAAATCCATTTGTCTCGAATTTATATATCCATGATAGAAAAACTGGGGGATTTTATCTATTAAAACGGGGGAGAGACCAAATTTTAGTAATCGCAAAGGGGCACGAAATAGATAATCGTGTCTCTATTTTTAATAGGTTTTTTGGACATTAATAATGTATCAATTGCTTTCAGGGAGAATATTCGTATGACTAATCTTGTCTTCGACGACAAATCCCAGGCCTTTTGCAAAAGAAGCAGCTTGCAAATAGCTAAAAAATTCTCCTAAAATTTTGCCGTCTTTAGAGCTTTCTTTCACAAAATATTTGCCGCTCTTGTTGTATCTTTCATCATCTCGATCTAAAAAAACATTTTTCACTTTTATACATTCCTTTCTTTATAGTATTCCAATACCCTATTCCGTACCCCTTCCCTTTAAATTTTATCACTACATAACAACTTTAACATGATTTTAGTATTGAAAAGGTTGCTTAAAATCAAAGCCATATCAAAAAGTTCTCCCGATTCCCGTTTGCCGCGAAAGCATAAATCGGGAATCGGGATGATAATAGACTAAATCTAGCAAAGCTTCGTTAAAAAATTTATTGTTGCCCAGTTATATAATAGATATGCGGCGGAAAGTGGAACGTTTTTCCTACAACTAAAATTCTACTGCCTGCTTTAAATACGAGTGTTTGAGTTTGACCTTCCAAAAGAAGAAGATCTACTTCTGCATTGTTCGATGTTGCAGTATAGACTACATGTCCATCGGATAATCTGCGCTCCCAGTTTTTATCGAATTCAGCTAATAAAACTCGATTGGATACCGTATTATATGTTCTATATGTTGACATATTTATTTCCCCTCTTTCTCGTTTGTTAGTAATAAACTATGAGAAAAGAAATAAAGTGTTCGGGGGGTTGTCCACTAGAATAAAAAATTTTAAAAACCAAAATCACAGTACTTGAAACGGATGGGATCAAGTAATATATAGAAATTTTTGGCTAATGTTTTTAAGACTGTTTGCTGAATTCCTCTATTTCGCTTCTTTATGTATTAAACTTATTAGGAGTGATTTTTATGAAAATGGGCTATAGAAAGCCATCCATTAAAAAAAGGATCGCTGCTCGAACTTCGGTAAAACGTGCGGTTCGGGCAAAAGTAAGAGTACCTAAAGGATATGGATGGGTTACAAATCCGAAAAAGGCTTTGTACAATCGTGTATATTATCGAACAACGAAGAAGGCCTGCTATATTGCTACAGCTGTTTATGGGGATGTTGATGCATGGCAAGTGGCGAAACTGCGGGAATACCGTGATACCGTACTTCGGAAAAATTTTTGGGGACGAATTTTTATTTATATCTACTATATTATTTCACCAAAGCTGGCAAATGTGTTCAAAGACATCAAACCTATTAATAGCCTGACGAAATGGTTATTGGATAAGTTTATTAAGCGATTAAAGTAATTTAGAAGAGCAGCATTAACTATTGAAAAAATTGAAAGATGTACAAAACCAACCTCAGCCTAATATTAAAGATATTACGTTTTTTTACCGTGCATCCAAGAAAAATTTGGTATACCATATTAGATGGATTACATAGTGAACATCCAGAGGTTATTGTCAACGGATGAGGAGGAAAGATAAGAAATGATTTCAAAAAAGTATAAGAAAATGCTGGAAGGAAAATCAGTCATTAGAGAGCTGTCTGAGTTTGCAACAGAACGCGGAAAAGCGATCGGTTATGAAAATGTATTTGATTACAGTTTGGGAAACCCATCTGTACCTGTTCCAAAAGAATTTACCGATGTAATGATGAATCTGTTGTCCAGTAAAAGTCCTGCAGAGCTTCACGGATACAGTCCCAGTTTAGGGATTCCTTCCGTAAGAAAAAAAATAGCGCAATCATTAAATAGACGATTTAAAATGAATTATACCGAAAATCACATCTTTATGACGACTGGTGCGGCCGGGGCTATAGCCCACGCAGTCCGATGTGTAACCCAACCTGGAGACGAAGTGCTGACATTTGCCCCATTTTTTCCGGAATACCATCCTTATATTGATTTAACAGGTGCTGTGCTGAAAGTGGTTCCTCCAAATACGGAAGATTTTCAGATAAACTTTACTTTGTTTGAAGAAATGTTGACAGAAAAAGTAGCGGCAGTATTAATTAACACTCCTAATAATCCTTCGGGAGTAGTTTATTCTGCGGAAACTATAGAGAAACTGGCAGATCTTCTTTACAAAAAAGAAAAAGAATTCGGACACGAAATTTTTATTATTTCCGATGAACCCTACAGGGAGATTTTATTCGGAGGTATTGAAGCTCCTTATGTGTCCAACTTTTATGACAATACACTATCATGTTATTCCTATTCTAAATCATTATCATTACCTGGAGAACGTATTGGCTACGTTGCCGTAAATCCTGTATGTGTGGATTCAGACAAGATTGTCAGTATGTGCGGACAAATTTCCAGAGGCATCGGACACAACTGCCCGCCTTCCCTTATTCAACTTGCTGTTGCGGAAGTTGTTGATATGACTGCTGATATGTCTGTTTACGAAACCAATATGAACTTAATTTATAACAAATTAATGGAGTTGGGTTTTACCTGCGTAAAACCAGGGGGAACCTTCTATATTTTCCCGAAGGCACTGGAGGAAGATGCCAAAGTATTCAGCAGGAAAGCATTAAAATATGATTTGATTTTGGTCCCTGGCGATAGTTTTGGATGTCCGGGCTATTTCCGGATGGCTTATTGTATTGATACGGAAAAAGTGAAACGCTCATTATCGGCGTTAGAAAAGTTTGTAAAGAGTGAGTACAGAAAATAGATAACAATGTAAAGCCAGCTGTGCGGAAACAGTGCTGTTCCTTTCAGCTTGTCTAAAATCTTTTAGATTATTTAGGTTGTTCCAGGCACTCTTTCGTTTTTCTCTTCTTTATTGGTAAATACTAAAAACAGAAAATAAAGTAGAAAAGGTGATAAAATGAGTCAATTGTCAGAGCTTTTAGCAAAAAAACATCAAAATAATATCGAGGAATTATCAGAGTTGCTCCGTATTCCAAGCATCAGTTCCTTATCTGAACATAAAGAGGATATTCAAAAAGCAGCTGCATGGATTTCAGATAAATTAACAAGTACTGGAATGGAACATGTTGAAATCATCCAGACAAAAGGTCACCCTATTATTTATGCCGACTGGCTTCATCAAGAAAATGCCCCCACTGTTTTAGTATACGGTCATTATGATGTCCAGCCCGTTGACCCCGTTGATTTATGGGAAACCCCTCCGTTTGAACCAACCATCCGTGACGAAAAGATCTTTGCCAGAGGGGCAACAGACGACAAAGGACAGATGTTCTTACATATCAAAGCAGTGGAAACTTTATTGGCATCTGATGGGAAATTACCGGTAAACGTAAAATTTTGCATCGAAGGAGAAGAAGAAATTGGAAGTACCCACCTTCCACAGTTTTTATCCGAAAATAAAGAAAAGTTAGCTTGTGATGTGGTCGTTATTTCCGATTCTGACATGTGGGACAGAGGAGTCCCTGCCATTACCTATTCTTTAAGAGGCCTATGTGCACTGGAAGTTTCCCTGAAAACGGCTAATTCTGATTTGCATTCAGGCATGTTCGGCGGGGGAGTTCAGAACGCCAACCATTTATTGGTCCGCTTGCTAGCTGCCCTTCATGATTCAAACGGGAAAGTAAATGTTGAACATTTTTATGATGATGTTCTTGAACTGACAGAATTTGAAAAGGAACAAATCAAAGGATTGGGATTTGATGAAGAAAAGTTAAAAAAATCGTTAGGGTTAACAGATTTGACTGGAGGAGAGCAAAATTATCCTTACAGTGAAAGAATCAGTTCCCGGCCAACATTAGAAATAAACGGCTTATGGGGTGGATTTCAGGGGGAAGGTACAAAAACCGTCATCCCGAACGAGGCCCATGCCAAAATAACCTGCCGTCTGGTCAACAATCAAGATCCTGAAAAGATTCAAGATTTAATCAAAAAGCATTTGGAAAAACATGCGCCAAAAGGGTGCACGATAAATGTGTCTCTTCAAGATACGGGCTACCCATTTTTAACTCCAATCGACAGTCCGATGATCCAAAAAGCAGCTGAAGCTTATCAAAACGTATATGGGAAATCACCTGTTTACAAAAGAGAAGGCGGCTCCATTCCGATTGTATCGGATTTCAGTCAATCCCTGAATGCTCCTGTTGTCTTAATGGGATTTGGTTTGCCAGATGAAAATCTACATGCTCCAAATGAACATTTTAACCTGGAAAACTTTGATAAGGGCATTTTAACGATTTGCTCCTTCTTAAAACGGATTTAAAATTAATATCTGCTAAAGGGGGGGGTTCTCAAGGCTCCTCCTTACAAAATTATCGGATAACAAATTGTGGTTTTTTTAATTAAATAAAAAAGTGCCTTTGTCCCTGGAATGGTCTTACTTATCGGAAAAATTCCGGTGTTGACAAGGCATTTTTTTATGGTTCCAATTCCTCGTTTGATTATCCTTACCACTCCGCCTTTCCTCCTGTTTTTCCATTTCTTGTTTCTAAATGAATATATGATTATTAAAATTAAATGGATATATGTGTAATTAAACCCATACACTACTAAGTCTTAGAAATTGATTAGTTATCTTTTCTGTAGAAAGAAGGATCTTGTTTTGAAACGAATAAAAATGGCAATCGCATTAAGCATTGGAATGTCACTATTGTTAGGAGGGTGTTTTCCTTTTGAAAACACGCAAGGTAAAGATGTTGAAACCCAAGAGGAAAAGCACGCCAAAGAATATTATGTACCTGTTCAAGATTATACGGGGGAAGGATATGCATTGCCAAACGGTGAGAGAACGGATAAAATCGCCAAAGCTCACCGGAGTGAAATTGAAGCGGCAGTGAAAAAATACTTTAAAGAAAAATATAAAACTGATGTCATCGTTCATAATGTGGTGGGGGCTGTTGACGCAGCAAGTGTATATGTAGAATCAGTAGGTGAACCCCATTTTTATACCCTTGCGATTGTCCCAATTGATGTCAAAAATAATAATGTAATTCTTGACAAGGTTTGGTCTGAGGAAGGAGAAGTCGAGGGGGCAATAAAGAGCGGGATTTATAGGATGGTTTATGATGGGAAGATTAAGAAATTAAATGAGTACTTGGATAATTGTATTTCCCAAAATTCAATAGTTGGCATGAGAATGGAAGCTGTGGAAAATATCAGTGCAGGCGGGTATAGTACACCATATTATTTCGTTGCTGTCGCGGATCAACCTTTCGATGAGCTCTATCAAATTTATATAAACAATCCAACAATTAATAAAGTGGGACTTACTAATGCATTGAGTAAGAATGTAGTAGATCCACAAAACATTAGAATAACCATCAATTTATTTATGAAAGAAAAAGGTGTAAAACCTGATAAAAAGATATTTGATAAGATAGTTTCAGATATTGAAAGCATGCAGGATTTCCCAACTGGCTCATATAGCATATATTTACACGACAATAATATAGATAAAGAAACTGGGATTGGATCGGATAAAAATAAATTATCACGTGAATTTCCAGATTTTATAGTAAAACAGTAGTAGGAGTGGTTTAAAATGATCAATGCGCTTGAACAAACTAATATAGATGTTAGACAAACGACGGATAAAGATTTAGTTAAGTTAGCTGGCAAAAGCGCCTATCATAATTATCAAACTGGTAAATCCTTTACTGTTAATGAAACTAAATATTGGGTTTTAGAAACTAATTATAAAGAGCCAACAGGCTTGGATGCCTTAATTGTACAAAAAGATAAAACTAAAGAGCTTACCGTTATTTATGTCGGCACACAAGTGAATAAAGAAGACGGCCTAAAAGATATCATTACAGATTTAAAACTCCTTGATAATGTCACACCCGCACAATTAACAGCTGCAAATAAATATTATGAGCAAATGAAAGCAAAATATGAAAAAGGCGGATACAAAATCAAATCCACATGTGGAAATTCTTTAGCGGGCACGCTAGTTGGTTATATTGCGATAAAACATCCGGAAATTAAAGGGGTTACCTTGAACCCTACCTTGCTCCCAAAAGGAGTAGTTAAGTCCCATCAAAAGTATTCAAATATAACAAATTACTTCAGCAAATACGATCCCTTAACACTGGAAGAGAAAGCCGGATATTAGAACGGACGAATTCCGGTGACCCACTATCATTAATAATGGTATTTCTGAAATAAATAAGGAAAAGGGATTTTCAAATCATATTGGTTAAAATAGTGAGCATCAGAATAATTTATTGGTGTCAATTAGTTAATGCTCTTAAAAAAGATACAAACTGAATTTTAATCAGGAATTTTTTGACGGTACCAATTCCTCATTCAATAATTCTCCTACTCCTCCTTTCCTCCTATCTTTCCATTTTTTGTTTCTATTAAAATATATATTTATTAAAATTAAATAGATATATGTGCAATTAAAATGATATATAATTCCTGAATTTCTTACAAAAATTGTAGATCGGTAAGTTTTCTTTGCTGCAGAAATAAGGATCTTGTTTTGAAACAAAAAAAAATGGCAATCGCATTAAGTATTGGAATGTCACTATTGTTAGGAGGGTGTTTTAATTTGGAGAACACGCAAGGTAAAAAAGTCGAAACCCAAGAAGAAAAACATGCCAAAGAATACTATGTTCCGGTTCAAGACTATACGGGAAAAGGATTTGCTCTGCCAAATGGTGGGATAACGAATAAAATTGCTAAAGCTCATCGTGGTGAAATCGAAGTTTCGGTAAAAAATTTTTTTAAAGAAAAATATAAAACAGATGTCATTGTACATAATGTGGTCGGGGCAGTTGATGGTGCAAGTGTCTTTGTTGAATCTGTAGGTGAACCCCATTTTTATACTTTTGCGATTGTACCGATTGATGGCGAGCATAAAAAAGTAATGCTGGATGAGGTGTGGTCTCAGGAGGGTCAAATAGAGGGGGCAATAAACGAAGGCATCTATGGAATGATTTATGGTGAAAAAATAAAGATACTAGATAATTATTTAAAAGACTTTATATTGAAATACCCGGTTGTTGGGATGAGAATGGAGGCCGTTCAAAATGTAGGTGGAAATGGATACAGTACACCTTATTATTATGTAACGGTTTTAGATTCGTCATTTGATGGACTTTATGATTTGTATTTGAAGAATCCAAAAATTGGAAAAGAGGAATTGTTAAATGAATTGAGTAAAAATAAAATAGATATTAATGAAATTCTTATAACTATTCATTTATTTATGAAAGAGAAAGGTGTCAAGCCTGATAGAAAAATATTAGAAAAAATAGTATCCGATTTAAAAAACACCGAAGGCTTTCCTCCAGGCTCGTACAGTGTTTATTTACATGATAATAATATAGACAAAAAAACGGGAATTGCAACAAATTATAATAACCTATCATGTGAAGAGCCCAAATGTGTCAATATACAGTAATAGGGAGTGCCTAGCATATGAACAAATTGATAAATAAAAGTACTAATACTAACGATAAAGATTTAGTCGAACTAGCGGGTTATAATGCCTATAAACCTTATTCTGTAGGAAGACGATTGGAAGTTAATGGAAATGATTACATAGTGAAGGACACACATTATAATGATCCTTCAGGTCTTGACGCTATAACTGTTCAAAAAGATAAAACAAACGAACTCACTATTGTTTATGTCGGTACAGATCCAAGTAAGCCAAACGGGCAACAAGATCTTATAACTGATCTAAAACTCCTTGACGATGTCCCTCCCGCACAATTAACAGCTGCAAATAAATATTATGAGCAAATGAAAGCAAAATATGAAAAAGGCGGATACAAAATCAAATCCACATGTGGAAATTCTTTAGCGGGCACGCTAGTTGGTTATATTGCGATAAAACATCCGGAAATTAAAGGGGTTACCTTGAACCCTGCCATGCTTCCACAAGGAGTAGTTAATCCCCACCAAGAGTATTCAAATCTTACAAATTAATTCAGCAAATATGATCCCTTAACACTGTTAGAGAGAGCCGGATATTTGGACGGACGAATTCCGGGGACCCACTACATCATTAATAATGGTATTCCTGTAATAAATAAAGAAAAAAGGATTTTCAATCATATTGGTTATAATAGTGATCATCAGAATAATGTATTAGGGTCAATTAGTTGATGACTAAAAAAATACAAACTGAAAGGTGATTAGGCACTTTCTATTAATGGTACCATTTACTCATTCAATCTTCCTTTCTACTGATCCTTTCCTCTTGTTTTTCCATTTTTTGTTTCTATTAGAATATATATTTATTAAAATTAAATGGTTATATGTGCAATTAAAATCATACATAATTCCTGAATTTTTTATATTAATCGTAGAATTGGTTAGTTATATTTGCTGCAGAAAGAAGGATCTTGTTTTGAAACGAAAAAAAATGGCAATCGCATTAAGAATTGGAATGTCACTATTGTTAGGAGGGTGTTTTAATTTGGAGAACACGCAAGAAAAAAAAGTAGAAACCCAAGGAGAAAAACATGCCAGCGAATACTATGTCCCTGTTCAAGACTATACAGGAAAAGGATTTGCTCTGCCAAATGGTGAGAGAACGGATAAAATTGCTAAAGCTCATCGTGGTGAAATCGAAGTTGCGGTAAAAAATTTTTTTAAAGAAAAATATAAAACAGATGTCATTGTACATAATGTGGTCGGAGCAGTTGATGGAGCAAGTGTCTTTGTTGAATCTGTAGGTGAACTGCATTTTTATACGTACGCAATAGTGCCAATAGATGTTCAAAATAATAAAGTAATGCTGGATGAAGTGTGGTCCCAAGAAGGACAAGTCGAGGGTGCAATTAGAAGCGGAATTTATGGGTTGGTTTATAATGACCAGCTCATAAAGTTAAATTCCTATCTAAATGATTTTGTATCTAAGAATCCAGTTGTTGGGATGAGAATGGAAGCAGTTGAAAACGTAAGGGCGTCAGGGTACAGCACATCTTATTATTACATACCTATTTCTAATAAACTCTTTACAGACCTTTATGAACTATATATAACTAACCCAAACACGAGTAAAGAACAGTTTATCAGTGCACTAAACAACAGTAAAGTGGACCCTAACTACATAGATATAACTATCGATTTATTTATGAAAGAAAAACGAGTAAAACCTGATAAAAAAATATTTGATCAAATTGTGTTGGATATCGAAGACATGGAGGGGCTTCCACCAGGATCATACAGTATTTTCCTACATGACAATAATGTTGATAAAAGAACAGGTATGGAAACAAACGATACTAGCCTAGAACGCACTTTTCCACATGATATCGTAAAGAAATAGTAATAAAGGTAGGTATATGAATAAAATGTCAAACCGGGTAGATGAAAAGGTTAGAAATACTACAGATAAGGATTTGGTAGAGTTAGCAGGTTATCATGCGTATAAAATAAACAATAAGAAAGATTACCTTACTGTAAATGGAATTGAATATAAAGTTGTAGATAAAAAGTATAAAGACCCATCCGGCCTTGACGCTATTACCGTACAAAAAGTGGGTACCAAAGAGCTCACAATAGTCTATGTCGGTACACAAACAGATAAAGAAGATGGTTTAAAAGATGGAATTACCGATTTAGAACTCCTTGGCGATGTCCCTCCTGTACAATTGAAGGCTGCGGATAAATATTATGAGACTATGAAAGATAAATATGAAAAAGATGGATACAAAATCAAATCCATATGTGGAAATTCTTTAGCTGGAGCGCTAGTTGGTTATATTGCGATAAAACATCCGGAAATTAAAGGGGTTACCTTGAACCCTGCCTTGCTCCCAAAAGGAGTGATTAAGCCTAATAAAAAGTATTCAAATATAACAAATTACTTCAGCAAATACGATCCCTTAACACTGTTAGAGAAATCTGGATATTTGACCGGAAGAATTCCGGGGACCCACTACATCATTAATAATGGTATTCCTGAAATAAATAAGGAAAAGGGATTTTCAAATCATATTGGTTATAATATTGATCAGTATTATGTAATTGGTGTCAAAGGAAAGCCTGGTTACGGAAAAATATATATTGGCGCCGATGATCATATTGCCACTAGCGTTTGGAGAGGGATTCCTCTTTATGGCGGACACTCAAAACAAATAAAAATTAACAAATATGAATTGGATCAATTAGTTGATGCCTTAAATAATGATATTCATAATGTTCAGTATGCACGTGTTAATAGCTATCTAACTAATTCCAAAGAGATTGTGGATGATGAAGGGAAAAAAATAACGCAGCGGATTTCAAAATTGCAGTCAGAGTATGAACAGACTTTCGAAGAATCAGCAGGCAGCAACCTTTTTAAAGGTATTGCCCAAACGTCAAATCGGCTAAGCAATGAAATTGACAATCTCATCACTTTGCTGGACTCAGCAGAAAGCAAAAGCAAAGTGGTGAATAGAATAATAAATTCAGTACCTAACAAAATGATTGAATATGTTGTATGTAACGCCATCGCTGAATTTGCTTTTGAAGAGGCGAGGAACCTTTTAGGGAATTTGGCTCGAAAAGTCAGAGAACTATCCAATGGAATAAATTATATAATAGAAGGGTTCGTTCCGAATCTGATCAAAATGCGCCGCTCAAAAATATAATGATGCAGTAGTGAATGAATTACAAGAACATTTTCAAATTATTTTGCGCAATAAGGATAAGGTAGGAGAACAAATATTGAGTTTTGCTAACAAAGTACAAAAAACTGCCGACTCCTTCCAGAAGATTGACAAAGATATAGGGAATGCAATCGCTAATAATGAAAAGATATCTACTTCCAATTGTCCTAAAGAAACAAATACATATATTTTAGAGGATTCGTCCTACATGGCAATGGGATTGCGGCTCAAAGAAATAGAATTGGAATATGCAGTTAATTCCTTTAACCAGACAAGCAGTCTAATAATTTTGCCAGTACTTGCAGCAATTGAGGGGATTTTAATAGCAACGGAACTAAGTTTAGAACAATTATCCTATGAGATCAAGGGTGCTACCAACCTGGCATTATATGGTACACTGCCGGGGGCATTGATCAGTTTATTTACAAAATTTGATGATAAAGTTAAAAGTTCTGTTAAGCATGCACTTGAACCAATCGACGAGGCTTTGGAAATAATTAGACCAATTCGAATTCTTGTAGGCAGGCTGACTATTTTTTATCCAAACCTCATAAAGAATTTTGAGCCTTATATAGATTCTGCTTTATTTAATAAATCCAGTTACTATAATGTCAACCAATATAATACTGCAGCAGCTTTGATGCTGGAAGAAATGGAAATACTCTTTGCTGATATTGCTCAGCAGTTAACAAGCCAAAAGGGCAAAGCGATAGATGCTCTTGGATTTGTCGCAGAAGATGTTTTGAAAAACATAAAAAAACTGCATTCGCAAGTATCTCTTGTCACAGTAAAATAGTATTTCTCAAAAGAATAGATAGATATAATAAAGAAGAGCCTCTCAAAAACTTTCGAGAGGCTCTTCAAAACTCAAAAAATTCTATTCGCTGATTTCTTAATTGCTCTGGAAAGAAACTAGGGACTCTTGTGTATGTCCAAGCTTTCCGTGAGTAATAGCAAGAAGGAAAAAAGCTAGAACAGAAAAACCTCCCGAGAAAAAACGGCGTTAGATGAAAGTTAATAAAATTTCTTAAGTTGACTGGTTTGAGGAGTTAGGTTATAAAGGAAAAGCGAGGAACTCTAACTGCATCTGCATATTATGATCACTTGAATCCAAGACTCAGGTCGATGAAGATGCAAAGATGGGATAAGATAGATTGAATTTAGAATCCTTGTTGTTATAGAGGCTGTAACTCATTTTACCTATAGGAGGATTTTTGTGGAAAATAACGATATATTGATTCGCTTGAGATATGCAATGGAAATAAAAAATAAAGAAGTCGCAGAAATCTTTAAACTCGGTGGCTTGGATATAACTGTCCCGGAAGTAATAAAGATTCTCACAAAATCAGACGAGAATGATGCTGAAAGTGGCAATCAAATGAAATGTAATAACAGTATGTTAGACTCCTTTTTAAATGGCTTTATTATTTTTAAAAGAGGAAAGCAAGAGCCCAAACCAGGGCAGACGGATGCACCGGAACCATCTATAAAGAACCGTGCAAACGTTAATAATCTCATGTTAAAGAAAGTGAAAATTGCATTAGCGTTAACTACTGATGATATGTTGGAAATATTTAAGAAAGCAGGAATCACAGTTTCAAAAGGAGAATTAGGTGCTTTCTTAAGAAAAGAAGGGCAAAAGAATTATAAAGAGTGTGGGGATAAGTACGCCAGGAATTTCTTAAAAGGGCTGGCTGTCAAATACAGGGGATAATCCAATAAAGAATTTTACATATGTAAACATTGTACATACTAAATTCGAGTGTCAGGCACCATAAAAGGTCAATTGTCTTTTTATGGTGCCTGACGCTTTTTTTTGAAATATAATGAAGCTGTGGAGGAAGTAAACTGTCTTTAAGAGGACTTCCATCTTAAAAGAGGAGATGTGGATATGCCACTTGAAATAATTCGTAATGATATTACCAAAGTTCATGCTGATGCAATTGTCAATGCGGCAAACTCTTCTTTGCTCGGCGGCGGTGGGGTCGATGGAGCTATTCATCGTGCAGCGGGACCGGAACTTCTTGCGGAGTGCAGGACACTTGGCGGCTGCGAAGTCGGACAGGCAAAAATGACAAAAGGTTACAGGCTGCCGGCAAAGTATGTCATCCATACGGTTGGACCGGTTTGGCATGGCGGCAGGAATAACGAGGAAAAACTGCTGGAAGAATGTTACAAGAATTCACTGGCTTTAGCGAAAGAGTATCATCTTGAGAGTATTGCTTTTCCGCTGATATCTTCTGGAGCTTTTGGATATCCCAAGGATAAGGCAATGAAAACGGCCATTTCGGTTATCGGAGATTTTTTGTTAAGTAATGAAATGATTGTTTTTCTTGTTGTGTATGATAAGGCTGCGTTTATGCTGTCTGAGAAACTGTTTTCATCCATAAGGCAATATATTGATGATAATTACATAGAAGAACAACCTATTAATCGCAGGAGAAGATTGGAAGAACAACATCAGCTCAGAGAGATCGATTTTGAAGCAACTTTGCCTTCCATGGAGGCACCAGCGCCTGTAAAAAAACGGATACGAAGTCTGGATGATGTCGTAAAGCAAATGGAAGAAACTTTCTCACAGATGTTACTGCGTTTGATAGATGAAAAAGGCATGACTGATGCAGAAACTTATAAAAAGGCAAATATTGACCGAAAACATTTTTCTAAAATCCGGAATGATATCAATTACAAACCGAGCAAGACTACCGCAATTGCTTTTGCCATCGCACTGAAGTTAAGCCTTGACGAAACGAAAGACCTTTTGTTCAAGGCCGGTTTTGCCCTTTCTCACAGCAGTAAATTTGATCTTATCATTGAGTACTTTATTGATGAAGGCAATTACAATATTTTTGAAATAAACGAGGCTTTGTTTGCTTTTGACGAGAAACTTCTCGGTGTTTAGCCTAAAGTAATTTGTCGCTTGTTATGCGACCGAATGGAAAATAGGAAATGTTATCCTTAAATCACAATAAAGATTGGAGGAGAACATGATGAAAAAAGGTTTAACAGAGCTGGTAATTATTTTGGACAGAAGCGGTTCAATGAGCGGTCTTGAAAGTGATACGATTGGCGGCTATAACGCCATGCTGGAAAAACAGAAAAAAGAGCCGGGCGAAGCTATTATCACTACAGTGCTGTTTGATGACAAATACGAATTGCTGCATGACCGCATTAACCTGCGGGGTATTGCACCTTTGACAGATAATGATTATTTTGTGAGAGGGACTACAGCCCTCTTGGATGCAGTGGGAAAAACGATAAACAAAATAGCAAATGTGCAGAAGCATACTGCTGAGGATGAGCGCCCTGAACATATAATGTTTGTGATAACCACTGATGGGATGGAAAATGCCAGCCGAGAATTCAGCTATGAAAAAATAAGCCGGATGATCGAACAGCAGAAAAACAAATTTGGCTGGGAATTTATCTTTCT
>CAZAEW010000072.1:15343-17653 GCA_964484065.1 uncultured Bacillus sp.
TTTTCTTTATCATTGTTCAATAACAATTCACATATTATTCCATTTGTTAACTGGTTTATATGCTAAAATTTAGTAAATATTTCTAAATATTGAGTAACAATCATAGTTTGAACTAAAAGGCGGTGATGGCAATGCATTTGGACGGAACCACTATGGAGCATATCTATTTGTATCTATTGGCAGGCGGAGTTATTCTATTAATCTTTATTCTGCTTTTAGGTGACCTAATGGATGCAATAACGGGACATTTGGATGTTTTACCGTTTGGCCCCAGTGAAATGGTTTTGTTTGCAAGTTTTCTTGGCGGTGTTGGATTTATTTTTCAAAAATTTACAAGCTACATGGGGTTATCTTCCATCGTCATACTAATTGTTTCTGGAATAGCATCGTTTCTATTAACCTTCCTTATTTCTTATTTTTTCATAAGGCCTTTAAAACGTATGGAGAATTCATCCGGGGTGAATTTAGAGGATATGGTTGGCAGAAAAGGAATTATCACAATGGATATCAAGGAAGGTGCAGATTCTTTAGGTGAAGTAAAAGTGGAGCATGATCTTGGGTACATATTTAGAACAGCGATTAGCAGAGATAGAAAGGCCTTGCCCATAGACACTGAGGTGATTGTATGGGATGTAAAAGATAATCGTTTTGTCGTTTATCAGAGGACTGTTAGTAATGAAATAGATCATTTTAAACTATAAAAGAAATGGGGAGTTCCGATGGTACAAACACTTGGAATTGGCGGTGTATTAGTAGTCGTTATTCTGGGAGTTATCTTATATGCCATCAGCCGTTACAAGGTTGTTGGCAGAGATACGGCAATGGTTGTTACTGGAAGTGCGCTGGGAAGCCGGAATGTAGAAACAGATGAACATGGAAAAAAATCAAAATTGTCGTCGGCGGCGGGGCAGTTGTGTTACCAATCATTCATCGGATGGGAATCTTAAGTCTGCAGCCTTCTAACCTAAATGTAGAAGCGAAAAATATTGTGACAAAAGAAGATGTGCCAATTAACGTGGTAGCAGTGGCTACGGTTAAATTCTACAGCGATACAAAGAACCTAATCAATGCGGCTGAAAACTATTTAGGGGTACCTGTTGAACACAGGGAACAGCAAATCCGTCAAATACTTGAAGGACACTTAAAAGCAATTATTGCTACACTTACTGTTGAGGAGAGCAATAAGCATCGTGACTTGTTTTCTGAGAAGGTTAGGGCGATTGCAGAGCATAGCTTGCAAAAACTGGGGATTGAAATTGTCAACTTTAGTATAACCCATGTAACGGATGATCATGATTTTATTAATGCTTTAAGCCAGCGCAGGATCGCAGAAGTGAAGCGGGATAGCGAACTGGCAAGAAGCCTTGCCGAAAAAGAAGAGAGAATCGGTAAAGCGCAAAATAACAAAGAAGCACAGGAGGCAGAATTTGCTCGTGCGACTGAAATTGCAGCGGCCAAAAAGGATAATGAAATAAAGCTTGCCGATTTTCAGATTGCTGAAGATACGGCGAGAGCAAATGCCGGTATCGCATTTGAACTGCAAACGACTCAACGTAAGCAGGAATTGCGCCAAAAGGAAATTGAAATTGAAATCGTCGAACGCGAAAAGAAAATTGAGCTGGAAGAACGAGAAATTAAGCGCCGTGAGAAGCAATATGAAGCTGAAATCATAAAAAAAGCGGATGCCGATTACTATCAAAAGGTAAAAGAATCAGAAGCGGAACGGATTAGGATTGAGAACCAATCTTTAGCATTAAAAACTCAGGAGATTAATAGGGCTGAGGCCGAAGCAAAGAAAGTAGAATTAGAAGGTCTTGCTAAAGCAAAGGCTATTGCTGCCGAAGGGGAAGCTTCCGCTTCTGCGATTGAAAAACGAGGGATGGCTGAAGCCAATGTTTTGCGTGAAAAGGCCAAAGCATTTGAGGAGTTTGGTTCAGCTGCCATCATGGATATGATTATTAAAATGCTGCCGGACTATGCCAAAGCTGTTGCTGAGCCTATTGGCAATATTGACAGAGTAACAGTTATTGATTCCGGTAATGGCGGAGGAATTTCCTCTGTCAGCGGTAATGTTACGAGTTTAATGGCTGGTTTGCAGGAATCTTTGAAAGAGACCACCGGATTAGACCTCAAGGAACTGATTGAAAATTATTCCGGCAAGCATAATTTGAAAGGTGAACTTACGTCAATTGCTCAAGGTTTGAATAAAGAAGAGTCTGAAAAGAGTATGGAATAGCAGATAAAAATTTAAGTTCCGAAAAGAAAAGTGTCAGGCATCTTTAATGGATAATTGTCCTTCAAAGGTGCCTG
>CAZAEW010000073.1:0-3380 GCA_964484065.1 uncultured Bacillus sp.
TACGTCAATTCTTGTGTCTTTTAATAAGAAAGCACCCGAAAACGGAACCCTTTACCTGCCTGATGAGTGCTTTTTTATGAGCATTTTATTGCGAAGGATTATTTTTTAGGATTTGATAAATATCAGACATGATTACTTCAACATTTTTTGTTTTATTAGTCCGTTCATTTAATAATACGACAATGGAGGTTTTATCTTTATAATATCCATGGATGGAGTTCCAGCCGCCTAAACCGCCTATGCTAAAGACAACATTTCCTCTATTGTAGAGACCAAGTCCATATGATGACTTTGGAGAAGGGGTAAGTACATCCTTCAGACTTTCTTTTGAAATAAGCCTTCCATTCATTAAGGCCTGATCATATTTGGCAATATCATAAGCAGTTGAATAGATATCTCCGTTTCCAAAAAGAGTAAAAACACTTACATATTTCGTTGTTTCCATCTGTTTGTTATTTTTTATATATCCGATCGATGTATACGGAGCAGGATGAAAGCGCGTCATAAAGCCTGAATCTTCCATATGAACCGGATCAAAGATATTTTTCTGGATAAAATCGTGAAGATCCATGTCCGAGACCTTTTCAATGATATACCCTAGAATCATATAGTTTTCATCTTTATAATCCCATTGTGTACCCGGTTTAAATTTTAACGGGTTCTGTTCAATTTCCATAATTAAACCTTTAAGCGGTAATATTCTCAAATATTTCTTCCTTTTCCAATCCAAATCTTGAATGCCAGATGTGTGGGTTAAAAGATGATATAACTTGATTCTAGAACCGTTTGGGAAATCAGGAATGAATTTTGATACTGGATCTTTAATAGTTAACTTTCCTTGTTCTTGAAGCATCATAATACTCGTCGAAACAAAAGTTTTGGTAATGGATGCAATCGGATACGTAGTTGAAGATTGGTTTAATGTTTTATTCCCAATATCAGCGTATCCCACCCCTTCATTAAAAATAGTATGATTCCCTTCAACAACTGCAACGCTTCCGCTTAAATCATTCTTTTGTAAATACTCTCGTATCTTTTGTTGGACAATGGTTTCTTTTGTTTGTTCAGCATTCATTTTGTCTTTCGTCTTAGAAGAATCAGTTGCCTTTGCTTCATGAGGGCATTCAAGCTTCGTTTCTTCTTGAATCTCACAACCGCCAATCATCATTACAATTATTAGTGCCTTCATTAAAGAGGCAAAAATCCTCAAACTCATTTTAACACCACAATCTTTAAGGCCTTTTACACTTTCGACAAATTAATGTAAAAAATTACATATTTCATTATAACACGAGATTTTTTTTATAAAAGTAAATATTCAAAAAAAACACACTCACCAACTGATGAGTGTGTTAGAGACTTATTTTAATGTTGAAAAAGCATGTTCAACTGCTTGGATGGTTTTTGCGATATCCTCATCTGAGTGGGCAGTTGACAAGAACAAGCCCTCAAATTGAGATGGCGGAAGGAATACACCTTGATTCGCCATTTCGCGATAATAACGGGCAAAATAATCCAGATTAGATGTTTTTGCCTTGTCATAGTTAATGACATTTTCATTTGTAAAGAAGAAGCCGATCATTGATCCGGCACGGTTAAACGTAAGCGGAATCTCATACTTTTCAGCCGCTGCACTGATTCCTTTTTCGAGCATATCCGCTTTTCGGATAAATTCCTGATAATCAGCCGGAGTCAGCTGGCTTAACGTCTCATATCCTGCTGTCATCGCGAGCGGATTTCCGGATAAAGTTCCTGCCTGATAAATCGGTCCTGCTGGCGCGATTTTTCCCATGATTTCAGCTTTACCGCCAAATGCACCTACCGGAAGACCTCCGCCGATTACTTTACCAAGACAGGTAAGGTCAGGTGTGATACCAAAATAACCTTGCGCACAATTATAACCTGCGCGGAAACCGGTCATGACCTCATCAAAAATCAGCAATGCTCCATATTTAGTCGTTACTTCGCGCAAGCCTTCCAGGAATCCTGGCTGCGGCGGAACAACCCCCATATTTCCGGCAACAGGTTCAACAATAATGCAGGCAATATCTTCGCCAAACTTTTCGAACACATATTTGACGCTCTCTAAATCATTGTAAGGCACCGTGATCGTATTTTGAGCAACGCCTTCAGGAACACCTGGGCTATCAGGCAACCCAAGCGTAGCGACGCCAGAGCCGGCTTTAATCAAGAGTGAATCGCCATGGCCGTGGTAGCAGCCTTCAAATTTCAAAATTTTATTCCGGCCGGTATAGCCGCGGGCAAGCCGCAAGGCGCTCATCGTTGCTTCAGTTCCTGACGATACCATCCGGATTACTTCGATGGATGGAACACGTTCCATCACCAGCTTCGCAAGCTTATTTTCCATTAATGTAGGCGCCCCAAAACTTGTTCCCATTTCAGCAACCTTTTTAAGCGCTTCGACTACTTGATCGTTGCAATGTCCAAGGATTAATGGACCCCATGATAACACGTAATCAATATATTCATTGCCATCAATATCATAAATTTTGGAGCCTTTGCCTCTTTCCATAAAAATCGGATCCATATCGACCGATTTAAAAGCGCGGACCGGGCTGTTTACGCCCCCTGGCATTAGCGTTTTAGCTTCTTTAAATGCTTCAATTGATTTTGTATATGAACGCATCCGATTCCCTCCATGAATGAGTGAAAATTTTTTATCCCGCAAACGGGCAGTTAGACCCCCGCTGATGGCCGGTTTATTTTATTCTTCTTCTTTCAGCCAGCGGACGGCATCTTTTGCATGGTAAGTAATGATGAGATCTCCGCCGGCACGTTTCATGCCAAGCAGCATTTCAAGAACGGTCTTTTTCTCATCAACCCAGCCATTGAGCGCGGCTGCTTTTACCATCGCATACTCCCCGCTTACATTGTAAACGACAACAGGAAGAGTAAAGTTATTCTTTACATCACGGACGATATCAAGATAAGGCATACCCGGTTTTATGATTAAAAAGTCTGCGCCCTCAGCTACGTCGGATTCAGCTTCTCTGAATGCTTCCAGGCGGTTGGCAGGATCCATTTGATACGTTTTCCGGTCGCCGAATTGCGGCGCGCCATCAGCTGCATCACGAAATGGTCCATAAAAGGCGGAAGCATATTTCACCGCATAGGACATGATTGGCACATCGAGAAATCCTGCTTCATCTAAGCCTTCCCGGATAGCGGCAACAAAACCGTCCATCATATTGGATGGGGCAATAATATCAGCCCCGGCCTGAGCCTGGCTTACAGCGGTTTTAACTAGCAAATCAAGCGATTCGTCGTTAAGGATTTTTTCGCCTGAAACGACCCCGCAATGGCCGTGGCTTGTATATTCACATAAGCATGTATCAGCGATCACGATCATCTCCGGATAG
>CAZAEW010000073.1:3480-17503 GCA_964484065.1 uncultured Bacillus sp.
TGCCCGCATATTGGCGCTTGTACGCAAACGGCGGTGACGTGCAAATTGAAGTTCCATTCTTCTTACCTCCATGTTTCCTCTATATAAGCGTTCATGCTTTTAATCATTTCTTCCACAGTATAAACTTTTGGCGAAGCATGAATTGGCAATCCGTATGATTTAAGTTTCTTCTCTGTTACGGGACCTATACAGCCGATTAAACAATCTTTTATTTTGGCTTCAAGATTGTTTTCCGCAATGACTTCCATAAAATGGTCTACCGTGGATGGGCTTGTGAACATGAGAATGTCCAATTGCTTGTTTATGACCATTTTCTTCAGCTTTTCGCGGCTTTCCTCCGGCAAATAGTTTTCATAGACAACGGCTTCCTCGACAACAGCACCGTGAGTTCGCAGCGATTCGGCAATATATTCGCGGGCAAGATTGCCTTTTGGAATCAGTACCTTCATTCCCTGGCTGACATGCGGCAGAAACTCCCGGGCAAAGGCTTCAGCAACATATGTGTTGGGAACAAAGGCAGCTGGCAGTCCATTCTTCCGAAGCGCTTCCTCTGTCTTTTTCCCGATGACGGCAATTTTAGGAAATGAGTGAATTGGCTTTTTTTCAAAAAATGATAGAAACGTTTCAACCGTTACTTTACTCGTAAAAATAATCCAGTCATATGTATTTAGTCTTTCCAGCTTTTCGCGAAGCATTGGCTTTAAGCTAACAGGACGAAAAGCAATAAGAGGGATTTCAACAGGAATCCCTCCGTATTTTGCAAGCAGGTCAGAAAAGGATTTTGCTTCTTTTGCCCCTCTGGGGACGAGAACTTTTTTATCCTGCAATGGCATTGAAGAAATCATTTTTCATCAAGCTCTCGTTTAACCCGGTCAATTAAGTCTTTTGCCCCTTTATCGATAAGGATATCCGCTGCTTTTTCTCCCAGCTCTTCCGGGTTTTGTCCAATTAATTCTTCTTTATAAATTTCCTTGCCGTCAGGAGAAGCAACTAAAACGTTTAGAACCACTTCATCCTGCTCGTTTATATGAGCAAAGCCGGCAATTGGCACCTGACAGCCGCCTTCCATTTTTTGAAGGAAAGCACGTTCTGCACGGACGGCTCTTTCCGTTTTTTTACAAGTGAATTTTTCAAAAAGATCCAGCAGATCTTGATCATCCTCGCGGCATTCAATCGATAATGCCCCTTGACCGACTGCAGGGACGCAAATGTCCGTATCTAAAAATTCGGTGACAACGTCTGTTGCCCAGCCAAGACGGGAAAGTCCGGCAGCAGCAAGAATGATGGCATCATACTCGTCACCTTTGAGCTTTTCAAGTCTCGTATCAACATTGCCGCGAATCCATTTAATCTCCAAATCAGGTCTTGCCTGTAAGAGCTGCGAGCTGCGGCGCAGGCTGCTTGTTCCGATTACAGCCCCTTGCTTCAATTCCTTAAATGGAACATGCTCTTTAGATATAAGCGCATCGCGGTGGTCTTCACGGAACGGCACGCAGCCAATTGTCAATCCTTCCGGAAGAACAGCAGGCATGTCCTTCATGCTGTGCACTGCCATATCGATTTCTTTATCCAGCATAGCCTGTTCAATTTCTTTTACAAATAACCCTTTGCCTCCAACCTTGGAAAGAGTTACATCTAAAATCTTGTCCCCTTTGGTTACGATTTCTTTGATTTCGAATTCAAAAGGACCGCCGAGTTTTTTTAGCTGTTCAATTACCCAATTTGTTTGTGTTAAAGCTAATTTGCTTCGTCTAGACCCGACAATAATTTTTCGCATGACTGCCTCCTATGTGTACCATATGTGAAAAGATGATATACGGCCAAATAATAAAAAGTTGATTAAAACGATTAAAAAAGAAGCGACATTCCATAAGGCAAGCGTCTTTCCAGCCATGCCTCTGCCGATTCGTAAATACAAATAAACACTGTAGGTCACAAGAACAATGAATGAACCGAGAACCTTGCTGTCATACCAATGCACCCATGGAACTTTAATAAAAACCCACTGCAGGCCCAGGATTAAGGAAAGCATCAGCATTGGTACCCCTATTACTGCCATCACAAAAGATAAACGTTCAAGCTTGGTTAAATCAGCCAAGCGAATGAGCCGGTTTCCCCATTTTTTCCTTTTCAGTAAATCATATTGAAGTAGATACAATAAAGAGAAAACAAAGGAAAGGGAGAAAGCCCCATATGATAGTATGGCCATTGTAATATGGATTAACAGCAGCTCAGAAACCAGCCTTTGAGCAATAATGGCTGATTGATACTGTACAGGCGCGAAGGTATGGATCGCCATCACGATAAATCCAAGTATATTCGTGAAAAAAACGATAAAATCAACCCTAAGTAAATGGTTGATAATCACCGAAAGTGTTACCAAAACCCATGCATAGAAATACAAGCCTTCAAAGATGGTCAGCACAGGAAACCTGCCTGTTTTCAGCATATATAAAAATAAAAAAGTAGATTGTAAAACCCATACAAATGCAAGTAACCAGAAGGCAATTCGGTTTGCCTTCCGGTTATGATGAATGAAATCAAAAAAATACAACAACACACTAAAGGCATACACAACGACTGTTAATTCATGCAGCCGTGTCATATGGATGTCAAACATAAGTTTCCCCTTTACGGCTGAAAAGAAGCCTGAGGTGAGTAAACGATCGTAGTATTCTTAGTTTCGGCTGCTTTCGGTTGTTGTTCAACAATCTCTTCGATATTAAAAATCTTCATAAATAAGTCCAAAGCTTTATCTGCATCAGGGCCGGCAGCCATCTCTTTTGCTTGGAGAATTGGATCTTTTAACAATTGATTGATAATACTCTTTGTATGTTTGTTTAACACTTTTTTATCATGCTCTGATAGATGCGGAATTTTCCGCTCAATGCTCACCATTGTTTCAGCTTGGATGGCAAGTGCCTTTTCTCTTAATGCCGAAATAACAGGAACAACGCCAAGCATTCCAAGCCATTGCTTAAATTCGACAATTTCCTTTTCAATGAGCAGCATAATTTTCTCTGCTGCTTTTTTACGTTCCTGCAAGTTCGCTTCCACAATACCTTCTAAATCATCAATATCATATAGGAAGACATTTTCAAGTTCAGCGATTTGCGGGTCCAAATCCCTTGGAACGGCAATATCCACCATAAATAATGGTTTACCTTTACGGTGTTTAATGACTTTTTCTACTGTTTCTTTTGTAATAACAAAATCCTTTGCACCCGTAGAACTGATTAAAATATCAGCATCAATCATAGCGCTTTCCAGTTCTTCCAAGACTCTTGCCTGCCCATCAAACCGCGCCGCAAGATCGACTGCTTTTTCATAGGTCCGGTTAATAACCGTCACTTTACGGACACCGCTTCCATGAAGGTTTTGAGCCGCTAATTCACCCATTTTGCCCGCGCCAAAAATGAGCACATGCTGATGATCAAGTGCACCAAAAATTTTTTTAGCGAGTTCTACAGCCGCATAGCTGACAGATACAGCATTTGCTCCAATATCGGTTTCAGAATGTCCGCGTTTTGCAATCGTTAAAGCTTGTTTAAAGAGATGATTGAACACAGTTCCTGTTGTTGCTAATTCTTGGGCTTGGAAAAAAGCCGTCCGAACCTGGCCAAGAATTTGCGTTTCTCCCAGAATCATCGAATCGAGTCCACAGGAAACCTTGAATAAATGTTCAACTGCCGCATCTTCTTCATAATAAGTTAAGTATGGGGAAAATTCATCTTGTTCAAGCCCAAACCATTCGGACAAAAATTCCTTAATGTAATAACGTCCAGTATGCAGCTGATCAACAACTGCATAGATTTCTGTACGATTACAGGTTGATAAGATAACATTTTCGAGGATGCTCTTTTTTGTTTGCAGTCTCTCGATCGCTTCCCCTAAGTCTGTTTCATTAAATGTTAACCGCTCGCGGATTTCAACAGGGGCAGTTTTATAGTTAACACTTATTCCTATGATATGCATTTTAATGTAGACACCCCCAAAAAGAATAACACTATTGCTAGTATGATTATACCATGCTCAATTTTAACTTTTGCTTAAAAATGTGAACAGAAAACGAAACCGTTATGTTAATATATATAAGTCCAAGTTTCTAAAAAATCGACAATTACTTTATAGTTGTACAGTATCAAAAAATCGGCTTTGTTTCAAGTGAACCTTTCTGGGAGTGATATTAGTTATATGAAAAATCAAAAAATTTTCTCAGGAATTATCTTTATTGGAGTCGGAGTCTTCTTCTTTTTACAGCAGGCTGGAATCACTTTAACTCCGCAGTTTTTTTCATGGCCAACCTTGCTAATGATTGCCGGTTTTGCTTTTTTAGGGCAAGGCTATCTTGGCGGGGATTTTGAAGCTATTCTTCCAGGGACTATCCTTTTGGGATATGGTCTTCACTATCAGTTTCTTCAATCATATCCTTTTTTCAGCAATCAAGCCGGGGTTTTTGTTCTATTCATTGGAATAGGCTGCTTGCTCCGTTATTTTAAAACCCGGTCCGGTTTATTTCAAGCAAGTCTTTTTCTCATTTTAGCCTTATTCCTATTATTTTATGACAAATTCACATCAGATCTCGGTCTTCTGCAAAACGGCGTCTCCTATTTTTGGAAATTTTGGCCAATCCTTTTAGTTGGAATTGGGGCGTTTTTTCTCTTTAAAAGAAAAAAATAAACGCACAGCTCTTTGCAGCTGGCGTTTATTTTTTTATAAAAAGCTTTCAAGGATCGACCAAGCTTGGTCTTTTCCTTCACCTGTTTCAGAGGAAAAGACAACGATGTGGTCTGTTTTTTCAAGTTCCAATCCTTCTTTGGTTATCTTTAAATGCTTTTGCCATTTTCCTTTTGGAATTTTATCCGCTTTGGTGGCAATGACCACGCAAGGGATCTGATAATGCTTTAAAAAATCGTACATCATGCGGTCGTCAGCAGTAGGCGGGTGCCTTAAGTCGACAATTAACACCGCCGCTTTTAATTGCTCTCTTGTTGTAAAATACGTTTCAATCATTTTCCCCCATGCAGCCCGTTCCGATTTCGAAACCTTTGCATATCCGTAACCGGGAACATCCACAAAGTGGATGATTTCATTGATTAAATAAAAATTTAATGTCTGCGTTTTTCCCGGCTTGGAAGAGATTCTTGCTAAACCTTTTCGATTCAGCATTTTATTGATAAACGATGATTTTCCAACATTGGACCTCCCTGCCAGTGCGAACTCAGGCAGCATGGTGTCTGGGTACTGATCAGGTTTAACCGCACTTATTACAATCTCCGAACTTGTTACTTTCATTAATGCTCCGCCTTTTCAACAAGGGCATGTTTGAGTACTTCATCAACATGAGATACGAGCACAAAATCCAGTTCGTTTCTGACACTTTCAGGTATGTCCTCAATATCCTTCTCATTATCCTTTGGAAGAATAATTTTCGTTAATCCAGCTCGATGGGCACTAAGCGTTTTTTCCTTTAAACCGCCGATCGGAAGCACCCTGCCCCGTAATGTGATTTCCCCTGTCATCCCCACTTCTTTGCGGATTGCTTTTCCGGATAAAGCAGAGACGAGTGCAGTGGCAATCGTAATTCCTGCGGATGGGCCGTCTTTTGGCACAGCTCCTTCAGGAACGTGAATATGAATATCATATTTTTCATGAAAATCTTCTTCAATTTCGAGTTCCTTCGCTTTTGAACGAATATAACTGAAGGCAGCCTGAGCCGATTCTTTCATGACATCGCCAAGTTTTCCCGTTAAAACAAGCTTGCCTTTTCCAGGTGACAGAGAAACTTCTATTTGCAGCGTATCTCCGCCAACCGTTGTATAAGCAAGTCCTGTTGCCACACCGACTTGATCTTCCTGTTCAGCCTGTCCATAATGGAATCTTGGTTTTCCTAAAAATTCTTCAACGTTCTTTTCTGTAATAATGACGCGTTTTTTCTCGCCTGCAACAATGATTTTTGCCGTTTTCCGGCAGATCGCCGCCATTTGCCGCTCAAGGCTGCGGACACCGGCTTCTCTTGTATAGTAACGGACCACTTTTAAAATGGCATCGTCACGAACCTGAAGGATTCCTTTGGAAAGACCGTGTTCTTCAAGCTGCTTTGGAAGCAGATGATCCCTTGTAATATGAACCTTTTCAAGCTCCGTGTACCCGGCAATCGAGATGATTTCCATCCGGTCAAGCAGCGGTCCCGGAATCGTCGCAAGGTTATTGGCAGTTGCGATAAACATAACCTTTGATAAATCGTACGGTTCCTCAATATAGTGATCGCTGAAGTTATGATTTTGTTCGGGATCAAGAACTTCTAACATAGCGGAAGACGGATCTCCTCGAAAATCATTTGACATTTTATCAATTTCATCCAGTAAAAAGACCGGGTTTATCGTCCCCGCTTTTTTCATCCCTTGAATGATCCGGCCCGGCATCGCGCCAACGTAAGTCCGGCGATGACCGCGAATTTCGGATTCATCTCGAACACCGCCTAATGATACGCGGACAAAATTCCGTTTTAATGATTTTGCAATCGAACGGGCAAGACTTGTTTTTCCGACTCCGGGAGGTCCGGCAAGACAAAGAATCGGTCCTTTTAATGAACGGGTCAGCTGCTGAACAGCTAAATATTCCAATACCCGTTCTTTCACCTTTTCAAGTCCGTAATGATCATTATTTAATATTCTTTCCGCACGGTGAATGTCAAGATCATCCTCTGTTCGGTTACTCCAAGGCAGATTAATTAACCACTCTATATAATTTCGAATGACGGCACTTTCGGCAGAGGTAGTTGGCACTTTTTCATAGCGATCAAGTTCCTTCAAGGCCGTTTGTTTCACGTTTTCCGGCATTCCGGCACTTTCAATTTTCTCGCTCAGCTCAGCAATTTCACCGGTTTTTCCTTCTTTGTCACCCAGCTCTTTCTGTATCGCTTTCATTTGTTCCCGCAAGTAATATTCCTTTTGGGTTCTTTCCATGGAGCGTTTAACGCGCTGTCCGATTTTCTTTTCAAGATTAAGTACTTCTTTTTCGTTATGAATGATATCAATCACACGATTCATACGCTCTTTGACATCAATTGTTTCCAGGATTTCCTGCTTTTCCTTTTGTTTTAAAGGAAGATGGGAGGCAATGATATCCGCCATCCTGCCCGGCTCTTCAATATCTGTTACGGAAGCATATGTTTCTGCTGATATTTTTTTGGATAGTTTTATGTATTGCTCAAAATAATTAAGCATGGTCCGCATAAGAGCTTCGTCTTCCACATCTTTTTTGTCAGTTTCTTCATAAGGCTCTACGGTAACCGAATTGTATTTTTCTTGTTCATGAAAAGAGATAATTTTGCCTCTCTGCAGACCCTCTACCAGCACTCTTATTGTCCCATTCGGAAGTTTCAGCATTTGCTTGACTTTTGTAATTGTCCCCATTTGATATAAATCGTCTTCTGACGGTTCATCAATTGATACTTCCTTTTGGGATGTTAAAAAGATTAAATGGTCATCAACCATAGCTTTTTCAAGGGCCTGTACGGATTTTTCCCGTCCAACATCCAGATGCAGGACCATTGTTGGATACACAAGCAATCCCCGAAGCGGCAAGAGCGGGATCAATTTTTCTTTCGAATTATCCAAATTCAGCACCTCCATGTAATTAAAATAAGAGTGGTCTTTGTACAATTCTATCTCATTTGTAAGTATGTGTCTAATCAAAGAGAACTTTGTAGGATAATTATTTAGCCACTCTAAATTTTTTCACAATACTGTCTCCTGTTGCTATTTTTCCCTTATTACTGAAAAAAAACTTCGGTCAAACCGAAGTTTTTTTGTGAGATTAGATGGTCTCTTTTTTGGAAAGTTCAAGTGCTGCCGGAATAGCATTTTTTTGTGAATGCTGCTGCACGAGAGCAACATCAAATACTTCCTGCAAATGTTTAACAGGAACTATATTAATTCCGTCCACCTCTGATAAAATGGATTGTTTATTGTCCTCCGGGATAATAACGGTCTTCGCGCCCGCTTTTTTCGCAGCCTTTGCCTTCGGATAAACACCGCCGATTGGCTTGACATTTCCATGGATTCCAATTTCACCTGTCATCGCAATTTCATTATCGATCGGTATCTTGTAGATGGCGGAATAAATCCCTGTTGCCATCGCAATTCCTGCTGAAGGCCCATCGATTGGTACTCCCCCGGGAAAATTAACGTGAATATCATATTCATCTGCAGGAACCCCCATTGTCCGCAGTACCGTAATGACATTTTCAATAGAACTCCTTGCCATACTTTTGCGGCGGATGGATTTCCCTTGTGAGCCGATGCTTTCTTCATCGACGATCCCGGTAATATTAATGGAACCCTTTTCCTTGGCGCGAATAGCGGTTACTTCGATTTCCAGCAAGGCTCCTGAATTTGGACCGTAAACCGCGAGTCCATTGACAAGACCAATTCGGGATTTGTTGTGAATTTTTGGTTCTAATCTCGGTGTTAATTGACTCGAATGGATAACCCATTGGATTTCTTCATCTTTTATATAATTCCGGTCATCCGTAATCGCTAATCCCGCCGCAATTTGAACCATGTTCACCGTTTCCCTCCCATTTCTTGCAAAGTTGGAAAGCGTGTCTAAGCCTGTTTCTTGAATGGTGAGATTGACTTTTTCTGCAGCTTTTTTAGCCACTACATAAATCTCTTCTTGCGTTAAATCCCGGAAAAATACCTCCATGCAGCGCGAGCGGATTGCAGGCGGAATTTCACTCGGAGTCCTCGTTGTAGCACCGATTAAACGAAAATCCGCCGGAAGGCCATTTTTAAAAATATCATGGATATGAGTGGGAATTTGCGTGTTTTCTTCATGATAGTAAGCGCTTTCTAAGAATACTTTCCGGTCTTCCAGCACTTTAAGAAGCTTATTCATTTGGATCGGATGCAGTTCCCCAATTTCATCGATAAACAGGACGCCGCCATGCGCATTGGTTACAGCTCCCTGCTTGGGCTGCGGGATGCCGGCCTGACCCATTGCTCCAGCACCTTGGTAGATGGGATCGTGCACAGACCCGATCAGAGGGTCTGCAATCCCCCGCTCATCAAATCGAGCGGTTGTTGCATCTAATTCTACAAACACAGAGCTAGCTGTGAATGGTGATTTCTGGTTCTTTTTTGCTTCTTCAAGCACTAATCTTGCTGCAGCAGTTTTACCAACTCCAGGCGGTCCATAAATAATCACGTGCTGGGGGTTGGGTCCGCATAATGCTGCTTTAAGTGATTTAATTCCATCTTCTTGTCCGACTATATCTTCAAAGCTTGTTGGGCGTACTTTTTCTGAAAGTGGTTCTGTTAAAGAGATGGATCTCATTTTTCTCAATTGTTCCATTTCCTTGCGGGATTCCCGATCAATCGAAACTTTCTGTGTCCGTTGGTTTCTTAACAAGTTCCAAAAATATAGGCCAATGATTATACCAAAAAATAGTTGTATAAATAAGGCAATCCCCGTCCAGCTCATCCTTTTCCCTCCTGCTACTAATACTATATTCAGTATTTCCTTGTTACAGAAGGATTAAACAAAAATATTAAAGAAAACTCGCCGATTGGCGAGCCTAAAGGCGAAGACAGAGGCAAAGATCGCCGAAAAACGCGGCTTTTCGGCTGCGATTCTTATGCTCAAGAAGCTTTCCTTATAGCTAAAAAAAAGCGGCTCAGCCAATTGGCTGAGCCGCTTCTAATTATGCGCTTGTTTTTCTTTCTTCTCCAACGATAGTACCGTCTTCTAAAATCAGCTTTGGAATACTGTTTTCGATAACGGTTTCTTTCGTAATGATACACTTGGAAATATCCTCGCGTGAAGGAAGATCGAACATGACATCGAGCATAATTCCTTCAATGATGGAGCGCAATCCGCGTGCACCAGTTTTACGTTCAATCGCTTTCTTGGCGATTTCTTTTAAAGCTTCTTCCTCGAATTCCAATTCAACGTCATCGAGCTCAAGCATTTTTTGATATTGCTTAACGAGAGCATTTTTCGGCTTGGTCAAAATCTCAATTAAGGCTGCCTCATCAAGCTGCTCAAGGCTGGCAATAACCGGAAGACGACCGATAAACTCAGGTATTAAACCAAACCGTAAAAGGTCTTCAGGAAGAACTTTTGAAAGCAGTTCTTTTTGTCCAATTTCTTGCTGTGGCTTAACATCAGAGCCAAATCCAATTACTTTTTGCCCTAAACGGCGCTTAATAATCGGTTCAATTCCATCAAAGGCACCGCCGCAAATGAACAAAATATTGGTGGTATCAATTTGAATAAATTCCTGATGAGGATGTTTTCTTCCTCCTTGTGGAGGAACGCTTGCAACTGTTCCCTCAAGAATTTTTAACAATGCCTGCTGAACACCTTCACCGGAAACATCCCTTGTAATGGAAGGATTTTCTGATTTTCTGGCTATTTTATCAATTTCGTCGATATAAATAATCCCTTTTTCTGCTTTTTCCACGTCATAATCTGCCGCTTGAATCAGCTTTAACAGGATATTTTCAACATCCTCGCCTACGTAGCCTGCTTCAGTTAAAGATGTTGCATCCGCAATGGCGAACGGCACATTTAAAATCCGGGCTAATGTTTGCGCTAGCAGCGTTTTCCCGCTTCCAGTCGGTCCAATCATACAGATATTACTTTTGGAAAGCTCAATATCATCAATCTTGCTGTTGGAGTTAATCCTTTTATAGTGATTGTAAACAGCTACAGAAAGGGATTTCTTTGCCTGATCTTGCCCGATTACATATTCATCAAGAATCTCACGAATTTCTCTTGGCTTCGGAACATCTTTAAATTCTACTTCTTCTTCTGTTCCAAGTTCTTCTTCCACTATTTCAGTACATAGTTCGATACATTCGTCGCAAATATAAACACCAGGTCCGGCAACAAGCTTACGAACTTGATCTTGTGTTTTGCCACAGAAAGAACACTTTAATTGCCCTTTTTCATCATTAAATTTAAACATCTTTTCACCCCTTGGAAACATCATTCTATATTAAGTTTGCGAAACCAAACCAATAAATGGGTATAAAAATAAAGTCTCAGCGTTATATGTATTGCATTGTAACATATTTAATTGATTGACCGGAAATAAAAACTCTTCAATTCAATATGTTTTCTTTCCCATTTATGATTTGGAATCCCTGGTTAAGAAAAGGAATTATGTACTCACTTAAGCTTAACCATTAAATAAAAAATTAAGTCACTTCATCCATGATTTTTAAAAATTCTGTATGTATAGTTTTTTTCATTCCGGCCTTACTTCTATTATAATATGTAATTTGATTATTGTATAAAACAAGGCACGATAAAATCGTGCCTGTTTTACTTTTTTTTATTAAAAATGTTTATTTTTTGTTTGCAACTAATAATTCTACTGCTTTTTGCAGTTTAAGATCTGATTTAATTCCTTCAACGCCGCCAAGAGCCGCTTTGATATTTTCAACTGTCATATTATACATTTGCGCCATTTTCTCAAGCTCTGCATTTACATCTTCTTCAGTTGCTTCGATGTTTTCTTGCTTAGCAATCGCTTCTAATGTCAAGTTTACGCGTACACGTTTTTCTGCTTCTTCTTTCATTTGTGCGCGTAATGCATTTTGATCTTGACCTGAGAATTGGAAGTAAAGTTCAAGATTCATTCCTTGCATTTGCAGACGCTGTTCGAATTCTTGCATCATGCGATTGATTTCTGTTTCAACCATCACTGCAGGAATGTCAACTTCAGCATTAGCAGCAGCTTGTTCTACAACGGAATCGCGAACATGGTGCTCTGCTTCATGTTCCTTTTGGTCTTTAAGACGTTTTTGGATTTTCTCTTTTAATTGATCAAGAGTTTCAACTTCCTCATCAACGTCTTTTGCAAATTCATCATCCAGTACAGGAAGTTCTTTTCCTTTGATTTCATGAACAGTTACTTTGAAAACAGCTGGCTTGCCAGCTAGCTCTGCTGCATGATATTCTTCTGGAAATGCTACTTCTACATCTTTAGATTCTCCTGCAGAAGTTCCAACTAATTGATCTTCAAATCCAGGGATGAATGAGCCTGAACCCAATTCAAGGGAATAGTTGTCAGCTTTTCCGCCATCAAATGCTTCGCCATCAACGAAACCTTCAAAGTCAATAACAACTGTGTCCCCATTTTCAGCTGTTCCTTCTTCTTTAACAACAAGCTCAGCATGACGGGTTTGAAGTGCTTCTAAATCCTTGTTTACATCTTCTTCTGTAACTTCAGTATTGTATTCTTCAACTTCCAAGCCTTTGTACTCGCCTAATTTAACTTCAGGCTTAACCGTAACAGTTGCTTTGAAGATCAGTTCTTTGCCTTTTTCCATTTGTTCGATATCAATATCGGGACGGTCAATTGGCTCAATCCCTGTTTCTTCAACTGCATTGCCATATGCTTCTGGAAGAAGGATATCTAATGCATCTTGATAAAGTGATTCAACGCCAAAACGTTTTTCGAACATAGCTCGAGGCATTTTTCCTTTACGGAATCCAGGAACATTAACCTTTTGAACCACTTTTTTAAATGCAGCGTCTAAACCTTCGTTAACCTTTTCAACGCTAACTTCGACTGTAAGAACACCGCTGTTACCTTCTAATTTTTCCCACTTTGCAGACATACTTTTCCCTCCAACAATCTATTATCATTATTCATTCGTAATAAAATGGTATGAATATGTAAGTAATATTCATTATTAATGTATAATCATTATTTTTATACACAGTGCAACCCTTACATTATAACATAGGATTCTTTTCTTTCAACAGCCATCTGCTAAATAATAGGGTAAGAAATTTCTTCTATCTCCTTTATTTGGGAAGATGCAGCTTCAAAGTCCGCAGATGTAATGCCATATTCACTGACAAACCTGCTTCTCACTGGTTTTGATCCGTAATATTCTAAAGCAATAAAATGAAAGGCTGCCGCCCAGGAATTGGCATCTTCAGGTTCAAGTCTGAAAGGATAGGTGATTAAGAAATGCCGTTCGACAAGGCTTTTTACGTTTTCAAAAAGAATTGGATCACTGTTTTCAATACGGTCTTTGAGAATTTCGATGATTTCGTTCATTCTTGGCTGAGTATTTATTTCCGGCAATTTTGACGGGGTTAAGTAATTCGTAAGTTTAAACTTGGATACCGCCATTTCTTTGTCATACTCTTGGTCCTTTAAAAGGTTCAATAGCAGCGTTTTGAGAAATGGATGGCCCTGTTCTTGCTTTAGGTAATCAGTTATTTCACCGATGAACGGCTGAAGGTTTTTATCAGACAGCTCAGATATCAACCGCATTTGTTCATTGGGATCGTTTAAAGAAAACAGGTCCAGTTTTTTTCTGGAGCTTTTCCCCTTTAGCTTGTCTTTTTCCACAACATCAACTTTTCCCTCATGATTTTCTGCCATCCTTTTGCTGAATTTCAAAATGGTTAAAAAATGTTCGGCTTTGTCATGCGGGATTTCTTTTTCATCTAATAGCGCTTCAACAGTAGAAACAATTTCTTGATATTCATGGAGCTGGATCAGGATAGTCAAGTAGAGGTCAACCATTTGAAAATAGTCGCCAACACCGGTTAAAAGCATTTCTTTTGCAAGGTCCTTTGCTTTTTGATAATGTGCGGCTTCAAAATAGGCCAGGACCAGACCAACGAGTATATCACTGTTGTCATCGTCAAGTTCCCGGGCATCTTCTAAAAATTGGATTGCGTCTTTAAATTTTTTTGCTTTTAGGCTTTCCAAGCCTCTCTCCGTTAAGCGTTTCTCAAGATCGGGAAAGTAGATGAGATTTTCTTTTTTTCTTACCGGTTCCCGTTTTTTCATTTTTGTACCGTCCTCAAGCATTTATTGACAAATAGTTTAGCATGGAATGAAGAAAAAGACAAAAATACAGAAAAAAACTCATCTTTTGCAGATGAGTTTTCAGTATATTGGTATGTAAATGGTTTAGGTAGTGGCGTCCCAGGAGGGATTCGAACCCCCGACACACGGCTTAGAAGGCCGTTGCTCTATCCA
>CAZAEW010000074.1:0-16683 GCA_964484065.1 uncultured Bacillus sp.
AAGATGTTCAAACTTCGGACATCCATAGTGTGATTTTGCCTTCTGCTGTACTGGTTTCAGATACAACTGTTCGTCTGATGTTATGAAAGGCAAGCAGAAACTAAAATAATTTCACAGGAAATTAGCATTACACATACCGTATTAAATAACATATGACCAAAAATAATTGTCCGCTGGCTAATTTATATTTCACTTTTAATGCTATTTTAAGCCTTTATCCATATAACCCTTGAAATACCAACAAAGGTAAATAGTCCAATTCATTTGCGAATTGGACTAAAAAATAGAATGGTAATTTAGTTTTTCTACTTTAAAACTGAACTACGTATGGGAAATTCTTACTTCCTGTTAATTCTCCTCGCGGGTAGGTTCTCCTGTGATTATATCCTGAACAGGAGAGTTTCCGGTTCCATTGTCGACAAACAAGGGTGAGCTGTCATAATTGATTTGCACATACTGAAATTTTAAACTGTCATCATTTCCGCTCGAACCAAATGAATTGGCTATAATCGAACCGCTAAAGCCGGCATTCGTAAAAACGTTGGCATTCGGGGCATAAATCAGCCGCGTGGCCGTAATGGGACTGCCGTTGATGGTGACGTTTGTTGCATCCGTGATCAAATGGCCCTGAACCCCGTTAGCACTATTGATTGTGAATAATGGTACATTTATTGCATACATCGCCCCGTAAATAATTCCATTATTTACGGTAATCGTTTTGTCCATTCCTTTATAAAAAACATAAAGCTTTTCAATATTGGCATCACTGTTGATCACGCTGCCGGTACCCATCAATAAATAGTTTACATAGATAGATAGTTTTCCGGAACCAATAATTCTAATAGTACCATTGCAAGTAAGCGTATTGACAGCTATGCTGCGATTCACATTGCCGACATCGATCGTCAAGGTTGTACCGGAGTTAACGGTGAGGGTATTAAATGACATATTTCTTGTCATCTTTAAGGCAGTCCCTGTTAAGACATCCGGATTCGCAGCAATGGAGAACGTTGGAAATGCCGGAATGTTTAAGGATGTCCGCAAATTATAATTCACAGTTATATTTTTAGTGTTGTTTCCGGTCAATTTAATATTGTTATCTCCGGAGAGCAGATTTGTACCGATCATTCCGCTGACCGGAACGTTATTCAAAGTAATGCCGCTGTTTACAAATATCATTGTATTCCCAGGTATCGTAACAGAAGCTTTCGGTTTCCATGTGACATGAATGATTTTTGTAACGGTTCTGGAACGGTTGTTGATGGTTCCTGTGGAGGTGATCATGTAATCATTGCTGTACGAAATCAAGACCGTGCCTGAGCCTTGATATGGATCAACCCTTACAGCTGCTGTTGGCTGCTGTCCAAAAGAACTTTCAAACTTATTATAAGTAATGGTCTGGCCTAATTGCATGATCGCATCAACGCGGTTAAAAAAATCCGTTTGGCTGCCTGCTGCGCTGTAGGTGTTTTTAATCTGTGCACTGATATCATTTATTCTATACGTGATCCCTGATTCGGCGGTATAGTAACTGGACTGATAGTTCCGTTCCCCTGAGCTCATTTTGAGATTTCCCGCCGCAAGACCAAGGAGACTGATTCCCAAAATGGAAATGACCGCAAGAACCAATATCACTGCGATTAAGGCTATGCCAGATTCATTGCTGATGAGTATTTTTGCATCAGGAGTCCGTTTCATGAGTTCACCTATCTTCTCACATAAATAGTTGTTGAAAGCGTAGTTTGAGGCAGATTATTTGATGGCAAATCAGCTAAAGTAATGGTAATTTGATCACCCGTCATTTGAACAGCAAATTGCTGCAGGTTGGATATGATCGGAAGATTATTTTTCGTCAGATTATTGTTATCGAGTTTGTAGATATCTGTATCATTTAACGTTAAAACATTATTGCTCACACTTACACTGGCAGCTTTTCGTATTTCCTTTGTAAGGATACTTAAAGCAAGTCTTAAATTGGATTGATTTTGAACTTCCGTGGATTGATTCGTCATTTGTTTTTGACCAAACAAAATAATGGAAGCAGTCAAGAGTAAAATTAAGGAGAGAAGGCTAAGCGCAGCTAATAATTCTACAAAAGAAAGGCCTTTTTCATTTTTCATCATATCAGCACCTGTTATTTTTTCCAGGGAAGTATAAGCTCCATTTGAGCCTCTTGACTTGCTCTGGAATTATCCTTGAATATTTTTACTTTTGCATCTGCGGTAAGGTTCGTGGTATCTGTGTTTGTTAGTTGGACAAATACATAATGACCGTTGCTGTTCTTATCATAGCAAGTCCCGCTGAGGCAGCCGCTGGTTGTAGCCTTAAATCCGCTGTTTGTCATGGGTGTGATTAGGTCTGCAAGAGCAGCAGAAGAAGAAATCATATTTTCAATCGTTTCCATATTCGATTGGGCTAAATAGGTTGAGTTTACAACATTTTCCGAATATGTGTTTTCGCGGGAGGATTGGACAAACATCGTAAGCATGAATATGATCAAACCGGAAAGGATCGTCATCGAAGCTAAAATCTCTATTAAGGTCAGCCCCTTTTCCGAATGAAAACAAAGGGATTTTTTTTTATATGCTAATCTCTTCATTCACACTCACCCTTGCTCATACTCTATTCGAGGTAAATTTCGACATTATTTGCTTATTTCTAATAGTTTAACAGGCACCCTATTTTTTGACAACGATAAAATTATATTTAAATAACGAATAAATAAAAAACACCATCAAAGACTTAGATGGTGTTAATTTATTCTATTTTTTTTAATGAGAAAAACCATACAAATGGTAATAATGGCAAAACCGATAAATGCCAGCATCGGAATCGTAATAAACCCAAGCCAATTCAGATAGTCAGCCGAACAAGGCACTCCCGATTTACACATTTCAAACTGCCTAAAGTAAGGCACTTTTTGCAGGAGAATATGATAACCGGAAAGCATCAAACCAATGATCGATAAAGGCAAAATATATCGATACATATCTCTGTCATTCCTGTAAAAGGCGACACCTAAAATGATGGCCAAAGGATACATGAATATACGCTGATACCAGCAGAGAGTGCACGGAACGAAGTGGCGCACCTCACTGAAATATAAGCTGCCAATAGTTGAAATAATTGCGGCAATCCAGGCTGTCAGCAATGATTTATTCATTGTTTTTCCCCTTTCTGAGCCTCATCAACCATTTGCACCAAATCATCAATGGTTTTTCCATCAAACAGCTTACCATTTACAAACAAGGTTGGTGTACCCGTAACCCCCAATTGATTAACAAGCTCCATGTCCTTTTTGAAAGCTGGATCTGATTTTTTGGCATCGAAATTTTTAACGACCTTGTCCACTTCTTCCTGGCTTGCCATTTCTTTCAAAGTATCGGTTAGAAACTTCTCATTATAAACGTCCATTTTTTCATATTTTGGATCTTCAGGCTGTTTTTGATAGAGAAGGTCATGAAACTTCCAGAAGCTATCGTTTCCCAGTTCAGCATATACCGACTCCGCAAATTTTGCAGCCCTTATTGAATCATCATAAATAAAAGCATCATTCATAAAATACAGTTTTGCTTTCCCGTTATCAACCAATTCCTGCTTAATGATTGGGATCACTTTTTCATTAAAATTTTTGCAGTTCGGACATTTATAATCCCCAAACTCAATGATCGAAACAGATGCGGAACTTTTTCCGACAAATGGCTGATTTTTATAATTGATCGTTTCTTTTTTCGAAGGTTTTGATTCGTCAGCGGGTTTTGACTGATTACCTAAGAAAATAAAGGCGACCAAAACCACAGCGATAAGACCAATTACCCAAAATATAAACTTTGATGAAGAAGTTGAATTTTTATTACCTTTAGACATAACAGGACACCTCAAATTTAAACATTTTGATTAAAAATATGGATTAAAATGGATTAATACTTCTTCAATATTATTATACTTTTTCATTAGTGTAAATTTTATTTCTCTTGCCAGGTCATGTCCTTCTTGGATGGTTTTGTCATGATCAATCGCGATGCGAACATCAACCATTATGTAATGACCGTGTTCCCGTGCCCGAACCCGGTCAATCCGCTTCACCTCATGAAATTGGGAAATCAATTTATTGAAATCGGAAAGGACCTCCCCATTGATATTTCGTTCAAGCAAAATATTAAATGATTCCGCTAAAATTTGAATCGCCATTATCAGAATTAATACAGCAACAATAATCGTAGCCATTTTGTCCCCGTAAAGCAGCCAGCCAATATTTAAGCTGTGTCCAAGTTGGGAAAGGATAACACCGACAGCAGCAGTAAAGGATGCAGCAATGTCTGCCTTATGATCAAGCGCAATCGCTTCAATTGCTTTGCTCTTGTATTGATTCGCTTTTTTTAGCGACATACGGTAAAGATATTGCTTAACAGCAAATGAAAATATCGCTATGTATAAGGTTAGGATATTAGGAGGCAAAAATGGCTCGATTAAACCGCTTACACCCTCTGCCCCTAAATAAACGGACACAAGGATTAATAATATCCCGACGATGCCGGAGGCCATAACCTCAGCCTTCCCGTGGCCGTATGGATGGACATCATCCGGAGGTTTGTTTGAAATTTTCACAATGAAAAGAGCGATCAGCGATGTAGCAACGTCTGTACCGGAATGGATCCCATCAGCAAAGACAGCGTCACTATTTCCGTACAAGCCAATGACCGTTTTAATTAATGCTAATAAAAAATTACTCCAAACACTGATCAAGAGAACTTTCTTTGATACCGCTTCCCGCGTCTCCAAAACTGCTTCACCTCTAAATGGCTCAAAAAAAATACCGAATGGGAAAATCTTAACAAATAAAGAGTGGGTGGGTCTAGAGAAAAATTTTTGCCCGCCTCAATCATTTTAGAAAAAAGGAAACATTTTTATCTCTGGGAACAAATCAAATGGATTGCTGCCAAAGAAAAGGAATTGCTATAATAATTTTACTTATTTTTTACGTGTGGGGTGTGTCTGTTGCTTAAGTTGAAAAAAGAATGCTGTGAAGTTACTCCGATTATTATTCCGCAAAATTCATCATTAAAAAGCTACAATTTTTATTTAGTCAAACACGGGCAATCGCTTTTCTTAATAGATGCCGGCGTAAACAATGATGAATGCTGGAACGGTTTGGTTACAGCATTGAACAGGAATGGATATACCCTGAGTAATTTAACTGGAATTATTCTTACCCACCATCACCGCGATCACATCGGCTTAGTGAATCGAATTACTTCCGAGTATGCAATCCCTGTTTATGCCCATCCACTCTCTATTCCCCATTTAAAAAGGGACCCTGGGTTCCTTGAAATGAGAATTGACTTTTTCAAAAAGCTTTACGAGGAAATGGACTGCACTGAAAACGGAACCCGTCAGATTGAATTTTTAAAAATGTCCCTTGCCGCCAACCAACACCAAGCACTGGAAACTGATATTACGCCGATAAATAATGAACAGCTTTTTCATTTTTCCATTATCGAAACTCCCGGACATGCTCAGGACCAGATTGGCTTATATGACAAAGAGAAAAACTGGCTGTTTGCCGGGGATTTATTGCTTGAACATTTATCAAGCAACGCCCTTGTCGAGCCGGATTGGGATGGAAACAGAATTCAAACAATCGGTCAGCATCTTCATTCTTTACAAAAAGCTTTAACATTAAATGCTGAACTCGTTTTCCCAGGGCATGGTATTTTGATTAAGGAGCCAAATGCCATAATCAAAAAAAGAATGGCAAGGATCCAAGCAAAATCCGAACGGATTTATCAGTTAATCCAAGCGAGAACATGCACTGGAAACAGCATCGCTTTATCTTTATATAAGCACGTTTACGAACAGCAATTTTCACTGGTCATGTCAGAAATTATCGGGCATTTGGATTACCTGGAGCATCAAGGGAAAGTAACGAAAAAGATGATTCGAGGAATCCGGCACTATTCTGCGTTATAAAACAAGCATCTGCTGTCTAGGCAGATGCTTGTAATCTTTTCACCAGCTTAACGAACTCGTACCACATGACCGAAGCAGCTGCAATTCCTGCCGCCAGCAAGAGTTGTCCCCCTGTCAGCGGAGCAAGTTTTAAAAACTGGTGCAGAGGGGTATAAAGGATAAGAATCAATCCTGTCACAGTCCCTAAACTGACCATCCACATTACTTTATCTTTCACTAACCGAAAAAAGGAGATGAAGGCAAAATCCCGCTCCGAACTGTTAACCTGTACAAGCAAGACATTTGCAAGCAAAATGATGCTAAGCGCGAATGCTCTGGCCAATGGCGCATTTGCCGGATTTCCCCTTAAAAACCACAGATAAGCCCAAAACGAAACAGCAAAGATGATCACTCCCTGAATAATGCTTTTGGCAAGTATGCCTCCGGTCAGGATTTTTTCGTTTGGATCTCTCGGCTTTCGTTCCATAATATTGCGCTCGGCAGGCTGCCGTTCCATCACGATAGAACAGGTTGGATCAATCACAAGCTCCAGGAGGACAACATGCAGCGGCAGCAGTAATAAGGCATCAGGTGAAATATGGAGCAACGGTGCCAGCAGGGCTGAAAATGCAATGGGTATATGAATCGTAAACACATACCCGACCGCTTTACGAATATTATCGTAAATTCTTCTTCCGTCCTTAATGGTATCTACAATCGTTGAAAAATTATCATCCAACAATATTAAATCTGCGGCTTCACGGGACACCTCACTGCCCCGTTTCCCCATCGCGATGCCGATATGCGCAAATTTAAGAGCAGGAGCATCATTGACGCCATCTCCAGTCATGGCAACGACTTCGCCATTTTCTTTAAAGGCCTGCACAATTCTCATTTTATGCTCGGGAACAACTCGTGAAAAAATGCTGGTCTCCTTAACCATCTCACGCAATTCTTCATCACTCATTCGGTTCAGCTCGTCACCAGTTATGATTTTCCCGCTATTGGGCATGCCGATTTGCCCGGCAATTGAGCTTGCCGTGATTCCGTTATCCCCTGTAATCATAACCACACGGATGCCAGCCTTCGTGCACTTGTAAATATCCTGTTTAACTGATTCCCTTGGCGGGTCGGCAAGCCCGATTAAACCGCAAAGGGTTAATCGGCACTCGGTGATTGCCGGCGGAATTTCGGCTTCTGATTCAGGTTTCATCATACCGACGGCAATGACTCGCAGCCCCTGCTTCGATAATTCGACCAGTTTCCTTTCCGCCGCTTCCCGTTCTTCCCCGGAAAGATGGCAGATCGTAAAAATCCGCTCAGGAGAACCTTTTGCAGCAATGGTAATGAGACCGTTCTTTTTCCAAACATGTCCCATCATTTTCAGTTCATTCGTAAATGGATACTCCGTGACGAGCGTTCCCGAAAAAAGACTCTCTCTGGACATTCCAATTTTTTCACAATAGGATAGCATCGCTTTTTCCATCGGATCATATGTATCTGTTTCACAGGCAAACCCCATAATTTCACAAAGTTCATCTTTATTTCCATTTACAGCCCATGTATCCTGCACCGTCATTTGATTCATCGTAATGGTGCCGGTTTTATCAACACAAAGGACAGAAACAGCTCCTAGCGTTTCAACTGCAGGCAATCTACGAACGAGAGATTGTTTTTTTGCCAGTCTCCATGCCCCCAAGGAAAGAAAGACCGTCAGGATGACCGGGAATTCCTCAGGGATCATAGCCATTGCCAAGGTAATTCCCGAAAGAATACTATCGATTAGCCTGTCTTTTAAAATATGACCGGATAGATTAAAGTAGGTAATCACGCCTACCGCGGCAAACAATACAGCAGCAATACCCGCGCACAGTTTGACGAGCTTGCCTGTCTGATTTTGAAGCGGTGTGACTGCCTCCGGTGCTGCCGCAACATCCATGCCAATTTTTCCATACTCGGTCTTGGTTCCAATTTTTTCGACGACTATATAGCCGCTCCCCTGGGTTACCAATGTGCCGGCATAGCAGTAATCCTTCCGCCAATAATCTCCACTTTGTTCGTTATCACCAGCCTCTGCTTTCCAAACCCCTTCTGCTTCACCTGTCAGCGACGATTCATTTACACAAAGGTCGCTAGCCTTCAGGACGAGGCCATCTGCGGGTATTTTTACACCCTCGGTAATCAGCATAATATCCCCTGGCACTATGTCCGCACTCGCAATCTTGGTTTCAACTCCATTGCGGATAACCGTAATATGCGGCGCGGATAAATCCTTCAGTGCTTTGAGTGTCTTGTCTGTTTTCCATTCTTGAATAACATCGATTCCAATGATTCCAACAACAAAGACGAGCATGATCATTCCGTCGCGGGGCTCACCAAGCAAAAAATAAATGGCCGCAGCAATGAGCAAAAGCAGAAACATCGGCTCAAGCAAGATGTGGAAGATTTTCCGCCCAAAGCTTTGTTTTTTCTGGGGAACGAGTTCATTTTTTCCATACTTCTCTTGTAATTTTTTCGCTTGGTCCGATGTTAACCCTTTGCTTAAATAAATCTCCTGTACAGACATGAACATCACCGCCAAATGATTTTTTTAAAAATAAAAAACACATCTAAATGGAACATAATGCGTGCCCCAGATGTGTTTGAGTTATTATGTATAGTAAAAATACTCCTAGTATATGTTAAGTATAGTATAAATAAACTAGAGACTCAATGTCACATTCGTGAACGATCACCAAATCCCTCTAAGGAGCAAAAGTTGATGAAATTTATCTGTTACGCAGGAACGTATACAAAAGGGGAAAGTATTGGGATTTATTCCTTTACACTCGACATCGCGGCTAAAAAAATAAACGATGTCCAGGCGGCAGCCCAGATCGAAAATCCTACGTACTTGAACATTAGCAGTGATAATCGCTTCCTATATTCAGTCGCAAAAGAAGGAGAAATGGGCGGAGTGGCTTCCTTTGCTGTTAACTGCCAGACCGGGAAGCTGGTGCTGCTGAATAAGAATATGACACCTGGCTCTCCCCCCTGCTATGTCAGTGTAGACAGCACAAACCAAATTCTATTTAGTGCCAATTTCCATAAGGCAGAAGTTATTTCATATAAATTGAATCAAAGGGACGGTTCTATCGTTCAGACGGTTTCTACGGTCATGCATGAAGGATCAGGGCCTGATCCCCGCCAAGAAAAGGCACACACCCACTATTCAGATCTGACTCCTGACGGAAAGTTCATTGCAGTGGCAGAATTGGGGAGCGACCAACTGATTACCTATGCCGTAAGCCAGGAAGGCAATTTGACGGAAGCAAGCCGTCTTTCCGTCCGCCCGGGGAGCGGGCCCCGCCATCTTGTTTTTCATCCCAATGCAAAATGGGCCTATTTGATGACTGAATTTAGTTCAGAGGTAATGGTACTGGCTTATGACGGTGAGAACGGAAACTTTCAAGTGCTCCAAACCATTTCTGCTCTGCCGGCTGATTTTTCCGGAAACAATCAAGGGAGCGCGATTCATATTTCCAAGGATGGGCGGTTTGTTTATGCCGGAAACCGCGGCCATAACAGCATTGCTGTCTTTCGTGCAGACGAAGAAACAGGGTTGCTTATGTTGGTTGAGCATGCTTCCACGGAAGGCGATTGGCCGCGCGATTTTTGCTTGGACCCTTCTGAAAAATTTATCGTCGCCGCCAATCAAAATTCCGGCAATCTTGTTTTGCTTGGAAGAAATTTAGAAACTGGCAGGCTTACCGTTTTGCAATCGGATGTAAAAGTCCCCGATCCGGTTTGTGTAAAGTTTTTACATAAAAATCTAGGCGAATGATTCCTCTTCTTCGGTTTTTTCGATGAAAACTGGAATCATACGGGCGCTATGATTCCTCTTCTCCGGTTTTTTCGGCGAAAACAGGAATCGTACAAGGTTTATGATTCCTCTTCTTTGTTTTTTTCCATGATATCAGGAATCATACGTTAGCCTATGGACACTTCATTCAAAAATTTCAAAATGGTATACCGATCTCTTAAATGATGCGCACCTTGAAGGCTGGCTTTGATCAGGTCATTATCGATTTCAATCTGCGCAGGCTCTATTACACCGCCTGCTTTTTTGATGAGCTGCCGGATTTCAGCTGGGTCAGGAATCGAACGGAGAATCTCAATTACTTCTCCTTTATGATCTTTAACTTTACCCCATTTCAGACCATCCGGGTTTTCCATCAAAGGAATGAGCAATTTCTCCTTATAGATTTCTGCAATCAGCGGAGTGGATACTCCTGTCTTGGCGCCATGCAAAACCTGCCGGCGCCCTTGCCGTAAAAATTCCATTTCCCAATAATGTGATAAATGATGCTCACCTCCGGAAGCCGGATGGGATTGCCCAAACAACAGCATAGCCAAGCCAGATTTGATCAAGGCCTCGATCAAAATATGAATGCCTGCCGCACTCCCCTCAGCAATCGCATCCACATGGGCAAGACAAGACTCTACTGACTCCCTAGTTAACCGTGCAGCAAGTGGGCAATAGGGCTCCCCGGCAATCAGATGGCCAAATTTCCAGTCTGCAAGCGAAGTAAATTTTGCCAGCATATCACCAAAACCAGCTGCAATCATTTCTCGCGGAGCCTGCTTCAATATCAATAAATCGGCAAAAAGAGCAAGCGGTGGAGCGGTTATCAGGGTCTTCTTCACTCCCCTGATAATCAACGGGGCTCCCATTGAAGCAAAACCGTCGACAGAAGGAGCGGTCGGAACGGAAATAAATGGAATGCGAAGCTTATAGCTGCAAAACCTTACAATATCATGAATCGTCCCGGAACCGACAGCAATCATCACATCCGTTTGGCGGGGAACTTCCGTTAATAATTGCACGATCGATCGTTCATCCGCAACAACATCACCATTTTCATCTTGCTGAATGACGGACTTAGAAAAACAGAGACCGCTTTTATCCAGCTTAGAAGCAAGCCTTTCACCCGCAGCTTGATATGTACGTGCATCCGCAACAAGCACGGCGTGTTGAAAAGCTTTTTCCCTTATAAATAATGCCGATTCTGTTAATGCGCGGTTCCCCACCGAAATTCTCTCAATTGAAATTGGATTATGATGATGGCCGCAGCCGCAGTCCTTAGCTAACCTCGAAATTTCATCAACTATTTTTACCATGCCGCTTTCCCCCTCTTTTTTGAAAAATAAACAAGCAGGACCATTAGAAACTAATAGCCCTGCTTCGTAAACGATCTTATCGATAAGAAATTTCATTCCAGCGCAATTCGTTTTTGAGTGCATGCGTAGTTGTTGCATTATTAATCAAGACTGCTTCAATTCCGGTAAGCTCAGCAAAATCCTCAAGCTGTTCAACCGTTACATTATAGGAGAAGCATGTATGGTGAGCACCGCCTGCTAAAATCCAGTTTTCAACAGCCTGACTTAAATTAGGCTGTGTTTTCCATAGCACACGTGCAACAGGAAGATTTGGCATGTCTTTTTCAGGCTGGACCGCGTCCACTTCATTAATAACGAGACGGAATCGATGTCCAAGGTCAACAATTGTTGCATTTAAAGCTGCGCCGCCTTTGCCGTCAAAAACAAGACGTGCCGGGTCTTCTTTGCCGCCGATTCCAAGCGGATGGACCTCTACTCTTGGCTTTGTAGCAGCAATCGTTGGGCATACTTCAAGCATGTGGGCGCCAAGCACCATTTCATGGCCAGGCTCAAAATGATAAGTGTAATCCTCCATGAATGAAGTTCCTTCGTTGCCGGCAATAATTTTCATCAAGCGGACAAGTGCAGCTGTTTTCCAGTCACCTTCTCCCGCAAAGCCATAGCCTTGTTCCATCAGGCGCTGAACCGCTAACCCTGGAAGCTGGCGCATGCCATGCAGGTCTTCAAAGGTAGTTGTAAACGCCGTATAATTTCCTTCCGTTAAAAATGCTTTTAAGCCGAGTTCAATTTTTGCCTGTTCACGGATTGAATCGCGGACAGCACCTTCTTCAAGACCTTCTGGAACGAAATCATAAAGTTCTTCATATTCTTTTACAAGCGCTTCAACTTGCTCATCGGTCACTTCATTCATTTTGTCAACAAGATCACCAATGCCATAACCATTGACCGTCCAGCCAAATTTAATTTGCGCTTCGACTTTGTCCCCTTCTGTTACAGCTACTTGGCGCATATTATCTCCAAATCTGGCCACCTTCAAATTCTTGCTTTCAGCTAAGGCAACGGCTGTTTTTGTCCAGCTGCCGATTCGTTTTTTGATATCTTCGTTTTCCCAATGCCCCATGACCACTTTACGCTTCACATTTAGGCGTGCTGCCATAAAGCCATACTCACGGTCACCGTGTGCTGCTTGGTTTAAATTCATGAAATCCATGTCAATCGTATCCCATGGAATATCGCGGTTGAATTGGGTCGCGAAATGAAGAAGCGGTTTTTGCAATGCAGATAGTCCGGCAATCCACATTTTAGCAGGAGAAAATGTGTGCATCCACGTAATAATCCCAGCGCAATTTTCATCGGCATTTGCTTCTAAAACAAGCTTGCGGATTGCATCTGATTCTTTTACAACAGATTTAAAAACAATTTTATATGGAATGGAAGGATCACTATCCAAGCCATTAACGATTGTTCTTGAATTTTCTTCCACTGCTCTAAGAACATCTTCTCCATAAAGAAGCTGACTTCCGGTTACAAACCAAAACTGATAATCTTTTGTCGTTAACAAGGTAAATCCCCCTAAATATTAGATATTGTTGTCCTCATGGTTATTGCTTTGATTTTTTACTTTTGCCCATAGTACGCGTTTTTGCCGTGTTTACGAAGATAGTGCTTATCCAAAATATATTGGGAAATTGGCTGTACAGCTGGATTAAGCTGGAAAGTTTGCAGCGCCATTTTAGCGACTTCTTCGATTACGACCGCATTATGAACAGCTTGGTCGGCACTTTCCCCCCAACTGAAGGGCGCATGATTAAAAACAAGCACGCCCGGCATGGCCACAGGATCAATGCCTCTCGTGCGGAATGTCTCAATAATCACATTCCCCGTCTCCAGTTCGTAGGCCCGATCCACTTCTTCCAGCGTCAGTTCACGTGTGATCGGAATTTCGCCGTAAAAATAATCAGCATGCGTGGTGCCAAGTGCCGGAATTGGCCGTCCGGCCTGGGCCCAGCTAGTTGCCCAAGGCGAATGGGTATGGACAACACCCCCAATTTCAGGAAACGCCTTGTACAAGGCCAAGTGTGTCGGAGTATCAGAGGAAGGACGCAACCCGCCTTCCACCACGTTTCCCTCTAGATCAACGACAACAAGGTCCTCGGCTTTTAATGTTTCATACGGCACACCGCTTGGTTTAATAACAACCAAGTTTTGTTCACGGTCAATTCCGCTCACATTTCCCCACGTAAACGTAACCAACTGATGCTTCGGAAGCAGCAGGTTTGCTTCCAATACTTCCTGTTTCAAGCTTTCTAGCATTCACTGTCTCCCCCTTTTAGAGGCTTTCTTTCTTTATCTTTTTAAGCGTTTTCATCACATTGTTTTCGCCGCGGCCAAAATAATCATAAAGTCTCGCATATTCTGTATAGAGCTGGTCATAAACTTCGGCATTATGGGAAACCGGCTGATAAATGTCATCTTTAACCCGTCCCATCACTTTTGCCGCATCGGTAATGCTTTCATAGCCGCCACGTTCACTTCCGGCAGCAACTGCACCGAACATCGCAGATCCTAAAGCAGGTGTTTGCGAAGAAGCAGAAATTTTAATATCCATATTTAACACGTCAGCGTAAATTTGCATCATCAAGGCATTTTTCTCAGCAATTCCGCCGCAGGCATAAACCTCATTGATCGGTACACCATATTTGCGGAATGTTTCCACAATCATCCTCGTACCGTAAGCTGTTGCTTCGATGAGAGCCCGGTAGATTTCCTCCGGTTTTGTCAGCAGCGTTGCACCTAATAGAACCCCGGTCAAATCCGCATCCACCAGAGTAGAGCGGTTTCCATTCCACCAATCAAGAGCAAGCAGGCCGCTTTCGCCAACCTTTAATTTTTGGGCCTTTTCCGTTAGCAGCACATGGATGTTAACGCCTTTTTCTCTCGCTTCCTGATGGTAGCTTTCCGGAACACAATTCTCCGTAAACCATTCAAAGTGGTCGCCCACACACGATTGTCCGGCTTCATACCCCATGTATCCCGGGATAACGCCATCTTCAACAACCCCGCACATACCAGGGACCATTTTTTCTTCTTCGCCAAGGAGGATGTGGCATGTTGAGGTTCCCATAATCATCAGCAATTTGCCTGGTTCTGTAATGCCGACAGCAGGGACAGCCACGTGCGCATCAACGTTTGCAATTGCTACAGCGGTTCCAGGCTTTAATCCGGTTAATTCAGCTGCTTTTTCTGTAATCTCGCCTGCTTTTGATCCAATTGAATAAATTTGCTGCGACAATTTTTCTTCCACAACATTCTCCAAGCGGGGATCTAATGCTTTGAAAAATTCACGAGATGGGTAGCCCTCTTGTTTATGCCAAATGGCTTTATATCCGGCCGTACAACTGTTGCGTTTGACTGCTCCGGTTAACTGGAAGATCACCCAGTCGGTTGCCTCTAAAATTTGATCCGCAGCCTCGTAAATATCCGGTGCTTCATTGACGATTTGCCAAACTTTTGGAATCATCCACTCTGAGGAAATCTTGCCGCCATAGCGCTGTAAAAATTTCTCTCCCCGCTGCTCGGCAATTTCATTTAACTGGTTTGCTTCATCCTGAGCTGCATGGTGCTTCCAAAGTTTCACGTAACTATGCGGAGATTGGCTGAATTCTTCTTTGAAACATAAAGGGGTACCATTTTCATCCATTGGCAGGACCGTACAAGCAGTAAAGTCTATTCCCAATCCAATTACATCTTCAGGAGACACTTCAGCCTGCTTTAACACTTCCGGAATCGTAACCTGTAAAACTTCCAAGTAGTCTGCCGGGTGCTGAAGTGCCCAGTCATTTTCCAGTTTTGTTGTTCCGTCCGGAAGATACTCATCCATAACCCCGTGTGTATAAGGCTTTACAGCAGTTGCAACCTCTCTTCCTGTCGCGACGTCAACAAGGACAGCTCTTCCTGATTGTGTTCCGTAATCTACTCCAATCGAATACTTTGCCATCTGATATCACCCTATCAAAATATATTAAAATAGTAATTTTACTTCAGAAACCATTTTTGTAAGCCTTATCATTTATACATACAAGTTATATCCAAACAGAACAACTTGTACGTATAACTAAGTTAAATTCTATCATTTATCTGTTTTTTTTCAATGAAAATATCAATTTTTTTAAAAAAATTATTGAAACTTCTTCGCACCTACAAAGATTTTGCAGTTTATTATCACATTGTCCGTATAAGTATCTGAAAATCATAAAACGTCCATCACTAGTTTGGGCAAAAAAAAAGCTGATTTGTTATTTTGATAACAAATCAGCTTAATTGGTATTTTTATATTGAAGGTTTATAGCAATCCGTCCATGATTTGAATTAACTCTCCAATTTCCGGTTTACTTACCTGTGCGTTGGCACCCACGGTTTGCCCTTTATGGCGGAGATCGTCCGTAATCAAGGAGGAGAAAATGACTACTGGCAATTGCGAGAGAACCGGATGTTCTTTTATTTGCTTCGTTAATGCCAAGCCATCCATCATTGGCATTTCGATATCGGTGATCACAAGGTTCACTGATTTCATCAAATCAGTGTCGGTATTCAAGATACTTTCCAAGTAATTCAGAGCATCTTTTCCGTTTTCAAAGAATTCCAAATGCTCAAAACCCGCTTCACTTAAAGTGTCAGAAATCAATTTTCTCAGTAAAGCGGAGTCTTCAGCAATCACAATTCGATAGCCGGAACGGTCCTTTTTCTCCACTTTTTCAATCCGTTCCACGTTAATTCCTGTGGAAGGATTGATATCAACGACAATTTTTTCAAAATCGAGCAGTAGAATCATTCCGTTTTCTTTTCGGACAATACCAATGATTTGGTTATCGGCATTTTGATATAAATTGGTTGGTTTTTCAATCTGCTCCCATGAGATTCGGTAGATTTTGTCAACACCATGGACGTGAAAAACCACTTTCTGTTGGTTAAATTCTGTGACAATGAATTTGTCCGCGGCAAGGTCTTCGGAATCCGGATATCCTAAAACCCGTGCCATATTGATGACAGGAAGAATTTCTCCCCTGATCTCAATGATTCCTTCAATATGCGGATGCGAATGCGGGATTGGAACAACCCCTGCTGGATTAATAATTTCTCTGACTTTTATGACATTGATTCCAAATTTATTGTGCGCCACATTAAATTCTACAATCTCAAGCTCGTTTGTCCCGCTTTCGAGTAAGACCCCTTGGTCCGGCATTGCTATTCCCTCCATTACTTATTTAATCTAATTTTTAATAAAAGAATAAGCCCAATAAGCACAAAAATTCCCTATCAATAGTAATTTCGGTTAAATAGACAAGATATTTAGCCATTTAAGCAATAAAGTAAATTCCTACTGCGGTTCAATCCTCTCTATTATTTAGCCGTCATGTTTCTTTGTAAAGTTTTGGCTGGTTAAAAACAACAGGACTTTTGCGCAGCTCCGCCCCTTTTCCACAAAAACATACATGAGTATCAGCTCCCAACCCATGTACGGAAATAAAACAAATAGGAGCAATACACCAACATAATAAAGGCGGTGTGAGCGAA
>CAZAEW010000075.1:0-16414 GCA_964484065.1 uncultured Bacillus sp.
CAGGTAATGACAAAATGAAAAAACAATAAACTCTTCTTGATCAAGATGGGAGTTTATTGTTTTTTTATGAATGGACTAGTTTTAAGATCATTCTCATGCTATAGATTCCCGCCGATGTTAGGTTTAATATCCTGATCAAAGATTGCTCCGTCGACCATTTCAAAACTGTCAGTATTATTATTTAAATTTCCTGTAATCGCATTGGCAAAGCCGTAAATACCACCCATGTTTAAGTTATATTTTCGATTGGCATCCATCCCGTTAATTATGGATTCACCGACAATGACAGCTGAACTCGGCTGGGGGGAATTTACATTTAAAACACCTAAATTAATCACTGAGGGCACCTTGTTTTCCTCTCCTTCTTTCCTCCTGTAACCTATTTTATGTTTCGGCTTCCGGCACGTGCTGATTTCTTGAAGTACTGCATTACGCCGGATTGGATTTATAAGCATTACTTCCGTTACTTGTTTAAACTTGTGCTACAATGGGATGAAGATTAAGCATCGTTAGGAGAGACTTTTATGAGTTATAAACTTGTCATCTTAGATATTGACGGCACGATTGTGCCGCATGGGAAATCGGTTAGCAATGCCACTAAGGATGCCATTCAGCAGTTAAGAGATAAAAAAATGGAAGTTGTTATTGCCACAGGCAGAGCCCCCTACTTCGCTGAAGAGGTGGTCCGGGAAACGGAAGTGAATTCAATGGTCTATTTTAATGGCGCCTACGTTTCCCATGAAGGAAAAGAAATCTATCGGAATGCGATTGAAAAACAGGTGTTGAAGAAAGTTCATCTTTTGTCGGAAGAAAATCACCATCCTCTAACTTTTTTAGGAGGGACAAGTTTTAAGGTTACCGATCAAAAACATCCTTATGTTAGAGAAGCATTTCACCACGACCCATGGATACCTGAACTCGCTCCCCCATTCTACTGGATGGAGGAGGATATTTATCAAATGTTCCTCCACTGTGATCAGGATGAAGAGTCCTGCTACCAAACAAAAATTCCTGAACTTGATTTTAGAAGATGGACTTCAGCTGGAGCAAGAACTTGTGATGTGAATTTGTCCAATTCTAATAAAGCAGTAGGTCTTACGAAGTTACTCGAAAGGCTTGGAATTGCTCCTGACGAGGCCATTGCCTTTGGAGATGGTTTAAATGATATGGAAATGCTTTCGTTAGTTGGTATGGGGGTAGCCATGGGATCGGCCCGTGAAGTGGTCAAAAAAACAGCCGATATGGTCACCCTTTCGGCCGAAGAAGATGGAGTAAGGTACGGCTTAGAGCAGCTCGGCTTAATTTAGATCTTGTTCTTAGCCATTCACTGCGGGAAATAACCTTTTGTCATTTCAAGAGTTACATTTTTCCCGCCCCCTCTCGGAATCACCTCTTTACTATTACTAAATCACTGCATACGGACCTTCTTAATATTCCATATAAGCGAGTTAATCCCTTTTGAAAAAGCAGCGATTGGTTTTTCATTTGAAGGATTTAGATTTATTGGATCAAAAAGTGTATTCATTTCGATTTCTGTCTCTGCTTTTTGTAACATCCAAGGACGGTGGTGAATTTCCCCGCAATAGATACCACCTTTTGTATCCATACTGTAAAAGCAGTAACGTTCTGTAAGCCAGTGGTTTAATGTTCCGATCCTCGCAATGCTCAAATCTTGTGAAGGAGTAACTGAACCATGAAACAATATTGGCTGACTTGATTTAGCTTTTCTGGTACTTCTGCAGTGAATAGCGTTGCCTTCGCTCAAAAAAATGATTTCAGCAGGATAGTACGGTAAACGATACCATCTTTTGGCGATCATATTGGAAGCCCAATTTTCCACGTCAAGCGATAGGAAACAGACACCCGGTTTATCTTTATATTGGACATATGTCCTTACATTGACTTCTGAAAATTTCGGAGTAACCGTAATAAAAGGCAACCCCCGGGGATAAATCCCCTCCATTACAAAGGCGACAATTCCTAACCAAGCAAAGTGATCAAATGTATCTATTTTTAAAGGGGCTGGTATGTACGGGCGGAGCTGATCAGGGTGAACCGGCCAATGCAGAAAAATGACATCCCGCCAATTTTGCTGCATAATCCACTTGTTCGAACGCAAGGGAAATGGCCGATGATTTTTCTCACTTAAAATGTTCATTAACAGTTCTCCTTTATACTCGAAGGCATTTGTCATTCATGTTGATCCAGTACCTTTAAAAACTTTTTCCTTATGACTGCAGCGAACAATAAGAATAGAGGAATAATGGTCTGAATGAAAACGGAATAATAAGGGAGTGTATCCGTGATATAACGATTATAGGCCATGTAACTTGGCAAGGACCAAAATCCCAACTCAACAATCAAAACGGCTAACGGCCATACGATAATCCGGTAATCCGAAAGATTGAGAAACTGCGAGGTTCCCACTGCAGACGCATATAAAAAAACGGAAATTTTAACAAAGGCACCCAATATCCACACCGCCATCGCTACGGATTCCAAATTTTCAAAAAAGTCAGCAATGGCAATATACCGTCCGGCAACAATCAGCGGATATGTCTTCGTGGATGTTGTTGCTCCCAGTACAAACAAAACAATTAAATTCACAGTCACAAGTGTGGCCATAACAGCAAGAACTGTCAGCATTCCGTACTTTTTTCCTTTTTTTATATCGGATAAATAAGGCAGAAGAAATGTCATCAGAAAAAATTCTGAATACCACCCGCCAGGAACAATCGCCCCTTTAATAGGAGGCATGATTCCGTTCGCTAGAACAGGGAGGATATTTTTGAATTCGTATTCCGGACCGAGCAAAAGGATGAAAATGAGGATTGGCAGAACAAAAGCCGGAATAAACACCTGTGCAGCTCTAGCCAATACTTCGATTCCGCAATAAACGGCAATCGCGCACAAAAAGATCATGGTTCCCATAATCACGACATTGGGGGTTTGAAACAGAAATGAGGTAGAAAGAAATTCACTATAGCTTCTTAGGATATGTCCAGTTGTCTGGATATAAAAGAACAAAATGAAAAAACTGACCGCTTTTCCTGCATAGCGGCCGATAATTTGTTCACTGAATTGGATGACAGTATGATTTGGGTATAGATTGTGCAATTGATAAGCTATGTATACTGTTGTAAAACCAACAATGGACGATAGTATTGGCGACAGCCATAAATCATTATGGGCATACTTCGCTGTGATACTTGGAACCATAATGATAATAGTTGCGACAATGGACGGATACATCAAGATGGCCATTTGCAGGGAGGAAATTTTTCTTTTCTCCATTTCTTTTGCCTCCTTTTTCGTTTTTGTTTGAATGAGCTTCCTGTTTCTATTTAGCAGCTATTTTTCTAAAAGATGCCCCACAGGTTTAAAAAAAGTCTGGGTCCATTTTAACGGTCCAGCCATATCCTCCAAATCAAACAACGATAGTGCGCAGCAGAAAATGAGCAATAAAAAAAATGTCCAAATGTCCTTTTTGGGAAGCCGGATCATTTTCCGCCATTGAAATAATATAATCAAGGCAACAATGCATCCGGTGAAAAAAAATGTCCCCCATCTCACTTTCCCATCTCCTATTCTTCCGGCTTACCTCCCGGTTCGTTAATTAAACCCTGTCTGCGAATATGGGCAGACACATCTATTTTTACCTTTACTTTTGGAAATACTTCTTCCCATTGATTTTCAACCTTTTTAAATTGTTTTGGATATTTCCGGTAAAACGCTTCTGCAAAACCTACGATATCTGTTTTCATCGTATGTTGTACAGGTTGAAGAGCCAGATAGATCCGCTTCTTTATGGCTTTTTGAAACGCTTTTTCTGAGATTTTTTGGAATCCAGTATCCACTAAGCTGTAATTGGATCCGTTTTCTACAACCGTTCCTTCCGTTTCTACTTTTATATTCATTTTCCATCCTCCGTTGCGAATTTCAGGAATCAGCTTTACATTTGCTGAAACAGGGGTGAGTGTCACTATACCAGCTTTTTTTTCAGGCTTAATATTCACTGTGTATCCTTTTATTTTGTTTTTTAACCAAATGATGCCTCTCGTTTCACTCTCGCTGATCGTCCCGATCATCCGATCCTTTCTAAATAAAGCTGTTCCCTGCATTTCCGGTATCTTTATTGACGCATTTGATCTTTGTTTGTTTGTTTTCATAATAAGGAAAGGCAAAGCACCGGCTTGAGCTTTCCCGATGAACATCTCATCCAAATCCTTCATTGTAACGTCCATACCGATACGTTCTTTTGTCAGCTCCCGGATTAATTCTGCGGAGGAACGTTCCAATTCCGTTGTCCCTTCGATATACTTTCTCACAGAGCCTTTCCCAACGTACAAATAAGCTCTTTCCCTTATTTGCGGATGGCGCAGGAGGAAATCCATTTCTTTTTGGATTCCGTCTCTTGCTATCTTTTCCCCGAAAATAATCACTTTACATTGTCCCCAAAATACTTTACGCGGCAGCCTTCCTTGAAGTTTTGATAAGGCATCTGAAAGATTGATTCCTGTCTCGGACCGTACCAGCGTATTTGGCCCCTTGCCGGCACCGCCTCCGCTTTGTCCGCCTCCGCTGCTTGACGAACTTGGAATAAACAATTGGACAGAGAGTTCAATTTGATTGTTTCCTTGTTTATCAATAGCAGCTGCAGTCACAATCCCTAAATCATTAATTTCCACCCGATCCCAGCATCCGGATAATAATGGTATTATGCTAAAAACGAAGCACAAAAGAAGAATGTTTTTCATAGAATATTTTCCCTTTCTACTTCAATGTCTTCTTAGCTAAATATGTCTAAGCTCCGTTCCCTTTTTTTGGGTCCGGTGCCTGCCACGCGGCCTGCCTGTTGAGATTAGACTCCCCCCTAAAATGCGGCCGTGTATCCATCATCCACCATGGAGATCTCCAAAGCACATCCTTTAATTCTTCTCTTTTTAAAGGTGCAATTGGCGCCAGATATGGCTCACCAAATGAACGCAATGCACATAGGTGAATAACAATCGCAATAATCCCCAGCATGATTCCCAGCAAACCCAATGTGGCAGAGAGCAGCATCATTGGAAATCGCAGCATTCTTATGGCCATTCCGGCAAAATAACGGGGGATCATGAAGGACGCGATCCCCGTAATCGCTACAATAATGACCATTGGTGCTGAAACAAGTCCAGCCTGAACAGCGGCTTGTCCAATGACTAGCGCTCCGACTATACTCACAGCAGCTCCAACCTGCTTTGGCAAGCGGACACCGGCTTCCCTCAGAGCCTCAAAAGAAATTTCCATAATTAGCGCTTCGATTACAGCGGGAAATGGAACTGCTTCTCTTGAAGAGGCAATACTGACCAGCAATGAACCAGGCACCATCTCTTGATGGAAAGACAATATGGCTACATAAAGGGACGGCAGCAATAGAGAGATTGCCAAAAATACGTAGCGCATCCAACGGATAACCGTGCTGGCCACATAGCGCTGATAATAATCCTCATGGGATTGAATCAAGGAAAAAAAGGAGACGGGTACAATTAAGCAAAATGGGGTTCCTTCTACGAGTATCACAGCTCTTCCCTCAAGTAAATGAGCACAAGCCGTATCAGGCCGTTCCGTTGAAAGGATTTGCGGAAATGGCGAGAATGGGTTGTCCTCGATCATTTCCTCAATGTAATTGCTTTCTAAAATTCCGTCTATTTGAATGCGTTTTAGACGGTTGGTTACTTCTTCAATCAGATTTTTATCTGCGAGTCCGTCAATGTAAGCAAGGATCACCTTTGTCTTCGTATAATTTCCAATCTTCATCGATTTCATTTTTAAGGCAGGGCTTTTAATAATCCGACGCAATTGTGATGTACTTACTTGTAATGATTCATTAAATCCTTCCCGTGGTCCTCTGATACCCGCCTCTGCAGTTGGTTCTTCGATTCCCCTCTTTTCCCATTTGGCTAATCCTAAGGAGAAAGCTTCATTTTCTCCATCGCACAAAAGAATGGGATTCCCGGATGAAATCGATTCTATGCAATCAGCCAGCATCCCCGATCTCTTCACTTTGGAAACGGGCAGATTTTTCTCTATAAGCTCATTCAGCGGATCAACTCCTGCATCAAAGGCTGCCTCCTGCATAAGCGGTGACAGCACATATTCCTCAATCCCTTTAATATCTGAAAGTCCTTCAATATAAATGATCATTGCCTTCTTTTTTCCAAAAAGGAAGAAGGAGCGGAAGACGACATCGGAGCATTGACGATAAATGGAACGTAATGTTTCGATATTTTGTTCGAAGTTTTCATAGAGGGCTGCTTCCGGCTTTGAAATAAGCTTTTGTGCAGGCTGCTTTTTTACCTTCGCTTTGCTAAGCAGTTTATTCACATTACGAATCAAGCTTTTCCCTCCGTTTTGGTATTTTAACCACTCATCCCCATTCTTTCACGTATGCTGTTTGTTAAACATCTGGATGAAAATATTTTTTATTCAGGCTTTGACAGCACAAAAATAGCCTATTAGAGAAGAAATGAATTTTATTTTTTGGAAATAATAAAAGGAAGTAGACTTTATCAGTATAAAAAAGAGAATCAGTGGTGCTATGCAGATGATGAACCTAATTTATTATTTGAGCTTTTCGTTAGTTGCAATGTTCTTTGTCCTGTTATTGCTTTTGGCTTTTAGCTGGCGCCGGATAATACAACGGGCAGTAAAGCACTTCGGAACGATCCTTTTAACAGACAGCTATCAGGAAAATGTTTTGGAAATACTGCCGGGGCTTCAACATATGGGCATTCAAAATACACTTGAAAACAGCCTGCGGGCAGAAGCGGGAAATTTGCTTCACCGCCCGCTCGGCTCTTCAAAAAAATGGCCTCACCTTGATCCCCTAACGTTTATTCCGGCCCAGACATCCCCGTTTCCGATTGATAGTGATGAAGAGATAGACATGAGCGTTACAATTGGTCCTAAAGCTAAAAGACCGATGACCATCCATATTCCACTTATGATCAGCGGAATGGGATACGGGATTTCTCTAAGTGACCGGGCAAGGCTTTCCTTAGCGGAAGCAGCTAATCATACCGGCACAGCGCTTAATTCCGGCGAGGGCGGAATCCTCCCTGAGGAATTGAACAAAGCTGGAAAATATATTTTACAATTTTCCAAAACAGAGTGGGCAAAAGAGGAAGATCTGATTAAACATGCTGACATGATCGAAATTAAGCTGGGACAAGGTGCGGTCTCTGGGATGGGCTGGAAAATACCTCGCCATTTGCTTTCAGAACAGGCCAGAAAGGTTTTGGAGCTTAACAATGATGAGGATGCCGTCATTTTGGAGCATTTTTTTGATCATCAAAGTCTCGAAAACATCATGGAACTTGTTCAGGCGCTGCGGGAGTTATCAGGCGGGGTCCCAATCGGTGTGAAAATTGGGGCCGGTGGAAAAATGGAAGAGGATATTGATCATTTGATTGACATTGGGGTTGATTTTATTGCAATCGACGGAGGGCAAGGCGGTTCATATGGTGCACCGCCCATTCTTGCTGATGATGTTGGAATTCCAACCTTCCATGCCGTTGCCCGAGCTGCTAATCATCTGAAAAAAAGAAACAAAAAAAGGGAAATCAGCCTAATCGTTTCTGCCGGACTTTTTACTCCAGGGCACTTTTTGAAAGTGCTGGCCCTTGGAGCCGATGCTGTCTATTTAGGCTCAGCGATCTTGTTTGCCGTCTCCCACAATCAAAACATAAAAGCATTTCCTTTTGAACCGCCCACACAAGTGGTTTGGGATGTGGGAAAATTCAGCGATGATTTTAAGGCGGAAGAGGGCGCAAAAGCAGCCGAGAATTTTTTAACCTCCTGTACAGAAGAAATGAAAATGGCATTAAGGGCAATGGGGAAACGTTCCCTGCAGGAACTTTCAAAAGCAGATTTGGTATCCAATGACCAATCGATTTCAAAACAAATCGGAATCCCTTTTTCTTTTGAGACCTGGAAAGACAGCCGAACAGAAATACAGTGACCCTATTAAATAGGAGAAGTAAATATGACTAATATTTTTGTAATCTTAAACTTTGCTATGATAGCGTTCATGTTTTCCCTTTTCTTATTTTTGCTTATCTTTTGGCGCTGGATCATGAAAATCATGGTGAGGGTGACCGGAAAAATTATCTTAACCGACAATTATCAAGAAAATATTATGGAAATGATGCCGGGACTTCGGCATATGGGTATTCAAAATGTAATCGAAAATACGCTGCGTGCGCAAACGGGAATTCCGATAGACCGACCGCTGGGAGGATCGGCTAAAAAATGGCCCCATTTGGATCCGATTACCTTTATACCTGTTCAAACATCCCCGTTTCCGATCAGCAGCAATGAAGAGATCGATGTTTCAGTTACAATTGGTCCAAAGGCGAAAAAGCCGATGACGATCCAAATTCCGCTTATGATCAGCGGAATGGGCTATGGAATTTCCTTAAGCGAGCAAGCAAGGCTCTCATTGGCCAAAGCTGCAAAGAAAACAGGTACTGCTCTTAACTCCGGACAGGGCGGAATTTTACCGGAAGAATTAAATGCAGCAGGAAAATATATATTGCAATTTTCGAAAACAGAGTGGGCAAAGGAAGAAGAAGTAATCAAGCGGGCTGACATGATCGAGATCAGATTAGGACAAGGGGCTACGGCGGGAATGGGAAGGAAGGTCCTGCCGGAAAATTTAAAAGGCCGAGCTCGAGAAATCATGGGGCTAAAGGATCATGAGACAGCTGTCATTTCTGAAAACTTTTTTGAAAATCAAACACTTTCTGACTTAAAAAAACTTGTCGATGAACTGCGTGAACTTTCGGGAGGAGTTCCGATTGGAGTGAAATTAGGAGCAGGCGGAAAAATTGAGGAAGATATTGATCATCTCCTCTTTATGGGAGTTGACTTTATTGTCATTGACGGCGGACAAGCAGCGATGCACGGCTCCCCTCCTATTTTATATGATGATTTCGGAATTCCCTCGTTACATGCGGTTGTTCGGGCTGTTCGTCATTTAGAAAAAAGAAACAAGAAAAAGAAAATTAGTTTAATCGTTTCAGGAGGATTGTTAGTACCCGGACATTTTTTGAAAATGCTCGCACTTGGTGCGGATGCTGTCTATGTGGGATCGGCAATGCTGTTTGCTCTCGCCCATGATCAAGTCTTAGAGGCCATTCCATTTGAACCGCCGACACAGGCTCTTTGGTATGATGGGAAGTTTAAGGAACGCTTTAAGATTAAAGATGGAGTGAAAGCCGCCGAGAATTTTTTAAACGCGAGCACCGAAGAAATGAAAATGGCCTTAAGAGCAATGGGAAAACAATCATTAAAAGAGCTTTCAAAGAAGGATCTGGTCTCTTATGATGAATTAACTGCCAAAATGGCGGATATTCCCTTTTCCTTTGAACCTTGGGAGGACAAACAACAGGAATCATAAGATAGTATGTTGGGAGGAAAGAGCTTGAATCATACTTGGCTTTCTGTGCTGCCATTTCTCATTGTCATTTCAATGTCGATCTGGCTTAAAAATATTTTACCAGGACTTGTCGTAGGATTGCTTACCGGGTCCCTGCTTGTTAAAGCCAGTTTATTGGAAGGGATTTATCAAGCAGTGTCCTATATTGTGACTACCTTGTCCGTTAAGACCAATGTTAAAATCATCGCGTTCCTATATTTATTTAGCGGATTGGTTGGAATGATGAATATTTCCGGCGGGATTAAAGGTTTTTCCGAATGGGTCGGTTCAAAAATTCGCTCAGAACGTGGGCTGCTCGTGCTTATTTGGCTTACCCTTCCTTTTACGTTTATGATGCCAATGTTCCGGATTATGATGATTGGGCCTGTCGTTAAATCTCTGATCAAAAAAGTAAATGTTCCCAAACAGCGCGTCGGCTTGATTATGGACATCTCAACAGAATCAGTCATTGTCCTATTGCCTGTTGCTACTGCATTTGTTGGTTTTATGGTTTCTTTAGTTGGCGGGAGCATCAGTAAGCTTCATTTAAATATGTCTCCCTATCAAGTTTTCCTGCTTAGCCTTTTATTTGACTTTTTTGCGATCGTGATGCTTTTAATCGGAATCCTGCGAACTTTTTTGCCCCCTGCAAAAACCAATGATTCAAGGAAAAACAACAATCAGCAGCAGGAAGAAGTGGAAGTAAACGAATTTCACCGTTCCGGCATTCAAAAGGAGCTTTCTTTAGTAAAAGCACAGCCATGGAATTTGATATTTCCGGTATTCCTTCTATTAGGTTTGTCCTTATTTTTGCTATGGAAGGATGGCATGGCGAAAGGGGCAAGTACTTTATTCGGAGCTTTTTCAAAAGCAGATGCCACATTTGTGATGCTGCTGGCCGTTTTTATCACGCTCATCCTTACATTTGTTTTTTATGTCCTTCGAAGGGTAAAATTAGATGAAATCATGTATCATTTTTTTGATGGCGGAAACCAAATGATGGAAGCCATTGGGCTGTTGATTTTGATTTGGTCGTTGACAATTGCGGCGGAGGACCTTGGTTTTTCTAAATTCATCAGTGCATCTCTTGGATCATTCTTACCAGCATTTTTAACACCAGTAACCATCTTTTTGCTTGGTTCGATTATCGGTTATTTTATCGGCTCCTCTTGGGGAACTTGGGGGTTATTTATGCCTCTTGGCATGTCATTGGCTGTTTCCACCGGGGCTTCCATACCGCTTACGGTAGGTGCTGTTTTTGCAAGCGGAGCTTTTGGTGCATTAACCTCCCCTTTGGGTGATACGACTATCACGACAGCATCCATTCTTGATATCCCGTTAGTAGATTACGCCCGTTACAAGTTGAAGATTTCAGCTATAGGCGGGGCAATCTCCATGGTTTTTTATGTAGTCGGTGCTTTCTTTATCATTTAGTATCCTTTGGAGCAGGTTCTAGATTTGAGGAAGCCTCTATTTTTCATTAAAGAATTTTTAAATAGGTGTAAATTACACATAAAGGTAGTTGACAACTTGGACATATAAGTGTAAATTACATTTATGGGTAATATCAATTTTTGAAGGTGATTTGAAATGGAATCAAAACAAAAAAACCCAAATGAAGATCAAAAAAGTAAAAAAAGTAACATCGGAGCACCAAAAAACTTTGTCATGCCAGTTCTTTTATTGCTCTTAAAGGATTGGAACGCACATGGTTATGAATTGATGCAAAAGCTTGTTCAATTTGGCTTTCAAACTCTTGATCAAGGAAACTTTTACCGTATTTTGCGGCAGCTTGAAAAAGATGAGCTTGTCACTTCGGTATGGGATACCTCTTCAGGAGGTCCTGCAAAAAGGATTTATTCCCTTACTAAAGCCGGAGAGCAATATTTAGAGCTTTGGGCAGATTCCATGGGACAGTACCAGAAAATGCTTGATCAATTTTTTAATATGTACAGTCAGTTTTTTGTGCCACCGGGCTTTTTGAACAATGATCACGAGAAAAAGTAAACCAAACAGAAAACGCATCCATGAAAAACACCGAAAAACATTTTTAACAAAACTTATATAATTCATTATATAAGTTTTTCATAAAGGTAATTATATGACCTTTAACAATAAATTTTTTTGGAGGGTTTTAAAATGGCAGCAGTTAAAAAAGATCCAAAAGTAACTGAAGAAAAAGTAACTGAAGAAAAAGTTATCAATGTTATCGATGTTTTTTGGGATAGTTGGTTTAATAGTTTCAAAACATTCCAATCTTTTCAAACTGGCGTTGAAGAAAAATCTTTACAAGCTTTTGAAAGCCAAAAAGAATGGATTCAATCTACTCGTGAGCAAATTACTAAATTAGAAGAAGAATCTAAAAAATTAACCAGCGAATGGAGAGCAAATTTACAAGAAGTATTCAAGAAAGCTCAAGTTGATTTTGGCGCACCAAACTTAACTGAATGGACTGACAAATTTGAAGAAATCGGCAATAAAGCTGAAAGCCTAGCATTCAGCCCAAGCAAAGCAACCGTTGATTTGCTTTCTAAATCACAAGCACAATTAGAATCTGCTTTAAGAAAAGCGATCGAACAGCAGCAAAAAACCCGCTCTGAGGTTCTTAACGCAATTGGCGGATATGTAGATCAATTAAAGCAAACTCAAAATGGTGTTTTAAAGACTGTTGAAGCATACAACCCATTTGTTGCAAAATAAGTTTCTTCCTTTTTAACCAAAAAGCGTACATCACAAAACCGTGATGTACGCTTTTTGATTTTGTTATGAAAAAAACTTTTTACTGGTTACCATAAGAAAAATGGATTAAAAGCAACTCCAACGAATGGAACGAAAGCGGGCGGTCCCCAAAATGGACCCGGACCCCAGAAACCATATCCGTAACCGTCTTTGGAGAGGGATTGGTTTAATTCTTCAATCTCAAGACCATCTTTCTTTGCTCCGACTACCCTTCCAATTGTCCATTCTCCATTTTTATTTTTAAACTCAATCATCTGTCCCTTTAAATGGCGTGCTTGTTCATACCCTAGCTGCATGGTAAAACCCCCTTTACCTTTGGACTTGTTGTATCTTATGAAGATTGTCCATTTTTTGTAAAGGCAAATACCTGTAATTTTTCAATATATTCCTTTTAGGATTTACTAATGGTTCAACTTGTTGTATTTTAGCTATATTACGATAATTTTAGTTAAAGAGGAACTAACTGTGGAAAATATTGTATTTCTTTTGTTTATTGGATTCATAACGGCCTTTGTTGATTCGATTGCCGGCGGCGGCGGTTTAATATCGGTCCCTGCCCTGTTATCGGTGGGACTGTCTCCGCAAATGGTGTTAGGCACGAATAAATTGCAAGGGTCAATTGCTTCCATTATCAGCGCATACGAATACATACGCTCTGGCAAAGTGAATATGAAGCTGATGGGCAAAATCATTCCTTTTGTCATTGTCGGAGCAAGTCTGGGTGTATTTACGGTTCGAATCCTGCCAAATGAGTGGTTAAAGCCTATTATTATTGTTTTGCTGGTTTTTATCTTAATTTTCACTTTAATCAAAAAAGACTTCGGAAATGCTGAAAATCCGAAGCCATTAACAGCAGCGCTGATGACTTATGTGCTGATTCTCTGTACCATCATCGGTTTTTACGATGGTTTCTTTGGACCAGGAACGGGCTCTTTTCTTTTGTTTGTGTTTTTGTTTACCGGGGTAAGTTTTGTCAGTGCGCAGGCTAATGCAAAAATTTTAAATACAACAAGCAACATTGTTTCCATTATTGTTTTTATGAAATTCGGCTACGTTCATTATCAGTACGGGCTGATCATGGCTGCGGCCGGTATTGCTGGGGCAAAAGTCGGCACAACGGTTGCAGTGACGAAAGGCAGTAAACTTGTCAAACCAATCTTTTTAATCATGACACTTTGGCTGGTTGCCAAGCAAATTATCAGTATTTTCTAAGGCTGTTTTTTAGTAAACAGCTTTTTTTGTGTTTTCAGGTCTATTTTCTTAATTATTCGCGGTTTTTCCTCTGATTCTTTCTGTCCATTTAACTCCCCTTTCTTCCCTTATTTCATAAGAAAATTTTAGTATTTTGATAGATATTTATTCCTTTTTCTAACAAGCATTAACTCTTTTTCACGATGGTTATATCGTTAATAGATTGACAACTTATTCATATAAATGTAAATTACACATATAGGTTATTGACAAATGACGCATTTAGGTGTAAATTACACATATGGGTAATATCAATTTTTGAAGGTGATTGAAATGAACTCAAAGCGGAATTCCTCCAAAGAGGATCTCGAATCGAAAAAGAATATTGTAGGCGCACCGAAAAACTTCGTCATGCCAGTTCTTTTGCTGCTATTAAAAGATTGGAATGCACATGGATACGAATTAATGCAGAAGCTTGTTCAATTTGGTTTTCAATCTCTAGATCAAGGAAACTTTTATCGGATACTCCGTCAGCTAGAAAAAGATGAACTTGTCACATCCGTCTGGGATACATCATCAGGCGGTCCGGCAAAAAGAATTTATTCGTTAACGGATTCCGGGGAGAAATATTTAGAGCTATGGGCCGAATCAATGGAAGACTACCAAAAAATGCTTGATCAGTTTTTTAACATGTACAGCCAGTTTTTTGTTCCTGCAGGTTTTTTAAAAAAGGACAAGGATAAGAAATAAACATAAATAGAGCATACATCCCTGAGAAAACACCGAAAAACATTTGATAAAACTTATATTTTTATAAATAAGTTTTATATAAAAAGGTTTATACCAACCTTAAAACAATTAAATTTTTTGGAGGGTTTCAAAATGGCACCAGTTAAAAAAGAAGAAAAAACGTTAAATGTAATTGATGTTTTTTGGGATGGATGGTTTAACAGCTTCAAAACTTTCCAATCTTTGCAAGATGGAGTAGGTCAAAAATCTTTAGAAGCTTTTGAAAGCCAAAAAGAATTTATCCAATCTGCACTCGATCAGCTTGCTAAATTTGAAGAGGAAACGAAAAAGTTAGCTGCTGATTGGAAAGCAAATCTTCAAGAAGTAGTGAAAAAGGCACAATCTGATTTCGGTGCACCAGATTTATCTGAGTGGACAAACAAGTTTGAAGAAGCAGCTCAAAAAGCAGAAAGCTATACTTTCAACCCAAGCAAAGCTACTGTTGAATTGCTTACTAAATCCCAAGCTCAATTAGAATCAGCATTGAAAAAAGTAATTGACCAAGAGCAAAAGAATCGTGCAGAAGTTCTTAACTCTATCGGCGGTTATGTTAACCAATTAAAAGAAACTCAAAACGGAGTATTAAAAACGTTTGAAGTTTACAATCCGCTAGTTGCAAAGTAATTTTTGATAAGTAATTTTGATAAGTAATTTTTGACAAAGACACTTCTTATATGCAAAAGACTTTCCTTTACTGGAAGGTCTTTTTTTATTAACAAAATTTTCGCTTTTTTCTTATTTCCCCTTTGATACAATGGACTTGTTAGAATTATTTTGAAAGGGTGTGACATATGTTTTTTAAGGTTCGCCGAATATCGGCTAAGCTGAGGATACTTCGAATCCTCAACAAGAGAATGGAGCTGCCCGAGGATTCCAAACAATACCTTACCTCCCTGAACAAGGGTTATGAAGGTGAGGTTATGTTTGATTCTTTGACGAAGGATTTGCAGTGCGAGAATTATATTTTGAATGACCTGCTTCTAAAGGTGAATAACACGATGTTCCAAATCGATTCTCTTCTCATTACCCAGCATACTCTCTTTCCTTTTGATGTAAAAAATTTCGAGGGTGATTATTTTTGCGACAGTGATAAGTTATTTACCAAATCAAAGTATGAAGTGACTAACCCTGTTCCCCAGTTGAAACGTTGTGAAACCCTCTTCAGACAGTTCCTCCAAACTCAAAGAATTTCATTTCCAATTGATTCGAAGGTCGTTTACATTAATCCGGAGTTTACCTTATATCAGGCCCCCATGAATGATCCAATTATTCTCCCAACCCAAGTGAAAAAGCATTTGAAAAAGTTTGATACGATTCCATCCAAGTTAAATGATAAACATAAGAGATTGGCCGATACATTGCTTGCTCATCATATTGAGGAATTTACCTACTCGCAGCTGCCTCCCTATCATTACGAGGAGATTCGTAAAGGCTTAACCTGCGAAGTGTGCGATTCATTTGAGATTTTTGTAGATGGGAGAAGATGTGTCTGTGGGAAGTGCGGGCATGTTGAAAAGGATGAATTGGCCTTATTGCGCAATATTGAGGAATATATACTTCTTTTTCCAGATCGAAAAATAACAACTATTGAGATGTACAATTGGTGTAATGGAAGCCTATCAATGAAAAGAATTCACACTATTTTGCTAAAAAATTTTAAGGCTATTGGTTCCCATCAGTGGACCTATTACGTCCGAAAGTAGGGTGAGTAATTCAAGACGTCGTTCATCCCTCTTATGAACGACGTTTTCCTCTTCTCTATCACTCATATCGTCGTTCATCCCACTTATGAACGACGTTTTTCTCTGCCCTAACTTTCATATCGTCGTTCATACCTCTTATGAACGACGTTTTCCTCTTCTCTAGCGCCCATATCGTCGTTCATACCTCTTATGAACGACGTTTTCCTCTTCTCTAGCGCTCATATCGTCGTTCATCCCACTTATGAACGACGTTTTTCTCTGCCCTAACTTTCATATCGTCGTTCATACCTCTCATGAACGACGTTTTCCTCTTCTCTAGTGCCCATATCGTCGTTCATCCCACTTATGAACGACGTTTTTCTCTGCCCTAACTTTCATATCGTCGTTCATACCTCTTATGAACGACGTTTTCCTCTTCTCTAGCGCCCATATCGTCGTTCATACCTCTTATGAACGACGTTTTCCTCTTCTCTAGCGCTCATATCGTCGTTCATCCCACTTATGAACGACGTTTTTCTCTGCCCTAACTTTC
>CAZAEW010000076.1:0-5828 GCA_964484065.1 uncultured Bacillus sp.
ATCCGACTTGCGGCTCTAATGGGTCTGCCTGTCACATATGTGTTTACACATGACAGTATTGCGGTTGGAGAAGACGGACCCACCCATGAGCCGATTGAACAGCTTTCAGCATTAAGAGCAATGCCGAATCTGTCTGTCGTCCGCCCTGGAGATGGAAACGAAACAGCAGCAGCCTGGAAACTGGCGGTTGAATCAACCAACAAACCGACTGTCCTTGTTCTTACTCGTCAAGATTTACCGACAATTAAGGATACAGACAAAAATGCCTACGAGGGTGTTTCAAAGGGAGCATATGTGATTTCTCCTGCTGCGAAAGAAACAGCAGATGCCCTATTGATTGCCAGCGGTTCAGAAGTTAGTCTTGCTGTTGAAGCGCAAAAGCAATTAGCAAGTGAAGGGATTCAAGTATCGGTTGTCAGCATGCCTTCATGGGATCGTTTTGAAGTGCAATCGAAAGAATACAAAGAGTCCGTTCTTCCTAAAAATGTGAAGAAGCGTTTAGCACTTGAAATGGGTGCGTCTCTTGGCTGGCATAAGTACGTTGGGGATGAAGGAGATGTTCTTGCCATCGATAAGTTTGGAGCATCCGCCCCTGGCGAAAAAATCATGGAAGAATACGGCTTCAGTGTAAGTAACGTAGTTGCACGTTTAAAAGCATTATTATAAAATGATTTTTCTAAAAGAGGAATGAGCAAAGTGCTCATTCCTTTTTTTCGTTTTCAAAAATATCTCCAATAAAATAATCAGATTATTATTGATTTCAAGAATAAAACGTATTATGATAGCTTATAAGTATTCCAATATAAATAATCGGAATTAAAGTTCTGTGAAATAGGATCATCAGAAAAACTGAAGTCCCATTTCTTTTTAATCGGGTTAGGTGCCTTTTGCCATCAAATGCATATATTTAATACTAACTAAGATGAAAATTTTGTCCCATGTGAATCCGGGAGTGATTCTTACCAATAAATCTTGACTAGAATACTCAACATTCCTGATGGGAGGCACATCATGAAAGTATCAAGTAAAGGTGAATATGCATTGCGGGCACTGCTCTTGCTTGGCAATCACCAAGGAAAAGTGCTTGGAATCCAAGAAATAGCAGATAAAACATTGGTCAGCACTCATTATATGGAACAATTGTTGCTGCAATTAAAAAGACTCGGGCTTGTCAGTAGTAAACGGGGGGCAAAAGGCGGTTATACTCTTTACAAGAAACCAGAAGAAATAATTATCGGCGAAGTGATCCGTGAACTGGAAGGACCATTATCACCGATGAGCTGTGCCTCAATAACGAGATATGAACCCTGTCCTCTCGAAAAAGGATGTCAATTAAAGCCCTTGTGGACTTTAATAAGAGATACGATTGCCTTTGTTTTAGAGCATACAACGCTTGAAGATTTGCTTGAGAACCGTTTTACAAAATTAGAAGGAGATGATTGGGTTGTCAGTAAAAGGACGATTAGAGGAGCAGATTATTGAAAAAATAGCCAGCTTATTGGAGGGTTTGGAATTTGGAACTGTTCAAATAACCGTCCATGATTCCCAAATTACCCAAATTGATCGATTAGAAAAATATCGATTTCCTCCACAGAAAAAAGCAGGTCCACACATTGTACGAAATAATAAAAAAGCTAATTAAAATTACAAACAATAAATACTGCCGATCGGACAGCCGAAGGCCCTTTAGTTTGGAATGTACGGAAGTATTGTACACTCTATTAAACTATGGGGCTTTTTATTTTATAAAAAGCCACCAATAAATAAAGAAAATGCACTAATTAACCTAAAAGGGGAGTCAAAAATGCTTAAAAAAATCTTCGCTACATTATTCACATTAACCTTATTGATTGGCGCAGCAGGATGCTCCAATCAAGCTTCAAAGCAGGAAAGTCAACCTGCCAAAAAACCAGTTGAATTATTAAATGCTTCGTATGACCCGACTAGAGAATTTTACGCTCAATATAACAAAAGCTTTGCTGCAAATTGGGAAAAACAAACGGGCCAAAAGGTAACGATTAAACAATCTCATGGCGGTTCCGGCGCACAATCCCGGGCTGTGATCGACGGACTTGAGGCAGACGTTGTTACATTGGCACTTGCCTATGATATTGATGCAATCGCTGAGTCAGGAAAAATCTCAAAAAACTGGCAGCAAAGATTGGCTTCAAATAGTTCACCTTACACATCTACCATCGTATTCCTTGTCCGCAAAGGTAATCCGAAAAACATTAAGGATTGGGATGATTTAACGAAAAATGGTGTATCGGTCATCACACCAAACCCGAAAACATCCGGCGGAGCCAGATGGAACTTCTTAGCTGCGTGGGGATATGCATTAAAGAAATACAACGGCGATGAACAGAAGGAAAAAGAGTTTGTAACCAAACTATATAAGAACGTTCCTGTTTTAGATTCTGGAGCTCGTGGAAGCACCACTACTTTTGTGGAAAAAGGACTGGGCGATGTTTTAGTTACTTGGGAAAATGAAGCCTATCTCGCCCTTGATCAGTTTGGAAAAGACAAATATGAGATCGTTAATCCTTCTTTAAGTATTTTAGCTGAGCCGCCTGTTGCGGTGGTTGACCAGGTTGCCAAAAAACATGGAACAGAAAAAGTGGCAAAAGCTTACCTTGATTATCTTTACACAAAAGAAGGACAGGAAATTGCGGCTAAAAACTACTACCGTCCGCGTTTAAACGATGTCGCAGTCAAATACAAAGACCAATTCCCTTCAATCAAGCTGTTTACGATAGATGAAGTATTTGGGGGCTGGAAAAAAGCCCAAACCAAATACTTTAATGACGGTGGAGTCTTTGACCAAATCTATAAACCATAATTAAAAAGCGAAAGCGCCCAGGACGCATCTTACAAGTGATAAAACGCCCTGGGCGCTCTCCGCTACTAAACATAAAGGGGAGTTTGCAGGTGTCAAAAAGAAAATCAAACCATCATCGGGTCTTGCCGGGATTTGGGCTGTCGATGGGTTATACCGTCGTTTACCTGAGCTTGATCATCTTAATTCCGATAGCTGTGCTATTTTTCAAATCAACAGCCATCAGCCCGGCTGAATTTTGGAATACCATCACAGATAAGAGAGTAGCAGCCTCCTTTAAATTGAGTTTCTATACTTCATTTGCGGCTGCGGTTGTGAATGCCTGTTTTGGGACGCTGATCGCCTGGGTGCTGGTCCGTTATCATTTTTTCGGGAAAAAGATTGTCGATGCGCTGGTCGATCTTCCTTTTGCCCTGCCAACCGCTGTTGCCGGCATTTCGCTGGCAACCATCTACGCACCAAACGGCTGGATTGGTCAGTTTTTCGCACAGGCAGGGATTAAGATTGCCTATACACAGATTGGGATCATGATCGCCTTAACCTTTATTGGACTGCCGTTCGTGGTCAGGTCGGTTCAGCCGGTGCTGCAAGATTTAGATCAGCAATATGAAGAAGCGGCTTCCACCCTAGGGGCAAATTCTGTTCAAATCTTTTTCAAAATTATTTTCCCAGCGATTTTCCCGGCGATTCTAACGGGATTTGCTCTGGCATTTGCCAGGGCGTTAGGGGAATATGGGTCAGTCGTTTTCATATCCGGTAATATGCCAATGAAAACGGAGATTGTTCCCCTTTTGATCATGACAAAATTAGAGCAGTTCAATTATGCGGGAGCAGCAGCCATTGCTTCAGTCATGCTGGTGATTTCATTTATTCTGCTGTTTTTGATTAATTTTTGGCAGTGGAAAACAGCCAAGAAACATGAATGGACGTAAAGGGAGTTTACAAAAATGATGATCAAAGAACGAACCATTAATGAATATAAAAGTGTAAATTCCGCTTTTCATTTTTCTTCATTTAGAAAATGGATTCTGATCGGTATTGCGCTGCTTTTTTTAGGAGTTTTTATTTTATTGCCGCTGCTGGCTGTTTTCTCAACAGCGCTAAATAAAGGCTACCAGTTGTATATTTCTGCCCTGACGGAACCGGAAGCCTTGTCGGCGATAAAGTTAACTCTGATTACCGCTTTAGCAGCCGTAACGTTGAATACCATCTTCGGCGTCTTAGCCGCTTGGGGAATTACAAAATTTGAGTTTAAAGGCAAAAATCTTTTGATAACCCTGATAGATATCCCATTTGCGGTTTCACCGGTAATTGCCGGCCTGGTATTTGTCCTGCTGTTCGGCACTCAAGGCATACTGGGTCCATTTTTGGATGCTCATAATATCAAAATCATCTTCGCTGTGCCGGGAATTATTCTCGCCACCATCTTTGTCACCTTTCCATTTGTGGTCCGTGAATTAATTCCTGTCATGCAAGAGCATGGGACGGATGAGGAAGTGGCGGCCATAACGCTTGGCGCTAACGGATGGCAGACGTTTTTCCGAGTGACCCTCCCGAACATTAAGTGGGGACTGCTCTACGGTGTGATTCTCTGTAATGCCAGAGCAATGGGTGAGTTTGGTGCGGTTTCCGTTGTTTCGGGGCATATCAGGGGGGAAACCAATACGATTCCTCTTCATGTGGAGATTTTATATAACGAATATCATTTTACGGCTTCCTTCGCAGTAGCCTCGATTTTGGCTCTGCTGGCCTTGGTAACTTTAATTCTAAAAAGTTTTGTCGAGTGGAAGGCAAAAAAATAAAGCTTTAGGGGAGTGAGAAAATGGGAATCGCCATTCAAAATGTATCAAAAGTGTTCGGTAATTTTCCTGCAGTTAATAATGTCAGCTTGGAAATACCGACAGGAGATTTTACAGCACTGTTAGGGCCTTCCGGGTCGGGGAAAACCACCTTGCTTCGATTAATTGCTGGACTAGAGCGACTGGATTCTGGCAAGATCCTTTTTAACAGTGAGGATTACTCGAATAAATCAGTTCAAGAGCGCAGGGTAGGCTTTGTATTCCAGCATTATGCGCTCTTTAAGCATATGAATATTTTTGAAAATGTGGCTTTTGGTCTGAAGGTAAGGCCGAGGAAGCATCGTCCATCGAAGAAGGAAATGAAAGAACGGGTTTTTGAATTATTAAGGCTTGTCCAGCTTGAGCATCTTGCCGAAAGATTTCCGGCCCAGCTTTCGGGAGGCCAACGGCAGAGAGTTGCCTTGGCAAGAGCTCTGGCTGTTGAGCCGGAGGTACTTCTTCTTGATGAACCATTCGGTGCTTTAGACGCAAAGGTAAGACTTGAGCTGCGACATTGGTTGAGGGAAATTCATCAAAAGCTAAATATCACCACGATATTTGTGACACACGATCAGGAAGAAGCACTTGAAATGGCAGATACCGTCGTGATTATGAATCAGGGACAGGTAGAGCAGATTGGCACTCCCGAGGAAGTGTATCAATACCCTGAGAATCAGTTTGTCTACAGCTTTTTAGGAAGAGTCAATACTTTGAGTACCCGGGAGGATGCGGTTTATTATATCCGGCCTCATGAGATTTCACTTGGAAAAATAGCTCGAGATAACACAGTTGCAGCGGAAGTTTTACATGTGTACAAAGTGGGTTCCACAGTCAGGCTGGAATTAAAGAGGATTGATTCAGGCGAATTATTTGAGGCTGAAATGAGTACAGAAAAATCACATGAACTGGGCCCTATTAATAAAGGCGAAATTCTTTATGCAGATTTTAAAAATATCGTAAGGTTTGGGGAAAAACAAGAACCATTCACTTCCACCCAAACCGGGCAGCTGAAGGTTATTTATTAAGGGGGTTGGTTGTGAGAAGGGATTACTTTGTGACATAGATTTAAATGATTGTGAACTTGTTCCAAATATTTGTGAACTTCGGCACGAATCAGGAGTAAAACATCAAGAATAGGTTGAAAACAGCAATCG
>CAZAEW010000076.1:5928-16318 GCA_964484065.1 uncultured Bacillus sp.
GTGACCCAAACCCATATGATTTTCCGTTTTGGGTCACCGAGAGGAGCGATCAGTGCCCCAAACCCAAATGAATTTCCGTTTTGGGTCACCGAGAGGAGCGATCAGTGCCCCAAACCCAAATGAATTTCCGTTTTGGGTCACCGAGAGGAGCGATCAGTGCCCCAAACCCAAATGAATTTCCGTTTTGGGTCACCAAGAGGAGCGATTAGTGACCCAAACCCATATGATTTTCCGTTTTGGGTCACCGAGAGGAGCGATCAGTGACCCAAACCCAAATGAATTTCCGGTTTCGGTCATCGAGAGGAGCGGTCAGTGACCCAATTCATTGGATTTTCCACGTATGATTATTTTTCAAAAAAGCACTAAAAAAGCAGGAGGAATCGTCCTCCTGCTAATAAAATTGCTCACTTATCCGCCGATAAGCTTAATTCCGCTGAAAATAATAATTCCGGAAATAATCGAACGTAGTGGTTTGGTTGGGACCTTTGCTGATAATGTACTGCCAAGCAGAACTCCTGGAATTGACCCCATTAATAGATTGCCAACAAGCATGTAGTTAACCGTTCCGGCATTCGCATGAAGCAACCCTGCCACCGTTACTAGTAAAAATGCATGAGCAATATCAGTTCCGACTAATTCTGAAGCTGACATTCTAAAAAGATATAACATGGCCAGGGCAAACAAAGAACCTGAACCAATGGAAGTTAGGCCAACAATAAAACCGAAAAACGCACCAATAAAAATGATTAAGCCCCGTTTCTCCTCCACCGATTTTAATTGCCATCGGTTTGGTCGCAGCTGTTTGTCAAAAAACGTTTTTATCAAAATGGAAATAGCCACCAAAATAAGAATATATCCAAGTGAATGCTTGATGATGCTATCCTGATTATGAAACGTTTTATCAAAAATTTGCAGGATAAATATCGCTGCTGCCGCACTTGGAACACTGCCCAACGCCAAATATTTCACTAATTTAAAATGAATCGTCTTTTGTTTCCAGTGCTGGACCACGCCAAATAATTTCGTAATAGAGTTATAGAACAAATCAGTTCCGACTGCTATGGTCGGATTAACTCCCACCATGATCAGTACTGGGGTTAATAACGCAGCTCCTCCAACCCCGGTAAGGCCAACTAAAAACCCAACCAACAAGCCCATTAAGGCAATTCCGATGCTCATCTATCTCAATCCTCTCAATTATCTTATAAAACCGAGTAAATTTATATGAATTATATATTTATATGGTTATATTGTAAAGAATATTCTTGGAATTTCAATAAGATTTCCGAGCGAAAAACTGATTTTTTCAAAAACGGGAAACATTCATTTTTCGACAATAATAGTTATTGTTTTCGCCGTGATAAGACAGATGTTTCATAGCTGTTTTTTTATAATAGATGAAAGAGTGTCCAGCGAAGGGGAGATTGTGGTGAGGAACTATCGGCTATATTTAATAGAAGATGAATTTGCCGCCCATTTCTTCGGAAAAGAGCGTATATTTTTTCAACTGTTTCAAGAATATGAGCAATCCCGGGGAGAGCTTAAAGATATTACTAAAAAGCAAATTAACTATATAACGAAACCGCTGCAGGTTTTGAAAATACATCAGCATCTTAAAAATCAGCTTGGAAAGGTTCGGGGATTTAAAGAAGAACAAGGAAAATATTTCATGGAACTGAATGGAAAATTAAGTTCTGCTTATTTAGAGGTGTTTGAGAAAAACCTTACCGTTAAGGCGATCGGTAGTTATGAAGCGGAAACTGTTTTTTTTGAAGTTTTGCGAAAAAGCGAATCCTCGTTTTTAGCCATCGACTTGGATCATTTCCGATTTGGCTGGCTGCGGCCGATTATAGAAAGAAAATTAATCTAAATTAACAGAGATATTGTATTGTTGGGTGGATTTTAGTACACTGTATGTTAGACAACATGAAGGAGGAAGTCTAATGAGTGTAGGTTTAGCTATACTATTCATTATCCTGGCATTGGTTGCTGGTGTGGCGCTGGGATTTTTCATCGCTCGTAAATATATGATGAACTATTTAAAGAAAAATCCACCTATCAATGAACAAATGTTAAAGATGATGATGATGCAAATGGGTATGAAGCCATCCCAGAAGAAGATCAATCAAATGATGAACGCCATGAATAAGCAGCAAGGAAAATAAACCCTTCAAAAGAGGGTTTACAGTTTGTTGAGCGGCAGTTTTAGGACAAGTTTCTAAAACATGGGCGAATATTCATCATGATATTGTTTTAATCCTGCTTTACTTTCATCAAACTAATCCAAAACCACTTTTCTATATGGGAAAGTGGTTTTTTTGATGGTTTGTTAGTAAACCAAATATTTGTAAAAAAATATCCATAATCCAATTATAGAAAACACTTCCAAATATTTTATTATTAGAATATAAAATATTTTGGGGGTGCTTAATGTATATTTTACAGTTTTGCAACGCCGATACGAAAGAGGTTTTAAGACGACTGAGGTACCAAACTCCTGAACAAATTGAATGGGAGGTTAAAAACTTTTCTAATCCATTTACCTTTGACATTTATATCGCGGATAGTCAATTTAGACTTTATTCAGCAAAATATGTAAATCATAAGGTTTATGAAAAAGGTGCTTCCATCGTTTACAGTGTCTATTTTAAAGTGCAACTTTCTGATAAGCAGCCTTTATTAAAATAAAGTATCAAAATGGGTAACCGAATTGGCTGCCCATTTTTTGTTAGAAAGTGCTTTTTGTTCTATTTTTTCGTAATATTAGAATAGTAATATACAAAAAGGAGGGAATTTCGTTGAAAATCTTTTTGCAGTTAGGCTGGTTTTTTAAACAGGAAAAAAAGGCATACATCACGGGAGTCCTGCTTCTCTTCCTGGTTGCCTTGCTTCAATTAATCCCTCCGAAAATCATTGGACTTTTTGCTGACAGCATGAAAAACGGAACGCTTACGAAAACTTTATTGATAGAATATATCACCATCATTGCCGTTTCAGCCATCCTGATGTACGTGCTTAGATATTATTGGCGGATTATGATTTTTGGTTCATCGCTTAAATTGGCACGATTATTGCGAAACCAATTATTCACTCATTTTACCAATATGTCCCCATCGTTTTACCAAAAACGTCGGGTCGGCAATTTAATGGCACATGCGACAAATGATCTTCAAGCCATCCAACAAACGGCAGGAACCGGGGTTCTTACCTTAGTCGATTCTTTTTCAACAGGCGGGTCGGTTATTCTGATGATGGCATTTACGATCAGTTGGAAGTTAACTTTAATCTGTCTCATACCAATGCCTTTTATGGCGATACTTACAAGCTATTACGGTGAGCTGATGCACCGAACTTTCCGTAAAGCACAAGAAGCTTTTTCGTCACTCAACGATAAAACCCAAGAAAGTATTCTCGGGATAAAAGTCATCAAAACGTTTGGACAGGAGCAGGAAGATATCGAAGATTTTCGCAAACAATCGGAGGATGTTGTACAAAAAAATGTGGTTGTCGCGAAAATCGATTCTCTCTATGATCCAACCATTTCCATTGTCGTTGGAATTTCATTTTTTCTCTCAATTGCATTTGGAGCCAACTATGTCCTTAATGGGGAACTTACGATTGGCGAGCTGATTTCCTTTAACACCTATCTTGGATATCTGGTATGGCCGATGCTTGCATTCGGATGGCTATTTAATATCATGGAACGGGGCAGGGCCTCCTACGACCGCGTCCGTGCACTTCTGGCGGAGCAAACCGACATACCCGATACCCCTGACGCCCTGGATGAAGTCCCTGCTGGCATTATTACATACAATATCGAAGAATTTTTTTATCCAGACGAAGGAGCTCCGGTTCTTAAAAACATTTCATTTACTTTAAATAGAGGAGAAACTCTGGGTATTGTCGGCAAAACCGGCAGTGGTAAAACCACTCTACTTAAACTGCTCATGCGTGAATTTGAAATAACCGGCAAAAGTGAAATCAAGATTGGAGAGCATCCGATTGCAAAATACAAGATTGAAAAACTGCGCTCGGCGATCGGTTATGTTCCCCAGGACCATTTCTTGTTCTCAACATCTGTCGCTGAAAATATCCGTTTTTCCAAACCACAAGCTTCTATGGAAGAGATAACGGCAGCGGCAATAATTGCTTGCATCGATGGAGATATTCGATCGTTTACGGAAGGATACCAAACCATGGTCGGAGAGCGCGGAGTATCACTGTCAGGCGGTCAAAGGCAGCGGATTTCGATTGCTCGGGCATTAGTGATGGACCCGGAAATCCTTGTTCTTGATGATTCTTTGTCCGCTGTTGATGCGAAAACGGAAGAAACGATTTTAAAAAAGCTAAAACAAAACCGCCGCGAAAAAACGACGATAATTACTTCTCATCGTTTAAGTGCCATTCAAGATGCAAATCTTATTCTCGTTCTAGAAGATGGAAAAATTGCTGAGAGCGGAACGCATCAGGAATTGATGGGAGCAGGGGGATGGTATCAAAAAATGTATCTGCATCAGCAATTAGAAGAGCTTGTAGAGAAAGGGGGATAATACGATGGATGAGCAATTATCGGAAAAAGAGCAGCGCAAGATTCTTTTTCGTCTGCTCACTTACACAAAATCTTATAAAAAAAATTTAATTGCCGCCTTCATTCTACTGTTGCTGACAACGGTGGCTGATATTGTTGGGCCTATTTTAATCAAAATTTTCATTGACAGTTATCTGACGCCGAAAAAAATGATTTTGTTGCCGTTGCTGATTCTTGGAGCCACCTATTTGGGGCTTCAAATCCTCAAAGCTGCGATGCTGTTTTTTCAATTAGTGAAATTTCAGGAAATCGCTTTGAAGATTATTCAACAGCTCCGGCTTGATGTATTCGCCAAAGTACAGTCACTCGGAATGCGTTATTTTGACAAAACGCCTGCTGGCAGCATCGTTTCGAGGGTGACGAATGATACGGAAGCGATCAAAGACATGTTTGTCACGGTGTTAGCCACTATTATCCAAAGCGGCTTTTTGCTGATTGGAATTTTAATCGCGATGTTCACCTTAAATGCAATGCTTGGGTTGTTTTGCGTCGTCTTTATTCCGATTGTCCTGACGGTGATTGCCATGTACCGAAAATACAGTTCGATTTTTTATTTGAATATGCGGGAGCGCTTGAGTCAGCTGAACGCCAAGCTGAGTGAATCTTTGCAGGGAATGGCTATCATTCAGGCTTTTCGCCAGGAAAAACGATTAAGCCGGGAATTTGCGGAAATTAATGAACAGCATTTTCAGGCAGGAATGAGCAATATCAAAATTGACAGCTTGCTCCTTAGACCGGCCATTGACCTCGTATATACCTTTGGATTAATCGTCGTCCTAACTTATTTCGGTTTTGCTTCTTTCACTCATTCCGTGCAGATTGGGGTCGTGTATGCCTTCGTCAGCTACTTAGACCGCTTTTTCGAGCCGGTTAACCAAATGATGATGAGGCTGTCCATGTACCAACAAGCAATTGTAGCCGGTTCGCGTGTATTTAAGCTGCTAGATAATCAGGAAGGGGAGCCTTCCCAGGATCGTCAATCCACATTCAAGATTAACCAGGGGAAAATTGAATTTAAGGATGTTAGCTTTTCCTATGATGGAAAAAGAAATGTGCTACAGCATATTTCTTTTACAGCAAATCCGGATGAAACGATTGCCTTTGTCGGCCATACTGGGAGCGGAAAGAGCTCGATCATCAATTTATTAATGCGCTTTTATGAATTTGAACAGGGAGAAATTTTAATAGATGACAGACCGATTCGCAGCTTTGCCAAAGAAGAGATTCGGAAAAAAATCGGTTTAGTGCTGCAGGATCCTTTTTTGTTTTACGGAACAATCAAGGATAACATCCGCCTGTATAACCGGGACTTAAGCAATAAAAAATTGGAGGAAGCAGCGCGGCTCGTTCAAGCCCATTCATTTATCGAAAAGTTCGAGAACGGCTATAATCATAAAGTAATTGAGCGGGGTGCCGCATTTTCAAGCGGGCAGAGGCAATTGCTTGCTTTTGCGAGAACCGTTGCCGCCAATCCCAAAATTCTTGTCCTTGACGAGGCAACGGCGAATATTGATACGGAAACAGAGGGGAAAATCCAGCTTGCTCTTCGGAAAATGCGCGCTGGGCGGACGACAATTATGATTGCTCATCGTCTATCCACAATACAGGATGCGGATAAGATTTATGTTTTACACCAAGGGAAAATCGTTGAGCATGGCAGCCATCAAGAGCTGCTGGCAATGGGCGGGCTTTATTACAAGATGTTCCTGTTGCAAAACGGCGGGGCAGACTCGCTCAAGGAGTATATAGAAGGATAGCTAGCTGGAGATGGGGGAATTGGAGATAGATATGTATTTTTTTGCTTGAAAAAAATAAACAGCACCCAGTCTTTTTTACACAAGGTACTGTTTCATGAGATCGAAACCTTTTTTATATATTTGCGGTTATATTCATTCAGCAGGCGGTCAAGCTCTTGACTGCATTTAATGGCTGTGGCTGAACTTAAGCCATTTACAAGGGCTATATGAATAAGCTCCGCACGCTTCTGTTCAATAATGTCAAGTAATTCCTGTTTTGGCACATCGGATTTCCTTTCTGGAGAAACTCCGGTAATGAAAAATTTCAAAAGGTTCTCAAAAAGATTCATTCATTTACCTAGTATAGACGATTATGGGAATAAATTCAAAAGGAAATTTCCAAAAAATCATCCGAAAATTGTGAGCATTTTGTGTGAACGGATAAAAGCCTCAATGGGCTATATTATCTGCGACACAAAATATTCATAACGAACTATTACCTTTTAGAAGGAACATTTGATAGAATGGGAAAAGGAAAAGACTATACTAGGAGTGTTTATATGCCGGATTTAACGATATGGTTAGCCTTTGGTGCGGGCTTTCTAAGCTTCATTTCCCCTTGTTGTTTGCCACTTTATCCAGCTTTTTTATCATATATAACAGGAATGTCTGTTGGTGAACTGAAAAGTGAAAACGCGATGCTTCAAAAAAGAAGCCTTCTCCATACATTGTTCTTCCTGCTCGGATTTTCGATGATCTTTATTGCAATCGGATTTGGTACGAGTTATATCGGAAGCTTTTTTAAAGAATATAAAGATCTTATTCGCCAGCTGGGCGGTATTTTTATCGTTTTATTCGGATTAGTAATTGTCGGAGTGTTTAATCCGGAATTTTTAATGAAGGACCGCAGGTTTGAATTTAAAAACAGACCTTCCGGTTACATCGGCTCAATCTTAATTGGGATGGCCTTTGCGGCCGGCTGGACACCTTGTACAGGTCCAATTTTATCATCTGTCATCTTTTTGGCAGCCTCCAAGCCGGGATCAGCCGTTTTATACATGGTCGCCTACACGCTTGGTTTTGCCATTCCATTCTTCATTCTGTCTTTCTTTGTCGGCCGTTTGAAGTGGATTCGCACTCATAGTGCCAAAATCGTGAAGATTGGCGGCTACTTAATGATTGCGATGGGGATTATCCTTTTCTTTGACTGGATGACAAAAATCATTACTATTTTCCAAGGATTTTTTGGCAATAATTTTACAGGTTTTTAAAAGGGAATGCAGGGTAAAAATCTCAATTGAATTTTTTAAAAGGATTCGTTATATTAATAAAGTATTTAAATTGAAAACTATCTTCATTTAGAGGTCATAGGTCTGGAATTAGGAGTGACTGAAGTGGCAAGAATTTTAATTGTCGACGATGCTAAATTCATGCGATTGACATTAACCAATATATTAAAAAAAGCCAATCACGAAATTGTCGGTGAAGCCGACAATGGAAGAACGGCTGTTGAAATGTACCGGGAGTTTCAGCCGGACCTTGTCACGATGGATGTGACAATGCCTGAAATGAGCGGAATTGAAGCGGTTAAAGAAATCAGGAGAGAGTTTCCTGATGCCAAAATCATCATGTGCTCGGCAATGGGGCAACAGCGGATGGTCGTAGAAGCGATTGAAACGGGTGCCAAGGATTTTATTGTCAAGCCGTTTGATGAACACAGAGTTTTGGATGCAATCAATAGGGTTTTAAAATTATAGCCATTTTGGATTACTCTGAAATGGTTTTTCATTTTTTAAAAAAATATTTTACTTATATATGATGTAAATGTTTTTTATATTGCCCTTATATGATATATAATGAGGAAAAATAATAATTAGACAAGGAATGAATGTACCGTATGAATTATGTTCTATTATCTACGATTGGTGCGGCCGCAATGGCCATTCTTGTTTTATTTGTCCGTATAAAAGCATCAAAGAAACCGGCGTCGGTTAAGAAAATTATTCTGCCGCCAATTTTTATGTCTACCGGTGCGATTATGTACTTTTTCCCGGAATTCCGGCTGACCCCTCAGGAGATTTTAGAAGCCATTGTAATCGGAGCGTTTTTCTCGATATTCTTAATCAAAACCTCGAAATTTGAAATTCAAGGCAATGATATTTACTTAAAACGTTCGAAAGCATTTGTGTTTATTTTAATTGGATTAATTATTATCCGGATTGTCATGAAAATCTTCTTAAGCGCATCGATTCAAATCGGACAATTAGGGGGCATGTTCTTCCTTCTGGCGTACAGCATGATTATCCCGTGGCGTGTAGCAATGTATGCGAACTACAAAAAGCTGCAACATCAACTTCAAAACATTAACGTGATTTAATAAGAAAACACTGGTCACCATCATCTGGCCAGTGTTTTTTTGTATTCACAAAAAATTCGATTTTTGTTCGTATACAAAATAGTATGAATATTTTGCAAAAGGGCGATTTTTCTTCTATAATCAATTTCAAACAATCAAATATTCAAAGGAGTAACGAGAGAGTTTCATGAGAAACGTTTCACTGTTGTTGTTTCTTATTATGATTGTAACGGGAGTGTTATCGCCAAAGTACGGGATGTATCGGCATGCACTGGCGGATGAAATTGCTTACAAGGCCGGCACGATCAGAGGGGATAATAACCCGCTTACAAAAGCCGCTTTTCACGTCATTCAGGCAACAAAAAGAAGTCCATATTTGCTTCCAAGCAGCCTTGTGCAAAGCAACAGCATTGAGATTATCCACTTAGCGAAGGAAATTACCAAGGGAAAACGAACGGACAAAGAAAAGTCAAAAGCAATCTATGGTTGGATGACGCACCACATTTCGTATGATTATGGAGAGTATCAGAGGCTCGAAACGGATCATGATTTTACCTATGAGAGTGCATTGGATACGTTAAAGGAACGAAAAGGAATTTGCATGGGGTATTCCCGCTTAAATGCCGCATTGCACCGGGCAGCCGGAATCGAAGCAAAAATAGTATACGGTGAAGAGCACGCCTGGAATCAAGTTAAAATCAATGGAATCTGGGAGGATCAAGATACAACCTATGGATCAGGATATACCGACGTAACTACTCATCAATTTGTTGCCAATTATAATGAAAAATATTTCGCCTGGACCGACAAACGCTGGGAAGGCGAATATGAGTGGTAATCAATAGTAATATTACTCCAAGAAAGTTGACTCAAATAAACACTTCGAAAGACCTGCAAAAAGGAAACTTCATCCAAGATCACGAGAATCACCCATTTAGAATTTGGTAAAAATTTTTGGCGAAAATTGTTCAACTTTGCACAATGTATCATTCTGAACATCATTCATAATCAAAAAATAAAGCAAAACCGCCGCTGGTTTTGCTTCTTTTATTGAAATAAGTGTTCATATGGTGTGACATCGATCCGCTTTTCGAATAATCTTTTTCGCAAGAATTTATGATCCCGTTTGGGTGTCGCCTGAATGTAGCCTTGGATTACGAGGTCCTGAGTAATTCTCGATGCGTTTTCTTTAAGGGCGAGCTCGCCAATTTTACCGGCAATTTTATGCTTGGCCACGTCACGAAACAGTTCAGGGACAGGACTAACAAGTTCGTTGAGCAGCGTTTTTTCTTCGTCATGCCAAAGGGGAAGGGATTCTTTTACATAATATTCTTCCCAATCCATGATTGATTTGCCGTCTGCTTTCGGGAGCTTTTTTAAAAATTTCCGGAACATAAAGTATCCGCCAACCGCAAACGCAAACACTAGGAAGCAAATCCAAAGCAGAATGAACCACAAAAACCAGCCGTGCAGCATCACCATCACCTACATACTCGATTTTTTCCTTCTATTATATCTTTGTCTTATTGGTGAAAACAAGCAGGATGTTAATGTTTTACATTCGTGAAAAAGGATTGTCATCTTCCCGGTTTTTCTAGTATAATAATGATTGTCTTCACTACGGGGCTGAATGGGGTACTGGTGTCCTCCACGGTCTTCAAAACCGCTTGTGACCAGCGTGCCTGGTCAGGTGGGTTCGATTCCCACGCA
>CAZAEW010000077.1:0-15910 GCA_964484065.1 uncultured Bacillus sp.
TTCAGTGGGATTCAGACAAAGGGGTGCTAATAAAAATGACACCCGAAGATTTTCTAAATGTTGTTCCAGGTGATGTGTATTCGACCACTATTGAATGGACCTTAGAATCTGCACCATAAACTGCCGAGTAGTGGTTGCCTTACCATATAAGGAGGAGGATTATTTTGAAATTGCCAAAATCAATCTTTATGGTCGTAATACTGATTCTAGTTCTTCCAACTTTTTCACAAAGTGCTTTCGCTGATTCGGTTACCGATTCCTCAAGTGCAAGTGTAACATTTAATAATGGAGCACTAACACTTGATCATGTTCCAAATTTGAATTTTGGGACAGTTCACTTTTCATTTTCAGATAAAACTCACCCATCGCAAGATTCTTCTGCATATGTCCAAGTATCTGATGACCGTATTTCTTTTCCGAATGGGTGGCATCTTAAAGTAAGTGCCGGACTATTTACTTCCGGAGCTACAACATTAAATGGGGCACAAATAATACTGAAAAATGGTCAAGTTAGCAAGACAACACCCAATAGCTCATCAACAGTAACAGCAGTACAAACAATTACTTTAGATGCCGAGGAATCTCCAACACCTGTCTCGGTTTATTATGCTGATACGAGTAATGGTCTTGGAACATGGGTAACAACATGGATAGAAAACAGTGTGGGGCAGGATAACATAATGTTGTCTGTTCCAGGTAATTCAATGGTTGTTGATACTAGTTATTCTTCTGCATTAACATGGACTCTTGAAGACACGCCGCAACCACCATACCCGCCACAATCTTAACTCGAGTAGAAAAGTCTCAAATAATAAGTTTAGCTATATTATTTGGGACTTTTATTTTGTATAAAGTCCCTGTTTGTCAGTTTTTTAATTTAATAAATACTAATATGTTATGGGGGGCACGGGATGCAGGTCTTTAAAAGGAGAGTCATTTTTATTTTTTTAATATTCATTTGTGCTAGCTTGGAAATTCAACTTTCACCAGTATATGCTGGGGAGGTTAATTATTCTGTTAGGGCAATTATCCCCGAAAACCAACTTGACAAACAACAGACCTACTTTGATTTAAGAATGAAGCCGGGCCAAAAGGAAGTAATTAACGTTGAAATATTTAATAGCAGCAACGAGGATACCAACATTAATGTTTATATTACCAATCCCATTACTACTCGTAATGGATTGATTGATTATTCAAAGACTAACGCTAGGACAGACAAAAGCCTAAAGGTGCCGATAACAGAGATTGCTACTATTGAAAAAAATACAGTGAAAGTACCCGCAAGGGGATCACGGGTCGTCCCAATTCAGCTTGTCATGCCGGAGGAGGAATTTGACGGAATTATTCTTGGCGGGATTTATTTTGAGAAGATCCCAAAACAAGAGGAAACAAAAGTAATTCAAATTAAAAATAAATATTCATACGTATTAGGATTAAAATTATCTGAAACTGACAAAGAAATTAAACCCAAGCTCTATTTAAAATCGGTCAAACCAGGCTTGGTCAATTATCATACTGCAGTTATTGCCAATATTCAAAACAGTGAACCCGTAATGGTAGGTTATCTTAAAATTAACGCAAAGGTTTATAACTCAACAGGTAAAGAGATTAATAAGGTGAATGTTGAAAATTACCAGATGGCGCCAAACTCTGTGATGCCTTTTCCGATTGATTGGCATAATAAAGAACTGACCCCTGGCAAATACAAATTAAAACTACACGCTGTCTATGGCAAGCAGAGTTGGAATTGGACAAAAGAATTTGTTATTCAGGACAAGGAAGCCCAGCATCTCAATAAACAAGCGGTTGAAATCCAGAAGGAACCAATCAATTTCACGTTGTACGTGATTCTCGGACTCTCGCTCATCATCATTATCCTCGTTGCAATTATTTTTAAATTGACAAGAAAAAATAGACAACAAAATAAACAACGTTAATAAAGAGGAAGCCTGGCTTCCTCTTTAACTATTCCTAACTTACTTACAATCTTCAAAAACAAAAGTTTCTTCATAAAGTTTAAAATTGTTTCTGCTGCTTGCTTTCACTTGATACATCGCCATGTCTGCTTTTCTTATTAATGTTTCAGAGGTTGTTCCATCTTTTGGATAGACCGCGATGCCAATGCTTGGAGTATTCGTGAATTCATGATTATGAATATGATAAGGCTCCATTAAAGCGTCTAGGATCTTTTGTCCCACCACTTTTACACCCTCCATGCTGGATATTCCTTTAACCAATAAAGTAAATTCATCACCGCCCATTCTCGCCACGATATCATTTTCCCGGACACATGCTCTAAGCCTTTTAGAGACTGAGATGAGTAATTGATCTCCTGTCTCATGCCCAAGAGAGTCATTGATTGTTTTAAAACGATCCAGATCCATGAACATTACCGCAAACATTTCATTAGTGCGGTTTGCATCAGCAATAGCTTCTTTCAAAAATTCTTCAAATAACGCTCTGTTGGGCAGCCCTGTCAAAGAGTCGTGGTAAGCAAGAAATTTGATTTTTTCTTCAGTCCTTTTATTTTCCGTGATATCTTTCCCGATGCTAAAAACGCCAATCAATTTGTTATTTACCAAAATAGGAATATTGGTTACGATCAAATCCGAATAATCTCCTGAATTATTTCGGACCGGAATTTCATAAGTTTGTGGAATTCCTTCCATTACTTTGGAAAAATGGTTCGAAGCCCTCTCTTGATCATTTTCGGATAAAAAGGAAGAATAATGACGCCCAATCATTTCTTCTTTTTCGTAGCTTAAAAGGCTGACACATGCAGTATTAACACTGTCTAATTCTCCATTTAAATCAATCGAAAAGACAGGATCCGGATTAAATTCAAAAAGAGATTTATAACGCTGCTCACTCGCCTCCAATTCTTCCGATTTCTTATAGTATTTTAAAAGCAGCTGTTGATTTTGAAGAGTGACTAGGATTTGTCTGATGATGACAAGTAGAACGGAAATACTTGAACCTATCACAAATGCATCCATGTTATTAGATCGTGCAAATATGAAAATGAATAATATCGAGATATTTATGTAAGGCAGTAAAAGACGGAAAAAATCCAGCTTTTGAATCTGAGGATATTCTTCTTCCTTTTGATTTTCATCTGTGCCTTCTACGTGAAGAATTCCTGTGAAACCAATTAATAGAATCGCTAATATAAATAAAGGATCAAGTAAACCGCTTGAAATATATTTATTAATAGAAATCAGATACATATAGGAAGAATCAGCAAAGCATTGTATCAAAAGTCCCGAAAAAAGAAAGAAAGTTTCTTTGTTAGTAAAGGTTTTTCGTGTTCCAAAGTATATTGTGAGAGCTCCAAACAAAATGCCTAAGTCACTAACCGGGTAGGCCAGTGAAACCAGTAGAGCAAAAGTTGACTTGGCCTGAGAACCGAGAATGGGACTGATAAAATAGTGCCAGCTTAAGGTAGATGCAACTGTCATCACAATTCCAACGTCAAACAAAAAGGTAATGGTCTGATACCGTCTGCGCTCCTTTGAAATTTTGTAAACAAAAGCTGCCAAATATAATAGAGACTGTAAAATATAAAACAGGTCTGGATACCCCGGAAAGGGGACCTTGACTTTTAAGATATTTTCATAAAACATCCAAACGGATTGAGCGATGGAAAAGCTTAAGCATCCAAGCGACAATAGCAGCCAAAAGGTTTTGATTGGCTCCTTGCTCTGTTTGACCGTTGAGGCTAACCAGATGGTTCCTATCAAACCTCCGAAAATAGCAAACAGATTTCCTCCCAAGGTCAATAGGGCATGCTGATTTTTCCAGCAAAGAATCCAAAGATAATAAGCTGAAATGTACAATAGGATAAACAGCAACCCGTAAAAAGTGATCTTCTCTTTTTTCATGGGAACACCCCTTGGTAATAACTTTATATATAATCAACCACTAAATTTTCTTGTTCATATAGGACTATTGTCCTACCTTGTTCATATTTTATAAAAATATTTAGAAAATTAAAATGACATTTTGCACAGAAATTAAAAAATTGTAGTAAAAAATGAAATAAAGTAGATCGGCTCCTGATCTGCTTTATTTTTGTATCAATGTTAAGATTATATTAAAAAAATCGATTCGGTGGCTGAATTTTTTTAATGCACGGAGGTGGACTTTTTGCAGCAGATAGAGATCGTTGAAGGCGGGTTAGAAGATTTAAAGGTAGTGTATGAAAGATTCAAGCAGGATTTTGATGCGGACGAGCGGAAGGACTTTCATCAGCTCGAGACGTTGATTAGGATGAAAAATTACAAGCTATTATTGGGAAAATTCGAAGAAAGCGGCGGTTTTATTGGGTATGCGTTTGTTTTTGAGTTAGAAAAGATAGATGCTTTGTGGCTGGATTATTTGGCGATTCATCCTGAGTTTCAAAATGACGGTTTTGGGACCTTGTTCTTTCAAAAAATCGCAAACTCCAATATGAATAAAATCGGGATTTTTACTGAGGTTGAAATTCCTGAAATAGGAGAAGCGCGGGAAACAAAGATAAGACGAATACATTTTTATGAAAGAATGGGAGCGAAAAAATTAAAGACACGATACATTTTTCCGTCCAATAATGGCGGATTGCCGATGTATCTCTATTTTACGCCTGCTGATAACGTGAAGATATTGCCAAAGGAGTCGATAAAGGAAGCCATAACAGCCGTATTTGATACAATCCATTCAGATGCGGAAAACAGAAAGAAAATATTGGACAAGATTATTCCTACAATTAGCGATGAATATTTTTAATTGGGACAGTGCCCTAAAGGCGCTGTTTCTTTTGTATATTTTGCTAACTATTGGTAAAAATACCATTATCAGAGCAAGGAGTGATGATGATGAGCAATAAAAAAATGTTTCAAACACTATTTAAATTGGGGATTGGCAGCGTGATATTGACGACTGTTTTTTCTAGCGTCATCATCAGTATGTTGTTTAATCTTTATAATGATTTAAAAGGGATGAATTCCAATCAAAGCTAACCTAAGAATAAAAAAAACCTTCGCTTATAACGGCGAAGGTTTTCTAATCTTCTTTTTTGTTCAGATATGCGGCATCGTTGGGGATGGGAAGCCGAATATGAAAGGTTGTCCCTTTTCCAAGATCACTGTCAACCAGAATATGACCACCATGTTCATGGATTGTTGTATAGACTTGCGTCAAGCCAAGACCGGTACCATCGGCTTTTGTTGTAAAAAATGGAGTGCCGAGCATATTTAATTTTTCCTCGGGAATTCCCGAACCACTATCGCTTATATTAATAAAAAGCCAGTCATTTTGACGATAATGTTCAATCGTAATTTTTCCAGGCGCTTCGATGGCTTCAATGGCATTTTTTATGAGGTTGAAAAAAGTTTTGATAAAGGAATTTTTCTTCCCCATGATCAGAATGCCGGGGTCCTTAATATCCAATTCCACATCGATTCCATACAATTTTTCCTGGAATAGAGGCAACAGGGATGAGAGTTCTTTTGATACATCAATCGGTACAAAAGGCTCGTCCCTCAAATCGGGTTTGGCAACCTGAAGCAAATCCTGAAGAGTATCCAGTGCCAGGTTCAGTTCATTTTCCATGGTGTCTATGTATAGATGTGAATATTGTTCCTTCAATAAATGCAAAAATCCTTTCACGGCCGTCAGCGGATTTTTGATCTCATGGATCATTCCGGCGGCAAGCTGACCGACAGAAGCTAATCGTTCCCGGTCACTTAGCAGTTTTTCGGCAACTTTTCGATGAGTAATGTCCCGAAGAATAACTTGGGCATATACTTTCCTTTCAACATAATACGGCAGGCTGATGACTTCAACATCGATCATTTTCCCGTCGTTATTGATGATCCTAATATCCTTTGGATCAAGGATTTCTCCGCGGGTGATGATTCTATGCAATCTTTTTTTCCATCTTATATGAAGCTCTGCGGGCAGAAAGTGACAGACATTTTGATAAAGAATGTCCTTGCTTGATATGTTAAGTAAATCCAGCCCGGATTTATTACAATAAAGAATCGTATTATCGCGATCCACAATCCAAATTGTATTCAGAGAATTATCAACCAATTGCTGGAAGTCAATGTTAATGGAATTAACAGTTAGCACCATGGTCATCCCTTCTTTCCTGTACGGATCAGCCCCGACTTAGAGATGTTGTACTTTGGAAGTATTAGATGGGTGAGGCGTTTTTTCTATTTTGGAAAAGCTTTGGGCTTTATAACGTGACCGGTGACAAGGGGCAATTCTTGAGGAAAATCGAACCGGTACCTTAAATATAGTCCATTTTACCTAAAAATAAAAATGTTTTTGCTATAAAAACAGAGGTTAATCCTCAGATCTAAAAAAAGTTGTAACAAAATTTTGCAGGAGCAGCATCAGGACGGTCAAAACTCAGCCCGTTAACTTGTTAAGGTTAAGTTAAGCATTGCAGTAGATAATTGGTTTTACAAAAAATTATTTCGATATATGAGGAGCATTGAGATGAAAAGGAACCGATTATTGATGGCATTAGTTTCATTCATGATGATTTTTGTGATTGCCGGCTGCTCCAATTCGACAGATGCCGGTAACAATGCTGCAGCCTCAAATAACACTGGAGGCTCTGCGAATGGTACTGGAGGAAATAGAAATGGCAGCATAAATGGTTTCGGTAAACCTGATGTGTATGGGGAAGTATCCGAGATTGATGGAAATAAAGTGACTTTAAAGCTTATGCAAATTCCAACTATGGGTTCCCAAAACGGACAAAATAGGGGGAATGGACAAAATGGCAGCAGTGACCAAAATGCCAATAACGGGCAAAATACTGACAATGGACAAAATAACAGTAACGGGCAAAATACCAACGGCGGCAGGGGCGCATGGAGAGGCGGCGGTCCCGGAGGAATGAGAGCAAGACAGTATACAGGGGAAGAGAAAACGATCACGATTCCTGATGGTACTGCCCTCGTTACGATTACCAGAGGCCAAAATGGAATGGCTGAAAATAATATAACGCTAAAAGATATCACGGTTGGCAGCACCTTATCCGTTTTTTATAAAGAGGACGGCAAAACGATTGATAAAATAAGAGTGATGCAGCCAAGAGGAAATGGTCAATACAATGGGCAAAGCAATGATCAAAATAACGGCCAAAATAATGGACAAAGTAACGGACAAAGTTCAAATTCAACGATTTAAGCCAAAAACTAGAAGCTGCCCCCAATATTTGGAGGCAGCTTCCGCGCTTTATATCGTAAATTTGTTGAATAATTGTTTTAAATCATGAGCTAATTGGTTTAAGGATTCCACGAAGGCATTGATTTCCTCCATTGATGCTGCTTGCTCTTGAGATGCAGATGCCACACTCAGAGAATGTTCAGACGAGTTTTTCGCAATCACAGCCATCGATTCCACTGAAGCAGTGACATCCTCGATCCGTTTGGCGATTTCCTCCGCTACCGCAGAAACTTTTTGAACCTGTTCCGCAAGATGCTGGGTGGCTTTGAGAATTTGATCAAAAACCGCGCCCGTATCATTCACATGCTTGACCCCTAATTGAACATCCTCGAGGACCTGATCCATCGATTTTGAGGAGGATAGGGAGTCTTTTTGAATTTCTTCTACTAATTCCGAAACTTTTTTTGCAGATTCAGCTGTTTGTTCCGATAACACCCTGACTTCTGCAGCTACAACCGCAAACCCTTTTCCTTGCTCACCGGCCCGTGCTGCCTCAATGGCAGCGTTAAGGGCAAGTAAATTTGTTTGATTGGCGATTCCAGTAATCATCGATACAATTTGTCCGATTTCTTGGGAACGTTCACTTAATCTAGTAACGGTATCGACTGATTCATTGACAGATTTATTAATCGTATCCATTTGTTTGACTGTTTGGGCAATGGCATGGCTTCCATCCTGTGCTTCTTTCGCCGCTTGAGAGGATTCTAAAGAAACAATGGAGAAGGAATGGGTAATCTCCTGAACTCCCGCTGCCATTTCCTGAACCGTATCCGAAGATTTCTTTGCGCCTTGCAACTGTGTTTCCGTTCCGCTGGCCACTTCCTGAATGGCGGAAGAAATTTTCTGGATCGAGGCGGATGTTTCGATGATATTTCCCGACAATTGTTCCGCGGACGAAGCCACTTGCCCGGTCGTTTCATAAAGTTCTTTAATCAGATCCCGAAAGTTGTGGATCATTTTATTAATGGAAAATCCTAATTTACCTAATTCATCTTTTCGGACAAGAATGTTTGGATTCACTTCTTCTGTTAAAATACCAGAAGAAACGTCATTGGAAATATCGACTAATGAATAAATAGGAACAATCATCCGGCGATATATAACGATGGAAGCCCCAGCTAAAATAACAAGCAGGATGAAGCCAATAATGATGTAAAATTCATTTATTTGTGCTTTGATTTGCGAACTGGTCATTTGTTTTTGGCTGATATCCAACAGGCCAATCGTTTGATTTGAAAAATCCTTCAATGGAGAGGCGAATTCCGCATTGTTGCTTTTTGGATTTGTCTTGAAAAAGTCCCGATTTGTATTTAAATAGCTTGATAGAGTTTTATTTTTGATTTCCTTTGATGTTGTCAGAAATGTTCCCGAATTCGAGAGCAGCGCTACATCGGAATGCAGGGTGTTTTTGATATTTACTAAAGTTTTCTTGTCAAGAATCCGTCCGTATACGAGGAAACCTGCCGGCGCAGCTGTTGCGTTCTCATCGGTAACTCTTGAAACGGCAATAATGGCCATGCCTGTTGAAGTTTGGACAAGACCATAAAATTCAGGTTTTTTATGTACTTTATTCAGGATTTGAGAAGTATTTAGTTTTCCGTTAAAAACCTGGGTTTTTCCTGACTGTGTCAAAATGGCTCCATTATTATCATAGGTGGAAACAAAATCAAGGTTAGGAGTAATGCTGATGCCGGAATTGATATTGGCTTTAATCCAATCGAGGTCCTTTCGTTCGACGGCGGAGCGGTAATCCTCCCAATAGGCATTGGATTTATTCACATCTAATAAATTTTGCCCCAAGTTTTGAATGAGGTTTTGCGCAATCTGATTGGTGTTATGTACACTTTCTTTTTCCATCGCAATTAAATCATTTGATATTTGGAAAAATAAATAAGACCCGGCAATCATAATTGGGATCACCAGCAGGCCAATGATCAAAGCAATCATTTGTTTGACCATGGATTCGGATAATTTTTTCATTCGTTTACACCTCATTTAGAAGGGGATGGTTTATGAAGGAACTAGCGGGCATCATAATATTGTGCAGCAAGAATCCTCTCATTTTTATGTGACTAAAGACCTAGTAGCCTCCATTATAACCGTTTTATGTTTAAAAGAGCAAAAATAAACAGCTCCAGTTTCATATAGAACTGGAGCATGAAATCTTGCAAAGAGAAGGAGAACACCATATGAACTAGAGTGCCTCGGCAATCAGTGTTTTGTAGTAGCGGATGGAAAGAATGCCGAAGATGGAATAAAGCGCGGTGTATACGATCATGACGGCGATCATCGGCGTCCAGAGCTCTGTGCCGAAAATGAACCAGCCGGATTGGACGGCAAAGTAGCTGTGCGACAGACCGACGACCAGTGGGATGCCGAAGCTGAACAGCTGTTTGGCTTGGATTCCTTTCAACAGATCGCCTTGTGTAAATCCGAGCTTTCTCAGGATCGTGTAGTTTGGCTTCTCTTCCTCGCCTTCACCCATTTGTTTAAAATAAAGAATGCAGCCTGACGTCACCAAAAATGTTAATCCCAAAAAACCGACGATAAACATCATCAATCCAATGCTTTTCTTTTGCGTATTGGTCATTTCCAAAAGAGACTCATGAATACTGGAATGGGAAAATTTCAATCTTTTAAAAATGGTATTTGCTTTTTCCAGCTGATCCTCATTCTTTAAGTTGATTCCAATAAATAATGAAGAGTGATCCACATCCTTTTTCAAACGGTTAAATGTAGATTCGTCCACAATCGCGACTGGAAATCCGCCAGCGGTAAAACTCCCTGGCAAAATGTAATCTTTTTTTAATCCTAAATAATGAAGGCGGGTCCGATCTTTCTGTCCCCTTAATTCAATCCATCCGGAGTCATTTAACTGCATAAATTTTTGCAGCAAATCGCTATAGCCTGTAAAAACAACATCCCCCGGGCGGACATCTGTCCCATTGGCCGCTTTGTCGCTGACAACAGAAATGTCCATCTTGCTTGGATCGATTTTTAAGCCCTCTATATTTGCAGCCAAAATGCCTTGAAGGTTTACCTTGGCTTGAACCACATCCATTCTTTTTTCAGTGTACGGAATTTGCTTTCCTTCTAACTCCTTCGTAAACTTCTCCGCGTCCTGATTATTCGTAAACGCAAAATCTGCCGCAACTTGATTTTCTGCGGTTTTTTCAGCCGAATAGTAGGAAATGTAGCTTAAGGATAATAAGCCAATTGCCAGTGCTGAAACCGTCGTAATAATCGTTAACAATAACGCATTTGAATTGATCCGAAACATAATCGAAGAAAGCGATAATACCTCATTAGTCGTTAAATATCCGTCTTTCTTTTTCCGGATCATGGAAAAAATAAATCGGACTGACCCTTTGTAAAATAAATAGGTTCCGATAATAACAGATGCCAGGATAAAAATCATCGCCCCGGCCAGCCCCGATATGGATGTAAAATCGCCCTCGAACAATTTGGAAGAAACATAGTAACCGAGAATAATCAACAGGATCCCGGTAACTCCCATCACAATTTCAAGCCATGATATTTTTTTCACCTTATTTTCAGATGATGACAGAACACGAAATAGCGCTAGAATGCTTTGTTTTTTCATAAACACATAATTCATCAGCATGATCAAAACAAAGATGGCGCAGAAAACGCCGAGTGTCTGGACGAGTGCCTGCGCTGAAAAATGCAGGCTGGCGATCGCCTTCACCGTTGTGATTTTATACAAAATCATGATGAGTAATTTAGAAACCGAAAATCCCAGGAGAATCCCAACCAGTAAAGAACCGAAATAAAGAATAAAGTTTTCGGTGCTGATGATGCGAAAAATCCTGTTTTTTGTCATCCCAATTAGTTGAAACAAACCGATTTCCTGGCTGCGCCGTTTCAGAAAAATATTGTTGGCGTAAAGCAGAAAGATCGTTACAATCGCAATCAGCAGGACGGAACCGGTCCGAATTCCGGCTGCTCCCTTGATCGACCCTTTCACCGCATCCATGGAGGGGTCGTACTGCAGGGTCACGAACGCAAAATAAAGGGCAGAGCTAAAGATTAAGGCAAAAACATAGAGATAGTAGTTTTTAAGATTCTTTTTCAGGTTGCGGAGAATCAGCTGGTTAATGCTCATATTGCACCCCGCTCAGCACGCTTTGTGTTTTCATGATGTCATTGAAAAACGTCTGCCTTGATTGCTCCCCCTTGGTTAGCTGAGTATAAATCTGACCGTCTTTTATAAAAATGACCCGGCTGCAATAGCTGGCCGCAACGGGGTCATGAGTGACCATGACAATGGTGGCGCTTCGTTTTTGATTTAATTGGCTCAATTTGTTTAACAAATCGGAAGCCGACTTGGAGTCGAGTGCGCCGGTTGGCTCATCTGCAAAAATAATGCTCGGCTCATGGATAAAGGCGCGCGCGGCAGAGGTCCGCTGTTTTTGGCCGCCGGAAATTTCATTCGGATACTTGTCTTTGATGTCATAGATGCCGAGTTCATCAGCGACTGCTTGGAATTTTCGCTGCGCTTCCTGCTTTGACATTTTGGATATCGATAAAGGGAGGATGATGTTTTCTTTTACCGTCAAGGTGTCCAGCAGGTTATATTCCTGAAAAATAAACCCTAAATGGTTTTTCCGAAATTCGGCGAGCTGCTTCTCCTTCATTCCGGTCATTTCCGTTCCTTCGATGACGATCGAGCCGCCGCTGACTTTGTCGATGGAGGAGAGGACGTTGAGCAAGGTTGTCTTTCCTGAACCCGATGCGCCCATAATCCCGACAAATTCTCCTTTTTCAATGGTGATATCAAGGCCTTTGAGGACTTCTTGCCGATTGAATTTGTTTCCATACGATTTATGAATTTTCGCCGCTGCTAAAATTGGCATAATAGCACACTCCTTACATTGTTCATTTTAGCGAATCAGAAAGGATAAATGAAACTGCCTCTCTGTATTCGAGTCTTCTTTATTATAAAAACGGGCAGCGGCTTTTTCCTTCGATTATCCGAACAAAAAAGAAAAGCATGTGACATTTTTGTCACATGCGGGTGATCCTGGTGAAATCATTTCTTTTTGGAAAAATCAATGTAAAGGCCGTTCCTTCTCCTAATGTTGAGGTTACTTCCATCGTGATGAGCAGCGGCTTTGCTGCTTTTTTTGCTAAAAATAATCCCATGCCGGTTGCTGAATGATCTTGATGGTTGGTTGTGGAAGTAAAGCCTTTGTCAAAAATGCGCGGCAAATCCCTTGGATCGATACCCCGTCCAAAGTCTTTAACGGTCAGTTTTGTTTGATCATTCTGCTTGAAACTCTTGATGATGATGTCGGATGCTTCACTGTATTTGACCGCGTTTGTGAGCAGCTGCCTGATGATGAAAGCGAGCCATTTGACGTCGCTTAAGACGGAAGCCTCCTCTAAATCCACATCAAAGCCGATCTTTTTCTGGATGCACCAGGATTGCAAATCCTTAATTTCCTTGAAAATAACCGTTTTTAAATCAATTTCTTCAATATAAAGATCATTTTCCAAAAACGGGAGCCGTTTTTGATGGAGCTGAGTATCGAGAAGATGATGGATTCGCAGCCATTCTACCGATAATTTATTTTTCACCGTTGCATCGTCCATGCTCTCAATCATTAAATGCATCGCCGTCAAGGGTGTTTTCACTTCATGAATCCAGGAGAGGAGCTCGTCTTTTTCCTCCTCCAGAGCGATCTGGCTTTTGGAAGTGTCCTGTTTCAGGCGCGCCGTCTGGTTGGTGATGGTTGTCTCGATTATTTTTTCAAAGGGACTTTCAGCAGTGGATAAACCCGTTATATCCAGAGTGTTGTCCCATTCTGACAGGCTTCGATAGAATTTCGTTTCCTTATTGTAACGGATGAATAAGAATAAAATAAAAAGAATCACTGATAAAAAGACAATGTAAAGGATTGGACCTAATGGGATGGCGTTGTCGAGATAGCTGACAAATACCAGCAGGCATTGCAGGACGATAAAAAGAAGAATCCAGCTGCGTCTTTCCATCAAATAGTTTTTGATCATAAATCCGGCCCTTCCTCAATCGCGACGTAGCCTTGGCCGACCTTTGTTTCGATAAAGCGTCCCAATTCAAGCTCATCCAGTTTTTTTCTGAGCCGGTTGACGTTGACGGTTAAGGTATTGTCGCTGACGAAACGTTCGTCATCCCAGAGACTCTTGATGATTTCTTCACGGCTGACGATGCGATTTTTCTGCTCGATCAATTTTTTTAAGATAAAAATTTCATTTTTGGTCAGTTCAACGGATCCAATCTCGTTTGTGACCGTGTTTTGTTGATAATCGACGGCCGCATTGCACCATGTTTTAAGCATTGGCTGCTCGGTATTGTAATTATAGACGCGGCGGAGGATCGCTTGGATTTTTGCAATCAGCACATCGGTATGAAAAGGCTTTTGAATAAAATCATCAGCTCCAAGCTGCATGGCCATCACCATATCAGTTGGATGGTCGCGTGATGACAGAAACAGTATCGGCACGTTGGAATGAGCGCGGATCATCCGGCACCAATGGAATCCGTCGAACTTGGGCAGCTGAATGTCAATAATGACGAGATCCGGCTGGATTGCGGAAAAGTCCTGCATCACGCGGCTGAAATCTGTAATCCCATAGACATCATAGGACCACCCGGATAGCCGCTCTTTCAATTCGCTAAAGAGCGTTGCATCATCCTCTATCAGCAAAAATTTAAACAACTTGCTCACCACACTTTTTTTCGATTAGCTTAGCTAAATTTTACAGAAAAATGGCCCTGTTTACTAGGGGTGGATTCCTGCAAACCGCGCCGGGCGTACTGGTGCCGCTAAAAGTTCCCAATGAGGCGGAACACGGAGTGTGATAAAATTAGATTCAAGGCGTTACATTAGGAGAATGTTCATGAATATATGGAGAAAGAAATATATACTTGGCTTGTCAAAGGATCTTCTTGTGTTAGCGGGACTTGTCTTTATTAAAGTAGCTGAAATGATCCTTTTTACAAAAATACTTAACTATTATTTTGGTATTCAGGTAACCCTGAGTGAAGAGGTTATTGATGTCGTTGTTTTGATTATGATTCTGACGCCGTTTATCTTTATTGTTTTAAGGCAAAAGAACTCGATGAGAGAAGCGGAGAATAAATACCGGGTGCTGGCAGAGGATTCATTAATTGCGATATACACGATTTCTGATAAAAAAATCACCTACGCCAACCACCAATTTTCAGTATTAACTGGCTATGCCCATCATGAGCTTGTAGGTATGAATGTGTTTGAATTGGTTTATCCGGATGACCGATCTCTAGTAATAGAGGAAATCAACCGAAAACTGAATGGGGATGAACAGTCATCCCGGTTTGAGTTTCGGGCAGTAAGAAAAGATAGAAGCATCATTAACGTTGAAATATATGGAACCGTCATGACGCAGGACGGGAAGCCGCAAATCGTCGGCTCTGTTTTGGATATTACAGAGCGAAAAAAAACCGAGAACGTGTTAATCGACATGGCTTATAAGGATCCGTTGACGGGGCTGCCAAATCGAAGATTCTTGGAGGAGAACTTTATTGTTAAGAACAGACAGATGGCTGCGCTGATTTTTTTTGATTTAGATGGATTCAAGGCTGTTAATGATTCGTTTGGACATGAGATGGGAGATCTGTTGTTAAAGGAAGTGGCAGACCGCCTTTTATCTTGTACGCGTGCGGACGATATTCTCTCAAGAATGGGCGGAGACGAATTTATCATTTTTCTGAATGAAATTGATAAAGAGGGAGCGTTAAAGGCAGCCCAAAGGATTATTGATGACATTACCCAGCCATTTTATATTCGATCCAAAGAAATTCATCTCACCACAAGCATTGGGATTTCTTTTTATCCTGATAATGGCAAAGATATTGAAACCTTGCTGAGAAATGCCGATCTTGCCATGTATCAAGCAAAAAGCAATGGGAAAAATGGCGTTTCGATCTCGGCAAGTTAAATTGAATATAAATGCCCCTATCATACATCCTAATAAAAAAGGGGTGTATTTTTTTTGAAGGAAAAGAAAATTTTATGGATGTCAGCGGGTATCTCTCTTCTCTTGATACCTACTTTGAATCATAAGCCTTCAATGAAGTTTTGGTCAGGGCTGTTTTTATTGAGCGGTCTTATTAATCATGGGATCGATCAATTTTTAGTTGCCAAAAGGTATCTATCCTATCCAATCCGATTTGCACCGAAGATATTCAAGGTACAGATGATTTATGATTATCTGATTTGTCCCTATATTTCCATTTGGTTCTGCCAAGCCACGTATCATGCAAAAATAAAAAAAATATTCGGAATGTCCTTCTTTTTTGCGGTTCCGCAAATGCTGTTGGAGCTTTGGGCACTCAAAAAAACAAAATTAATAAGATACCACAATAGCTGGACATTGATACATACGTTTGTTGCTATTGGCAGTTAAATTATTATCGAGAGTCATATTGTCTTTCAGCAAAGAACCCCCTTTTTATAAAAGGGTATGTTAAAACTTGACTGTTGATTTTTGTTTTTTTTCGGAATGCGGTTCCAGGAAGGCTCCTTTGGCAAATGCCCCGTTTGCGAGGTCTCCATATCTTTGCTTTTTGTTTTTCTATAAATTCCCTTAATTGTGACAGGCGCGGAATAAATTGTGAAACTCGCGGGATTATTTTAAA
>CAZAEW010000078.1:0-15644 GCA_964484065.1 uncultured Bacillus sp.
CTTTAAAAACCCTTATATATCAAGGGGTTGAGCAGCTATCACATCATGCCGCCCATTCCACCCATACCGCCCATGCCGCCCATGTCAGGCATTCCGGCACCAGCTGGTTCTGGTTTGTCAGCTACAACTGCTTCTGTTGTTAAGAACATAGCTGCAACAGATGCTGCGTTTTGAAGCGCAGAACGAGTAACCTTAGTAGGGTCAACGATACCGGCTTCCATCATGTTTACCCAAGTACCGTTTGCTGCATTGAAGCCAACGCCAACTTGTTCATGTTTTAAGCGCTCCACGATAACAGAGCCTTCAAGACCAGCATTCGTTGCGATCGTACGAACCGGTTCTTCGATTGCACGCAATACGATATTGACACCTGTAGCTTCGTCACCTTCAGCTTGAAGAGCAGCGACTTTGCTGTAGACGTTTAGAAGGGCAACGCCTCCGCCGGAAACAATACCTTCTTCAACTGCAGCACGAGTTGAGTTCAAAGCGTCTTCAATGCGAAGTTTGCGCTCTTTTAATTCTGTTTCAGTAGCAGCACCAACTTTGATGACAGCAACGCCGCCAGCAAGTTTTGCTAAACGCTCTTGTAATTTTTCACGGTCAAATTCAGAAGTAGTTTCTTCTAGTTGAACACGTATTTGGTTCACACGGCCTTGAATAGCTGCAGGATCACCTGCTCCTTCAACGATCGTTGTATTTTCTTTTGTTACGATAACCTTAGCAGCGCGTCCTAAAGAAGCAATCGTAGCTGATTTCAAATCGCGGCCAAGCTCTTCAGTAATCACTTCAGCACCAGTTAAGGCAGCAATATCTTCAAGCATTGCTTTACGGCGGTCACCGAAGCCAGGAGCTTTAACAGCCACAGCATTGAATGTACCGCGAAGTTTGTTCAATACTAATGTTGCAAGTGCTTCACCTTCAACATCCTCAGCAATAAGCAATAATGGTTTGCCTTGTTGTACTACTTGCTCAAGAACAGGAAGGATTTCTTGAATATTGGTGATTTTTTTATCGGTAATTAAGATAAATGGATTTTCTAATTCAGCTTCCATTTTATCTGTATTCGTAACCATATATGCAGAAGCATATCCGCGGTCAAATTGCATACCTTCTACTACATCCAACTCAGTTGTGAAACCTTTAGACTCTTCAATGGTAATAACGCCGTCGTTGCCAACACGCTCCATTGCTTCAGAAATCAATTGACCAACTTCTTCATCAGCTGCAGAAATGGTTGCAACTTGTGCAATGGAAGCTTTTCCTTCAATTGGTTTAGAGATTTCTTTTAAGCCTGTAACAGCAGCAATAACTGCTTTTTCAATCCCTTTGCGGATACCCATTGGGTTGGCACCTGCAGTAACGTTTTTCAAGCCTTCACGGATCATCGCTTGAGCAAGAACAGTTGCAGTTGTTGTACCGTCACCGGCAACATCATTCGTTTTGCTTGCAACTTCAGCAACAAGCTTAGCACCCATGTTTTCGAATGCATCTTCTAATTCAATTTCTTTTGCGATCGTTACACCGTCATTTGTAATTAATGGTGAACCAAACTTTTTCTCAAGAACCACGTTGCGTCCTTTAGGTCCAAGAGTTACTTTTACTGCATTTGCTAAAGTATCTACACCGCGAAGCATGGAGCGGCGTGCATCTTCACTAAATTTAATTTCTTTTGCCATTGTTTTTTACCTCCTCGTTAATTGTAAATGTATGGTTTGCTCTGGGCGATTAACCGCCAATTACAGCAAGGATATCGTTTTCACGGATAATTAAGTATTCAGTACCTTGGTATTTTACTTCAGTACCTGCGTATTTTGAGAAGATAATGCGGTCACCTACAGCCACTTCCAATGCTACCCGTTCACCGCTGTCAAGAACACGGCCAGTGCCAACAGCAACAACCTTTCCTTCTTGAGGTTTTTCCTTAGCAGTGTCTGGTAAAACGATACCGCTTGCGGTTTTTTCTTCAGATTCAACAAGTTCAATGACAATGCGATCACCTAATGGTCTTAACAAATCAAACAACCTCCTCAAATTTATATGTTATTCGGTCTCTTATTAGCACTCTGGAGTAGTGAGTGCTAACACAATTATTATAATAATGAATCCAATACTCTTTTGCAAGTCAGATGGTAAAAAAATTAATTAGAAAGTGAATGTTATTCCCTGCTATTTTCACAACCTTAAAATTATGTAACATCAAAACCAATATCATACCTATCTTTCTAAAAAATCTTTCTCATTTGATACAAATGCCTTTTTAAGAGTAAAATGAAAGTTAGTGCAGAAAATATCGAGGAATTAAAGGAGATACGATTTTGAAAAGGGAATACTGGCAAATTGTCATTGTCTATATTGTGATGCAGCTTTCCAGCTTCATTGGAATCCCCTTATTTATGGGAATTCTCCATGTGCTTGGAAAAAGCCAATCGCTTGCTGTTCCGTATTGGCTCATTTTCAGTTTTTCAACCGCTCTTATTATTATCTTTATGATTTTAAGAAAAGAAGTACGGCTTTTTCGGTTTGACCAAAAAGGGAGCTCTTTGGCCGTCTCGATGATTTGGGCTGTTCTCGGAGTATTCCTTGCTTTAGCTGCGCAAGTGATTGCCGGCTATATTGAAAGTATGATCGGAATTCCGATGAAGTCCGAGAATACTCAGGAAATCCTGAAAATCATTGAGACTTTTCCTTTGGCGATTCTTGTCAGTTCCATTATAGGACCCATCTTAGAGGAAATTGTATTTCGAAAAATTCTCTTTGGTGCGCTGTATCAGCGGTTCAACTTTTTCGTTTCCGCTCTGATCAGTTCGGTCGTTTTTGCCTTGGCCCATATGGAGCCGCATCATGTTCTTTTATACGCTTCGATGGGATTAACCTTTTCCTGGCTTTATGTACAAACAAAACATATTCTTGTGCCAATGTTTGCTCATATTTCGATGAATACCATCGTTGTTTTAACCCAAATTTATAGAAATGATCTCGAGCGGCTCAGCCGGGACGCGCATAGTATTCAAAATTTTATCGGAGGATTTTTATGAGACGATCACCGTTGTTTTCCGGCATCATCTATCTTTCATTAGGGGTTCTGTTCACTTATTTCGCCGTTCAGGACGTCCATGATAGCGGATGGGGCATCTTTACGATTTTGCTGGTTTTGCTGGCAACCTTTGACTTTGGTTCAGGGGTAAAAATGATCCTTGTTTCATTTTTGATCAACAAAAAAGATTGATGAAAAGGCCTTTCCTGCTCTGGAAAAGGCCTTTTTCTTTTATTGAGTGGTTATATTTTGCGGTGCATTTCTTGCTGTTTTGCGAACTGCCATACGTTCTTTTCCCATTAGGAAAACGAAAAGAAACGCAATCACAGCCGGAACGAGTGCCCATGTAAACGTATGAACAATCGAGCCCGATAAAGCTTCGGTTATTTTATCTAAGATCTGCGGCGGAATTTGTTTTCTCGCCTGCTCTGACAGGAGGGCCCGTGAATCACCCAAAGCTCCTTTTGGCAGCGGACCCATACCGGAAAAGACATCTTCCAGATTACCTGTAAAACTGTTTCTTTGGATCGTTCCAAAAACAGAGATTCCAATCGTCATCCCCAGAGAGCGGATAAAGTTGCTTGTTGACGTGGCAGAGCCGCGCTGGTGGATACCAAAAGAGTGAATGGCCGCCATGCTCAGTACGGAAAAAGAAAACCCTACTCCAAAGCCAACCACAACCATATAAATGGTGAGTAATGTTCGGCTTGTATTCTCCGTTACGGTACTTAAAAGCACAAATCCTAGAATGAGAATAACCCCTGATAAATACATGATCGTTCGATAGCTCATTTTTGTCGTTAAAAATCCGCCAACCTGAGCGGTAACGACAGAACCCACCATCATCGGCAAAAGAATCAAACCGGAATTGGTTGCTGTTCCGCCATAAACCCCTTGCACAAAAATCGGAATGTAAACCGTTGCCGACATAAAAGCTGCCCCGTAAAACAAACCGACAATCGTGCTGCCTGCAAACAGACGATTTTTAAACATCGCAAACGAGATAATTGGATCCTTTGCTTTTGTCTCGACAAACAGAAACAGAACAAACAGGACCGCAAACCCGGCAAATAAGCTGATAATGGTGCCGGAATTCCAATCGTACTTCTGACCGCCGAGCTCTAAGGCAAACATTAAACAGACGACTGCTCCGACGAGGGTAATTGCTCCCCACCAATCAATTACTTGCTTTTGATGGGAAGGGGATTCTTTATAAAACATCATAATAAAGATAAACGCCAAGATCCCGAGTGGAAGATTAATATAAAAAACCCAATGCCAGCTGATATTATCTGTGATATAGGCACCCAGCAGCGGCCCGAATATACTCGACATTCCAAAAACGGCACCGAACAGCCCGCCCATTTTCCCGCGTCTTTCCGGAGGAAAAATATCGAAGACAATCGTAAAAGCAATCGGAACAAGCGCACCGCCGCCGACCCCTTGAATCGCCCGGTAAATGCTTAATTGCGTGATGTTTTGCGCTGTTCCGCAAAGCGCCGATCCTGCCATAAACAAAAGCAGTCCAAGGATAAAAAACCGTTTTCGGCCATACATATCAGAGAGTTTTCCGAAGATCGGCATTCCCGCCATTTCCGCAACCATGTAGGCAGAAACAACCCAAACAAAGTTTTCAAGCCCGCCCAGATCTCCGACAATCGTCCCCATGGCTGTAACAACAATGGTATTGTCCATGGAAGCCATTAAGATCCCAAGAAGCAAACCGGCAATAACAAATCCCAACTTTTGTTCTTTCATCCTTGTCTCCTTTATCCCCGTTTTGTTTTAACTTTTACCGTTGAATCCGGATCCACGGAAAAGTGGTTCGCATATTCAACCTGCCCAATCGCGCAGCCGGGGCCAATTTTGACCGTATTTCCTCTCACAATCCCGGCTTCCGTATTCTCCAGATAGATCGTGTCCCCTTCAATGACTTTCGCAACGAGCTGCCCTTCATCCTTTACAAATGGAATGAGTATTGATTTCCTTTTCACGGTTATTTCTCCGCCGCCGATTTCTTCAGCCCGACTCTCGCTGTATCTTAATTTGATCGTAATGGTGTCCGCATTTAGCAGCCCTTTAATGTCAAAATTGCCATTTGAGTTAAACGATTCGAATTCGACATCGCCATCTACGGATAAGCTGCCTTTTATTTCTGCTTTCTCTCCGTTCAAGCATTCGCCGACATCCAGCATTCCATATATTTTTAATTGTTGAATGTCTGCATTGCCATCAACTGACATCGTCCCAAGCACATGACATTCACGTGAGCGGATAGAGCCTTTAAATTCAGCATCACCGCGGACCTTCAGCAAATCCGTTTTGACATTTGCCTGCGCCTCACTTGTTCCATATGTTTTAAATACGGATCCTTCCAGGTCACCGACAATCGTCCCTTCTCCTCTGATAATGACTTTGTCGTAACTGCCGCCGGAATAGCTTCCTGAGCCATTAATAATTAAGTTCTGATTATTTGACATTTTATTTCCTCCTCCCTTATAGACGGCAGCTGTCATTGACAATTGCTTTTTCATCTTTATTATAAGTACCGGTATATTCAACTAGACCTATTTTACAATTTTGACCAATTTTAACATGACTGCCGCGGACGACCTTTGCATGGGTATTTTCAATTTCAATATGGTCGCCTTCAATTAAATCTGTCTCAAGCACATTTTGAAAAAAAGGCTTAAATAATCCGCCCAACCATGAACTTTTTTGTTTAATCGTTATGGTCTGCCCGCCAATTTCTTCCGCTTTGCACTCTCCGAAAATTCTGATGTCGATTTTATCGGCATTCAAAAGGCCTCCAATCGTAAATTGGCATTCCGCTTTAAACGTCTCTGCTTCACAATCCCCGCCGACGATTAATCTGCCTTTTACTTTGAGTTCCTCGCTCTTTAAGTTTCCGCCAATGGAGGTGCGGCCGGAAACTTTCATTTTTTGGGCTGATGCATTCTGTTCAATTTTTCCTCGGCCCTCAATATTCAAGTTTTGTGTTGATACATTTCCGGCAACCTTCCCATTTCCGCTTATTTTTGCTGTTTTTGCTTCAAGGTTGCCCTTTACGAGTCCCGACCCGTTGCTGTCAAATTCATTGCATTTAATATCCGTGTTAACCGTTCCTTTGCCGTTGAGAATCACGCGGTTGAATTCTCCGCCGTTTGATGCCCCTAAACCGTTTATTGTCAGGTCGCCTCTATTTACTGGTTCCATTCCAAACTCACCTCTATAGTAGTTTTGCTTTAATCTCTTCCGTGAGATTTAACAATGACAGTCTGGCTGCTACCTTTGTTCCTTTTTCGATATGAACATCCTCGGCGTTTACAAGCAGCAGGCAGGTGGTGATGCCAAACTTTCGAATAATGATTAATTCACAGCTTTTTTGCTTGATCAGCGGTTCCTTCTCTATTAATAACTGGAGCACCATTTTTCCTTCTTCGAGATTGATGTCCCCCGACTGCAGCAATTTCTCTAATATATATATTTCTAACATCCTGGGTAAATCTAAATAAGGACCTCGAGCATCATTTTCAAAATAAAAATGGATCACTTCATTTGAAACAATGTTACGTTTTGATAGTTCCTCTTTTGTTAAATTTAATTCGGTTAAATTGGGTGAAAACATTTCTGCAAGCTCATCTAAGGAGAGATTCTCCTTCATGGTTTGGATTTTATTGATTCTTTCGAGGATCTTTTCCTTTGGAAAAAAAGTTTCCTGACCGGTGAAAGTGGATTTTCTGACAAACCATTCTTCCGGAATCAAGTCTTTCCTCTTCCATCGATACAGCTGTCCGTACGATATTCCCGTCAACTCTAACAGCTCTTTTTTTGAAATTAACTCATCGCTCATGTTTGAGGACCCCTTTCTAAGATTAATGTAACATAACACTGTTACGTTGTAAATAGCTTTGTTTTATTTCGTTTTTATTTGGATCTTTTACTGTTTTATTTGGATGTTTCCAGCCTTTATTTGGATTGACAATGTTTTGTTCATGGATTTCCTTGGCCAATCCCATAATGCACAAAAAAAAAAAAATCCCAAAACAAAGTTTTGGGATTTTTTTTAGATTTCTTCTTCGCTTTCCTCTTCAACATCTGCTTCGCCTGTCGGGTAATGCTTTAAGAAATAAACAAGTGATTGCAGCTCGACGGCCAAATCAATATGGTGCACCCTGATCGTTGGCGGAACGTTTAACCTTGCCGGGGTAAAATTTAAGATCCCCTTTACATTTGTTTTGACAAGACTGTCGGTAATTGTTTGCGCCACCGGAGCCGGAACCGTTAAAATCGCAACCGGAATATTTTCCTCCATCAAAAACTCTTCAAGCCGATCCATTGGGTAAACAGGTACATCGCCAATCTCCGTACCAATTTTTCCAGGATCAATATCAAATGCACAATCTATTTTCGTATTATTATTTTTCAAAAAATTATAGTGTAAAAAGGCTGTACCAAGATTACCAACCCCGATTAAGGCTACCCGTGTTAATTCATCCTGATCAAGTGTCTTGCGAAAGAAAGATAACAAATAGTTGACATTATATCCGTACCCTTTTTTCCCCAATGCCCCAAAATAGGAAAAATCTCTGCGGATCGTCGCAGAATCTACCTTAACGGCTTCGCTTAATTCTGCTGATGAAACCCTTTGTTTCCCAGCAGAATGAAGATGACTTAAAAATCGATAATACAACGGGAGCCGTTTTGCTGTTGCCTGCGGTATTTTCATTGTTTCGTTACTCATAATGCCCTCCTACACCCCGCTTCAATTATTTCTCACCATCAAATTTGTTCAGTTCTTTTAAAATCTCCGTTTTTGCCGCCGGATTTTTCAACCAAATAGGTTGGTCCGATGACCATTCCCTTATCAACGGCTTTACACATATCGTATACCGTTAACGCACAAACAGAAGCAGCTGTTAGCGCTTCCATTTCCACCCCTGTATTTCCTTTTGTTTTTACGGAGGCCGCTATTCTCAATGTAAAATGCTCTGAATCCTTTTGCTCCCAAGTAAATGAAATATTAATCCCGGTCAGCGGGATTGGATGACACATCGGAATGATCTCCCACGTTTTCTTTGCTGCCATGACAGCCGCAACTTGAGCAACGGCTAAAACATCACCCTTTTTCATCTCGTTATTTGTAATTTTCCCGTAAATCTCTTTGTTCACTGTTATACTTGACTTGGCAAGAGCCGTCCGAGCGGTTACCGGCTTGTCGCTGACATCCACCATCTTTGCTCTGCCTTCTTCATTGAAGTGTGTGAATTCTGCCATAAAAATTCCTCCATACAAATCATACACTATTTTTACTACTATGTGTGTGAAACTTTGAGCGAATTATCTTTTTAAACCATTTTTACCTTATCTTTCTTAAAAAAAGTGCTTTATTGCCGACATTTCGGTTATACGGTAAACTAATTCTATGTAATTGAGGTGAAATACATGATTCTGTTACAAGTCAATCAACTATCAAAATATTACGGCGCTGATCTTATTTTATCGAATATAAAGCTTGAATTACAAACGCGGGACCGTGTTGCTCTTGTTGGGCGCAACGGTGCCGGAAAATCAACCTTGCTTAAGATCATTGCCGGACAGCTTTCCCATGATGATGGTGAAATCATCAAGCCAAAGGAAGTAGAAATCGGATATTTGGCGCAAAATACCGGTTTGGAATCAAACCTTTCCATTTGGGAAGAAATGCTGGCGGTCTTTGAATCAGTCCGAAGCATGGAAAAAAACCTGCGCCAATTGGAACAGGATATGGCCAATCCGGCTGTCTTTAATGATCCAGGGAAATATGAAAGAATTCTAAAAGAATATGATCAATTGCAGGTGAAATTCAAAGAGCAAGGCGGCTATCAGTATGAAGCGGATATACGCTCTGTCCTGCACGGATTAAATTTCCATGATCACTCCACGATGATCTCAAGCCTTAGCGGAGGACAAAAGACACGGCTTGCCCTTGGTAAACTATTATTGACCAAACCTGATATTTTAATATTGGACGAGCCTACCAACCATCTCGACATTGACACGCTGTCCTGGCTGGAGCAATATCTGCAGGGATATGACGGTGCGATCTTAATTGTATCGCATGACCGTTATTTTCTTGATAAAGTTGTCACCCAAGTCTATGAGGTTTCCCGCCGCCAAATCAAAAGATTTACCGGCAACTACAGCGCTTATTTAGAACAAAAAGCGGCCAATTATGATCGGGAAATGAAGCTTTACGAAAAGCAGCAACAGGAAATTTCCGACCTCCAGGACTTCATTCAACGGAATTTGGCGCGGGCATCGACCACAAAGCGGGCGCAAAGCCGCCAGAAACGGCTGGAAAAAATGGAGAGAGTCGACAGGCCGCTTGGCGATGAAAAATCCGCTACTTTTTCCTTTGAAATTGAAAAACAAAGCGGAAATGACGTCTTGAAAGTGGAATCTCTTGCAGTAGGCTACAAGGGTGAAAAAATTTCCGCAGGGATCTCCTTCCGTGTTTCAAGAGGGGACAGCATTGCCCTCGTCGGACCAAACGGGATTGGAAAATCAACACTTTTGAAGACGATCATCAAAAAACTTCCGGCCCTTTCCGGCACGCTTCAATACGGAACAAATCTGTCGATTGGCTATTACGACCAGGAGCAGGCAGAATTAACATCCAATAAACGGGTCTTAAATGAACTGTGGGACGACTATCCGTTAAAAAGCGAAAAAGAAATCCGCACCGTTTTAGGCAATTTTCTTTTTTCGGGCGATGATGTCTTAAAAATTGTCTCGACCTTGAGCGGCGGAGAGAAGGCGCGGCTGGCTCTGGCCAAATTAATGATGCAAAAAGCAAATCTGCTCATTCTCGATGAACCGACCAACCACCTCGATATCGACAGCAAAGAAGTGCTGGAAAATGCGCTGATCGATTATCCGGGAACCCTTTTGTTTGTTTCCCATGACCGCTATTTTATTAACCGGATTGCAACAAAAGTGGTGGAATTAAGCAAAAATGGCAGCACGGAATATCTTGGCGACTATGATTACTATGTCGAAAAGAAAACGGAAATGGAAGAACTTGAAGCGCTGGAAAAAGCAGCCGCTGTGAAAATTTCTCAACAGGAACCCCAAGATAAGACAACTTATCAACAGGATAAGGAAAGCAAAAAGCAGGAGCGGCAGCGCAAGCGCAAACTAGAGGAGATTGAATTAAAAATCCAGGAACTCGAACAGCAAAGCGCCGAATATGAACAGCAGCTCTGCGATCCGGAAATTTTTCAGGATCATGAAAAGGTTCTTAAAATTACGCAAAAAAATGAAAAAGTAAAAGAACAACTCGAAGCCCTGATGGACGAATGGGCTGAGCTGGCTGACTAGACCGCATGGATTCTTCTCCATGCGGTTTCTTTTATCCACAATTTTATAAACAGCAAAAAGGGTAATTCCACAATAATTCAGGGACTTTTCCACATTATCCACAAAAGTTGTTCTATTTACCCACATTATCCACAGAATTAATTTGGTTATCCACAAAAAATGTGAATAAGTCATTATTTTCAAAAATATTATCCACAAAAAATAAAAAAACCAAACCGTTTTTTCCATATATAGCTGCAACATATCCACAAACATGCTATATATGGAAGTTTCACTCGGTTCGGTTTTTCACAATTAATTGTTATACTTTTCAATGGCAAGTCCGGCATTTGCATTTAATGACAATTCCGCACGCTTTCCTTTTTCAAACATGACGCTTCCGGCGGCGGCAATCATCGCCGCATTATCGGTACATAGTGACAGAGGCGGTATGACTAATTCAATGTCATTTTTTCCGGCAAAAGCCTCGGTTAATGCAGTCCGCAACCCTTTATTGGCCGCAACTCCGCCCGCCAATAACAGCTGCTTCACTTGGTATTGTTCCACAGCCTTTTGCGCTTTTTTCACTAAAACTTCCACGACACTCGCCTGAAAGCTTGCTGCGAGGTCCTCCGGAGCAATCTTCTCACCGCGCTGTTCGGCATTGTGAACCGTATTAATCACAGCCGATTTTAAACCGCTGAAGCTGAAATCATACGAGCCTTCCTCAAGCCAGGCTCTGGGAAGATCAATCACCGGTTTTCCTTCATGAGCCAATCGGTCAATATGCGGACCGCCGGGATACGGCATGTTTAATGTCCGCGCCACTTTATCGTAGGCCTCACCGGCAGCATCATCCCTTGTTTCTCCAATCACTTCAAAGTGACCGTGCTCTTTCATATACACCAGTTCGGTATGTCCGCCTGAGACCACCAGCGCCAGCAGCGGAAATTTCATTTCGGTAACCAAACGATTGGCATATATGTGCCCGGCAATATGATGAACAGGAACAAGCGGAATATTATGCGCAAACGCGAGCGCTTTTGCTGCATTGACGCCAATCAGCAAAGCCCCGACCAAACCGGGTCCTTCCGTGACAGCAATCGCATCAAGATCTGAAAAAGCAAGACCCGCCTGCTGCATCGCTTCCTCCAGGACGATCGTTATTTGTTCAACGTGGTGGCGGGAAGCAATTTCCGGAACTACCCCGCCGAATCGCTTATGGCTTTCGATTTGTGAAGCAACCACATTAGCGATGATTTCCCGGCCGTTTTTGATGATGGCCACTGCCGTTTCATCACAGCTCGATTCCATCCCCATGATTATTAGATCTTTTTTCATAATTTCACCCACATCACTATCGCATCTTCCTGGTTGTCCGTATAATAATTTTTCCGTATTCCGCCCTTTTCAAATCCAAATTTCCGATAGAGGGACTGGGCAATATGATTGGAGACCCGCACTTCAAGTGTCATGCTTTTAGCCCCCATCGTTCTGGCCACTTCGAAAAGCTTCTCCATTAATGCCTCGCCAAGCTTTTGACCCCTGAATTCTGGAAGAATGGCGATATTGGTTACATGCGCCTCATCAATCACAATCCATACACCGCAGTAGCCGGCAATTTCATTATCCACTTCAATCACGATGTAGATAGCAAATTTATTATGGTTTAATTCATTATAAAAAGCTTCGCGGCTCCACGGTGTTGTAAAGGAGGCATGCTCAATTACCAAAATACGATCAATATCCTCTTCCCTCATGAACCGAAAATTCACTGTTCTCTCCATTTTCTCTCTTTTCCTATCCCTGTATTTTTTGGCCCTTTGCTTCCAGCCATTTTGCTTCTGCTTCCGCCAGGCGGATATAATTTGGCACAAAAGAATGAATGTCTGCCCCCGGCTTATCTTTTCCCAATAAAGCGAGTTCTGACGGACGGGGATTGTGCTCTGTTATTTCTGCAAAAACCACACGAGCCCCCAATATTTCTTCTATGATCGGGCGATGTATGACGAGATCATTTCCGATAAAAAGAATCGCTTTATCCATTGTTTTTAATTTTGCCGCATAATCTGCGATCATTACCAGTTCATCTTTTTGGACAATTGTAAGCTTTCCGTTCTGATATTGGTACAGGCCTGTATATACTTGTCCCCTTCTCGCATCAAAAATGGGAGCCACATATCCATCAAAATAACGGCCGGCCCCGGCAGCAAGAATTTCCAGACTGGAAATGCCCGCAAGCGGTATCTTTAAAGACCAAGCCAATGTTTTGGCGATGGTCACGCCAATCCTTACTCCTGTATAGGATCCCGGTCCTTCCGCGACAATGATTTTTGTTAAATCCCCAGGCGTTTTTTCACAGTCCTTCATTAGCATTTGAATCGCCGGCATAATGCGGATCGAATGATTCTTTTTCAGGTTCGTGATATACTCGCCGATTATTTTATTTTCAATTTCATCTAAAAGCGCCACTCCAAGAGTTTGATTGGAAGTGTCGATCGCTAACACTGTCATGAGAAAATCTCCTTACATAATTGCTCATATCTATTTCCGTTTGGAACGGCTACAATTTTTCGGCGGTCTTGATCTTCACGGTACAAATAAATGGTTAACCGCTCTTCGGGCAGCTGCTCTTCGATTAAATGAGCCCATTCGACAACCGTAATTCCATCTCCTTCAAAGTATTCGTCAAAGCCCAAATCTTCATAGGAATTTTCCACCCGGTACACATCCATATGGTACAATGGCAGCCTGCCATGGTATTCCTTGATAATGGTAAACGTCGGACTATTAACGGTTCTATGTATTTCCAGGCCTTTGGCCAGACCTTGAGTGAAAGTCGTTTTTCCGGCACCCAAGTCACCTTCAAGGGCAATGACATCTCCGGGGTGAAGAAGTCCTGCCAGCCTTTGGGCAAATTGAGATGTCTGTTCAGGGTTATTTGTATATAAAATAAATTGGTTCATCCTAATCACCTATCATTATAGCCTATCCTTAATCATTTCAAAATGCAGTCATGTCTGCTTGTAAAAAAACCTTAGGATGATTCCTAAGGATTACTAGTCTATAATCAGTTTACATGATTTTTAGATTTTGAGCAAAAAGGCTCTTTAGAAATCTCAAGTCCTGCGCTCCTTATTGCCAATCTGCGATTTGATTGCAAGCGAAATGAAGCAATTCTCACTGCTTCCGCTGAAAGGCAATTTTCCCACGGCAAATCGTCATAAAGATTTCCTGATTTTCATCCAGAATGACTATATCCGCATCTTTTCCGACATTGATGCTGCCTTTTCGGTCAAAAATACCCAATTGTTTTGCCGGATTGACAGAAGCCATTTCAATGGCTTCTTCCAGGGAACAGCCTGTATAGGCCTGAATATTATTGACGGCTTGATTCATTTTTAAGATGCTGCCGGCAAGAGTACCGTCTTTTAATACCGCTTTTCCATGATTGACGAAGACATCTTGGCCGCCAAGTTCAGATTGACCGTTTCTCAAGCATTTGGCCCTCATGGAATCGGTGATTAACAGAATTCCTTCTTTTCCTTTTAATTTATAGGCCAGTTCAGCTATTTCCGGGCGGATATGAATTCCATCAGCAATGATTTCTGCCTTTAATTCTTTGTGTAATAGTGCGGCTCCTGCCGTGCCCGGTTCCCTGTGGTGCAGACCTTTCATTTGGTTAAAAAGATGGGTGACATGTTTTGCGCCCGCCTGGATTGCTTTGGTTGTTTCATCATAGGAGGCATCAGTATGTCCGATGGAAGCAAGGACGCTTGTTTTCGTCATATATTGAATCAGTTCGATGGCGCCGGGTACCTCTGGAGCCAGTGTGACAATTTTAATGGTATGGTTTGAAAGGGATTGCCACTTTTGAAATAATTCGATATCTGGTTCGATGATATGCCGTTTTGGCTGTGCTCCTGACCGGAGAGGATTGATGAACGGGCCTTCGAGGTGAATCCCTAAATTTTGCGCTTTGCCCGGCCCTTGCGGCTGATGTATATAATGGGCTGCATTTATGATCGCAGCTTCAATTTTTGATTTTTCCTGTGTGATGGTTGTTGCTAAAAAGCTTGTTGTTCCTTCTTTCGGGAGAGCGCCGGCAATGGTATCAAGCGCCTCTTGTGTGGCGTCCATTGTGTCTGCCCCATTAGCCCCATGAATATGGATATCGATGAAACCGGGGATGGCTTTATAGTTTGGAGGAAGTACAAGCGTCTTACAATGGGAATCATCCAAGATGGGAATGTTTGTTGACCCGAGTTCTGTTATTTTTTGATTGGCCAGCTTTATATAGCCATTAATAATGATTTTTTCTTCGGAGTAAATTTGCATGCCCCGAAGGACAACATCTTGGTATATAGAATCCATGAATAGTTCATTCCTTTATAATAGTTCTATATTCTCAGGATGAAGAACATTTTAGGATTGTTATCTTGACTTTGTCCTTCATTTTTTCTTTAAAGGTCTGTTAGACATGACAGTTGATACCCATTACAAGTACCCAGAAATCTGATCAGTTACCGGGACCCTATAGAAATTCTATTTTCGGTCATCGAGAGGCCTGATCAGTTACCGCAACCCCTTAAAAATTCTATTTTCGGTCATCGAGAGGCCTGATCAATGACCGTTACCCTTTAAAAATTCTATTTTCGATCATTAACATAGTTTTTTATTTATTATCAACATTGTTAACTATCCAGATCTTATAATATATAAAAAGCCACAGTATACACTGTGGCTAAAATCATTCTATGTAGCAAACATATAAAGTGGCGGTCCGGACGGGACTCGAACCCGCGACCTCCTGCGTGACAGGCAGGCATTCTAACCAGCTGAACTACCGGACCAGATTGCGGGGGCAGGATTTGAACCTGCGACCTTCGGGTTATGAGCCCGACGAGCTACCGAACTGCTCCACCCCGCGATAATAAGAAATATTAAGTTACGTCATGCTAAAAGCGACGTATGACTGTATCAATCTCAGAAAGCTAATTCAAGCAGAAGCTCGATTGATACAACTCGCAGATTGTTCATTGAAGCAACGCTCGTTGCTCCACCCCGCGATAATAATAATAAAAAACAGCCTGGCGGCGTCCTACTCTCACAGGGACTTGCGTCCCAACTACCATCGGCGCTGAGAAGCTTAACTTCCGTGTTCGGTATGGGAACGGGTGTGACCTTCTCGCCATCGTCACCAGACTATTTTCATTGAGGTTCATTCCCTCAAAACTAGATAATACAGAAGAAGTATAAAAGAACGTTG
>CAZAEW010000079.1:0-7344 GCA_964484065.1 uncultured Bacillus sp.
TTTTCTGTACCGTTCATGGCTAAAATCATTTGGTATTTGCGTTCATCCTCACGGATCTGTTTTTCAAATACAGAACCGGCGACACCGACCGCTGATTTTTCGAGTCCATTGATATATTCCAAGGCTTTCGGTCCGGCTACAAGCCCGCCGTAAACGGCTGACAATAAAGAATTGGCGCCGAGCCGGTTGGCACCATGCTGTGAATAATCACACTCTCCGGCAGCGAATAATCCCGGAATACTCGTTCTCTGATCAAAGTCAACCCACAAGCCGCCCATGGAATAATGTACACCCGGGAATATTTTCATCGGAACCTTTCTCGGATCATCCCCCATAAACTTTTCATAAATTTCCATAATGCCGCCCAGTCTGATATCTAGCTGCTTTGAGTCGATATGGCTTAAATCGAGATAAACCTTGTTTTCACCGTTTATACCCAGCTTTTGATTGACACAGACGTCGAAGATTTCACGTGTCGCAATATCCCTTGGCACAAGATTTCCGTACGCCGGATATTTTTCCTCTAAAAAGTACCATGGCTTTCCGTCTTTATAGGTCCAGACCCTTCCACCTTCCCCCCGGGCTGATTCACTCATTAAGCGATTTTTATCATCTCCCGGTATCGCTGTCGGATGTATCTGGATAAATTCCCCGTTTGCAAAAATCGCACCTTGCTGATAAAGTCTTGCTGCGGCATATCCGGTATTAATCGTTGAATTCGTTGATTTGCCAAAAATCACTCCAAGACCGCCGGTTGCCATAATAACCGCATCAGCAGGGAAAGCGGATATTTCCATGGTTCTTAAATTTTGGGCTGTAATTCCGCGGCATACCCCTTCTCCATCAATAATGCTTGAGACAAACTCAAAGTTTTCATACTTTGTTACCAGCCCCTTGACTTCAAAGCTGCGAACCTGTTCATCAAGGGCATAAAGGAGCTGCTGACCGGTGGTAGCACCCGCAAATGCCGTTCTGTGATGCTGGGTGCCTCCAAAACGGCGGAAATCAATCAGACCTTCCGGTGTCCGGTTGAACATAACCCCCATCCGATCAAACATATGAATGATTTTTGGAGCTGCTTCACACATCGCCTTCACAGGAGGCTGGTTCGCCAGAAAGTCCCCTCCGTATACCGAGTCATCAAAATGCTCCCATGGAGAGTCATTCTCCCCCTTTGTATTCACAGCACCATTGATGCCGCCTTGGGCACATACGGAGTGAGACCGTTTTACCGGAACGAGCGAAAATAAATCGACCTTTGTTCCCGCTTCAGCAATTTTAATTGCAGCCATCAGCCCGGCCAATCCTCCTCCGACAATAATAATGTTGCTTTTGCTCATTTTATATGTCCTCCCTTTCTAGTCCTCAGGCAAATGCCAAGATGGCGCGGATTCCGACGAAGGTTAGAAGAATAAACAAACCGATTGCCACATATTCCGTCACTTTTTGTGATTTTGGCGATATCGTAATTCCCCAAGTAATAAGGAACGTCCAAATTCCATTGATAAAATGATAAATACAAGAAACAATACCGATGATATAAAGAACAAGAGCATACCCGTTATGGACAATACTGCTCATTAAATCATAATTTGCTTCAGCTCCGTAAAACTCGACCTGTACCTTTGTTTCCCAGACATGCCAAATGATAAAAATGAAGGCAATCATACCCGTTGCTCTCTGAAGGAAGAATTTAAAATTCCTCACATAGCGGTATCTGCTTATATTGCTTTTTGACTGTAAAGCAATGATAATTCCATAAAAACCATGGAATAAAATAGGCAGGAAGATAACAAATAGTTCGAGAAAATATTTAAATGGCAGGTTCACCATAAAATGTGCGGCTTTATTATAAGACCCCACTCCCCAAGTTACCGAATAGTTCACTAACAGATGAACAGTCATAAACACTCCAACTGGAATAATGCCTGACAATGAATGCAGTTTACGAAAAAAATACTGGTGATTCCGATGCTCCATATTCTTCTGAACCTCCTTTGTGATGTACATTTGGCGTTATGTTATAAGCCAGGTCATTTCTTGTTTAAAGAGCTTGGTGCCAAGCTCCAGCAAGGCACCAAACAATTTTTTATACTAGAACTAATTCCTTCTCTTCTTTCCGTAATTTCTTTTCAAGCAGTTCCTTGCCTGCAATACCAGGCTTGGTCATTTCAAACGGATGTAAGATCGTGTCTAATTCTTCAGCGGTTAAAACGCCTTTTTCCAGAACAATTTCTCTTACAGGCCTGTTTGAGACAATTGCCTCTCTGGCAATAGAAGCAGCCGTTTCATATCCCACATGCGGATTAATTGCGGTGATAACACCCACACTATTATTCACATAAGCTTCCATTCTCTTTTTGTTGGCAGAAATGCCTCTTAGGCAATGCGTTCTAAATACAGTAAATACATTCGTCATAATATTGATGGATTGTAATAGATTAAAAGCAATGACTGGTTCCATGACATTAAGTTCAAACTGCCCCGCCTCCGAAGCCATACTTATAGTTAGATCATTTCCAACAACTTGGAAGGCACTCTGATTAAGGACTTCGGCCATTACCGGATTGACTTTCCCGGGCATAATGGAAGAACCAGGCTGACGCGGAGGCAGATTAATTTCACCCAGGCCACAGCGGGGGCCTGAAGTCATCATCCGTAAATCATTGGCCATTTTTGACATATTCAGCATACAAACCTTCAGCGCAGCTGAAACTTCAATATAAGCATCCGTGTTTTGCGTTCCATCGACGAGATCCTCTGATCCCTTAACGGGAAGACCCGTTATTTTTGCCAAAAACTGAATGGCTTTTTCAATATATTCAGGATCCGCATTCAAGCCGGTCCCAACAGCCGTTGCTCCAATGTTTATTTCGTATAAATTCTTTAGAGTTGCCTTTATTCGATTAATATCCCTTTTCAGTACTCGGGCATATGCTTCAAATTCCTGGCTTAGCAAGATTGGCACGGCATCCTGCAAATGAGTCCTTCCCATTTTAATAATGCCATCAAACTCATTTGCTTTTTTCATGAATTCCAAATGAAGATCTTCCATTACCTTAATCAATTTTCCCAACGTCATGAGGGCAGATAAATGAATAGCCGTCGGGAAAGAGTCGTTTGTAGACTGCGCCATATTCACGTGAGAGTTTGGGCTAATGAGTTTGTAATTCCCTTTTTGTTCACCGATCATCTCAAGTGCACGGTTAGCAATAACCTCATTCGTATTCATGTTAATGGATGTTCCGGCACCGCCTTGAATCGGATCGACGATAAATTGATCATTCCATTTTCCTTCAATTACTTCATCCGCAGCCGCCATGATGGCAACAGCGATTTTTTTATCCAATTGACCAATTTCACTATTCGCGAACGCTGCGGCCTTTTTCACCAATGCCATCGCTTTAATTAATGCTGGATCAATTCGATAACCGGTAATAGGAAAGTTTTCAACCGCACGCATTGTTTGAACACCAAAGTAAGCATCTGCCGGAACCTGTTTTTCTCCAAGAAAATCTTTTTCGATACGATAAATCTTTGAAATGCTCATTCTTGTCATCTCCAATTTTTTATAGCACTATCATGCTTAGTAAAATACCAATCCCAATGGCAACGGCTGTCGCAATTAAACCAGGCACCATAAAGCTGTGATTTAAAATATACTTTCCAATTTTGGTTGTACCGGTTCGGTCAAAGTTAATGGCCGCAACAACGGTTGGATAATTTGGAATAAAGAAGTATCCGTTTACTGCTGGGAACATCGCAATCAGTAACGCCGGATTAATTCCTAAGCTAATTCCAAGCGGCATTAGTGTACGAACCGTAGCAGCCTGGCTATACAACAAGATTGATAAAGCAAATAGTGCGATAGCGAATAACCATGGCGCTGCAGTCACTAGATCTGAAATGGATCCTGAAATTAATTGCAGATTGCCTTGAAAGAATGTATCTCCCATCCAGGCAATTCCAAAGATAGCAACAACGGCAGTAGCACCTGCCTTAAACACACTGCCCGAAACGATCTCTTCAACCTTTGGTTTGCAAGTAATGATGATTAGAGCTGCAATCGTAAGCATGACAATTTCAATTGCTGCCGGCATTGTCATCCTTGTAAACGTACCTTCAATCATCCAGCCTGGGCGCAGTCTCTCAAATGATCCTAATAAAACAACAAGAACTGCTGCTAAAAGGAAAAGAGCAACTGAAATTTTTGAGCCTTTTGTTGCTTTGAATTCCTTCTTATCTTTTTTTATTGGGGCTAGCCCTTCCTCAAGGCGTTTCAAGTATTCCGGGTCATCTTTTAACTCTTTCCCCATTTTGCTTGATACAAATGCTGCAATCATACAGGCAATAAACGTAGATGGAATACAAATCAATAAGATATCAAGTAAGTTCACTTTAAAATTCGTTAGCAGTCCCAACAAAGCAACGGTTGCTGCAGATATCGGGCTTGCTGTAATTGCCTGCTGGGAAGCGATAACAGCAATTGACATCGGCCTTTCAGGTCTGACACCGGATTCACGGGACACTTCAGCGATAACAGGTAAAACTGAATAGGCAACATGGCCTGTTCCGGCACAAAGTGTAAATAAATAAGTGACGATTGGTGCTATGAATGTGATCCGCTTTGGGTTTTTTCTTAAAGCCTTTTCAGCAATAAAAACCAGATAATCCATTCCTCCAGCTGCCTGCAACGCACCCGCCGCTGTCACAACAGCCAATATCATCAGCATTACATCGATGGGCGCTGTTGTCGGCTGAAGGCCAAAAACGAAAACAAGAATCGCCAGCCCCACCCCGCCCATAACACCAAGACCGATACCGCCTAACCGCGCTCCGATAAAGATACAAGCAAGAACGATTAAAAACTGAATCCAAAACATGTTGGTTACCTCCAAACGGTAAAGATTTTGTTAGAACTTGTTTTTATAACTGTGGTAATTCTTTTCTCGCCTCCTACATTCAACTAAGAAAAATATCCATTTTCTTGGTCCATCCTTAAACATTTCTTCCAAGTCAGCAGTCGAAGTTGAATTCCTTGTTACATTGGAAGCATATCGTGCAGACTACGAAAAACTACAATAACTAACAGACCTATAAGGAAACTTAAAAAATTTGTCATTTTTCAAGAATCAAATAGCAGGCAAAATGTTTACTATAAAGGAGTAAAAAGAAAATCAGCTCATGAGGGAAGTGTTCTTATACGCGATAAATTATTAGCCTATTTATTTATGATTACTGCTGTCCCGATTGCTGGTGAGTTGAAGTTTTATCCATTTCCTGGGGAGGATCTGAGAGTCAGTCTTGGAACACCCGTCTTTTTCTTCATTTTGTTATGGTCGAGGAAAATTCACCCCATGGTTGCCGGATTGTTAACAGGAATTGCCGTTGTTTGCTTTCGGCTTTTTCTTGACTGGTTTCAAGCCGATACCTTTCATTTTTTGGATGATTTTTGGCTGCATTTTCCTGTCTTTTTTTATTACTTTGTTTTTGCTTCCTTTTTTTACTTTTTCAAAATAAATCGTTTATACGAAAGCCCATTTCTCATCGGTGTATATGGGATCTTGATTGAGATCATTGCCAGTTTAGTGGAATTATCATTCCGCAGTTATGCTGCGCATATAGAAATTACAGCAGCCAGTCTTGCCATAATTGGCGGAGTTGCCATCATCAGAAGCTTCTTTGTACTTGGTTTTTTCAACATCCTTATCTTGAGGGAAACAAGGCTTGCGGAGGAACAGCAGCGCAAGCGAAATGAACAAATCTTGTTATTAATCTCGAATTTGTATGTGGAAATGTTTCAGTTGAAAAAGTCGACGAGGAACGCGGAGGGGTTAACAAGTGAATGCTATTTACTTTACCGTAAGTTGAAAAATTCGAACAATCAGGAGAATGCTCAAACAGCGCTTAAAATTGCAGGGGATTTACATGAAATCAAAAAGGACAGCCAGCGGATTTACGCAGGTTTAGCAAAATTAATGCTCAAAGAAAATCTTGATGATTATATGAAGGTTGATGAAATCATATCAATCATTATTCATTCCAATAAAAATTATGGCGAGATGTTAGGTAAAACGATCGATTACAAATCAAGCGTAATTGGGCACCATCCGCCCTATCACACGTTTATCCTTTTTTCCCTAATTAATAACCTTGTATCTAACGCAGTTGAGGCAATTGAAAAGATCGGGCAAATTGCATTATCAATAGACAAAGTTGGTGATAAAGTCAAAATCACCATAAATGATAACGGCAGCGGGATTCCTGAGAAAAACAAACTTCTCATTTTTGAACCTGGTTTTACGACTAAATTTGATCAGGACGGAATCGCTTCAAATGGAATTGGCCTATCTTATATTAAAAATGTGATTGAAAGTATTGGTGGGGAAATTAGGTTGACTGATTCCTCGAAATCCGAAGGAACCACCTTTGAAATTCTTCTGCCGTCAGCAAAACTAACTGATATGGAGTGAATACCTTGAAATTTTTCATTGTTGATGATGCCGCCAATGTCAGGGGAATGCTTTCTAATATTATTGAAGAAGAAGGGTTAGGCACAGTAGCCGGAGAAGCTATGGACGGCTCAGAAGTCTATGCGGATGTTCTTGCAAAAAAGGAAATTGATATCCTGTTGATTGATTTGCTGATGCCAAACCGGGATGGGATAGAGACGGTAAGAGAGATTGCTCCCTCTTTCTGCGGAAAAGTCATCATGATCTCTCAAGTCGAAACGAAGGATATGGTCAGTGAAGCTTATTCGCTTGGAATAGAGCATTATATTACAAAACCGATTAACCGGATTGAAGTCGTCAGCATACTTAAGAAAGTAAAGGATCATCTGCAGCTCGAAAGATCGCTCCATGATATTCAAAAATCTTTAAGCTTTTTAAATAACCAAACACAAAGCCTTGTACATGATATTCCTCATCTCTCTAGGCAAAATCCAATTATTGCTTCGGGAAAAAACATCCTGTTGGAGCTTGGTATCTTTGGGGAGAGCGGAACAAAAGATCTTCTTGATCTTTTAGCTGTTTTATCACAATTGGAAAAGGACGGAATCCGGGAAATTCCACCATTAAAAGATTTGTATGAAAGAGTAATTGAAAAAAGGCTCGGCACAGGGGTTTCACCATGTGAAATAAAAAAAGAAATGAAAGCAGGCGAGCAACGAATCAGACGTGCCATTTATCAAGCGCTCGAACATCTCGCCTCACTTGGCTTAACCGATTACACCAACCCCATTTTTGAAAATTACTCATCAAAATTATTTGATTACAGTCAAGTTCGATTAAAAATGCTTGAGCTGGAAGGAAAAAATCATCATGAATCCAGTCATACGAGAAT
>CAZAEW010000079.1:7444-13645 GCA_964484065.1 uncultured Bacillus sp.
ACCCACTTATCCTTCAAGAAAAGGATTCTTCCAATGATAAAAATCACCGCCATGCAAATCAGATTGCTGCAGATCGTAATGAAAATATGTTCATAATTTAAGACTCCAAAAGTCAATTCTTTCAGGACACTGAAAAGATTCATGAGCGGCAGGGCAAAGTCTAAAACAGACAGTTCATTAATCCCTTTGCTTACTAAAATCATACTTGGAAATATTGCGAGCATCATCACAGGAGTACTGTAGCTTTGGGCCTCCTTGACCGTTTTGCCGATTATGCTGGCAAGCATCAGCAATGAAGCTGTAAACATAGCGTATATCACCGAAATGACAATCGAAAAACCAACAATAGGATAAAGGTTATCACCAAATGAAACGGCCTTTTTCAGATTTTCCGTCAATAAACTAATTTCCATAGCAACCACAATTAAAGTAATGATACCTATTACGGCTCCTACAGTTGAAATGGTCAGCCATTTTGAGAACAGCAATGTGGACCGTTTAACCGGCGTCATTAATAAGGCCTCCATTGTTTTCCTTTCCTTTTCTCCAGCAAATAATTCAGAGGCAGCCGGACTTGAACCAACTCCAATTGCAATTGATAAAATTAACGGAATGAGAAAGGCGATAATATTAATATTAGGGTTTTTATCTGAAATCTCCTTTTGAGTAACACTAAAAGGTTGGACCAGGTTGGAATCTGTACCGTTCGCCTGCAAATGTTTGGCAATAACCGTTTTCTCATAAACCGTTAAAGCAGTTTGCACCAAATTCATTAGATTGGATGAATCTTGGCTGAAAGAGTCGCCAATAATCGTAATGGATGCTTTTTTTCCACTTTCAATATTTTTCATAAAATGACGATCAAGAAGGAGCGCCCCATCTGCCTTCCCATCCTTTAGAAGGGTCTCCGGATTTGAAGATTTAACAAGTTTGATATTTTTCATTTCAGAAAAGATAGCAGCTTCCTCGTTCGTGAAAGATTGCTGGACAGCCAGTTTATAGGTCTGGCCTTTTCCATCTGAAACCAGCTTTTCATAAAAGAAGGTTAATCCCGTCATCATGATCACTGGCAAGAGTACGGTTAAAAATAAAGTTCTCCGGTCTCTAAAGCAGTCTTTGATCTCTTTTAAATAGATTTTAAGAAGCATACGTATCATTCCCCCTCACGAGTTTACTCATAAAGATATAGTTTAGATCGCTGCTGCCTTCAGATTGATATAGTGAATCCAGCTTGCCTTTATAAATGAGTTCACCTTTATGCATCATGGCAACTGAATCGCACAACAATGAAACTTCCTCCATAATATGACTCGAGAACAGGATCGTCTTTCCCTCTTGCTTCAGCTGATGGACAAGCTGTCGGAACACATTAGAAGAAGTAATATCTAAACCTGTTGTCGGTTCATCAAAAAGGACAATCTCAGGATTATGAATTAAGGTTCTTGCGATCGCCACCTTTTGGCGCATTCCTTTAGAGAAACCGCCCACTTTCCTGTTCAAATAATCCCTCATCCCAAACATCCTCGACAAGTCATCAATCCGGACCTTTGTTACATGTTTGCTTAACCCGTACAATGCCGCAAAATACTCTAAATTCTCCCGAGCCGTTAACCGCTCATACAATCCTGTTTCCCCTCCGAACAGGACCCCGATTCGTTTTTTTACTTCAATTGGATTTTTGACTGTGTCGTATCCCGCTACCTTTATGGTTCCTTCCGTCGGTGTAAGCAAAGTTGCAATCGACCTGAGCAAGGTTGTTTTGCCGGCTCCATTCTCCCCAAGAAGACCGACAACCTGCCCTTCTTTTACAGAAAAAGATACGTGTTTCAAAGCTGTAATGGATTTCTTCTTATCTTGAAATTTTTTGGTTACCGCTTGTATTTCAATCATTTTCTTCACCTCATTGTTTCTTCAACCTTGTCATTATCTTACAAACAAACCATTTAATTGTCTTTATACTTGTCGCGAATCGTCCGTTTAATGTCGCAAAAATGCCCAATTCTGCCTTTAAAATGGTAAAATAATAGAAACTGCCACTTGGAAATCTATTGGCAGGGAAACTAATACGGATGAGGCGAAGGATATGAAAATCGGTCTGGTGGATGATCGATTCATTGATTTGGAAAAATTGGCTGGAATTATCGGATCCATACCTGATGTGGAAATTGTCTTTGCAACCACTTCCGCCCAAGAGGCTTATGAGCAAATAAAAAAGGAATCGATCGATGTCTTAATTGCGGATATTGAAATGCCAAATTTATCAGGATACGAGCTGGCGGATATTATTCATTCATACGCTTTAAATATTTCCGTTATTTTTGTAACAGCCAACAGCGGTTACGCCGTACATGCCTTTGAATTAAATGTTCATGATTATATCATGAAACCCTACCCAAAGGATCGTCTCGTCAAATCGATTGAAAGGCTGCAAGCAAAATCAAAATCGACTGAAATAACCGGCAGGCTTTATTTAAAACAAAAGAATGATATCCATATCATTCAAAAAAAGGACATTATCTTTATTGAACGGTCGGGCAGGTCGACAACCATTTATACCAAATCCGGCACTATCAAAACCTATCAAACACTTAGTGAACTTGAAGGAGAATTAAGAGAACGAGATTTTATTCGTTCGCATCGCTCCTTCATAATCAACATTCATTTTGTGAAGAATTTCTCTCCTTATGCAAAAAATTCTTATTTGGTTTCTTTTGGAGGAATAGAAGAGCAGGCGATGATCACAAAGGATAAAGTTCAATTTTTGCAAGAAAATTATTTTTAAAGGTGGCAAAGCTTTGAAGAAGTCAATTTTTTATTGGACAGTTCTGGCTGTTCTCGGAACAGTCCATCTCCAAGCGCTTAACAATCACTTCTCCTTAGAAATTCCCATCTATCTTACTTGTTTACTAACAACAGGGGCTGCCTGTTTTTTTTATAAAAGAATGGTCGTTAACCTTTCCATATTGGGAACTAAGTCGAACTTCATCCTATTTGGTTTGCAGCTATTGCTTTTATTTTTTTACTCAATAAAACGTTCATGGGTGCTATTCATTCCCGTCATCCTCTTTATTGCCCTCGAAATGGTGAGGCTGACGTTTAGCAGGAAACTGGCTTCACTGAGTCAGGAAGTTAATCAGTATAAAGAGCAAACGATACATATTAATGAAACTTTCCGTGCAGTTCGAAATGAACGCCATGATTTTCTCAAGCATGTTTCCACGATCCATTTCATGCTTGAAAAAGGACAAAGTACGGAGGCAAAAGCTTATCTTGATCATTTAGTAGATGGATATGAAGAGACGAATCTGTCCATAAAAGGGGAACGAGGAGCAGCAGCCGGGGTTCTCCACCAAATGTACAGGCAAGCCAAAGAGAAAGGGATTAATGTTCATTATGACTTTGACCTTCCGCTTTCCTCATTGCCGCTTTCTGACAAACATATGGTTACTCTCATCGGAAATCTATTATCCAATAGCATCGATGCTTGTCAGGAATGGCAAAATCAATATGGGGAACAAGCCTCGATTACCTTAGAATTTTATAAAAGGAGCGGATTGTATCTATTAACCTGCAAAAATAATAGTCTGCCTATCCCTAATGAAATATTGGATGGATTGTTTGTAACTTACGGAAATACCACCAAATCAAGCGGACATGAAGGATTGGGGACAAAAATTATTAAAGATCTGATTGCAGAGTATCAGGGCTTTTTGGATTTTGTTTATAAAGAGGAAGAATTCACGGTAAAAATAAAAATCCCCGCGATTCAATAAGAAAAGCGCAAGCGCCTCGCTCAGCCCCGATGGTCAAATGTTCTTCGGCCCTGAGGGGCTAGGCGCTGAAGCTGGACAATTCTCAAAGTCCAAACTTTTATACTTTACTTATAAAAAAAGGAAGTGCCGTGGCACTTCCTTTTTATTATCTTTTCTGGATTTCTTCCATTAAGATTTTATTTACGATTTGCGGGTTGGCTTGTCCTTTTGTTGCTTTCATAATTTGACCGACAAGGAAACCGGTTGCTTTGCCTTTTCCATTTTTAAAATCTTCAATGATTTTTGGATTGGCATCAAGAACTTCGGTAACGATTTTTAGCAAAGCGCCTTCATCAGAAATCTGAACGAGCCCTTTTTCCTTGACGATCTGCTCAGCATTGCCGCCATTTTCGATCAGCTCTTTAAAGACGGTTTTGGCAATCTTCGAAGAGATTGTCCCGTTTGCGATCAGCTTAATCATGCTGGCAAGGCCTTCTGGCGTTAACGGAACATCGGCCAGTTCTTTTTGTTCAGCGTTTAAATAGGCTGATACTTCGCCCATTAACCAGTTCGAAGCCATTTTGGCATCTGCCCCTGCTTTAATCGTTGCTTCAAAGAAATCAGCCATTTCTTTTGTAACGGTTAAAACTTCTGCATCGTAAACAGGAAGGCCAAGATCTTCTACATAGCGTTTCTTGCGGGCATCCGGAAGTTCAGGGATTTCTGAACGAATCCGCGCCTTCCATTCCTCATCAATATATAAATCAGGAAGGTCCGGCTCAGGGAAGTAACGGTAATCATCTGATCCTTCTTTTACACGCATCAGGATCGTTGTATTAGAAGCTTCGTCATAGCGGCGAGTTTCCTGATCAATGGTTCCGCCTGCTTTAACCACCTCTCGTTGACGCCACTCTTCATATTCCAGCCCTTTACGAACAAAGTTAAAGGAGTTCAAGTTCTTTAACTCTGTTTTCGTCCCAAATTCTTCTTGTCCAACCGGACGAATGGAAATGTTGGCATCACATCGAAGCGAGCCTTCCTCCATTTTACAATCGGAAACTCCTGTATATTGGACAATTGATTTTAATTTTTCAAGATAAGCATACGCTTCATCCGGTGTGCGGATATCCGGTTCAGATACAATCTCAATCAGCGGTGTTCCTTGACGGTTTAAATCCACCAATGAATAGCCGCGGCCATGATTTAACTTACCGGCATCCTCTTCGAGATGAATTCTTGTAATCCCGATCCGTTTCTGATAACCATTTACTTCAATATCAATCCAGCCATGTTCGCCAATTGGCTTATCAAACTGGGATATTTGATAGGCTTTAGGGTTATCAGGGTAAAAATAGTTTTTACGGTCAAACTTAGTATCGGTGGCAATCTGGCAATTCAATGCCATTGCTGCTTTCATACCATAGTCAACGACTTTTTTATTTAAAACTGGCAAAACGCCCGGATATCCTAAATCAATAACGTGTGTGTTGGTATTCGGCTCAGCTCCAAAGTGGTTGGGACTGGACGAAAAGATTTTTGATTCTGTTTTTAATTCAACATGGACTTCAAGTCCGATCACTGTTTCAAATTCCATTTCTTTCACCCCCTACAGTTGTGGCTTTTGTTTATGATAGTCTGTTGCCTGTTCGAATGCATGCGCTGCACGATAAACGGTTGCTTCATCAAAATGCTTGCCGATAATCTGCAAGCCTAATGGAAGTCCGGCTTCAAAGCCGCATGGCACAGAAATTCCCGGCACTCCGGCAAGGTTAACCGGAATGGTTAAAATATCGTTTACATACATTGTTAATGGATCAGCGATTTTTTCGCCAATTTTAAAGGCCGGTGTTGGCGTTGTCGGTCCGACAATCACATCGTATTTTTCAAAAACATCTTCAAAGTCCTTTTTAATTAAGGTACGGGCTTTTTGTGCTTTTTTATAATAAGCATCATAATAACCGGAGCTAAGCGCAAATGTTCCGAGCATAATCCGGCGTTTGACTTCATCGCCAAAGCCTTCAGCTCTGGAGTTTTTATATAAATCCATTAAAGTTTCCGCATTAGGAGTGCGGTAGCCGTAGCGGACTCCGTCAAAGCGGGACAGGTTTGCAGAAGCTTCAGATGATGAAAGCAAATAATAGGTTGCTAATGCATACTTAGAATGCGGCAGGGAAACTTCTTCCCAAACAGCTCCAAGTTTTTCATACACCTTTAATGCATCTAACACGGATTGGCGCACAGATTCGCTGACACCTTCGCCAAGGTATTCTTTCGGCACGGCAATTTTCAAGCCTTTTACATCACCTGTTAAAGATTCAACAAAATTAGGCACTTCAATGTTTGCCGAAGTTGAGTCCATTGGATCCAGCCCGGAAATGGCTTGAAGAAGATAAGCATTATCCTCTACCGTTCTTGTCACCGGACCAATTTGGTCAAGCGATGAGGCAAA
>CAZAEW010000079.1:13745-15392 GCA_964484065.1 uncultured Bacillus sp.
GCAAACTCGTCCATATTTAACTTCCCGATGGTAATCGTTTCGGCTTGCTGCAGCTTTTGAACGACCGTTGCATCATAAATTGGGTCAAAGTTTCCCAAGATTTTGCTCGCGCATGTTGTCCGCAAGCCTTTTGTAACAATGTTATCCTTTACACCGATCGGCATACCGAACAGCAAGCCCTTTGGCTCATCTGTTCCCAGCTTTTCGTCCATTTTTTTCGCAGTTTCGGCTGCTCTTTCTTCATCTAATGTTAAAAATGCTTGAACTTTATCATCGACCTGCCCGATTCGCTTGTAAGATTCTGCAACAAGGTCGGATACGCTGAGTTCTTTCTTATGTAATAATTGATGAAGTTCCGCAACTTTATAGTCAAATAAACTCACGTGATTCCCTCCTTATTCTCCCAAAATGGCCGGTACTTTAAATTGACCGTCCTGTTCTTCCGGAGCGTTCTTAAGTACCTCCTCGCGTGGAAGACCCTCTTTTGAGACATCTTCGCGCAAGACATTTTTTATTTCCAATACATGTGAGGTTGGTTCCACATTTTCAGTATCTAATTCATTGAGCTGCTCGGCAAACGTAATAATCGCATCAAGCTGCTTCGTGAATTTTTCCGCCTCGTCTTCTGTAATCGCTAAACGAGCTAAGTTAGCTACGTACTTTACCTGATCTTTTGAGATCCGCGACATTTCAAACTACCTCCTATCGTTTCAATCCTCATTATTTCATCATACCAAATATTCCTGTCCTCCCGCAACGTTCGGGGAGAGATAACTCGTTTTGAAAGCGCTTTTATATCAATTTTTCTGAAAAATAAAACTGGGGAAACTCCCCGAAAGACAAATGGGTTCCTGTATAAAAAATTTAGCCCGTCATTTCGGTACAATGAGGGCTTCCTTAATATATACGTTTTAATAGCCTTTTTAAAAATGGCGATTTTTTCTTTTTCCCGCTTGGCATTGCTTGTGAAACGAATTCAGCATTTTCCACATAAATATTTTCTTTATCAATGGCATGATCCAGCGCCAGCACAAGCCCGATCTCCGAATTATATTCCTTGTTCGTCACAACTGTAGGATTGATTTTGTATTTTTTTGCGAGCTTTACATACTTTGATAACTGCTCATATTCAATATTTCCGTTTAGAAAAAGGCGGGAATCTGGATTTTTCTTTATTTGCTGTTCTACTTGAGGGTAAATTTTTTCTTCCTTTACTTGTTCCTTTTTAAGAGCTATGATTATTCTTTCCCGCAAAGTCCCTAAAAATTGGCGCCTCTCCTCCGGCTTGGTTTCTTTTGGACCGTATATCCCTTCTTTTAGGACATCTTCTACTGTCTGCTTCCGCAAAATCATTCACTCCCTCAAAAAATGCTCTTTTCCTTTTACTTCTTTAAAAGTATGTCTTGGAAATAAAAAATGTTACTTAAAGGAAGCTTTTGAATTGGCAAGGGGAGTTTTAATACAAAAAAACATACATGAGTCTCAACTCCCAACCCATGTATGGAAATAAAACAAATATGTGCAATACGCTAACATAAAAAAGGCAGTGTGAGCGAAATACAATATCACTACTATAGAATCAATAAATGTATATTTGACCTTTCACTTTGATAAAATGAATCACTTTTGCGCAGCTCCGACCCTTTT
>CAZAEW010000080.1:0-14550 GCA_964484065.1 uncultured Bacillus sp.
AAAGGGCGCAATTCTGCAGCAAGAATTGTGCTCTTTCTTTATGTTAAGGGCGCTTTCCATTAATAAGGATTGTGCTTATTTCGTTTAAGCCAATAAATCTGGGAAGACTTGCTGTACTGGTTTAAGTAAATATTCAAGGAAAATCCATTTATTTTCTTATTACTAAGAGTGTTAAGTATAAAAAGATGGTAAAATTATAAAAATAGGAAAATTAAGTATAAATTGAAAGAAGGTAAATGAATGGTTACTGATCAAGAGGATTGTGTTAGTAAAGATAACTATTTTATAAGCACCAACAAAAAACAATTAAATATAGATGTAATTCATAATTTCCTTAGTAAAGAATCGTATTGGTCTAGTGAAATACCAAAAGAGTTAGTAGAAGAAATGATTGAAAACTCAACTATTTGTTATGGTTTATATGAAGGTAATTCCAGTAATGGATCAGTAAAACAAATTGGTTTTGCTCGAGTTGTCTCTGATCTTGTGAGATTTTCTTGGCTGGGAGATGTCTTTATCCTTCGTGAGTATAGAGGTCGGGGATTGAGCAAATGGTTAATGAGTGTAATTACAGAACATCCAAAATTAAAAGGAACAAGTTTTATGCTTGCTACTAACGATGCTCACTCATTGTATGCTAAATATGGTTTTAAACCACTAGATCAAATTGAAAATAGAATGGCTCGACCTTTGGACTGGGAATCTGTATATAAAGGTCATAATATATCTAAATAATCTTTAAAGTATTATTAAGCAATCGGGCGCTTCGTATTGAAGAACCGGCTGCTACAAAAATGGCATCCCTTTATTATTGAGTTAACGATACAGTTTAGTCGAAACATTATAAAAAGACTCGTGATAAGTATTACCACAAGTCTTTATGGATGAAAATTTAAAGAATTTTAGTTTATACCTAACATCATTAAAATACAATTTGCTAATTCTTGTCCACGCATATCACACATAGTAATACATTGAGCTAAAACTTGACCTATCATTACAACACCTCCTATAAATTATATTTTAATTGTAATCTAAGGTTATGCAGAATTTATGAAGAAACCCATTAGGTTTAGTTCATTCACCATTTTTTCATAGTTGTGAAATTACTTTTTAAAAACTATATCATTTCAACAGCATTCTTAAACAAAGCCATTTTTTAAATAGGCTCAATTGTTATGCATACACTCTTTCCAATGATTATGAAGTGATTGTTCTAAATGTATATTACTTTCATTACCTAATTTTTGGTAATAAATTCAGAAAAATCAAGGGACTATATCGTGAAAGAGTTTAAAAAATATATAGAAATTCAAAATTAGCAACTAATTGTACGTAAGTGAATATTCAACCTTTTCATTGGTTACACACATACAAAGATAAAGAGTTATTTCGCTAACAGGGGCTTTAATTCAATAACGATCTTCCGCAATCGGGCCCGTTTATGGAAGATCATAAGCCTAATTCCTCGATAAAAAACATGGAGGGATTAGGCTTTTTTATATTTCAAAATCATTGAATTTATCCTATTGGTAAACGTGTTGGCAGCAAGCGGTACATTTTATGGTAACTGTTGGAGAAAAGCATGGCAGAGGTGGTACATTTTATTGACTGTAATCAGCCATAAATTCAAAAGATGCTTTTGAGTATGAAATATTAGTTAAAGAAAGGGCTGAGGATGTGTGGAAAGCCTAAAGTATCTATCATGAACTTGAACATAAGTCGATTTAAATGAACACAATCTGATGAAAAAAGATTGCAAATAAAAAAATGACAGGTATGAACCACACCTGCTATTTATTTTCAAAAGTTTATTATTAACTTTAAACCGCATATGATTCATATGATTTTAGAAGATAACGTTCTACAAATTCGGCTAACCCATCATTTTCATGGTGACCTGTAACAAAATCCGCTGCTGCTTTAACGTGTTCGCCAGCGTTCCCCATTGCCACGCCAGTACCTGCATGACGAAGCATCTCTAAATCATTGGGTCCGTCTCCAATGGCTGCAACTTCATTTGGACTAATTCGAAATTCGGTAAGTAAGCTTTTTATGGCTGACCATTTGGAAACATTAGGAGCAACCATTTCAAACCCGTTATTCCAATCGATAACTTCTGCTTCCTTTTTAAACAAAGAAGATAATTCGGAACCTGGTGCACCTGTTAGAACAGTAATTTTGAGAACATCTTGATAATTTGCCTGCCGTAAATCTCCAATATACCGCGGAGGTATTTTCCCAACCTTTGTCCAATACTCGATTTCTTCATTTTTTTCCTTACAATAAAGTCCATTTTCTGCATGGATTATAACATTACAAGAACTTTCAGCGGTCAGATGGTGAAATTGTTTTTCGTTAAAACGAACGTTTTTCTTTTGCAAAATTCTTCCTGACTCTGCATCGTGAATAGCGGCACCATTCAAACAGATCATTGGAGTTCGTAATCCAATTTCTTTGTGGTAGGGAGCCGTTACTTCATATTGTCGGCCAGTGGCAAGGAACACCTTAACTCCCTGATTCGTAAGACGATTAATGGCTTCCTTATTTCGGCGGGAAACGTAGTTTGACGCTTTAAGTAGTGTACCATCCATATCAATAAATACTGCACGTACATTCATTTAAACTCCTCCTCATTCGTTGCTAAACCAATCATATCATCTGAATATTAAGGCTTAGTAAAACCAGTGTATAGAAAAAATGAAGATTATCGGGAAGCTATTCCTTAATCCCGGGATTTGTAGTGTCTTGAAAAAGGCAAAACATCGACTTGCTTTTACCTTAATCTTCATTTGAGGATTAATACTATTATTGAGTCTTAGGGTTATCCAACTGAAACTGCAATCTAATTACTGAAAACCCTTCAAAATTAGGTGAAAAACTTAGTAATGTAGATAATTGCAACAAAATTACACATTATTCAACAGGAAAATATCCTCTTTTGTCGAAATAATAAGAAAAAGGAGATGGTTGAAGTGAGTACACAGAATTCTTTAGAAGAAGCAATTAATAAGTTAAGTAATGATGAAGTAAGAGATGCTTTATATGAAATATGTTTGATCGTTTCTCGTAGTGCTAATGACAAGATTGATACAATGGAAGACGATATTATCGATTTAATTAATCAAAGAATATACCATAGATTGTAAAGCATCCTTTGGGGTGCTTTATTATTTCACAAAACAAACACTTGATGATTATTTCATGAAAAAAATAAATAATCATAATGAATACATAATGGCGATTCTTTTAACAATCAATATTAAAAAAGACAGCGACTTTTTCAATATTGATTGATGTACTTTTTTCAAAAATGTGAATCAATGAAATCTGAGCTTTTTATTTAATTGAATAGGAGTTAGGCAAGTGAAGAAAAAATTATTGCTTTTGGTGTTAATGTTATCCTTTTTGGGTTTACTGGCGGGATGTTCGGATAATCCGGATTCAGTAAAAAAATACGTATTGAAAAAGTATGGCATTCATGTTGAAATATTATCGAAACCAAGAATTGATGAGGGAAATATGGGGGAAGATGCCTACGAAGTAAGAGATGTAAAAGAGCCAGGGATGGTCTTTAAAGTCTATACTAAAGGACTTTTTATTAACAAAATTACAGGGGATAATTACAAAAAATTAATCGACAATTATAACAAAATTAAGGGGTATCAAAAGTCAGATATATATAGAAGAGGACTAGAAAAAGGCATTCATACAATTGCTTTTAATGATATCAACACCGAAAATACAAAAGGTGGGCCTGTTGTCTCGGTTGCGTTATTGAAAGACAGAGCGCTGGAATTAAGTGATTCTAATATTGCTGACTTATATGAGGTTTATACAAACGTTGTAGACTACTATTCTGGCAAACTTGTAGTTTCAGGGGCAGAAATTACAGACACAAATAATTTCCGGTCAACAAATATTACTGACTTGCACAAACATGCTGATGTAAATGAAGATAATAGCGCAACTTTAGAAATAGAAGGCAAAGTTAGTTTTGAAGAATTTAAACAATCCTTCCTCTCAGATGCTGGGCGGGAAGCAGTTATTACTTATTTTTATAAAAAGGATCATTCTGTGATGGAAAAATTAAAGCCACAGCTGGCCTCACTGGGATTCGATATAAATAAAAAATTGCCCGGTTTTCGATTAGAATGCCAGGATTTCGACGGTATCAAGGATGAAAAAGTGAAAGATTTACAGATGTTTGATTTAACTGTCTGCCATAATTATGAATACACTCTTGATTACAAGGTGAAATCGATTGACGGATTCACGAATGAAGAAGCATCCAATTTTTATAAAGCAATCGAATTATTAAAATCAACAAACTTAAACATTGACTCTGTATTTGCAAACTTTGAAGACAAAGAGCAAAGCAGCAGAGGCACACTCATCTACTTAAAGGACATCAATTCACTAGAAGATGCAAGAGAAGCTCTTTAGCATGGAACGTGGGGACGGTTCTCGTGTTTCGTTTTGGGTGAATGCAGTGGGGTTTCCATCCAAGAAATTGTTTACCGAATTACTTGAAGGTGGGGACAGAAGGGTTATGGTGTTGCTTCCAAAATGATGTAAAAGATACAAACCGACCTTACCTCTAGTTTTAATACTTTACTTTGAGGTGTATGATGAAGATCAAAATAACCGATTTAAAAAGACAGTTGAAAGAATTTGAACAACAAGAATTGATCGAACTAATGGTCGAGATGTTTAAAAACAGCAAAGAGGTCCAAAACTATTTATCCAGTAAATTTTTAGGAGAAAAAGTGATTGAGGATCTTTTCAAAAAGGCACGAAAAAAAATTGAAAATGAATTTTTCCCGGATAGGGGAGATCCAAAGCTTCGACTAGCAGAAGCCAAAAAGGCAATAAGTGAATTTACTAATGCAACTAATGATGAAAAGCGTACGGTTGACCTGATGCTTTATTTATGTTGAAATGGGTGTTAAATGTACAAATTCATACGGGGACATATCTGAACGCTTTTATTCCAGTATGGTTAAAATGTTTGATCAAGTAGCAATGGAATGTGATCGCAATGAAGAACTATATAAACAGTTTGAGAAAAGATTATATAACGTCGTGTCCAGCGCAGAAGGAACCGGCTGGGGCTTTTATGAAGATTTATCGGATTCCTATAATATGATTGAATGGGTTCAAGATGAAGAAGATGATGAATAGAGCAGCAGTTTTCGTTCAGAAAGGGGGCAATCCATTGTGAGAAAACCAAAGAAATCTAAAGAAGAAAGACAAAGGGATCGAAAAATTGTAGATCGTTATCATCAAAAAGTAACGGAAGACGCCCTTGAGCCGTTATTTCAACACTTCTTGGAATGGAAAAATGGGCAATTGCCTTATTATGAGTTAACTGAAAAAATTCATGAATTTCATAAAAAGAATCAACAAATATGGACAATGTTTAATTACAATGGATCGGATAATGAATTTCTTATTTTTGAAGCCAAAAAGGAATTAGATCTATTGAATGATGACGATAGGATCAAATATCAGCATTGGTTAATAGAGTGGGACTGATGGTAGTAGAAGGAAAAAAGAATGTTAACTCATTAATAAATCATTGGGATGATTCAGGTCCTTTTTACGTTGAAGGCAGGAGAACCATCCCAAACCTTTCAAAACAGCTTCATTTGTTCGGACTTATTAGAGCTTTCTGACTCAGTGACATACCCCATCATCTTATATCCAGCCATTCTTTTGTTAAACATTTTATCCAGTATAGGTACTTGGCTATCTACATATTCATAGACTCTGACTTCTTGTTTATTAGAATGGACACGATGAAGGCGGCCAACATATTGTTGGAGCGTTCCTTTCCAGGAAATCGGCATCGCAAGAAATAATGTGTCAAGCCTAGGATCATCAAAGCCTTCACCTATGTATTTCCCTGTAGCAAGTACAAGGCGTTCTTCATTTTCAGGTATACTTGCAAGGCGTGAAAGTTCTTCTTTTTGTTCTTTTTTTGACATATTGCCAGTCAACACGATAATATTTTTGGCAAAACCCTTGAATTGATTTTTAAGATATTCAAGGTGTTCAAGCCGTTCCGTTAAAACAATGGGTGACCTGGCTTCTTCAAGTGAGTTTAACACATCATTAAATACCTGTTCGTTTCTTTTGTCATCGATTGATAATTGATGATAGATATCTTGGACGTCCGTGGAACTAGTTGAAAACTCGGTGTGCCTAATAATTAAGCGATGCACAAACGGCCTTACTTTTGCTTGGGTCTTACTGTCCACCTTATAACGGACAGGACCGCACTGCATAAATATTATCGGATGTAATCCATCCTTCCGAATTGGTGTTGCTGTAAGCCCGTAAATATATTTTGCGCGAACCTGTTTTAGGACTCTTTCGAATGTAAAGGCAGAGATGTGATGACATTCATCTATAATTATTTGTCCGTACTGAGTGATGAAGGATTTGATTTCTTGTTTGTTTGTGAGGCTCTGTATAGTGGCTAAATCAATTTTTCCAGTTATATTCTTTTTTCCTCCGCCAATCTGGCCAATTTCTTTTGGAGATATGTTCAAAAAGTTAGAAAGTTTCTCGATCCACTGCTGCTGCAGTTGAGTACGATTAACAATAATTAATGTATTAATTCCTCGTTCGGCAATCAATGCAGCTGCAGTTACCGTTTTTCCGAAACCTGTTGTAGCCGCTAAAACCCCGGTTTCCTTACTTAGTAACTGTGAAATAGCCTCAATTTGGAGAGAAGTGAGTTCTCCACTAAATGTAGCATCAACCAAATTACCTTCATAACGGGAATCAACGTAATCAATTTCTATTCCAAATTCTTTTAATAGCGTTTCTAGCTCTGCTTGGCATCCGCGAGGCAATATAATAAATTCTGAATCTTCATCAGTAAAGTTAAGGATTCTGGGAATCCCATTTGTGGAAAGACGATTTTTCTGAGCTTTATAGAATGCAGGGTTGTTCATGCACCCCAGATTAATCAGTTTACTCATTAACGACGAATGCAGTTTGTCCTTTTTAATAAAAAGCCCGTTTTTCATTAGAACTGTCAGCTTCTTCGGCAGATTATACGAAGTTTGAGTCTCTTGAATCGTTTCTCCACCCAACTTTTTTAGCAATGTTGAAATATCTGTTTCAGTAATTTTTTGGATGTTTGATAAATAAATCCACTGATCAGGGTAGGGGGTGAATTGATCATCAACAAAAAGACTATTTCCATTTATGGCAGCATGTCTTTGCAAGGGAAGAGCAATTAAATTTCCAAGTCCTTTTTTTGAAAGAGTATCTTGATTTGGAAACATTCGATCGTAGGAATCTATCCCGATTTGATACCGTTTTTCAAGCGTTTTCGACAGGAGGCTAATACCAAGTTTTCTTGCAATAGAAGCTTTCACATAATTGGCAAAAAAGAACCAAACATGTGCACCATTTCCGGAGCGAGAACGTTCAATGCTAAATGGTATACCTATGTCTTTGCAAACTTGAATAAACGCTTTCACATCATCCTGCCAATTTTGTTTATCAAAATCCACAGCCAAAAAAGAGCAAGTTTCATCTTTGTACATCGGGTACAAGCCAATAACTTGTTTACCCCCCAAATGTTCTGCAATAACTTGGTCAGTTAGAGGGAGAAATGTTCGATGTTCACAGTTGGAACAGTTAATGGCTGGTTTAAGGCAAATTGGCTGCTGCCATTCGTAGGCGCATGCAGGTGTGTATCCTGATTTCCCGCTTTTTGACTCATATCTTCGGGCATATAAATCTGTTCGGCCTTTAAACAAGCTTTTATATAAATTAATTTTTAACTGAAGAGGAGAATGCTTTGTAACCAACGGATTATTCATTGAGGATTTTGGCTCTAAAGATTGCTGCTGAATTAGCTTAGCGATCTGCTTTTTTAAATAAGCATTTTCCTTTCGAAGTTGATTGCATTCTTCCTGGAGATTTTGAATGATCATTTCAGTATCCATTTTTATCCCTCAATGAAAAAGTAGTATAAATTAATTTTATAGTTTCCCCGAAAAAACCACAAATATTCACTGAACAAACATTTGTTTTATTCTTGGCTAATTGAATAACTTTTTTCAACCAGAAAAAAAGGTGTTCCTTATGACATTACTCATGAGGAAATGGCAGAGTACAAATTGGAGGATATGGTATATCGAGAGCCTGCTTTAGTTGTTACTACTAAACTATTTTGTCTTAAAGTTGACGGTACAAGATGTCCTCTAATTGACGGCGAATATGTCCAATTCCAGTTTTCCAACCATTTGGATAATTATTTTGCTGGGTAAAGTATCCAGATTTTCAGCCTTTTAGTCCAAAAAGTAGCATTGACATTTAAGTTGTCCAAATTAAGATGTTTTGTTTACGATTTGGACATTAATAATCGACTTTTATTAGGTTTCTCCGTACTCTATACAGCACTGAAAAAATAGATTTGCAGGATCAATGCTGCTGGTATTTATATGATGAAAATTTTAGCAGTATGTTAATTAACCATTATGAATCATTACTCAATATAAAACTGTATAAGCTTATATTTATACATATTTGTAAAGATATGCTTATTGTATTAACGGGCAGTTTAATAAGGAGACTGCCAAAGAGCGGATTTTTTGTATAAAGTGTCATAACTATAGTTTATGACGGTAAGTCTCTTATCGTATGTTTCTTATTCACTAACTATTTTAGTAGGTAATTATTGGACAACCTTACTTTTAAAAACGTATATAATATTTCAAAATAAGGAAATAAATGATAAAATTAAAAGGTCTAAAGACCTAAAAATTATCTTTCTGCATTGAGACTTGAATACTGTTATTTTAGGAAAAATTTTATATTCAGTGTGGATTGATTGGGTTTTGTTTTAGGTAGATTTACATAAATTAAACATAAGGAGTGAAAGGCGTTGTCAAATGTATCATTATTTAGAGACTTTCTTTTGAAAGAAAATTTTCCTATGGAAGAAGGAGAACTTGAAGACGGCGGAGTATTTTTTAGAAGTGAACAAAATATTGATAACGGTGGTTCTGTTTTGTTGGTAGTAGCTTTTACTCCGGAACAAAATATAGTGGATTTGAAAGCTTTTAATATTGCTAAAATAACAAATCCTTTAAAGAAAGAGAGTTTTCATTCCTTAATAAATGAATTAAATGCTGATTACAGGTTTACTAAGTTTTTTGAAGATCAAGGAGAAATTTCTGCATCATACTCTATGCCTATTGCCCAAAATTTTGACCCTGAAGAAATTTTCAACAAGTTAATAATGTTGTATAGAAGCAGTGCAGATAGTTTCCCAAAATTTATGAGATTAGTTTGGGCATAAAAAATAATAGAAATGAGAAACAGGTTTCCTTAATTGGAAATCTGCTTTTTATTAATTTCTAAGCGGAATATACATCTATTTTGTCAAAACTTAAAGGATCGACTATGAAAGTCCCTCTTATTTTAGTAAGGATTTGTATAAAAAGTCTTTTGTGAAGGATTGTACTTAAACTAAACGGGGACTTTACTATAATAACGAAATTAATGAAAGAGCCAAAAATATGCAAGTATTTATGCATTACTTGTATATTTTTGGCTCTTCTTACATTCAAAAAACAATACTTCCATAAACAGATTTTTTGCAAAAAAAAAGATCAAGAATTATATTGGCAACTTGACTTGGTAACTCTGCGGTCATGATTGCCAAGCCAGAAAGCCAGCATTCTTAATGACTGGATTCCCCAAGGCTATCGAACCCGCCACTCCATGTATAAATACTGAGGAGTATCAGCTCCGCAAAACAATGTATCTTCATTTTAATGAACGCCTTGTTCCTAAATTATGGTGTCGGTCATAATCTCCGGCAAAATTCGGACACTTTATACCATCAATATATGGATATTTTGGGGTAGCAAAAACATTTAGTTAATTCCCCAACATATAATCAAATGGAAAAAAATACATATGCTAAAGGAACTGCTGAGCCAAATTGGCAGGCAAATGATGATTGGTTTTCCGAGTCCTTTGATTGGAAAAGCTATTTTGGATATTTTCCAATTGTAAAAGATCAAGTACAATTAATTAATGAGTTAAACAGGTTTGCTATCCATCCAAAAATTTAAGAAAATGAATGATAGAAAAAGTAAAGTTTTGAATGAATAAAGTATAGATTGTTTTTATCTAACCCATGAATTGTTTTAAAATAGAGTCTAAACTTATTTAACTTATGGATCAGGATAAAGAAAGATCATTACATCTAATCTAGAAAATTAATAAAATTTGTCTTCAAGGGGGAACAATATGACAAAAATATGTTTGGTAAGACACGGGGAAACCGATTGGAATGCAATAGGTAAATTACAAGGCAGAACGGATATACCTTTAAATAAAACTGGAGTTTTTCAAGCAGAGGCATGTGGTGAGTTCTTAAAAGAATCTGAGTGGGATTTCATTATTACCAGTCCGCTCAAGCGGGCTAAACAAACGGCTGAGATTATAAAAAGAAAGATAGATGTTCCTTTATTGGAGATGGAAGAATTTATTGAACGGCATTTCGGAGAAGCTGAAGGGATGACTTTACAGGAAAGCTTGGCTGCATTTCCAGATAAGATGTACCCCAATCAAGAAAGTATGTCCTCATTAAATACTCGTTTAATGTCAGGATTAGAAGAAATACATCAAAAATATAAAGATAAAAAAATATTAGTAGTAGCTCACGGGGCCGTCATTGGTGCTATTTTATCTTCCTTGTCAAACGGTGAGATTGGTACAGGGAAAACAAAATTAGCTAATGCTAGTATGAATCATATTTATTTTCACAAAGACCAATGGAAAATAAAAGATTTCAATCAAATAGCTCATTTGTCCAGTTTAAGTGAAACAGGGGTAGTATAATTTGCTAGAGGAAGGTTTAGAGTATGGTGAAATTAAAGAGGGCACTGGAAAACCCACGGATTTTCAATGCCCTCTGTTTTTCCATTTAGGTTAGATTTTTAATTCAATCAAGGGGCTAGTATATTTTTGAATAAGATAGTTTCCCAGTAATAAACATAACCCAAAAGAAAATGCCAACAGTGTTAAGTAGTGATCAGACATAACATTTAACGTATCTCCAGAGACGAATGTTTGAATGGTTTTTATAATAAATCCGTGCAGGAGATAAATGTATAAGGTCCTTTGTCCTATCACAGTCATTTTAGAACCCTTGGACGGAACGATTGCCATAAATCCAAAAATCACAATAACAGTTACAATATACTGAAATGCTCGTATGAATCCATCCGTTAATTCCTTTGTACCCATATCGGCATATGAATGATCACCGAGTAACCACGGTATTGCATCCTTTGGAAAGAAAGCTCCGATAAACAGCATCGTACTTAAAAGAACCACATACCCAATAACAAATGAATATTTTACTTTCTTAACCACCTTTAAATGCTTTGGCTCCATTAAATAACCTAACAGAAAATAGGGGAAAAATACAAAAGTTCTCGATAGAGATAAATAACTGCCGACATTATCAAAATAACCGATGCCTATCCCGATTGCTGCCGCTAAAATGAACCCAGGCCACTTTAGTCTAGCAAAAATATAAAGAAGGACATTCCAACAAAATAAACTGAGCAAAAACCATAATGTCCAATGCGGTTGGAATAGGTCAAATTTAAGAGCAGGTTCATCTCCATTTAAATAATAGAAAAGGGAATAAATCATTTGGAAAATCAGATAGGGTAATAAAATCTTTTTTATGGTTTTTAAGAAATAGCCTTTCTTTTTAAACCCTTTAGAAAAATAACCAGAAATAAAAATAAAAGCAGGCATATGAAAAAGAAATATAGCGGTGTATAAGATAAATAATAAACCGTCATCGTCCTTTAAAGGGCTAATGACATGGCCAAATACGACTAAAAAAATCAAAATAAATTTTGCATTATCAAAGTAAAAAACCCTTCCCGTAGAGGAAGTCATACTAACATCTCCTGATTTCCTAATGAATCACTTTCTAAAAAAATCATATTTAATTATAGCTATATTGATTTTGAATTCAAGTAAAAAAGAGGGATTCTTAAAAATGGTAATAAATGTAAATTGACCAATTTGAGTCTTTATTACTTTACTATATTAATCTTAATAAAATATTAAATTTAGTTTAAAAAAGTTTGGTAACTTGAATAATTTTAGGGAAGGTTTTCTTTTCGAGAAAAGCAAGGCACAGGAAGTCCCGATACTCATTCTCCAAAGTAGAACACTCATTCTTTTGTTAGTTAAATATTATTATAGAATCAGCTAACCTCACTAGTTGCCACCGCTATCTCCAATCAATATCGAGAACTAATTCTTCCAACTTCACCCTTTGAATTAAATGAGTTGTTCCACAAAACGGGTGCGTTTCTACATTAGGTATAGACGCGTTTTTTTAGTGAAGTAACGGACAGTTGTAGTGCAATTAGCATTATAATACGAATCAGGAGGTTGATAAAAATGCCTTTTCATGAATTTGGAATCATTGAAAATATACAAAATGAAAAAAGAAAAATAAGTTATGAATCCCAAAAATACAATTGTATTTCTGTGGATGATGAAATTATTATGCACTTAAATGAGAATTTATCTATTATGAGAACCTACTTTCATTCGCTTGAACGCCCTGAGTTTGGGTTAGCTTACTGGGGAATTACAATTATTCCACCTGAATCTTTATCATTTTTCTATGATGTGGTAACATCTTCAACAATCTGTAAAAAATCTATCGAAATCAATGAGTTAGCGTATAAAATTATTCAAGCTAAAGAAGGAAATAAATTCATGATACATTTTGGGGTATAATCCTTTTTTGTTATTTATCTAATGAATTAACGATACAGATTAGCAGTTCAATAGAAACATTGATAATTTTTAAATAAGGAGCGGAGTTCACATGTTTTTTATGAATAAGATTTTCAAAAGGTTATTTTTTAAAAAATATGATGAATTTGCTTCGAAAATGGGGTTTCTAGATTGGAAATCCGCGTCTGAAAACACGTTTTTTGTTTTCCACATTCCAGAAGATGCCCAATGGCGTGCAACTGAGCTGCCAAATAAAAGTTGGGCGGTTTGGAATGATATTGGCCAACCACCTTATTCATTTAAGGTTTTTCCATATTGGGAAGAAGCAATTGTCTTTTTACGAACTATTTTTGAAAAAGAAAATTACGAGGAAGAAAACTGGTATCCAGAGGGATTTGAACAAGGAGAAGATGTATTTTTAAAACCACCAAATAAAGACAAAAGAGATAATTAGGAGGAACCTTTGTACAAAAAGGATTTATACAACATCTTATTGTACATACGGTGCAAAGAGTTAAAGATCAAAGTTGTCATTACTGGCAGCTTTTTCTTGTTGTGTTAGATATCAGAATATTTTAAAAAACGAATGGCTTTTTATGGTAAAATTATTTAACTATCCATAATTAATTTGGTTCAAGAAAATAGAATTTTAACACTGAATGGAGGTAACATTTTTCTATGAATTTTGCACTTTTACAAGGAGAGAGAGTATCATTAATCCCTTTAGAAATTGAACATACCGACTTATTATTTCAATGCTCACGTTCATCTGAAATATGGGAACACCTCCCCATAAAAATACATACTGAAAAGGAAATGGAAGATTTTATAAGAACTGCAATTTCAGGGAGAGAACGGGGATATGAATTTCCATTTGCTGTTTTTGATAACAAGTTAAATAAAATGGTTGGAATGACTCGGTATTTGCGGATTTCTAGAGTACATAAGAATCTCAACGTTGGTTGGACTTGGTATTCTCCTGATGTTTGGAGGACTCGGGTTAACACAGAAAGTAAATACTTATTATTTAAATATGCCTTTGAGGTTTGGAAAGCTGTCCGAGTAGAAATTATAACTACTTTAACTCATCATCGTTCACAAAAAGCTATTGAACGATTGGGAGCAAAAAAAGAGGGGATTCTTAGAAAAAAATATAATGGGTTGGATTATGTAGTTTACAGCATTATTGATGAAGATTGGGTTGATGTTAAGAAACGTCTTGAAACATTATTGGAAGTTCCAAACCCAAAAGGATAATACCCTAAGTTGAGTTCACATATTTCTTAACTTAAAGTGAACGGTAGCATTACTTGAATAGCCGGCAACCATTGCCGGCTATCTTTGAAGAAGGGTTTCCATAAATTATGGCGAATTTCACTTTGTTTAGGGAGTGGCAAAAATTCATACTTTATTTGCACTGATTACACCATATTTTGTAAGTGGAAAGAGGAAAAATAATTGATTTCATTGAACCAATTTTTAGATGAAAATTTTAATGGCTTAAAATTACACCCACCATTATTTTATTTATGGAACAATGGATTAAGGTTTGAAATAAGAAATGAAGAATTTGAATGGTATGGTAAAGACAATGAACTACAAATGAAGGAAAGGACATGCACACTATTTAATTCATTATTTAATGATGCAGATGATATTTTATTTGTTATTGATTTAAATGCCCAGATGGTGATTTAGCTCTCCAAAAAAGACCATTTAAGATGAGAAAATATA
>CAZAEW010000081.1:0-14487 GCA_964484065.1 uncultured Bacillus sp.
CTTGACTATGTTTTTATTGTTGACGTTTTTGTTTGTTTAGTTTTCAAAGATCAAGATTTTCACAATCGCTCAGAAGCGACTTTTCTAATATATCATTTCTGCATTTCACTGTCAACAACTTTTTTAAGTTATTTTTAGTAGTGTCAGCAGCAACGTTTTTAACTATACCAAGGTTCTTTTTATTAGTCAACAATAAATTTTGATTTTTTATTACCCTTTTTTAATCTTCCTTCCTTTTCTCCTCACATATTTAATGCATTCATTTGGCGGAGCGACCCTCCTGAATAAGGTAAAAAGAATATTATACCTTTCATCCATAGCGCTTTTAACCATCTGGTCTATTCTGTCATCTTTTAAATCATAGAGGATTTCATCCATTTCCCGTTTAATCAGATATTCCATTTCTTTTATTTCTTTTTCATTTATTAAAATTCCGATCATCTTTTTCCTCCTTGATTTTCTTTTAATGTATTGTTTTCCAACTTCGTTCATTTTTATGTGATTAATCATATTTTTCAAATTGAATCATAGGTATGTACAAGGCTGTAATGGACGAGGTGGTAAAGATGAATTTTTTTTACGTATTAAACAGTAGGCTGCTCAAACAAATATCTTTAATCCTGATTGTTGCTTTTTTTACGGCTTGGTTCTTGTATTTGGAAAATCTGGTCAATCTTCCTGTCTTCTCAACAAGTAATGGACCAAAAGCAGTTTACAGAGGGGAAAAAGATATTGCTTTAACCTTTAATATCGGGTGGGGAGATGAAAAAGCAGAACCAATCCTAAACCTTTTAAAGAAGGAGAATGTAAAATCTGCCACTTTCTTTTTAGCCGGCTCATGGGCAGAAAGACATCCCGACCTTGTGGAGAAAATCAGAAAAAGCGGCTATGAGATTGGAATTCTGGGCTATAACTATGTGGATTATTCTGAATTGGACGATTTAAAAATCCGGAAGGACATCTTAAAAGCTCAGGAAATCTTCGGTAAATTAAATATAAAAGATATTAAAATCTTACGGGCTCCTACAGGGCATTTTGATGAGCGGACCTTAAAAATCGCCGAACGTTTTAGATTAACCGTTGTTCATTGGAGCATTGATTCACAAGACTGGACGAATCCTGGAGTTAAAATCATCGTGGAAAATGTAAAGAAAGCCGGAAAAGGAGATATCATTCTGCTTCATGCATCTGATTCTGCCAAACAGACAGCTAAAGCACTTCCCTTCATTCTCGAGGATTTAAGAGGAAAAGGACAAAGGTTTGTTACCGTATCCGAAATGATAGCCAATGGAAATACACAAACAACAGAGATCAAATGACAAAACCGCCCTATAAGGACGGTTTTTTACTGTGCTTTGTTTTATATGATTTATTTACAGCTGCCAGCTTGTTTCTTTCTTGTTGAGACTTATCATTTAATTTATGCAGGATGAGTATTTGATACGCGTTACATGCAGTCAAAGCAAATGCCATCAGATAAAGCCAGCTTGTTTTATTTACTTTCAAAGCGGGAACCCACTCAATAATCGTAGCAGCAACCATAAAGAAAAGAGCAGGAATAAACGCTCCTTTGTTTGTTTGCTTCATCTTATACCAAGCAACGATTAATCCAATGATTAAAAGCAAAATTGCCGGAGTGATGTATATGAGGACACTTTCACCGGCCTTTGCAAAAGCCTCATATCGTAAATAGACAAAATCAAACAGGACAAATACAATCAGTACTGCCTGGACAGCGTTCCAAAGCGAAACTGATTTAAAAATTCCCAAACCGAACCGGTGAATCGTCAAATAGGCAAAAAAACCCATTTGACTGACAACACTAAAGAGAAAGCCCATGACAATAAACCAAAGCGCGGCAGCCGCTATGTCTAAAATCTTCATGTGAATAAAATATGGCAGAAATTCATTCCAGCGAACGATAAAGCCAACGACCGCTGTTGTTAAGCCGCCAAGTACTAAAGTGGTAAAAAATAATTTCACTAAGTTACGGCTGGTCACACTATTTTTCCCCCATAAATAAAAATAAATTTACTTTTAATTTTAACAAGCCAAGTTTGAAAAATCCAATTTTGACACCTTAATAACGAATAATATAATCCTAAATTCCTCATGCTAATCGTACGGATTCATATGCGAAAGGAGCTTTTTATGAGACCAAAAAATGTACTGCTCCTCCTTCTTCTTATAGCTTGTCTACCCGGCTGTTCCTCTACTGATACAAGCGGAGGAGGGCAAATGGATTATGATCAGACAAAAAAGATGGTTGTAGATATTTTAAAAACAGATGATGGAAAAAAAGCCATTCAGGATGTTATGTCAGACGATAAGGTCAAAGAAAAACTCGTCATGGATCAAAATGTGGTCTCACAAACCATTCAACAGACTCTAACTTCTGATAAGGCTGTAGATTTTTGGAAAAAGGCATTCAGCGATCCAAAGTTCGCTCAAGGTGTGGCAAAAAACATGAAAAGCGAAAATGAACTGCTGCTTAAAGGTTTAATGAATGACCCTGAATATAGAAGTATGATGGTTGAGGTCTTTAAAGAGCCTGAAATTCAAAAAGTAATGGTGGACTCGTTAAAAAGCAAAGATTATCGCAACCATTTGCAAAGTGTCATTTCCGAAACAATGGAGAGCCCCCTTTTCAAAGCAAAAATGGAACAAACATTACTAAAGGTGGCAAATGATATGACGAAAAAATCCAGCGGCGGAAGTCAGGGCGGCGGTGGACAGGGTGGTGGGCAAAGCGGCGGACAAAGCTCATCAGGTGCATGATATGGCAGCAAAAAAATGAGCCTCGCAGTTTCGCGAGGCTCACTTTTTATTTCAGTTTGTTAATGACTTTTTCGGCAATTTCCAAATAAATTTTTCCTAATTTATGGTCGGGCTGGTAGACAGATGGAGCAAATTCTTTCTCATCCCAGAACGGCTGTTCAAGCGGAAGACGGCCAAGTACTTCTGTCTGTAATTCTTCTGATAATTTATCGCCGCCTCCTTTGCCGAATACATATTCTTTTTCTCCGGTTACTTTACTTTCAAAGTAAGCCATATTTTCCACAATACCTATCACTTCATGCTCGGTTTTAAGTGCCATTGCACCTGCGCGGGCTGCAACAAAAGCAGCGGTTGGATGCGGAGTTGTAACGATAATTTCTTTACATGCCGGAAGCATAGTGTGAAGATCCAATGCCACATCACCAGTTCCCGGAGGCAAATCTAATAGCAGATAGTCAATATCTCCCCATTCCACCTCTTGGAAAAAGCTGTTTAGCATTTTTCCTAGCATTGGGCCCCTCCAGATAATTGGAGCATTGTCTTCTACAAAAAAGCCCATGGAAATTACTTTTACACCAAAGCGCTCAACCGGGATAATTTTTTCTTCTCTTACAACAGGACGGTCCGTAATTCCCATCATATCAGGAACACTGAATCCGTAAATATCGGCATCAACAAGTCCGACTTTTTTGCCTAAACGCGCCAAAGAAACCGCTAAATTAACGGAAACGGTTGATTTTCCTACCCCGCCTTTACCGCTGGCGATCGCGAGAAAAGTTGTTTTGCTGTTTGGTGATAACAATCCTTTGTTTTCACTCTCACCTGCGGCATCCCGGAATTTTCCCAACACTTCCTCCGGCAGCTGGCCAAAACGCAAGCCGACAGATTCAGCACCGGCTTGTTTTAAAGTATTCACGATTTGCGTTTGCAGCTGCAGCTGTTCTGCTGTACCCGTTTTGACAAGTGCAACCTTCACGCTTACATGATTTTTTTCTTCTTTTATTTTAATTTCTTCAATGGCATCTAACTCTGCCAAAGTTCTATGTAAAAATGGCTCTTGCAGACCGCCGATCAGCTCGCGGACTTTTGCTTCTGTTAACATTAAAACACCCGCCTTTTGTAGTCGTTTTCATCCACTAGTATAACATATCCCGCAGAAGAAGCAGTTATTTGAATCACTGATTTCTCCTGTGACGATAGTAAAAAAGAATTCCATTAATATTGTCTCCAAAAAACCAATAAAAATAGAAGGTGCTGGTCACCTTCTTACTCTTCAGCTTTCAGTTCTTTTTCATTTGAAAAATAGCGGTTAACCCCGTTATAGATGGATGAAGCAACCTTTTCCTGATAAGACTCTGTTTTTAGTTTTGCTTTTTCTCCGGGATTGGAGAGGAAGCCGATTTCAACTAAAACTCCTGGTTTTTTGGCATTTTTCAATATATAGACTGAATTTAAAGGCTTGGCCTTTCTCGTCGTATTTCCTAAATTGCGGCGCAGCTCATCTTGAATGAATTTGGCAGCGGCGTCGTTTTCTTCATATTGCGATGCATAAAACGTTTGTGCACCGCTCCACCTTGATGAAGGAATTGCGTTTAAATGAATGCTCACAAAAAGATCAATATCATTTTGATTAATCATGTTTAATCTTTCTTTCAAATCTTCCACTTTTCGTCTGCTGTAGCCTCGTGTTCCGGGACTGGCTAAATCTACGTCCGTTTCCCGTGTCATGATGACTAAGGCACCTTGTTCCTGCAATAAATCCCGAAGTTTTAATGCAACCTTTAAGGCTATATCTTTTTCAAGCGTTTTGCTGTCCCCGGCTCCGCCATCCGGCCCGCCATGGCCGGGATCGACCAAAATGATTTTTCCGGATAAAGGAAGATTCCATGACTTCCAGGAATTGTTTTCTGCAAAATCATATTGCAAGATAAAAAATAAAATGATTAAGCCCATGGCAAAACTGATTGCTTTTATCCTTTGCTTAGACAACCAAACCATTCCTTCCCGCTGTCCATGTTCATTTAACTATATGGGACAAGGACCCTTTTTAGAACCGGGAAGGTATGTTTGGTTAATGGAGGCGCAGTTTACGGCGCCGCTCTCCTTTTTCAAATCCCTCTCTCCACCATGTCTCAATATACTGCTCACACATATAGTAAAGGGATTCGCTGTATATTCCTTCTTCTTCATTTCCCCAATAAAGCAGGAAGTTGTATAAGGTATCAATTAAGTGTCTTTCTTCAAAAGAACAGCGTTTTTTGATGTCTTCTATGCTTTCTCCATAAAAAGCAAATTTGCTGAATTTTGCTCCGAGCAAATAGGCTTCAAGAGCAACGTCATAACAGGCTTCTTCTATTCCCGCATTCATAATGAAACTGGAGGCAATCCTCGATGAACCAAAGAACTGCTTGACTCGTTCCCGCAGCATATTTATCGATAAATCCCTCAACACAGAGCGTTCATATTTGACTTGTTTTTCGCGGTGCTTTTCTTTAAAGGTTGTTATTACATTCACTTGCTTTTCACCTCTTAGAACTATTCTTCATCCCTTGTTCATAAGAAATGCAATAGACAAGCTGATTTCCTCTTCCAATTTTTTGATTGATAAGAATAGCAGCAGCACCCGCTCTATCCTTTATAAATATCAAATACCATTCAGCACAGGAGAAGGCAACAGACCGCAAAGCTGAAGACCATATAAGATTCCATCCTTATCATTTGTCTTTGTCACATATTTTGCAATCCTTTTAAGGTCATCTACAGCATTTCCCATAGCAACCGTATGCTTCACCAGCTGAAACATTTCTATATCGTTAAATCCATCCCCAAAAGCATAAATATACTCAGATGAAAGCCTTTGATGATTCATTAACTGCTCAATTCCAGCAGCTTTTGAGCTGTCGGCAGGATAAACATCACAACCGTAAGGTGAATTGCGAACAAATTGAAAATAAGGAAACTTCTCTTGATAATAAGCTTCTTCCCCTTCTTTACAAAACAAGAGCATTAAGTAAATCGGCTCATCCTCATACAAGGAGGCATTTACCGGCGGGTATTGACCGCCTACCCGCTGATAATTTTTGGAGATCAAATCCGATCCTTCCGATGTTACAGTGATCTTTTCTTCATTATAAAAAGCCATTTCATGACCATTGCGTTCTGCTGCTAGATGTAATGCTTTAACTTCATTGCGGTCAAGTGGGTTTTCATAAACCACTTCTCCCTCGTATATCACATATTGTCCATTCATCGCTACACAAGAGCGGATATTAGTCGCCTCTAATATAGATCCAATCTCACAAAGGGTTCGGCCGGTTGCAATGACTGGTTCAACGCCTTCCTCGTGAATTTTCCTAATTGCATTAATGGAACTTGCTGCCACGCTTAAATTGCTGGTCAGCAGCGTTCCATCCAAGTCAAAAAATACGGTCCGTTTCGCTTGCATGAATCCTCCCCCTAAAATGGTGATTCTTTCTTATGAATTTAATAACGTAGATTTATCCATTCCAAATGCTTTTTGCCATTGTTCTTTAAATACAGAAACGTCGTTTGAGGTTGCCGGAAATGCGATAAACTTCTCAATTAAATCCGGACTTGCCGTTACCGTTTGAGCCCCCGCCAAGCAAACATCATGTATCTGCTGCACGTTTTTAAAACTTGCAGCCAAAATCTCAGTTGGCAGCTTATAATCAGTAAAGAGTTCTGCAATTTCAGCTACAACCCTGACACCGTTTCCCGTTAAATTATCAATCCGGTTCACATAAGGTGCGACATATTTTGCACCTGCCATTGCGGCTATAAGGGCCTGAAAAGATGTATAGATGGTTGTCGCAAGCGTCGGAATATTTTCGGCAGTCAGCCATTTAATCGCTTTAACGCCTTCCTCGGTAACTGGAATCTTGACAACAACCTTTCCCGATAACATGCGGTTTACAAATTTCGCTTCCTCAGCCATTTCTTCAGCCGAATTGCCAATGACTTGAACAAATAATTCTTTTTCCGCACCAATTACTTTTCTGATATCCTTAAGCAATTCTAGAAAGGCGCGATTTTCTTTAACAATAATGGACGGATTCGTTGTTACGCCCGAAATAGGATAATACTCATTTAAACGGGAAATTTGTTTGACATCCGCGGAATCAATGTAAAGTCTCATTTATTTTTCCTCCCCAAAAAAGATAGGCTTAACCTTTTTAGATTAAGCCTGGAATCGTTTCAGTGCCTATTTTGGCTATTGAATGACAATCTTGAGTTCCGTACCCAATTCGATGGGCGGGATCTCTTTATTTTCTAAATACAAAGTACCAGGCAATTCAGGTGATATAGTTCCATCGAAGCGGAGCGTAATATGTCCGAGCGTTGTTAAATTCCTCTGAACGACGTCTCCAACAGATGTTATTTCAAATGGTTCATCGTTAATATAAAGAACTTGTCCAGCCTGAATCTCCCCGTTTACATTTAGTACATCAATATTAAAGCAATAATCTTTCAGCTCTTGAGGAGCCTCATTTCCAAATAAAATGAACATTTTCTCTTCTAAAAAAGAATTCGCTAATGAACCAATACTTTTGATTTGATTTTCATAAATCGTTTTCATATTTCCTGCACATCCCTTTGTTGTGTGCAGCCCACCTCCATAAGTACATCTATGCTGAAATCAAATACCTTTGTTCATATTCATATCACATTACTGCTGATACCCAATCAAGGAGTAATGTTCCATTATTGGTATAACCCAAAGCTGGCAAGCCATGCAACAACTACCCTTGGAACCCCAATTAGGAACCTCGAATAGAGAACAGCCGGTACACCAACCTCGACCGTTTCAGCTTCTGCTTCAGCAAGTCCTAATCCAACTGGGATAAAGTCACAAGCATTTTGAGTATTGATCGCAAATAAAGCTGGCAATGCCAAGTTTGGAGGGATGTTTCCCTTTCCAATTTCTACACCGATAAGTGTACCGATGATTTGAGCAATAACAGCGCCCGGTCCGAGTAATGGGGATAAGAATGGCAATGAACAAATAAAGCCTATTAAGACCAATCCCCAAATATTACCTGCGAGCGGTGTCATTGCTTTGGCAAATACATTACCGATCCCTGACCCTTGAATAATACCAATTAGCAAGGATACAAAAGCCATGAACGGAAGAATTGTATTGATCATCGTTTGTACAGCATCACGGCCTGCTTGATAGAAAGTGCTGATTACTTTACCGGCGCCAAGTCCGATTTTGGTCAACATGCTCTGATTGGAACTTGCTGCTAATGTTTGGGAAATCTTCTTATCTGTACTATATTTATATTCTCTTTCAGATGCAGAGCCCTTTTCCGCTGCAGCTGCCGTTTCAGTAATCTGAATTTGATCCAAGCCGACATTGGATACATAAATATCTTCTGTAATGTATTTAGCCAATGGACCGCTCTTCCCTGTTGGCATAATATTAATGGTTGGAATACGTTTTTGCGGATAAATACCACAGCGCAATGTTCCGCCGCAGTCAATAATAGCAACGGCAATTTCTTCATCCGGCACAGAGGTTTTAAAACCATTTACAGGTTCGGCACCGGTAAGCTCAGCAATTTTATCAACAATTTCCGGTTTGGCTCCACCGCCGGTAATATAAACGATTTTATTTTTTTTGGCTGTTGGCGTAATGGTCAACGGGCCCCCGTATCCACCGCTTCCTTTTTCAATTCTTACTGAATGGTATACCGAACCGCTTAAGATTTTTTCATCAATCATCCTGATAACCTCCCCTGCATTTTAATGGTTTAATTTAACTTCCGTTTTTAATTTAATATTTTGCTGTTTTTCAACCATTTTCGTTGTAAAGTCAGTAATCCAGCCAGCGAAGAAGTTCATTACCATCCCGACAAGCATGTAGCGGACAGCAAGGTCTGCAGCGTTTAGGCCCAGCTTTTGGATTCCTGCTGCAATTCCCAGCCAGATGAAGAGCTCCCCAGGATTAATATGAGGGAATAATCCATTGCTGGTATGGCAGAAATAAGCACCTGAAGCATAATAACTTGGTTTGTACTTTTCAGGTAAAAAACGTCCCAGGGATAAAGCCATTGGGTTACCTAACATAAATGATCCAACAAAGGGGAGGACTAAATATCTTAATAATGGGTTTTTTGAAGATGCCATTGCCAGGCGATTAATTCGCTTTTCTCCAATTAATTGAATTAACGTATTCATCGCAACCATTAATAGCAAAACTACCGGAACGATCCCTGTCATCCACGAAATAAAAACTTTTCCACCTGTTTGAAATAAGTTCATAAACCCTTGGGCTATCTCAACAACTGTATGCATCTGTTCTCACCTCTAAATTATTTTTTTATCGATACGATTCGTTCTGCTTGAATCATCATCCGCTTTAACGGGCTGTTCTTTTCGGGAATTTCCCCCCCGCTCATAATGATGTTATAGTTATTTACCGCATCAAGAATGGATAATTTCAACAGGCTATTGCAATGGGCCATGTCTTGTTCATTAAGTGTTTTAATGTTTTTGCCCGTAAAGCCATTTAACTCCCGAACTTTAGCCATTACGGTGACCCCTTGCATTTTCTTTGCTTGAAGAATCTTTCCGCTGTTAGATATCGCAAACAATACGATGGTTCCAGCACGGAAACGCCCAGGCCGCTTGCCAATGGCAACTCTTCCCACTCTGCGCAGTTCTACATACTCTTTCGTAAAATGTTTAATTTGCAAATACCCAAATGCCATTTGAACGACAAATGCTCCGGCAATAAAAACCATAATGATGATCATTTGCATCTTTTGTTCCACATCCTTGCTTAGTCAAATTCTTCATGACCTATTTGCTTGTTCAAGCTGCCGGGCAAAGTCCTCAAAGCTCGTTGTTTTAGCCAGCAGTTCTATTAATGGTTTCTTTGCAGCAATACGAATAATTTCATCGTAGATTTTCACTAACAGTCCCGCATCGTAATCCGTTTGCTTTGGAATGCCCAAAAGGAAAATTAATTTAAGTTCCTTGCCATCAGCGCTCATATTTTCAGGAAATACGCCCACTGCCAGCTCGATTTTATTTGATTTGTGATTGACCGTATGCGGTAAGGCGATATTCTGATCGAATACCATTGAGCCTTTTTCTTCCCTTGTTTTCAGGCGCTCTTTAAAGCCATCATCTAGGTAACCTTTCATTACCAAATGATCAACCATTTCATATAAATTTTCGTGATAACTTTTCCTGTTATCTAAAATGAAGTATTTTTCTTCATTCATTAATAATTTAATAATTGAATTATGATTTCCAGAATCCTTCAGTTGGAACTTTTGCAGATAGGTCACTTTTTCAATTTGACGTGAAACGCTGTTTTCATCAAATATTTCATTAATCATGATTAACGGAGAGTCTGTTTCAAATGCCAATTTTACGGTTGAAAAAACAATATCATACCCCGCTAATTGTTCTTTTGTTACCTCTGTTTCAGAAAAAAGAGCAATATTCGTATTTTGGTTAAGAACCCGCTGCAGCTGCATTGCCACCAATTGAGCGGTTCCTCTTCCTGTCCCGCATATCACGGCTACTTGGCGCAGCATTTTAACCTTTACCTCATTTTTGGCAATAAAAACGCCAAAATAAAACGCTAAATATCCAAGTTCATCCTCGATAATATGGAGTCCATATTCCGTTTCGATTACCCTGCCGGCAATTTCCGCCATTTTAAATGCGGTCGGATATTTTTCCTTTACATCGTCTAACAATGGATTTTTTAGCCGTAACCCAAACGTCAGGCGATTCAGCATAAAGGTTAAATGCAGCTGTAAATCATCAAAAAAGGTTTTATTCTCATCGATAATGTTCCTGTCAAATCCAAGTTCCTCCACAATCAAAACGACGAGATTCTTGATATCATCGGTTACTTTGATTTCGGCCATGGTGCGGTTATTCGTTGGTGTTCTTCGACCCGCTATTGGTAACGTGATAAATAATATTTCCGGACCGGGAATCTTAATGGGCAGCTGATTTTCAATGGCTGAGACCACTTCTAATGCAATCCCATAGTCATTCGAATCCAACAGTCTTTTTTGTTTTTCACTTATTTCCTTTAGAGAATTATTTTTAAGCATGCGGTCCAGCATAATGATGACAAACTGCATTAACCGATTCTTTGTGGTAGACTCCAAATCATATTGTTCCGCAATATTTAGAATCTCTTCTTTAATATCTTCATCTAAGGGATACGAACTATATAGGTGGTCGTAAATGTTGTCCAGAATGAAAAAACGCAAGTCAAGTTCATTACCGCTCAGACACATGCCCTTATTGGGCTTACCTTGTATCGATAAATTATAGGATTGAAAAGCAACCGATGCTTTTTTTAATTCATTTACAAGCGTTGTTCTGCCAATATTCAGTTCATAGGCTAACTCATCCAAAGTATACGTCTTATCATTGTTTAGCAGCCGGTCAACGATAAAAGCAATTCGCCGCTGCGGAGAATCCATCGTGCTCTGCTCCGAATTTAACTTCAATATTGCATTCTCAAACAATCTTTCGTCCTCTATAAATAAGCGGTAGCCTTTACCCTTTTCATTGACTAAGGATGCTATCCCGAACAAGTCATCATTTAACTGTTTAATATCATTTCGGATGGTCCTGGTACTTACTCCAATTAGTTCTGCCAGATACTCCAATGTGAAGTATGTTTTTTTCCTAGCTATTTCAATAATCTTGTCCACTCGATTGTCGATTAAAATGTCGGGCATTAGATCACCACCTTAGATGTAAAAAAGAGCGAGTGCATAAACCTAAGTATATCGGACTCCAAATCATTTTTCTGCTATAACTTAATCCATTTTGTTAATCTACATTAAGGCTGGAGTTAATCTGACCGTTTTAATGCTCCGCTTCGGTTAACCGCGGGATTTTCCTCCGGAGATATTAAATGTTGTGCCGGTCAGATAGCTTGCCCGATCTGATGCAAGGTAAGAAACGAGATCCCCGATTTCCTTCAATCGGCCTTCACGTCCCAAAGGAATAGATTTGCTGTAATCGGTTGCCAGCCCATCCACTGTAACACCCCGTGTATAGGCTAATGCCTCATTATAAGCATCTGTTCTTAAACCTGTTTTCTCCATAATCCCAGGTGCTACTCCGACGACCCGGATATTAAATTTACCCAATTCTTTTGCCCATGCACGGGTAAAAGAGATAAGTGCTCCTTTGGTTGCCGAATAACAGCTTTGACCTGCAGATCCTTCCTGGCCGGCCTCAGAAGCAATATTGATAATGACTCCTTTATCCTGCTTCAACATTTCCTTCGCTGAGGCTTGTGCACAAAGAAATGGACCCTTTTGGTTTACAGCAACCATAATGTCAAAATCTTTTTCGCTCAGCTCATACTCTGATTTTTCGCCTTTCACATCCACCAGCAGTCTTGGAAGATTAATTCCGGCATTATTGACAAGGATATCAACAGAGCCGTACAATTCAGCTGTTTTGGCTACCATCCTGTCAACGCTTTCCTTTTTCGTCACGTCACATTTAACATGATAAGAACCGTCTTCCTTTTGTCCTTCTTCCACATTCAAATCTGAAATCACAACATTTGCTCCATTTTTCAGGAGCTCTTTGGCAATATGTAAACCAATGCCTGATGCTCCGCCCGTAACAATTGCTGTTTTACCTTCTAATTCAAGCCATGAAACACTCAATTAGATCTCCTCCTTTTGAAAGTGCTTTCAAACTTCTATTTCAGTATAAAAATTTTATGCAGGAAGATTAATACATAGTTTTTCAAGAGGAAATGAAAATGACGGCATGATTCTGAAGGGAACAAATATGTTTTATTCTATTGAATGGTTTTGCCGTCAATGTTGCATCATAAGGGCATGAAAAATGCAAAAGAGGGTGTTGAATATTTTAAAATCCATAAAGACTGGAATAACCTTGCCAAAGCAGGAAAAGCCCGTCGAATCACATCATGGCGGGCTTAACGCATATAGTCTTGCAGGACTTGGAATCGGCGGAGTGGTTGGTGCCGGTTTTTTTCTCGGATCAGGACTTGCTGTCCGTGAAGCAGGACCTTCCGTATCACTTGCTTTTTTGATTGGCGGCATTATTATGATGCAGGTTCTTGGGGCGATGACAAGCATTAATGTCAATCGTTTGGAGCATGGATCATTCCGAGTATATGTCGAGCAGTTTCTCGGTTCATACGCTGGCTTTTTGGTCGGGTGGGCCGTCTTTATCTCGAGTATCCTTGGAATTGGGTCAGAAGCAATCGCGATGGGGGTGTTTGCCCATTTCTGGGTTCCCCATATCCCCTTGCCGATCTTGGCAACCATTTTTATGCTTGTCATTATTTTGCTTAACGCAATGAACATGCAAAATTTCGGAAAAATTGAATCCGGCATGGCTGCGGTTAAAGCTCTGGCAATTTTAGCCTTCATTCTAATTGGCGGAGGCTGGCTTCTTACACAAAAGGGCATGGCAGGGCCAAGCCCTTTTACAAGCGTACACCGTTTTTTTCCTAATGGGAGTGCAGGTCTCCTGCAATCGATGCTCGTTGTCATTTTCTCTTACTCCGGCATCAGCGCAGTCGCAATGGCGGCCAGGGAAGTTTCCAAGCCGAGGGTTGAAGTGCCGAAAGCGGCAAGGTATATGTCACTGGGTTCAATCGGTTTGTATGTTCTCTCGATGCTGATTTTGGTTCAAATTACTTCTTGGAATACGGTGTCCGTCAAAAAAGCTCCGTTTGTCCATGCCTTTGATGCCATTGGGATGAATTGGGCTGCGGCGGGGCTGAATATTGTTGTGCTTCTGGCAGCCTTTTCCGTTATGGCCGCAAGCTATTATGCCTCCATTCAGCTGATCGTCTCTCTTTCAGCTGCCAAAAAGGGGCCCCGCTTGTTCCTGCAGCATTCTAAAGACGGTTTTTACCGAAATGCCTGGCTCGCTGTTGCGGCTGGGGCACTGGCGGTCGTTGGGATGTCGTTTTTGCTTCCTTCGAGTTTATATAACTATCTCGTGTCCGCTTCATCGTACTTTACTTTTTTAAACTGGAGCCTTAATCTCATCACGTATCTTATTTGGCTGAAAAAGCGGCGCAAGGAAGAAACGTATGATTCGAAGCTGATTTGGGGCCGCCCGGGTGCATACGCCACGATCATCGCCATCGTGATTTTGTTTATTATCAGCCTGAAAGTACATGATTTTCGAATGGGCTTTTATGCCGCCGCCGGTTTCGTAACCATAATTACGATTGCCTACCTTTTTTGGACGAGGAGGAATTTGCAGGAGTCCGGAAGCCGCCGATTGGTTTTAAAAGGGAAAGTTTAAGAAAAAGAAAGGCCCTGCCTCGCTTTTTGTAAAGAAAGCGAAAGCAGGACCTTTTTTCTGTTTATTTCACAGCTGTATTTGCCATATCATCTTCCGTTTTGCGATTTTTCCTTTTTTTATCGCCGCGAAGGATTCGCAAGGATAAGTAAATGCCTGTTCCAGTTAGAAACATCATGGCAACAGCAACAAGGTCAATCAGCCATTTAATGTTCATTGTTCCGATTTGGCCTTGATGAAGACTTCTAATGATGCCCGTTAAAGAGCTTGATGATCCATTTTGCCCCATCGGTCCATTTCCGCTAAAGCCGCCTTGTCCTGGAAACTGGCCGTTGGAATTTCCGCCCGGCTGGCCAGAAACTTGATTGTTGGATTGAGACTGGCTGCTGTTTTGAT
>CAZAEW010000082.1:0-14357 GCA_964484065.1 uncultured Bacillus sp.
TCCATCTTTTAAAATGGGAATTGAAAGAGGGGCCTCCAAAAAGTCAGTTACCTAATTTTTTGGACAGCTCCTTTACCTTTTTATATACCAATAACGATGCCCATACTACTGTCATTTCGGCACATATTTTAAGAAATGCACCTCAAAGGTAACCCTTTGCTATTTTGAATCCAGTGTTTTTTCAGAATACCTTTTATCAAAGTGGTTTCACATATCAATTACTCTCCTTCGGCAAAATTATTATTTTACAAAAGTTCCATACTTGTCCATTTCATGTGTTTCCCGCTTCACATATCTTGTATTAACAATGATAAAGGTGGTGAAGCTTATGTATTATGGCGGCGGCATGGGCAACAGCTTTGTTTTGATTGTCGTTCTGTTTATCCTTCTTGTTATTGTTGGTTCATCTTTTATGAACTACTAAGCTCAATAGGAAGCAGAAAGGGCCGGCTCAGGCACTTGAGCCGGCCTTGGTTTGTTTATTTGGATGTTTCCCCATTTTATCTAGTTCATTTCCAACTTTATTTGGATCCGCCGGCCCGCCAATGAATGTTCCTAATTATTTTAATCTTCACTTTAATCCTTTCATGATATAATTTTAATAAGGAGTAAAAACGAATAAAAAAGGGGGATTGAAAACAATGAAATGGATTCGAAAGCTAAAAGACAGAATCAAGGGCTTGACCGATGCGATTGCCCGGTTTCCGTTAACGACCATGTTCCTCTTGGCAGCTGCGATTACAGATGCCTATGGAATCAGCACAGAAAAGGACATTTTGAAATTTTTGTTTCCGCTTGCCGTTGGTGCCTTTCTAAGTGCTGTTGCACAAGCAGCCCACGAACGGTATTTTACCAAAACAGCAGCCAGGTTCGTTTTGATGGGGATCGTTGTCCTCTTGACCGCAGGCTACTACTTAATTATCAGACCGGCGCCGAAGCTCAGTATGGAGATTGAAATTCGAACAGCTGTTGCATTGTTTGCGGTGCTGATTGGCTTCATTTGGGTGCCGACTATAAAAAGCAAAACCAGTTTTAATCAAAGCTTCATGATCACATTTAAGTCTTTCTTTAATTCCCTCTTCTTCTCTGCAGTCATTTATGGCGGTATCAGCATCATTCTCGCAGCTTTTGACCAGTTGATATTCCGGATCAATACTGATGCCTACCCGCATACTGCCAATATTATTTTTATTATCTTTGCACCAATGTATTTTCTCTCGCTTATTCCGGTATATCCAGGCGCAAACGCCAAGACTCCAGCTAAAAAGATTGACGATGCCGCCCATTGTCCAAAGTTTTTAGAAGTTTTGATCTCCTATATCATCATTCCTCTCATTGCGGTGTTTACGTTAATCTTAGTTATTTATATTGTAAAAAATATCGGCGGCCGGTTTTGGCAGGATAACTTATTGGAGCCAATGCTTGTCTCCTACAGCATTACCGTTATATTGACGTATATTTTAGCGAGTGACCTGGAAAACAAATTTACGATTCTTTTTCGAAAAATTTTCCCTAAAGTGCTCGTGCCCATTGTCCTTTTCCAAATTGCTTCATCGATCCTGAGCCTGGCTGATACAGGGGTTACTCATACCCGCTATTATGCCATCTTGTTTGGTATTTTTGCCGCAGCGGCCGGTGTGCTGTTAAGCTTTTTGCCTGTTAGAAAAAACGGCGTAATTGCAGCGCTCTTGATTGTTTTTGCAGCCGTATCCATTGTACCTCCTGTCGATGCCTTTACTGTCAGCCGAAATAGTCAGACGAATACGCTTAAAAACGTGCTTATGAAAAATAACATGCTTGCTGATAATCAAATCCACCCAAATGGATCGATCTCGAAAAAGGATCAAAAAACCATTACGTATACGGTTAACTACTTGAGCATGATGGAATATACCAAAAAAATAGCCTGGTTTCCAAAGGATTTCAAGGTATATGACGATTTCAAAAAAACGTTTGGCTTTGAGGAGTATCAGCAGCCAGCAGTGAATATGAATCAAGGGGTATACCTTGGTCTGAAACAACCCGCCCCGATGAAGATCACAGGTTACGATCTTTTTGTTCAAACCGATATTTACGGAAAAGGAGGCAATGAGACGGTTTGCGATTTCGAAAAAGCCGGAAAAACGTACACGCTGCGAAAAGATCCGGCTAATGGGCAAATTACCGTTTACGGGAAAAAAGACGAAAAGCTCATCACCTTTAAAATGAAAGAAATCTATAACAGGTTTGCCAGTTATCAATCAATGAAGCAAACCATTTCCGTTCAAGAAGCAACGTTTACAAAAGAAAACAGCCGCGCAAAAATCACCATTGTCGTTCAGAATGTCGCGGTTGAAAACCAGAATCCGGAAAACAATAACGCCTTACTAAACCTATTTGTCGGAATTAAATAAAGAAAAGAGGATGAACACCGTTGCAACAGGTGTCATCCTCTTTCTTCATATTTACTATTTTTTTATTCCGCTTAAATCCACAAACGGTGTCGCCCCGCCTGTAACACTCGGCAAGCGTCCATCCCATTTTTCAAGCGCCTTTTCCTGCACTTCAATTTGTTTTAATTGAATCAGCTCAGGCGTGACTTCCTGCTTTTTCAATTTTAATGCTTCTGCTTCTGCCCCTGCCTGCGTAATTTGCTGCTGGGCTTCAATCTTGATTCTCTCTAAATCCCGCTGAGCTTTCAAGGCATTCTGCTCTGCCGTTTGCTTTTGCTCAATCGCTTTATTAAATTCCTCGCTGAACGCGAATTCTTTAATATTAATATCTTCAAGTTTCATATAATACTTGGTTAATTTTTTCGAAAGAATATCCTTTACCTGTGCGGACACTTCCGGCCGCCTCGAAATTAACTCTTCCGCTGTGTACTGAGCCGTTACGGCTTTTAATGATTCAGCCACCGCCGGATCAACAATGCGGGAGCGGTAATCCATGCCGATTTCCTGATACAATTTGTTGACTGCTTCCGGATCAACAGAAAAGTTTACGGCCACCTTGGTTGTGACCATTTGCAGATCTTTTGATGCGGCTGACTGCGAGCTCTCTTCTTTTTGGACCCGGACCTCCATCGGCTGAACGGTTTGGATAAACGGAACCTTGAAGTGGAAGCCTTCCGATAAGATCGTCGGTTTTACGGCCCCAAGCTGTAAAAGTACACCTCTGTAGCCCGATGCAACGGTTGTAAAGGATGAAAAAATAAGAATCAGCACGACCACTGCAATCAGACCTGCTGAGGCAAATTTTGCGTACTTCACTTTCTTCCCTCCCCTGGTTTTATATCAATCTATGTCTGGATTCCCTAAAAATAACAAACCTTAGCATATTACTTATTCACCCAAAATTTTCCGGACCCTTTTCGTTCTGTAAAAATCCTTATTTCCGTCACAGCTTCAGCTAAGCGTCCGCACGGATAATCATTAACAGGTCGCCCTTTTTTACTTCCTGCTTGTGCTCGGCTGTGATTTCAAGGACTTTTCCTTTCACACCGGCCCTGACAAAAGGATCTTCTAAACCAATCATCATCGCACTCTTATAGATGACCGCAAGAACCGTTCCCTCGTCAACGGCATCACCCTGTTGAACGAAGTATTTGGGTTGGTTTGGGATGATCGCCTGGAGAATCTGATATGGGTTTTCATCAGTGAAGTATACCTTTCCGTTTATCGGCGCGAGTACTTCGTGATAGGTTTCAATGATTGTTTTCGCTTTGGCCTTTGCACCGAGCCTGTTCAAACCGGCGGCGATTTCTTCCGCTCGTTCCTTTGTGACATGAGAAAGGACCGTTGCCGGCAATGTGCCGGCTATTTTTTTGGCATCTTCCAGCTTTATGGATAACAAAGCACTCAATCCCTCAATCAGCCTGTACTTATCGTCACCATACGTAAACAGCACTACATCATAAATGTTTTCCTCGGCTGCTGCTGTCTGCCCGGCCGTATCCGCCGCAAGCTTGGCCTTCTTGCCGGATTCATCGACTAATTTTAAATTCATCAAAAGCTCCAAAACAAAGTCAAACAAATTCACCTGGCAATCCGTATTGCTGTAGGCCATATTTTTCAAAAATTGATGGATAATCGAGAGCTGGACTTCGCGGTCGTTGTAGGCTACTTTCGCGAGTTCCAGCTGGGTTTTAACGGTATCCACAATATATTTTTCTTCCGTATGAATTTTGCGTGCCTTCTCAACACCTTTAATTAATGGTGCTTCAAACGGCTCAATCGCAAGCAGGCCGTCTAGCGAAATTCCTTCAAACAACCGGTCGATCAGCTCCGGCTTTTCAATTAATGAGGCATAAAAAGAGCCTGACGAAATCATTTGTTTTGTTTGCATGCCTAATTCGCCTAAGGTTGATTTGAGGATCATTAGGTCAGCCGTCGTCCAATTTCCTTTTGTCCGATGAAAAAAGTCATTTGAGAGGCAAACAATTTTTTCTTTTTCGCTAAGCATCATATATTCGGTGCCGCGGTACATCTGATACTCAATCGTTGCATTCCAATGGAGCAGTTCCACATTCCGCTCAATTTTGTCTAAACGGGCATCAAGCTGAATCAGATCGGAGCGGGTCTGCTTGAAAAATGCTCCCAGCATTTGATAGACTTTACCGACTTCTTCGCCCATTTCTAAAACCATCGTATTTAATTTGTTATTGGCAGCTGTCACTAAATCGAAGGAAAATAATTTCTGTTCCGTAAACTCCTTAAGAAGCTTCTGAGAGGCATATTGAATTTTATTGATATCCATAGCCGTGCCCAGTTCCTGCTTCTGTCCCGCCAGCTGTGTCCATAACTTATCGAAAAAGCCGCGCTGCCCTAATTCTTCCAGCCTGGATGGTCCTGCCGTCATGACAGTTAAAGCATCCAGCGCCAGCTTGTAAAGAACCGCGGCATTATTTTTATATACAGTAATGGAGTTCTCAATCAGACGGTCCATTTCCGCCTTCTCTGTTTCTGACATTTCCAACTGTTTTGGCAATGCCAATAGACTTTCCATGAAAAAACAACCCCTTTCAGCAAAGTTTTCGATATTTTTCCCATAATTCCCTATATTCCAACAATTCTTCTTTTTATAGTATTCAACGTTTTGTGACAAACTCCTGTTTTTTCAAATGTAAACCCTTTGTAATTCTTCTAGGGATTGGTTTCAATTTCTGGATAAAAAATAGCATCCTCTAGATGGGATGCCAATTTTGTAAAAAAAGTATTTAAATGAATGGCTATTTCTCTAATGCAGCTAATATTATTTATCACCCTTTTCTTTTGCAAGCGAATCACGGTCACTTGCTGTTGGAGGCTGCTCTAACCATCCATTTTTTATCATCAGGTTTGCCCCGTCTTCTGCAAATTGTATAAGTTCTAAAATGAGCCGAAGGTAATGAGCACCCAAATCCCTTCTGGAATTCGCACTTAAAGCAGTACCATAATAGGCAATGGATAATTGTGTAGATAATTGAATTTGGTACATGATATATTTATCTGAAAAGGTCAGGGAAGTCGAGTTCGTAATCATTGATTGCCAGGAAACGGGATAATTTAATTTATCTTCTTGAAATACGGATTCAAATATTTTGATTTGTTTATTGGCAATGTCAAGGCCTCTCGAGAGATATTGACGAACCTCTTTTGATTGAGCTACTTGGATAAAGCCTACCTTTAAAGCAGCATGTAAATGCATTTTCATCAAGTTGAAATGAATATCTCCAATTTCGATCACGTTCAGCGGCCGTCGCTCTCCCAGCCATCCGGTTAAAAAACTTTGGTTCTTAACAAATTCAACAGAATTGGCTGGTGAAATAATAGGAGGCCGTGCTAAAAGTCCTTTTGAGAGCATTGCATCAATGGTTTGATCAAAAAGCATCATTGTTTCAGTCATGCAGGTTATGTAATACTTCCGAAAATCAGATCGAATAGAGGTGCTGACTGATAAAGAGTATCCAGTCAATCCTTGCAAAGTCATGACATACAGATAATCCAGATAGAAAGGGTCTTGAAAAAGACGGGGGGCGTTCATGTTTACGTCTTCTTTTTCTGAAAAACCATGCGGAATAGGGAAATTTTCTTTTAACATGAATTCTGTAATTTCTTGAACATGTTTTTTGGATACTTCCAAGGCAACTTGATAGAGAGATTTGACATCAGGGTCTTCAATATGCTGAAGTGCATATCGAAAAAAGCCAATAGACATGGTATCAAAAATGTATTGAGTCCAAAGACTTGAAATTTCTGGAGCAGTTAATCGAATGAAATTATTCGTCTTCAAAGTATCCTCTCCATTATACAAGGAATCATTGAGTGTCCCCTCGAAAGTCGTTTTTCCTAAAAGAGATTTTATGAAAAATGATCATGAAAAAAGCACTTTATGAAAAGGCGTTCCTTTTTTTGAAAGGGTTTAACTAAAATATTTTTTTGCCAGCATTTCAGCCGTTCTTGTCGCTAGCGCTTGAGTAGTCAAGGTTGGGTTGGGTCCTCCAATCCCGTTAAAATGGGCACTGTTGTCAGCAATAAAAAGACGTTTAACTTGATAGGCTTCACAATTGCTATCAACTACAAAACCCATGCGCATCGTCGATTCGATATGGGTGAACAAGTGTTGCGGCCAATTTGTGCGGATGACCTTCTTCGCCCCGGCTTTGCGTAAAATTTCTGTTGCCAGTTTCGCTAACTGGTTTCTTTTTTGTTTATCTTCTGTACTTGCTGTATAATCTACTCTCGGAATGGGTCCGTGTTCATCTTTTAAAAAGGGATCAAGCGTTACTCCATTTCTTTTTTGCGGCTGATCATCCGTTAAAATCATGATGCTTAACGTATTTTTGTATTGGTGCATCCACTCTATTAATTCATTGCCGGCAACCCTGCCCTCCAAATCCCAGCTTTCTCCGGATAAAGGATTATTGGCGAAATGGTATCCGCCATCGGTAAATCCAAAGGTTAGAGAAGCAAATAAACCTGGGCTGAGTCCAGCCGGCTGGATGCACCCTAATCCCGGATAATCGAATCGTGCCCCGGATGTTGGGCCAATAAATGGATTTACATTTTCCTGCCCCAATATTGCCATCAGATCCTTTTCTTCAAATAAGCCTGTTACCCAATCCCAATAGTGGTTCGTCAATCCCCGTCCGATCCAAGTGTTTTGCGGTAAATTTGAATTCAGCCAAAGCCTTGGGGTTTCGACACTGCCTGCTGCCATGATGATTACTTTGGCGTACAATTCTCCGGACTCACCTGTCCAAGTATCTCTGAACTGAACTCCAACCGCACAAAGCCCATCCTTTGGATGATAATCAGTCAAAATCTTGGTTGTAAAGGAATTAGGCCGGACTTCAACATTTTTGGTTTTTAAAGCAAGCGGGATATAACTAATGTTGGTCGGACGCTTAGCCACTTTATCAACCGATGGTCCGTGTGGACAACCGTTAATACAATGGCCGCAAAGGGTGCATCCCTCCATTTTTGATAACTCTTCCAGACTGGTGTCAGAATCCATCAACCGCTCGTTGGGGTGCAGAATTGCATTTGGAGTGGGACGGTAACCGGGCTTGGTAGGATTTAACGTATTCAGCATGGACCAACCGGCTTTTTTTGCACCGAAATAAAATAATTCCTCCTTTGGAGTAGTAGGAGATGGACGAACTGGCAATGTATCTTCCACTTTTTCATAATAAGGAATCAACTCCCGATAGGAAATGGGCCAGACCTCATCAATAGCCTGGGAATAAGCCCGCGGCGAATTTGCCCAGTAATGTTGAGTTGTCCCGCCCACTCCGGTCGCTTGCCAAATAAGACCGTTTTGAGGGAGATTCCGGTGCCATGGCGAGCGGCGGCGGTCGGCAGGTCCCCAGCGAAAACGGCCAAATTCATAAGAGTTCATTGTATGTTCATTCTTTATGTATTGCTGACGCAAGAGCTCAATATCTAAGTCCTCCACATCGGAACTGCTGACTGCTCCCCGCTCTTGATTAGGGTTGGCCCATTTTTTATTTCCATACCATGGACCGGCTTCAAGGAGGAGGACTTTTATCCCTAATTCCCCCAGCTCTTTAGCTGCGACAGCTCCTCCGCCGCCGGCACCAATAATGATTACATCTGCATTTAAAGTCATTGCTGCATTCCCCTATTCTAAAAATTTTTCTACTAAATATCCGCGAACTGCCCGGTAACCTAATGCCGGACCGGGATAATCAAGGCTATTCCACACAAATCGCTGTCTTTCAAAACGGTGATTCTCAGGGTCGGCCAACCGCGTAGATCCGAGAGAAAACCATTCTGAATAATAACCAAACAGTACCATTTGATGGAGCGAAGTAATGATATTCTTAACTAAACCGGCATTGTTTTGAAAAGGGAGAGGAAGAACTTCAAGATCAACAAGAATATTTTCCAATAATCGGATCGCTTCAAACCGGTTGTCAGGAGAAAGAGCCGCAAAAGGGCCGCCATTAGGATGAACAGAAAAATCAGGATGTGCTTTTATATTTCCGGAGCGGATCAGTTGAACAGCAGCAGCATCCAGCATCATGGCAGTTTGGGATGAGATTGGGGCGGTTTTTAACCCCCATTCCCCTTGGATTGAAACAAAATGATCCAATGTCCAAACAATGTATTCATCAAGCTGTAAATCCAAAGCACCCAAAGTGGAAGGAATGATTGCATCTGCAAAGGCCATAAACGTTGCCTTAGCATGTGGAATACTGCCAGTACCTGCCCCTTGTACTGGTAAATTTAAGCAGGTATATGCTTGAGGGGATGATGGTTCCGCATATCCTATGTTCTTCATCATATTTGTCACTTGTTCAAAAAAATGTTTTACATGGGGTTGATTGGATTGGAAATCCTCTGTTAACTTATCCATACGATACATACCTCCCTTTAAAGAAATGAAAGAAAGAGTTTGTTCAAGAGTCTTTATCTGTTAAGGTCGTGAATAATATAACCGTATTTACCAGAATTATTCATTCAGCAAAATACGGCATGAATGTCCCTAATCATTTTAGAATGGTTACTATTCATTTCATCGAGCTAAAAAAAGGATCATTTTTGCCTATTCCGTACAAAAAAAAAGGATAGATCAAGCAGAATTTCTGCTTTCTATCCTTTTTCTATTATTACTTGCAAAGTTTTAAAGATCCGGTTTATTTTTCTTCCGATACCTGATTCTCTTTTTTCCATAATGGTCCCGGCCAGAAAGCATACCGGCCTAAGACCGTTGTGATCGCCGGAACTAATAACGGCCGGACAATAAACGTATCAAGCAGAACCCCGATCGCGGTGATAATCCCGAACTGCAGGAGCACTTGAATGGGCAGCGTGGATAAAACCGCAAACGTGGCTGCCAAAATAAGACCGGCAGATGTGATTACACTGCTCGTTTCACTGACGCCGTTAGCAATCGCCTCGCGATGTCCTTGAGTCCGTTTATTTTTCCAGATGCTTGAAATCATAAAGATATTATAATCCTCACCAAGCGCGACGAGGAACACAAACGAGAACAATGGAATCAATCCAGTGATCGCCGAAACATTCATTCCGTAATGGAGAAGGGCCCAGCCGGCACCGAGCGCTGAGAAATAAGAGAGCAGCACGGTAATAATCAGGTAAACCATTGCAACAATGGAACGCAGATACAGCAATAAGAGCACAGCAATAATCGCGATGACAACCGGCATTACCACTTTCATATCACGGTTAACCGTCTTATTTGTATCATAGATTGTCGCCGTTTCCCCGCCAATCCAATAGTGGTTCGCCGATTTGATCCCGGCTGACGATAAGCTGTCCGATACTTTCTTTTGAATCTTCGGAATCAAATCCGTCGATTTCGTATCATACGGGTTATTTTTCAAAACAACATCATAGGATTGATAGTTATCCTTTTTTAAAGGATCGGCAACACGCTCGACAAAAGAAAGACTTTGTAAATCGTCTTTTAATGAAAGCTCCTTCCCCTGAGTATCAACAATCACTCGTACAGGTGCTAATTCACCCGGTGCGAAATGTTTAGCCATCAAATCAAACCCCTGCCGTGACGCCATGTCTTTCGGAAATGTGTCAAGCAGGTTTTGTGTATATTTGATGCCAGGAGAAAACGCGGCAAGTCCGCCCAAGAGCACGACGCTTGCGAGAATAACGGTCCAGGGTTTGCTGACAACGAATTTGCCCAGCTTTTTGCTGAAGTTCCCATGTACCGGACGGCGCTTGATTTTCTTCCCTTTCTTTTGCTCCAAAGCCGCGATCATTTCTTCTGTTCTTGGAATAAATGGATAGAACGAAATTCGGCCGAAAATAGCGAGCAGCGCTGGCAATAAAGTTAAGGCTGCAATCCCCATGATGAGGATAGCTAAGCTAAACGGAACGGCAAATCGGTAGAACGCCCCGTAATGCGCGAGCAACAGCGTACATAAACTTAACACGACTGTGATGGCACTGACAAAAATGGCTCCGCCGGAATGGCGGCTGGCGAGCTGAAGCGCCTTATATTTATCCGCTTCCTCATGTAAAAACTCCCGATATTTCGATACCAAGAATAAGCAATAATCTGTCCCGGCGCCAAATAAAAGCACTGTCATAACCGAAACAGCCTGAGAATCGACAGTAATGATCCCTTTGTGTGCCAGTGCTCCGAGAACCGGACCGGCTACACCGTTGGCAAAGCCGACTCCAATCAGCGGAACAATGGCTAAAATTGGGGATCGGTACAGCAGAATTAACAAGATTAATACCAATAGAATTGTAGAAACTAACAGCATCACGTCTGCTTTTGCAAAAAGAGCTTTAGCATCCGTCGCGATTCCGACAGGTCCGGTAAACCGGACATGCAATCCGGAGTCAGTCAGCTTTTTGTCGTAAAGATCTTTGGATATCTTGCTCTTAACTTCTTTGATACTTTTAGCTAAATCCTCTACCGTGGCGTTTTTCTCCATAAAAATAGGCGTTACAATCGATGTTCCATCTTTTGAAGCAGAACCTTTTAATGCCTGTGGAGGAACCTTTCCCAGCGGCGGAATAAAGTTTTGGGAATTCACTGGTTTGTCTTCCAGTTTTTTATATAGCTCGGTGATCTTCTGATAGTCCTGATCCTTTAAGCCGCCCTTATGGTACCAGACAAGAAGCAATGGTGTTCCTTGTTCATTTGGAAATTGCTCTTTGGCGATCTTTTCCGCTTGAACCGACATTTCATTTTTTGGAAAGTTCGCTGCCTGGTCGTTCACTTCTTTGTTTACATTTGGAAAAATGGAGCTTAATACCCCTGCCAACAGGACCCAGATAACAAGCGTAATCCATCTTCCCTTTGGACCGGAACTGGCTCCGACCAAGGAATAAAAAATTTTTTTCATGCTGCGCCCTCATTCCCTTTATTTTTTTAAAAAATACGATACATTAATTATATATACTGGTTAGTTAATTTTAAAGGGGAAGATTAAAATGGCCAATAAAAAAACCGGCAGGCCGCTTGGCAGACCTAAAATAGCGGAAACGGAAGTGCCCGCAAAAGAATCCATCTTGAAAACAGCGACACTTTTGTTTTTGGAAAATGGGTTTCAAAAGGTTTCGATTGATGATATCGCCAAAACAGCAGGATTGACGAAGGCTACGGTTTATTATTACTTTGGATCAAAGGCGGAGCTTTTTAAAGAGGTAATGGTCAGGCTGATGGGCATGGTCCGCCAGCGGATTCTGCTTTTGCTGGGGTCGGAGAAGTCTTTATATGACCGGCTTTTCGATGTGGCGGCTGCGCATTTGCAGGCAACGACCTCCTTAGACCTTGAGGGATTTATGCGGGAGTCGAAGACTTCCCTGTCGGATGAGCAGATTCAAGAAATGAAGCTGGCGGAGGAAGAAATGTTTTTGAGTATTGAAGAAGCTTTCCAAGGAGCCATGGATGCAGAGGAAATCCCGCAAATCAATGCAAAATTTGCGGCGCACTCCTATATTGCGTTAAGCCGGGTGGGCAACTATAAGCAGCCTGACGGCACTCCCCTGTTTTCTTCCATAGAGGAGACGGCTGAAAATATTATGAGGGTATTTTGGAAAGGTTTTTTTGGGTAATCGTTTTGTGTTATGATGATTGCTTATAGCGGGCCATAAGCCCAGTTGTAAAAGGCAGCTGATAGGCTGCCTTTTGTCATCATTTTCCCAAAATCTTTTAGATATCCTGTTCTTCAAAAGCAACCGATCCCGTTTCTTCTGTTTTCGCCGATGATTTTTCTCGTTCCTTTAATTCAGCATCAGGCTGATTCTCAACGGGACTCACTAATGGTTCTGATGGATGAATCTGGCTGTCTGATCTAATGCTGGAAGATAACGGTCCAAAATGATCGTAAGCTTCTAAAGTTTCAATTTTATCAAGCAGCATTTCTGTTACTATTTTCTTTTTAATCAGCAATTTTATTAAGCTTTCAATTTCAGCAGGTGTACCTACTGCGGTGACTCTTTCAAGCGCCTCTGTTAATGCTTGTTCTAATCTGGGAAGGGCATCACGAAATGCATCTGCCATATCTTATCCCCTTTCTCTGATAAACCTGTTTTGAATTTCCCTGTGCGTGCAAAAAACTGACTTTAACGCGCAAAAACATCATTTATTTTTTGTGATCGGGTTTGGTTACGGTCTCCCAAGCATCAATAACATCTTGCAGAAGAAATTCAAGAATGATTTCCTTTTTAATGGACAATGTGATTAAATCTGTTAAAGTTTCCGAATAAAGTTCGATTTGTTCTGACCTGAGATTATCTTTCCTGAGAATCTTCGTTTGAACACTGATTGCCTCTGCCAATGCATGTTCAATTTCAGCAACAGAGGAAAGGATTCCAAAAATTTTATCCCGGTAGGATGAGCTCATTGATGATCACCTTTTCTTTTAGACTTGTACTTTAATGTATGTACATGGAAAGAAAATGTCTGGACAAACCGGCCAATTGGTTTGTTTTTGGTTTTAGGTTTCATGAAAGCAGCCGTTTATCGTTAAGTAGCTCAGTTAGCAGGTAGAAAATTCAAATACAGAACTGAATTATCATCAGAAATAACGCTGCTCTTTTATGAAAATCAGCAATTGAATTAGCATAAAAACGCTTGGTCCGAAGATGCTCAAACTTCGGACATCGTGGATGCGATTTTGCTTTCCTCTGTCCGAAGTTGCTCTAACTTCAGACAGCATGGATGTGATTTCTTTTTGCAAATTGAACTAAAAAATAGAATGATAAATTAGTTTTTCTACTTCAAAACTAAACTACTTACGTTTGACGTATTACTTTTTCTTTTTTATAAGGACCTATATAATAAATAGTTGATATAATCGTCAATATGATTTTGCTTTTAAAAAATTGTAATTAAACAATAAAGTACAGGAGTGGAAAAATGGAGTTTTCTGAAGTAAAAGAATTAATTCAAAATAGAAGGAGTATACGAAAATACGAAGACAAGAAGGTAAATCACGAAGATATTATGGATATCATCGATTGTGCAAGATATGCACCTTCTGATACGAATTCGCAGACATGGGAATTTATCATTCTGACAGACCAAGAAAAAATAAAAAAGATTGAAGATATGACATGGGAAGCATTACACGAAAAAGCGGAAGAAGCCAAGGAAAGCAGCAAAGAGAAAGAAGCGAAAATGTTAGTACGTTCTTTCGGGCCGTACGCCACAGCATTTTCAAATGCGCCGGTTTTAATCATATGCCTAGCAACACCCTATCAATCAAAATTCAGAGAAAAAATCTTTGACCCCATCAATCTTGTTGATGAAAAAGTTTGGGAAGAAGAAGGTATGAAAAGCAGTTGTTTAGCAGCACAAAACTTAATGTTGGCTGCGTATGCAAAAGGCCTGGGGACATGTCCAATGACTGGACCAGTTCTTCTCGCACAAGATAAAATTCGTGAGTATCTGAATATCCCTAGTGAAAAGCAGATAAACATGGTCATTGCTTTGGGATATCCGAACGAACAGCCAAAGAAAATGCAAAGAAAAAATATTGAAGAGATCGTTACATTTTTATAAAGCGCTGGAAATAAAAGTTTTAAGCACTCTTTAGGAAAAGGCTCTCCTACAGGGTGCTTTTCACTTTTCTGCTCGTTAAAAATACTTTCTTTAGAAGAATTTTCGCCCAATTTCCATTTAATTTTGATTCAAAAAGCTCTTTTTATAAGGCTGAGTTAAAGAATATTATTGATTTTATGACTAGTGATTGTAGCAGAAGCCACGAGACTCCTACAGGAGCCGCAATCCTTCGTTCTAACCAAAAAATTCCTTTGCAGGTGTTAGGATTCAACAGATTTTCGAAACTATTCCGCTGAGTTCCGCAACTATTCCGCGAGTTTTTAAAATAATCCCGCGAGTTTCACAATTTATTCCGCGCCTGTCACAATTAAGGG
>CAZAEW010000083.1:0-14246 GCA_964484065.1 uncultured Bacillus sp.
TAAATCCCCTTAATTGTGACAGGCGCGGAATAAATTGTGAAACTCGCGGGATTATGTTAAAAACTTGCGGAATAGTTGCCAAAACTCGCGGAATAGTTTCAAAAATCCGCGGAATAATCGTGAAAACCCGCGGAATTGTTTCGGAAATCTGCAGAATACAAACACCAACAAAGGGATTTTTCGTTAGAAAGAAGAATTTCGGCGCCTGCAGGGGTCTCGTGCCTTTCAGCTGCAATCAACTGGTAATAAAATCAACAATATTCTTTATCACAACCTATTTTTTAGGGGAAAAATAAAAAGAGCAAATGTTGTTTACAGGGAGGTTTTTTCATGACCATTGTCAGGCTGGGATATGTTGCTATGAGTGTGGAGCTGCAAAATTGTTCCCCCTCGCAAACGATGACTTTTGCCCAATTTGAGAAGCTGAAAGACCGGGAGGCGGCGATAAGAAAGCTGGAAAGAATCGCTGAATCAAATTTGGAAAACTGTTTGCGTCTGCTTAAACATAACGAGGGCAATCAAATTCATTTTTTTCGGCTAAGCTCCCGGCTGATTCCGCTCGCGGGCCACGAAGAGCTGGCCGATTGGAATTATCTGAAACCACTGGCTGAGCCGCTAAAAAAAATTGCGGACTACATACAAGCACACCCAACAAGAGTCGACTTTCATCCTGATCATTTTGTGGTTTTAAATTCATCCCAGAAAGAGACATTGAAGAATTCGTTAAAAACATTGCAGATGCATGAAAGACTGTTAAAGGGAATGAAGATTGATACCGAACACCGCTGTGTCCTCCATGTTGGCGGCGGCTATGACGATAAAGAAACAGCGCTGGAAAGTTTTATTCATAATTGGGCCTATGTCCCTCCGCATATTCAGCGGATGATTATCCTCGAAAATGATGATGCCACCTTTACAGTCAACGAAACCTTGTATCTTTGTGAAAAATTAGGGATTCCGATGGTGTTTGATCTTCACCACCACCTGGCCAATAACGAAGGAAATGACTGGGAATGGGATTGGGAGCGGATCGTTGGATCATGGAGTTTTTCAAAACTGCCGATTAAAATGCATATTTCCAGCCCGCGCTCTAAGAAGGATTTTCGAGCGCATGCGGATTATATTGATGCCGGAATGTTTTGGGATTTTCTTAACAAAATAAAGGGGACAGTGCCGGAAATTCATTGTATGATAGAGGCTAAACAAAAAGATGCCGCTCTGTTTCGGCTTTCGGAGGATTTACAAGGTATGGAAGGCATTACGATGATCGACAAATCCACTTTTGCAGTTGAATAAATGTGAAAGAAAGGGGTTTTCCGAAAAGTTACAGTAATTGACTTTTCGGACAGCCCCTATTTCTTTTTAACGTCCTCTATATGAAACTAATTCAACATATCAAGATAAAATTTGTTCTTTTTCGAAAAAGATCTACAAATTATGTTATTGATTGATAATTTATACTGAATTACCTGTATTAACCATATATAATAGTGATAACGAATGAATAAAAGGGGAGGTTTCGATGGATTTAGAGCCGAAAAAAAGAATCTCTGCAAATGCTCTCAAAGTTTGGAGAATTTCAGAGACGATTAAGGTGATCATCAGTTGGGTGATCTCCGCAGGTATTATTTTTTTAATTTCGTTTTTTCATTGGCCCTCTTGGATCATTGCTGTGATTGTTTTGTTGGAAGCAGTATGCAGCTATTTATTTATTTTTCCGGAGCCATATATTAAATGGAAAATCTGGAGGTACGATGTACGCGAAGAGGAAATTGAACTTCAGCACGGCCTGTTTGTTAAAGTACGAACGCTGATCCCGATGGTCCGTGTTCAGCATGTTGATACTGTACAGGGACCGATTATGAAAAAATACAAATTGGCGTCCGTCGTTGTTCATACCGCTGCTACCCTTCATGAAATTCCGGCTCTTGAAGAAGAGGAGGCTGAGGAATTGAGGCTGTACATCTCCAAAATGGCAAGGGTGGCTGATGAAGATGTATGATCCGCAAAGGCTGCACCCGATCACGATGATTTTGACTTTTGGAAAAAGAATGAAGGACTTTCTCGTCCCATTTGCCATTTTGTTATTTTCCGGCATTAAAGAAAACCACTTGTATTTTTATATTCTGTTAGCAGGGGTTCTTCTTTTTCTCTTGGCGTCCGCTTTTATATCCTGGCTTAGACACACCTACCAATTTGACGAAAAAGAGCTGCGCATCGAGCACGGTGTCTTCGTTCGCAAAAAGCGATATATCCCGTATGAGCGAATCCAAAGCATTGACGTCACAGAAGGTGTGCTGCAGCGGATGTTCGGTCTCGCCAAGGTGCAAATTGAAACAGCGGGAGGCAATCCGCTTGAAGGAGCAGAAGCCGTTTTACCGGCAATCTCCAAACAAAAAGCACAGTCCATTCAGGCTTTTTTTATAGCTGCAAAAGAGTCGGTTCATCCTGAGCTTAAGATAGAAGACGAACAGTCATCCGAGACGGTGTATCAAATCAACACGGTGCAATTACTTCTTCTTGCGCTTACCTCAGGCGGGGTGGGCGTGGTTGTTTCGGCCGCGTTTGCGATTTTAACACAGCTGGATAATGTGATTCCGTATAAAAAATGGTTCGGAGAAGCAGAAAAAATCGTCGAGAACAGCATCCTTTTGGCGTCTGTGATGGCTTTTTCCGGCTTTTTTATCCTTTGGATTATCGCTTTTATCGGCATGATGCTGAAATACGCCAATTATAAGGTTGTGAAAACAAAGCAGGATTTGATTATTACATATGGATTATTAGCAAGGCGGCAGCTGACAATACCATTGAATCGGATTCAAGCGGTACGAATCAGTGAAAATGTTCTCCGGCAGATGCTGGGGCTTGCCACAGTTTATCTTGTAAGCGCCGGCGGTTCCTTCGAAAATAAAGAAGGAGCCAGAGTCATGCTTATTCCTCTTATGAAAAGGGAGCAAGTCCAAAATGCCGTTAATCCGCTATTAACGGATTATCATATTAATTCTGTTTTTTTTCCGCTCCCTAGAAGAGCGGCGCCAAGATACATCATCCGCAGCTGGTTTGTTGCGGTTCCAATTGTCACTCTTTCACTGATCTTTTTAAAATTATGGGGCTTATTCTCACTTATTTTATTGGCAGCAGCAACGATTTGGTCCTACTTGGGGTATAAGGATGCAGGATGGAATATAGAGGAGATGCAATTAAGCCTTCGCTACAGGACGATGACCCGCAATACGGTTTTTATGAAGAAAAATCGCGTTCAAAGTATGAAGGTTCGGGAAACATTTTTTCAGCGCAGAAAGCGGCTGGCAACAATTGATACCTTTATTAAATCGGGTATGGGAATTGCCGGCGGGAAGGTAACCGATATCAGTCAAGATGATGTAAAAAAGATTTACGAATGGTATATGGCGAAAAGGCAAGGATGATCCGCATCAGTAGGATCATCCTTTATTCCATATTCCGATGATAGCAAGAAGAATCACGGCACCCCAGAAAATGACCCTGATTGGAGAATGATTGATTAGCATCCGTTTGCTGCGTCCGGCAAAATTTGTTATCTCTCTGATGGAGTCATTCCAGTCTTTTCGATTAAAATAAGGGATGGATCCCATTAAAAACCCGCCCAGCAGGCCAAACAGATGGGCTGTAATATTTATATTTGGCTGCAAAAAGGTCATAATGAGACTGACCGCACAAATGGTTAAAATGATTTGGGCACTCTCCCGCGACAGCCATTTTTTTCGGAAAAGTATAATCGCAATGTAGTAACCGAATATGCCAAAAATCGCTCCGCTTGAGCCTACATGCGTAAATGTCAGCGGTTCGAATATCAGGGTTGCGGTGTTTGCGCAAAGTCCTGAAGTAAGATATACCAGTGTGAACCTTCCACTGCCAATCATTCGTTCAAGTGCGGGGCCAAACAGGATAAGCGAAAGCGTATTAAAAAGCATATGGGAGAACCCGCTGTGCATAAATACCGGGGTTATCAGCCTCCATATCTGTCCTTCCGTAATATATAAATTGACCCCGGAAAAGGTCTCAAAAAACCACTGGTTTGGAAAAAACGGTAAAATAGAACATACATATAATCCGATATGGATACAGACAATGATTGAAACGACCGGATACAGGCGGACATAATCCCGAAAACTTTCTGTCCTGGTAAACATACATAACCTCCTTTACTTGCTATTCAGCATAGCCCGATTACTCTTTTTATAGACAAAGTATGCATATCCCATTCTAAATAGAAGGATGATTGATCATGATTAAAGGAATTGGAATTGATATTATTGAGCTCTCACGTGTTCAGGAAATGATTGAAAGACACCCGAAATTTGCCGAGCGTATTTTAGCGGAACGAGAAAAGGAACGGTTTCATGACCTTTCCGGCAGAAGACAGGTGGAATATCTCGCCGGACGATTTGCGGCGAAAGAAGCATTCTCGAAAGCGAATGGAACAGGCATCGGGAAGGAGCTTTCCTTTCAGGATATTGAAATTGAAAATGACAAATCGGGCAAACCATTCTTTTTAAAACCGGAAGTAAAAGCCCACCTATCGATTTCCCACAGCCGGGAATACGCCGTTGCCCAAGTCATCATCGAGGATTAAGACAGCAGGGAGCTTTTAGACATATTTAAAATGGTTGTCTCATATATTCGTAGGGAACTAGGAGAGACAAGGTCAGCTGTGCTAACAACGAAAAGCAAATTCCCTTCTACCCTATTCCCACCAACTCATTTGCACCCGAATTAGTTCCTGAACCCTGCCTTTCTCTTCTCAAAATCATCTGACATGAGACAAGAAGGGGTTGAAAGAATGAGCAAAAAATTATTGCTGATCTTTACTGGGCTATTGGTCGTTTTTGTACTTGCTGCTTGCGGTACTAAGTCACAGGATGATGTCGTGAAAGAGCTTAATAAAAAACTCGACAATTTATCCGGTTACAAAGCAAATGCAAAAATGACACTGAAAATGGGGACAGATTCGCAAGTTTACAATGTGGAAATTTGGCATAAAGACCCAGCCTACTATCGAGTCAATTTAAAAAATTCCCAAAAGGAACAGAACCAAATGATTTTGCGGAATGACGAGGGAGTCTTTGTGTTAACTCCTGCTTTAAATAAGAGCTTTCGGTTTCAAAGTGATTGGCCTCTTAACAGCAGCCAGGCCTATTTATATGAATCATTGATAAAAGATATTATTGAGGATAAAAGCGCGAAATTTTCTTCTACAAAAGAATATTATGTATTTGAAACCAAAACCCGCTATCAAAATAATAAAATGCTGCCTTTCCAAGAAATTAAACTCAACAAAAAAGATTTATCTCCTGCAGTTGTCAAAGTAATGGATCCGGACCGGACAGCTTTGGTGACCGTTGAATTTTCAAAAGTGAAATTTAATGCCAGCTTTGATAAGAATGATTTTGACATGAAGAAGAATATGACCCGCGCCCAGCTTAATCTTCCGGCAATGGGTAAACTGCAGGACAGCTCATTTACGGTAAAATATCCAACTGCCCAAATCGAAGGAACGAAGCTGATTGAAGAAAAAAATGTCAAAATGGAAGACGGCAAGCGTGTTGTTCTCACCTATGACGGTAAAAAGCCGTTTACCCTTGTCCAAGAAAAATTGACGGTGAAATCAGCTGCAGCAGCGCCTGACATAACGTCAACTTTGGTGACCGGACAGCCGGTTGATTTAGGATTTACGATTGGAGCGATGACAGACCATTCGATTACTTGGTCGCAGGATGGAGTTGACTATATGCTTGCTTCAAAAAAATTAACGAAGGATGAATTGATTGAAGTAGCCGGTTCCGTGCAGGGCGATATGGTGAAATAAAGGAAAATCTGAAAGCAGGCTCAAAGCTAATTTAAAGGGTTCCGTTTTGAGGTTCATATCATGTAAATGGCAATTAAAATGGCTTGCAAACTGACAACAGTTTTGACAAGCCATTTTTACGTTATTTATACTCATTTTGACATTGATATTGTCTTCAACAAAAGATTCCTTTTAGTACATTGTTTCATAATCTTTTATTTATATTATAAGGTGAATGCTTTTCTTTATCTAACCTTCAATACGTTTATTGAAAATGTTCAACAAACAATATCTTGGAATCCAAACTAATTAATCCTGTAAACGGCTTGAAACAAGCAAACTCTCATTATCTATGCTGCTTATTTTTTTAACATAGAAAACAAATAATATTAGCCCAATCATACAAGCAATTACTTCAGTAATAGTCATCGACCATATAACTCCATGTAAACCGAAGAAATAATGTAAAGTTATAACTACAGGTATGTAAAGGACTCCTTGTGTAACAGACATAATCATGGATGACATTCCTTCCCCTGACGCCTGATAGATACCAGTGAATAATCCAGTAAAACCATTAAAAAGAGCGCTTATCAACATTGCCACCAAGATACTTGCTCCTATGTTTAGAACAGATGAATCATTTGAGAACAATTGAATAATAGGTTCTTTAAAAAGGTAAACAATTCCAAGGAAAGTTCCTGAGATTGCACCGATGTAGATTGAAGCTTGTTTTATGGCAGATTTAAGGCGAACCATATTTTTGCTTGAGAAATTGTACGCAATTAAGGGAATAATCCCAAGGAATAGCCCCATAGATAAAAACTCCGGAAACTGTGATATTCTTAAGGCAATCCCAAAACCTGCAACAACATGGTCCCCATATTCCATTGAGTAATTATTTAGCATTAAAGTGGTCACAATTAAGAATGATGTTTGAATTAGTTCCGAAACACCAATTTTGTATACTTCCATTTGATTTTTTGAATCAAGTTTAAAATGAAACAAAAATCCTTTGAGATGCTCACTTTTCATTTCTAAATACCAAATATAATATAAACTTGAGCCAGTATTAGCTAAAACCATAGATAGAGCAGCACCGAATATATTCCATTTTAGGACCAATATAAAGAGAATATCGAACACAATACCTAGTCCAATGCTGACAACCATTCCGTACATAGATTCTTTTGAAGCACCCTCTGAACGAACCATCTGTTCCAAGGTGAAATTCCAAATGATTGCGAATCCTCCTATGAATAACGTAAGTACGTACTTTCTAGTATATTCAAAAGAAACTGCATCAGCGCCCAGCAAATGAACAAGAGGTGTTAAAATAAAATAAGCAACTATAGCAATGATTAGACCGGCAATCATACTTCCATAAAAAGAATAACCTGCGATTTTCTTAGCTCGTTCTCCCTCCCCTTTAGCGACTAATCTTGTTATAAATGTTCCTCCGCCAACTCCGAACAAGTTCCCAATTGCCATTAAAACAGCAAAAATAGGTAGTCCTAGCGTAATTGCACTTAACATTGCTGTATCATTCACTAGTCCAATAAAATATGCATTCAAAATATTATAGATAGTACCGGCTGATATCCCCATCATCATAGGAATGGATAAGTGGGCAATTGCTTTATTAATTGGTGCTTTCTCTAGATAATACGTATTTGACTCTGTACTTTTCATTTAAACCCTCCTAATATTAAGATATTTAACAGTTAGAATTCTAACGTTTTGTGTGAAATTAGATTCCATAATATTAGAATTCTAACTATATGAGTGACAGTAGCATAGACTGCTGTCATTTTTAGATTAAATCATAAACTCCGATTCACTTTTATCAACAATTTCATCAATGTTTGTTTTTCATCTTCCGTAAGAGATTCCACAATTTCTTGTTCCACCGTCCCAAAAGTATGAATAAAAGCATCGATAAGAGCTTCGCCTTTTGGTAAAACATAAATATTTTTTTGGCGTTCATTTTCTGCCGGAATCTTTCGCTCGATATATCCTTTTTTTTCTAGTCCTTGAAGCATACTAGTGATGCTGGCTCCACGCCTATTAAAGGTTTCAGCTAAATCTTTTTGGATGACCCCTTTGTCCTGATGTTCGTAGATATAACCGATAATTCGACCTTGCTGCGCATTTAAACCTAGATTCTGAACACTTTCATCAGCTCTCCTCTTGATTTTGATACCGATTGATTGAAATAAATTCGAATAGGGTGTGTCTTTTCTGCTTCCCAATTTCATCACCTATTTTTAGAAATTTAATAATTAGAAATCTAACTATTTGATAAAAAAACTTTACAATGTCTTTACCAGTATGTCAAAGAAAACTTTTAAAAATGTAAAAACATCTAAACTAGAGACAATTACACCGTGTAAATCACTTATTCCATTTAATCATGCCCTACTTTAAAGTAAAGTCTTTTTAAAGCAAACTTTACGTTGTTCATTAAAGCATATGTATTTTTGATAATAGTATCAATCGAAATGTCAGTCGATTTGTCAGTTCAATTGACGCATTAATTGGCAACAATTTTTAAGCGAACAATAATCATTGTCTTTTAAAATTAATATGTCATTTCGGCTGTCAAATCTCTATAGAAAGTTAATAACACCTTTATATAAAAAGGAATTGGTCAAAGTCAATTACTATGCCAATTCCCATGTCATTTAATCAAAAAGCACCTCAAAACGACAACCCTTTAAAAGCTAATTGGGCCTGTTTTTTGTTTTTATAATTTGACAATAAGGTAAAGGGGTATAAAATCGGATATATAAAATGAACTATACATGGAGACATTAGGAAGTGGAAAAATGGAAGAACAGAATTACTTCTTTAGAGATACTTGGGTAGAAATTGATCTGGATGCCATCTCAGAAAATGTAACAAGGATCAAAAAACTGCTTCCTCAAGAAGTGGAAATGATTGCAGTCGTAAAAGCCAATGCTTACGGGCATGGAGATGTTCAAGTAGCAGAAACGGCCCTTGAAGCAGGAGCATCCTATCTGGCAGTAGCATTTCTGGATGAGGCGATTGCCTTAAGAGAAAGAGGAATAAAAGCGCCAATCCTCGTGTTAGGAGCCTCCCGGGCTAAAGATGTGCAAACAGCAGTAAAATATCAGGTCACCTTGACGGTTTTTCAAGAAGAATGGCTGCGTGAGGCGCTTGGCTTTTTAAAGGATGATGAGCAGCTCAAAGTTCATTTAAAAGTAGATACAGGAATGGGCAGGATTGGTGTCAAAAGCAAAGAAGAATTAATGACAATCGAAAAAATCCTTCGGCAGAATCAACAATTTGATTTTGAAGGGATTTTCACCCATTTCGCAACCGCCGACGAGCTGGATTTGACTTATTTTCAAAAACAGTTTGAACTTTTTCAGGATATGCTGACTGCATTAAGCAGTAAGCCAAGATATGTTCATTGCAGCAACAGCGCTGCCATACTGCGATTTCCGAAGACATATTTTAATGCTGTCAGGCTTGGAATTGCGATGTACGGTCTGACGCCTTCTCCTGAAATGGAAAAAGAAATTCCTGTTCCGTTGAAAGAAGCATTCTCGCTGCGTTCGCGTCTTGTTCATGTGAAGAAACTCCCTAAAGGGGAAAAAGTGAGCTATGGTGCAACGTATGAATCAAGTGATGGAGAGTGGATTGGCACCATTCCAATCGGTTACGCTGATGGCTGGATTCGCAAGCTGTCAGGAATAGAGGTATTGGCAGCGGGCAAAAAGGCTCCGATTGTCGGAAGAATCTGTATGGACCAATGCATGGTCCGGCTACCGCTTGAACTCCCGGTCGGTACAACTGTCACACTAATCGGTAAGGATGCTGATCAATTTATCTCCGTAAACGATGTCGCTAAAAAGCTGGATACCATCAATTATGAAGTACCATGTATTATTGCTGCGAGAGTTCCGCGCCTCTTCAAAAAAGGCGGAAAAATTGTCAGTACCCATAATGCACTAATTTAAATAGTTTCTGTCATATTTTATAAAGGTCCAACATAATATGATAATTCGGTAGTTTTATGCATAAAATGCTATTTTTTGGGCTTATAATACAGAAGAATTGTCATTTAGTCTATTCATTGGGTACAAATAATGTTATTATTAAAAATGGTAAAGATAAATTGGTGTGTAGTGATGGTGGAGGTGTATGTTTGTGTCTGAATCTGGCGCAACTACGGAAATTTTAGTGGAATTACCGCAACATCTTTTAACCGAGTTGGATGGTTTTATAAAACAAGATAACGTAAATCGCAGCGAATTTATTTATCAAGCTACAAAAATGTATTTGCGTGAGCGGAAAAAGAGACATATTCGCGAAGGTATGAGACGTGGCTATATGGAAATGGCGAAAATAAATTTAACCATTGCATCGGAAGCATTTCAGGCAGAATATGAGGCAGAACATACTGTAGAACGTCTTGTAAGCGGAGGGTAATCCTTTGATTGTCAAACGTGGTGACGTATTTTTTGCGGACCTATCCCCAGTTGTCGGTTCAGAACAAGGCGGCGTCCGTCCTGTACTTGTCATCCAAAACGACATCGGAAATCGGTTTAGTCCCACAGTTATTGTTGCAGCCATTACTGCTCAAATTCAAAAAGCGAAGCTGCCAACGCATGTAGAAATTGATGCGAAACGTTACGGATTTGAACGGGATTCCGTTATTCTGTTAGAGCAAATCCGGACAATTGATAAGCAACGGTTAACCGATAAAATAACCCATCTCGATGACGAAATGATGGAAAAAGTGGATGATGCCTTGCAAATAAGCTTGGGTCTCATCGAATTTTGATATATAAGCTCGTCCTTTTGTGGGCGGGCTTTTATATTCCGCTAAATCACTCATATTTTTCTGCTCAAGCAAGCTTAAAAGGCTTGCTTTTTGTTTTTTACCGGGGCTAGTGAAACGAATATGCAAATTTGATACAATTGTCTAAATGGAAATGAGATGGAGGAATGGCAAGTGGCCGAAACTGCTGAAAAAAATGAGCAGCTGTTAGGAAAAATTGCAGCTGAACAGAATATAACCTTCAAACAAGTAAAAAGCGTGATTTCATTATTGGAAGATGGGAATACGGTTCCCTTTATTGCCCGCTACCGAAAAGAAATGACGGGCGCGCTGGATGAAGTCCAAATCCGGAATATTTTAGAGCGTTGGCAGTACATACAAAATTTGGAACAGAGAAAAGAAGAGGTTATCCGGATCATAGCTGAGCAGGGAAAACTGACGGATGAATTGCAAGGGCAAATCACAAAAGCGGAAAAGCTTCAAGAAGTGGAAGATTTATACCGCCCTTATAAGCAAAAAAGGCGCACGAAAGCAACCGTTGCCAAAGAAAAAGGACTGGAACCTTTTGCCGGCTGGCTGTTAACTTTTCCAAAAGAAAGTGTTGAAATTAAGGCTAGTGAGTTTTTATCGGAAGAAAAACAAGTTTTGTCGATCGAAGATGCGATTGCTGGAGCAAAAGATATTATTGCAGAATCTGTTTCCGATGATGCTGAAAGCCGGAAGTGGATTCGTAAAGAAACCTTTAAATCCGGCACGATTGTCTCGGCAGTCAAAGAAAAAGATAAAGATGAGAAAAAAATCTATGAAATGTATTACGAGTATGAGGAGCCCGTCAGCAAAATAGTTCCGCACCGAATCCTTGCACTTAACCGCGGGGAAAAAGAAGATGTGTTAAGAGTGGCAATCAAGGCCAATACGGATTTTATTCTCTCCTATCTCTCAAAGAAATGGATTAAGAATCAAACTTCCCCTGCGGCTGCTGCCATTTTGGAAGCAATTGAAGACAGCTATAAAAGATTGATACAGCCTTCGATTGAACGGGAAATCCGCACTGAGCTGACCGAAAAAGCGGAAGAGCAGGCAATCCATATTTTTTCAGAGAACCTGCGCAATCTGCTTTTGCAGCCGCCGTTAAAAGGAAAAATGGTTCTTGGCGTTGACCCCGCTTATCGGACAGGATGTAAGTTGGCTGTCGTTGACGAAACGGGGAAGGTCCTGAAAATTGATGTGATTTATCCGCATCCTCCTGTTTCGAAAACCAAAGAGGCACGGGAAAAATTCATCTCTATTTTACGCGGCTATCAAGTGGAGATGGTGGCAATCGGTAATGGTACGGCTTCTCGGGAGACAGAACAATTTGTTGCTGATATTTTAAAAGAAATGGATCGGGAAATCTATTACCTGATCGTAAATGAAGCGGGAGCGAGCGTCTATTCCGCGTCGGATATTGCCAGGGAAGAGTTCCCTGATTTCCATGTTGAAGAAAGAAGTGCGGTCTCAATTGCCCGCCGCCTGCAGGATCCGCTTGCTGAATTGGTGAAAATTGACCCGAAATCAGTCGGTGTCGGCCAATACCAGCATGATGTGGCCCAGAAGAGATTATCTGAATCCTTGCATTTTGTGGTGGAAACCGCCGTTAACCAAGTGGGAGTCAATGTCAATACCGCTTCATCATCCTTGCTGCAATATGTTGCCGGACTGACAAAAACAGCTGCAAACAATGTTGTCAAAAAGCGTGAGGAGGAAGGAAAGTTTATAAGCAGAGAACAATTAAAGAAAGTTCCCCGCCTTGGCGCAAAAACATATGAGCAAGCGATCGGCTTCTTGCGGGTATTGGACGGAACCAATCCGCTTGACCGAACAGGAATCCATCCGGAAAATTATCAAGAAGTGAAAAAACTATTAGCCAATCTCGGATTTTCAACAGATGATCTAGGAACTGCCGAGCTTAAGGATGCCTTGAATGGATTGGATCTTAAATCTGTTTCTGAACAATTAGGGATTGGAGAGCTGACGTTAAAAGATATTATTGATGCTCTTGTCCGGCCAGAAAGGGATCCGCGTGATGATCTCCCGCGTCCGCTTTTGAAAAAAGATGTACTGAAACTGGAAGATTTAAAGTCTGGAATGGAACTCCAGGGGACCGTTCGCAATGTCGTAGACTTTGGAGCCTTTGTCGATATCGGGGTTAAACAAGATGGCCTTGTTCACATTTCCAAACTGCGAAAACAATTTGTTAAGCATCCGCTGGATGTTGTCTCTGTTGGAGACGTCGTCACGGTCTGGGTCGATTCCGTTGATATGAATAAAGGAAGAGTTGCCTTAACCATGCTCCCTCCTGGAGAATAACCAAAGATTGCAAAGAAGCGGAACCGGGCTTCATGAACAGCCCGGTTCCGCCTTTTTAATATAGTAACATTATTTATGAAAGTCTCTTGTAAAAAAACCAGCACTGGTTCAGCAATATAATTTGATGGCGGTTTTTCTCAAAAAAAGCTCTTTTCATTTGGTTTTGAAACCAAGTCGGCATATCGATACCTCCTGAAAAGTCCATTCTTAAAATGTACATTTAATATATGCTATAATAGGTTGTCACGTTCGTTTCGAAGCGAGGGGGGAACCATGGATAATCAAGAACTTCAAGAATTGGTGAAAAAAATTTCAATTGAATTTTTTCACAAACCTTTTCGCCATCAAGCGTTTTTTAATCCAAAATTGCGGTCCACAGGCGGAAGGTATCTTTTAGGAACCAATAATATTGAAATCAATAAAAAATATTTGATTCAGTTAGGTGAAGAAGAATTAATCGGGATCATTAAACATGAGCTATGCCATTATCACTTGCATCTTGAAGGAAAAGGATATCAGCATCGTGATCAGGACTTTAAAGCACTGCTAAAAAAAACAGGGGCACCCCGGTACTGCACCCGGCTTCCTGATGCTCCTAAAAAACGCTCTTTCAAAAAAATTCTTTTCTATGAATGCTCAAACTGCCGCATGCAATACAAACGTAAAAGAAGGATTAATACAAGCAAATATGTGTGCGGAAGATGCAGCGGGAAACTGGTGAAAATAAAAGAGCTGCTTTTAGAATAAAAAATGATAAAATCCCAAAATATTCAATAAAAAATCGTCTTGACTTTGGGTGTAACCGTCATTATAATGGGAAGAGTCGATAAGGTCATAGACACTTTCGACGGGGAAAAATTCAAGTTTTTATTATGTTATTCCGCAGTAGCTCAGTGGTAGAGACGAGCAAGGCATCATGAATAAACTGCGAGTTGTACACGCCGAGAAGCTTCTTGCGATGCATTCTGAGGCGGGGACACGGAAATCATCTAGGATTAGAGAATTATTTAATGTTATTCCGCAGTAGCTCAGTGGTAGAGCTATCGGCTGTTAACCGATCGGTCGTAGGTTCGAATCCTACCTGCGGAGCCATATGGAGAAGTACTCAAGTGGCTGAAGAGGCGCCCCTGCTAAGGGTGTAGGTCGGGTAACCGGCGCGAGGGTTCAAATCCCTCCTTCTCCGCCACGTTTTTATTATAATTATCGGCCCCTTGGTCAAGCGGTTAAGACACCGCCCTTTCACGGCGGTAACACGGGTTC